>JAPXSY010000046.1:0-25343 GCA_033812795.1 Kiritimatiellia bacterium
GCGGCCGCGTCGGGATACGCGGACCCCGGCAACCCTTAACGTCCTTGCGCCCCCCGTCTCGGGACGCCCTCGGTGTCCAGTATTTGACGGATCGTCACCGCCTCAAAAAACCTACGGTGTCTTTTCTATTTGACGGACCACCCCCGTACTCTCGCAAAACCATGCCCCCTCACTTTGTTAAAGTAAGGTTTATAAAAACCGGGCTGTTTTGCCATTCGGGAAGGCGTCCCTACCGTAATCGGTGCGCGACAGGGGTGTGCGAAGGTCATGCGTTTCAGGGTTCCATTGCGGCGCCATCGGGATCGCCGCCATCATTACACTTGTCGCCGCGGGCCACTGCGTGGGCGCAACAGTCGATTTCGAACCCGATAGCGATACCGATAGCGATACCGAACCCGATAGCGATACCGATAGCGATAGCGATACCGATAGCGATTTGGAGAACGTGAACGTTGGCCATGCCCCATACCCGTCCTCGTTCACGTACCCGTACACGATGACTCCCCCCCCTGTCACGACCCGATACCGTTCCCTTGCGTTCCACAGGTAAAACGATTACATTATAAATCACATGGGGCAGTGCAGGAATCGCTGTCCGGGATAAAATGATGACGGTTACCCTATCGGCGTTGGAGAGCCTGTTGGACGAGACCCTGGAGATCGGCCGTTTTCGTGACGCGTCGAACAACGGGTTGCAAATCGCTAACAACGGAAGCGTGACGCGCGTGGTCGCCGGGGTGGACGCCAGTCTGCGCCTGTTGGAGGCCGCGGCGGCCCGGGGGGCGGACGCGGTGGTTTGTCATCACGGCGTGAGCTGGGGCGACTCGCTCAAGCGGATCACCGGGCTGAACCACCGGCTGGTCTCCTTCGCGCTCGCGCACAACCTCGCGGTCTATGCGGCGCACCTGCCGCTGGACGCCCATCCGCGCTACGGTAACAACGCGCGGCTCTGCAAAGCCCTCGGGTTGCGGCGGCCGGTTCCGGCCTTTACCTATCACGGGGAGACCATCGGCTTCGTTGCCGCCTACGAGCGGGCAATGCCATTGGAAAGGTTTTTCAAGCGGGTGCAGAAGGTTGTGGCGCCGGCCTGCCGCCTGTTGCCCTTCGGCAAGCGTAGTATCCGGACGGTAGGCGTTGTTTCGGGCGGGGCGGCGGACATGATCGATCAGGCTGCCGCACATGGGGTCGATGCCTATCTTACGGGGGAGTCCAGTCTGCAGGGGTATAACCTGGCCGAACAGTTGGGGCAGACCGTGCTGTTCGCCGGGCATTATGCCACCGAGACGTTCGGTGTCCGGGCGTTGGCGGAACTCATCCGGCGGCGGCTCGGCATCCCGGCCGAGTTCATCGATTTCCAGATCGAATATTGACCGTCGCGGGAAAAGGGGAGGGGCGACCGGTGCCGGAAGGAAAGACAGATCCGCTCGATGCGTTCGAGGCGCGGTTGGGATACGTCTTCCGCGACCGGGAACTGCTGCGCACCGCGTTGACCTCTCCCTCCTTCCGTGCGGGGCGTGTGGTGGGCGCGATTCCGGATAACCAACGACTGGAATTTCTGGGGGATGCGGTTCTCGGCCTGCTCGCCGCGCAGAGTCTCTACGACCGTTATCTGGCCGAGGATGAGGGAAACCTCACGGTGCGGCGCAGTCTGCAGGTGAACCGCGGGGCGCTCGCCAACTTGGCGCGTCGGCTCGGGCTCGGTGCCTGTCTACGGATCGGTCAGCGCGAAGAGGAGAATGGCGCGCGCGATCAGGACCGTATGCTCGCCGACGCGCTGGAAGCGGTTTTCGGCGCTATATGGCGCGAGGGCGGATGGGACGCGGTGTGGCGCGTCTACCGGCGGCTGGACCCGGAGGAAGAGGAGGCCGTGCCTTGGCGTGGCAATCCTAAAGGGGCGTTGCAGGAATTGGCGCAGCGGCACGCCTGGCCGAATTCGCCGACCTATGAACTGATCGGGAGGAGCGGTCCGGACCACGGGCCGGTCTACACCGTGCGGGTACGGGTGGCGGGAGGGCACGAGGCAGAAGGAGAGGGCCGCACCAAACGGGCCGCGGAGACGGCTGCCGCGCAGGCGCTGCTTTGCCGTCTGGCACCGCCGGAATCCCTTGTGTAAGCGAGGAGAAAGGCTGTGAGACTGTGAGACTGTGAGGCTGTGAGGCTGTGGTTAAGCAAGCGATCCCGATAGCGATCCCGATCCCGATAGCGATTTGGATGAAACCCTGAAACCCAGAAACCCTGAAACCCAGAAACCTTGAAACCAAGGAGAGTGTCCCGTGGTTAAACAATCGATTCCGAAAGCGATCCCGACCCCGATCCCGATTTGGATGAAACCCTGAAACCAGAAACCTTGAAACCCTGAAACCAGAAACCCCGAAACCTTGAAACCAAGGAGAGTTGAAGGTTCAACTGCTCTTTTTAGGTTACGTCTTGTATTATCCCCGTTTCGTGATGACGAGGTTACGGGCTCTCGCCGCGTCGGGTGCCAGAATCGCCTTTTGCCGCTGTTTGTCGCGCGGGTTCCGGGTGACGTGGATAGGGGTGCCGCTGAACGGGTCGTAACCGGTGTAGTACATCGCGGTAGACCAAGTAGAGGGCGTCGGGGTGAAGATCTGCACCTGCTCGGGGTTGAGGTGCAAATGCGAGGCGACAAACCGCCGCAGGCGGCGCATGTCGTCATCGGTGCAGCCAGGGTGCGCAGCGATGAAGTAGTAAGTGAGGAATTGCCGGAGGCCGTGCCTGCGATTGGCGGCCTCGAATTTCCGTTTGAAGGTCAGAAGCGCGTCGAGACCGGGTTTGCCCATGGCGGCGAGCACCCGCGGTTCGGTGTGCTCGGGCGCGAGTTTGATCTGTCCCGAGACATGATGGGCCGCGAGATCATCGATGTAGCCGTCGCCGTGACGCGGGTCTGCGGCAATCAGGTCCGGCCGGATGCCGGAGGCCACGAACACCTTGCGCACGCCGGGCAGGCGGCGTAGGCTGGCGAGCAGTTCCCGCTGCGGTCCGTGGTTGGGGCGCAGCGAGTCACAGCACGCGGGGAAGAGGCATTCCCGGTCGGGGCAGGCGCCTTGGAGCGTTTTGCGCGAACAGTCGAAGCCGTACATGTTGGCGGTGGGTCCGCCCACGTCGCGGAGGATGCCGGTGAACGCCGGATGGCGTGTCATGCGGCGGGCCTCGTCGAGGATCGCCGATTGTGAGCGGCTGACCACTTGGCGACCCTGGTGCATGGCGATGGCGCAGAAGCGGCACGCCCCGTAACAGCCGCGGTGGGTGGTCAGCGAGAAACGGATGGTGTCCAGTGCGCGGATGGGGCCGCGGGCCGCCACAGCGGGATGGGGGTCGAGCGTGAACGGCAGGGCGTAGACGGCATCCAGCTCAGCCGAGGTGAGGGGCGGCGCAGGCGGGTTGTGCACCAGGCACCGGGTGTCCACTTTTTGCAGGAGGGGACTGGCCGTGTGAGCCTCTTGGTTGGTTGCGAAGAGGCGGAACATCTCCAGAAAGGCGGATCGCCCTTCCGGGGTGGGCGCGGCCACGGTGTTGAAATCCGGAAGAGCGACAGCGTTTGCGGGCCGTGCCTGCGATGAGGCCGGCAGGGCGTGGCAGAGGCCGCGCAAGCCGCGCCAGTCGGTACCGTCACGCCATGCGCGGGCCAACGCCGTGATTGTGCGCTCCCCCATACCGTAGACGAGCGCATCAGCTTTGGCGTCGAACAGCAGGGGGCGCCGCACGGTATCGGACCAACAGTCGTAATGCGCGATCCGTCGCAGGCTGGCCTCGATGCCGCCGATGACGATCGGTTTGCAGGGCTTGAAGGCGGCGCGGATTTGGTTGCAGTAGACGATCACCGCGCGGTCGGGCCGGGCGTTGTTGACGCCGCCGGGAGTGAAGTCATCCTGTCTGCGGCGGCGGCCGGCGGCGGTGTAGTTGGCGACCATGGAATCCACGCATCCGCTGGTGACGCCCCAGAAGAGGCGCGGTTCGCCGAGGCTGCGGAAGGCCTCCGTCGAGGCGGGATCGGGCTGGGACAGGATCGCGGTGCGGAAGCCTTCGCGTTCGAGCACACGACCGATCACGGCCACGCCGGAATAGGGCGAATCGATGTAGGCGTCACCCGAGACCAGAATCACATCCGGCGCGTCCCAGCCGAGTTGCCGGATCTCCCGCTGTGTGCACGGCAGGGGCATGGGGCTTAGGCGAGCGGTTCGACCGAGAGGCGCAGGAACGTTTCCAGACGTTCACCCGGTTCAAGTGTGCGCAAGAGATCGCGTTGGGCTGCGGCCTCCCGGCCCTCGGGGTAACAGTTGGCGGGTTCAAGCCCCAGAACGTATTCGCCTTGGCCGCACATTTTCCACTGAATCAGGAAAGGGAGTTCTGCCACGCGGTAGGTCACGCGCAGGGAGAGGCGCAACTGCGGATTCACCAACGCGGCCGAGGCCAGCCCCTGTTCGTCGGCTGGCAGGGTGTGGTAGTAGACCTGTTCGCGGAAGCCCGGCGCGGGAGCGGCGAAACGCTGCCACTCCGCGAGCCCGGCCGCGGCATGCTCGTTCTGCGGGGTCACGGGATGGTCGGGCATCACAAGTGTGGCTTCCGGGTCCACCAGCGGCCAGCCGAGGTTCATGTGGTAGAGCAGCATCACGGGCGTGGGCGCGAAGCCCAGGTTCTCGATCGTGTCGCGCACGGTGATGGACGGCGTGTCGAAGGCGGTCGAGATCGTGCGCGTGAGCGTGAGGTTCTCGCCGAAGACCCGGGCGTGACGCATGCGTCCGCTGGCGCTCAGGGTATACGTGCCGTCTGGCGTCCAGGCTGCGGAGGTGTTCACCTCCTCGGCTGCGAGGTGGCTCAACCGGCCGTGCAGACCGTGGCGTTCGCCGTCCGCTGCGCACGGTCCGCCGACATTCAGCAGGCCGCAACCGGTGAGCAGGCCGCCGCCCCAGGTCCGCAGCCACTCGCATCCCTCGGGGTCGTAGGCGTGGGGCACGGCGGGCGGCTGGCATGCGAGCCAGGCCAGCGGGATGCCTTTGTACCGCGCCGGGCCGATATCCATGCCGCGGTCCGGATACACGGAAAACGCGAGTCCGCTGCCGGATTCGAAGTCCAGTACGCGCATGCCGCGTCCCCGGCCGTCCTCCTCCACCAACCGCCGAATCGCGGCCATTTGTTCCATCCGGCCCACGCGGGCCGCTAAAAAAGCACGGTCTTTTTGATTCATCCTCTTCCTCCGATTTGAAATAATCGTAGCAAAGAGTTGCTTTTTCGGCACGAAACGAATTAAACTCTTTTCCTGTTTTGTTTGTATGAAGAAGGTGGATGGATTACAGAAAGGAAAAGGGGATCAACATGATGCAGTTCAATCGTCGTGATTTTATCAGGGGATCGGCACTGGCGGCGGCGTCGCTGGTCGCGGGCGGATGCGAGACCACCGGAGCGGCGGGCCGCTATCCGGCGGTGACGCGCACGGTCGCGCCGAGATTCCGTAAGCCGGGCGAGAAGCTCAATATCGGCGTGGTCGGTGTGGGCGGCAAGGGATGGAGCGACTGGATGCCGATGTTCAAGAACGGCGAGAACATTGTGGCGCTCTGCGACGTGGACCGCAATCCGATCAACAAGGCCTTGGCCGAGTTGGAGAAAGCGGGGGTCAAACCCTCGCAGGTCAAGTGCTACAGCGATTTCCGTAAGATGCTGGACGAGTGCAAGAATCTGGACGCCGTGACGGTTTCGACGCCGGACCACATGCATGCGCCCGCCGCGATCCGCGCCATGAAGCAGGGGTGCCATGTGTTTGTGCAGAAGCCGCTGGTGCGCACGATCTGGGAGGCGCGTTATTTTGAAAAGGTCGCCAAGAGCTGCGGTGTGGTGACGCAGATGGGCAATCAGGGCAGTGCCAACAACGGCCTGCGCCGTAACGCTGAACTGTTGCAAGCCGGTGTCCTCGGTGATGTGACCGAGGTGCATGTGTGGACCAATCGCCCGATATGGCCGCAGGGCATCGGCAGGCCCGAGGGGTCGGACCCGATTCCGGAGACGCTCGATTGGGACAGCTACCTCGGCACGGCACCGGTGCGCCCGTTCAAGGCCGGCGTCTACCACACCTTCAAGTGGCGCGGCTTTTTTGATTTCGGCACCGGCGCGTTCGGGGACATGGCCTGCCACACCATGAACCTGCCGTTCCGCGGTTTGCGCCTGGGCGCGGTCGAGTCGGCCGAGTGCATCCAGATCGAGGGTAAGAATAACGAGACCTATCCCAACAAGAGCATCGTGCGGCTGACCTATGCCGCGCGCGGCCGTCTGCCGCGGGTGACGCTCTACTGGTATGACGGCAATCTCAAGCCTTCGGCAGAGATCATGCCCAAAGTCGTCGCGACACTGGGTCAGGTGCCGAACACCGGCTGCCTGATCATGGGCAGCAAAGGCATGGTCTGCAGCACCAACGACTACGGCGCGGACGGCTACATCGCCTTCAACGACGAGGCGAAGATGAAGTCGATGTCCAAGCATGAGGCGCTGACCGAGGCAGTCATCCCGGCGAAGTTCCGCCCCAACACCAATGGCCACTACCTCGAGTTCGTCAACGCCTGCAAGGGTCAGGACGTGTGCTTCTCGGATGTGGACCATTCGGTGCCGATGCTGGAAAGCATGCTGGTCGGCTGCGTCGCGCAGCAGGTCCCCGGCAAGCTGAAGTGGGACAGCCGTAAACAGGAGTTTGCCAACAACGCCGCAGCCAACGCGTTGGTCAAACCGCACATCCGTCCCGGCTGGGAATTCTGACGGGGCATCCGCCCGGTCGGAATGTTTGCGCAAAGCCACGAAGGCCACGAAGAGGTCGGAATCCGGAATCTTTGTGACCTTTGTGGTTTTGTAAGGCCTGAACATGAATCTTTGGAAAGACACGTATCCGCTGATCATCTCCTGCGCGCGCGGGTTGGCGCCGCAGACGGTCGGCGAACTCAAGCGGCTCGGTTACCGCATTGTGGACACCACCGCACAGACGGTGGTGGTCCGCGGCACCATGCGCGACATGATGACGCTGAACTTGCGGCTCCGCACCGCGCACCGTGTGCTCGCGCCGCTGTTGCGGACCGAGTGCCGCAACCTCCGCGAGTTTTACGACGACGTCAAATCCATCGATTGGGAAAACCTGCTGGAGCCGGACGGGTATTTCACGGTGAACAGCGTGACGCGCACGGACGCGATCCGCGACACCCGCATGGCCGCGCTCAAGGCCAAAGACGCGATCGCCGACCGTATGCGGCAGCAGTGCGGCAGTCGTCCCGATTCGGGCCGCGAAACCCACGGCGCCGCAATCTTTGTCTATTGGCAGAGAACCGAGCTCATCATCTATCTGGACACCACGGGAGGCGAGCCGCTCTCCAAACGCGGGTATCGCATCACGCCGGGAACCGCGCCGTTGCAGGAGACCCTGGCGGCCGGATGCGTGCTGGCTTCGGGATGGGATGCCAACAGCCCGTTTGTCGTGCCGATGTGCGGTAGCGGGACCCCGGCGATCGAGGCCGCGCTGCTGGCGCTCAACCGTGCGCCGGGCAGCTTCAAGAGCCACTTCGGGTTCATGGCCATCAAAGGGTACCGCATCACGATTCCCGGCGAGCGCGCGGGAGCGAGTGTGCGGCAACGTTTCGGTGCCTCGCCGGAACAGATTTGGAAAGACATGGTGGCTACCGCGCGCGATCAGGAACGCCGGGAGGGCCTGCCGCCGATCCTCGCCACGGACATCGACCCCGAGACGCTTGAATCCGCGCGGCTCAACGCCATCGCGGCGGGCGTCTCCGAACACATCACCTTTGCCGCCTGCGATTTCGAGGCGACGCAGTTGCCCCCGCCGCCGGGGGTGATTTTCCTGAACCCGCCCTATGGGCAGCGTCTGGCCTCGGGCGTCGCAGTGGAGAGCACGGCGGAAACGGATGCCGAGTCTGCTGCGGATGAGCCTGCGTCAGGTGAGGCGCTGGAGCCGCTTTACCGCCGCATCGGCGATTTTTTCAAGCGTCAGGCCGTGGGCTATACCGGTTGCGTCCTGACGGGTAACCTCGAGTTGTCGCGCCGTATCGGGCTGCGTTCGTCGCGGCGCATCCCTTTTTTCAACGGGCCGATCGAGTGCCGCATGCTGGTCTTTGACCTGTTTGAGGGTACGCTGAAGGAGGCGAAAAAGGGTAACAACCCGGAACAGGAAGCGTCATGCACACCATTACCGTGACAGTCAAAGGGCAGGAGCCGATGGTCGTGGCCGTCGGCACTCGTATCAGCGAATTGCTGCCTTCGGTCGACCGGGACGGGTTCCCCGTGCTGGGGGCGGTAGTGAACAACATGGTGCAGCCTCTTTTTATGTCGTTCATCACGGATGCGAAGGTCGAGCCCCTGACGATCCGGGATCCCCGCGGTTGGGCCATCTACCGCGCGTCACTCTGTTTCCTGTTGGCCAAAACCGTCCACGAGCTTTTTCCGGACGTGGGCTGCCGCGTGCGCAACTCGATCGGCACGGGTCTCTACTGCACGGTCGAGTGGGAGGAATGTTCGGAAGACGCGTTGCGTGATCAGGTGGCACGTCTGAAACAGGCCATGCTCGAAACGGTGCGGCAGGATCTCACGATCAGCACGGAAACGGTGTCGTACGAGACGGCGGTGAAACGGTTTCGCGAAACCGGACAGACCGACAAACTCAACCTGCTGGCGCACCGGAATCCGCCGGTCATTTGCCTAACGCGCTGCGGCACCTTTTTCGAGTTGAGCCAGGAGCCGCTCGTCTCCCGCACCGGCGTGCTGAACCTGTTCGACCTCACTCCCCTTTCCTGCGGGTTCGTGCTCACGGTGCCGACGCCGGATTCACCGAGCGCGCTGCCGCCGCTGCCGCCGTTCGAGCACCTCTTCCGGGTGTATCGGGAGCACATCGAGTGGGGCCGGATCGTGGGCATCACCACGGTCGGCGAACTCAACCAGGCGGTGATCGAGAAACGGGTCGATGACTTCATCCAGACCGTGGAGGCGTTGCACGATAAAAAACTCGGCCGCATTGCGGATGAGATTACGCAGCGCGAGCCTTCGGTGCGGCTGGTGCTGGTGGCGGGACCCTCCTCCGCCGGGAAGACCACCTTTTCCAAGCGGCTCATCACGCACCTGCGCGTGAACGGCTACCGGCCGCTGCTGATCTCCACGGACAACTATTTCGTGGGAGATGCGCGCAACCCCCGTGATGCGGAGGGACGGCTGGACTACGAGCATATCGAGGCCATGGACCTGCAGCGCCTGAACCGCGATCTGTTGCGCCTGCTGGCGCGGGAGGAGGTGCACTTGCGCGGCTTCGATTTCAAGACCAAGGAGGGGTACGACCGCCCGGAGACCACACGCCTGCCGGACAACGGCATCATCGTGATGGAGGGGATTCACAGCCTCAATCCCCAGTTGATTGCGGACGTGCCCCGCGATCGGACATTCCGGATCTACATCAACGCGCTCACGCAACTCGGCGTGGACAGCAGCAACCGCATTTCCACCACCGACACGCGGATCATCCGGCGCATGGTGCGGGACCACCGGTTCCGCAACCGTCCGGCCATCGAGACGTTGCGCATGTGGCCCTCGATCGTGCGCGGCGAACAGCGCTGGATCTACCCGTTTGAGCATCTCGCTGATGCGGTGTTCAACTCGGCGCTGGACTATGAGCTGGCTGTGCTGAAGCCCCTGATCGCGCCGCTGCTCAACCAGATCAAACCTTGGGACGAGGTGTATATCGAGGCGCGCCGCCTCTCCGGATTCCTCCACAACTTCACGCCGCTGTCGCCGGATGTCGTGCCGGGGGATTCGATTTTGCGTGAGTACATCGGCGGCAGCCAATTGACCTACTGACGCGCGAATGAAAGGAACACCATGAGCCAAGAACTGGAAGAAGGCGCAACCCTGACGCTGGATTTCGCGAAAATCGCGAAAATCGCCGAAACCTGCAAAGACGCGATTCCGGTGGCGGTGCAGCACGCGGACACCCGGGAGGTGATCCTGGTGGCCTACACCAACGAACTGGCGATGCGTAAGGCCTTTGCCGAACGCACACTCGTGTTGTGGAGCACCTCGCGCAACACGCTGTGGGAAAAAGGCAGGACTTCGGGCGAGACGTTTGATCTGCTCGAGGCGCGCGTCAACTGCGAGCAGAACTCGCTCCTGTACATTGTGCGGCCGCGGCGCGGCGCGATCTGCCACACCCGCAACCGGAACGGCGAGCCGCGCAACTGCTACTACCGCCGTATCGATCTCGACACGCTTGCACTCACAAATCTGGACCCATAAAGGGAAGGAAGATTTAGGAGTTAGGATTTAGGATTTAGGAGTTAGGAGTTAGGAGTTGGGAGTTGGGAGTTTCTGCTCCCGCTTATCACCTGTTGCCCACTGCCCACTGCCCACTGCCCACTGCCCACTGCCCACTGCCTGCTGCCTCTTATCACCTCTTACTTTCGTTCCTATGCGCTACCGTTGCCCATATTGCGGTCATAACTTTGATGAGCGCCCCGCGTCGCGTTGTCCGGCGTGCGACAAAGTCATGCGCGTGCCGCCCCGCTCCGATCCCGTGCGCTGGCGCCTCAAACGCCGCGCGATCAGCCGTATCATGCGCGAGTACGAGCAGAAGCGGGCCGCGCTCGGCAATCCGGTGTCGCCAACCCTTTTCCGCAACCCCAAGTTTTATTTCGCGGCGATCGTGGTGTTCGTGTTTCTGGGCATCTTGCTGTCCAACACCACGGACAAGGCGGTGCGGCGGATGGAGGTGACCCCGCACATGCGCGCGATCCGCAACCTTGATGTGCTGGCCGAGGCTCTGGGCCGCTACCACTTCCATACGGGAAGCTTCCCCGACGCTGTGCCGGGGCTTGCCGCGCTGGTGCGCGATCCCGCTGTCCCAAAGTGGGACGGGCCCTACATCCGTTTTCTGCGCAACGACCCTTGGAACACGCCCTTCGTTTACGCGCCTCCGGCCGGGAACGGGTTGCCGACGCTCTTTTCCTGCGGGGAGGACCGGATCCCGCATACCCCGGACGATCTTTTCCCTGACCCCGCGCGTTTCGATCCCGGCACAGCGTGGACCAACGGATGGGTTTCCGCCGAGCAACGGCTGCCCGGTGTAACGGTCCTGCCTTCTTCCCCCGATGGAAAGCGGTGAGGTCGCAATAAGGTTAGGAAAGAGAAAAACATGAGAAACGGGGTGTTGGCGGCGGCGTTGTGGATCGGTCTCGCAGGCGGCGCGTTGTCACAGGAGGCCGCGCCGGTAGCGGTGGGAGAGGCGGAGACGGCAGGGTTCTCGTTCGGTCTGACGCTGGATCTTTTCTCCGCGTATGTCTGGCGTGGCTGCGTATACAACGACGAGCCGGTCTTCCAGCCTGCCGCGACACTGGCGTATGCGACAGAGCGGTACGGGACGTTCGGCCTAGGCCTCTGGGGGAATCTTGATCTGACCGACCGCAACCGGAAGGTCTCGGGCGGCAGTTTCAATGAAGTCGATTATTCGCTGTTCCACGCGTTTGATGTGGGCGGCTTCACGCTGGAGTGGGGGCATTTCGGGTACACCTTCCTCAAAGCGAATGGCCGCGACTCTTACGGGAACACGAAAGAGGTCTATCTCTCGGTCAGCCACAACAACGATCTCGTGACCCCGTTTGCGAGTCTGGCCTATGACTACGACCTGCTTGACGGGTTTTACTTCAACGCCGGGTTGAACAAAGAGGTGGCGCTTGGCGACCAACTGGCACTCGGCGCCGAAGTCTCGGTCGGCGCGGGGGATGACGACTATATGACGTATGTGGGGGTTGACGAGCCGGGCCTGATGGATTTTAACTTCTCGGTGTACGCCATATACGCGCTCACGGATACCCTGTCGGTCAGCGCGAAACTGGCGTGGATGTCGCTGCTGGACGGCGACGCGCGCGATGCCGAACCCTACAGGGATGAGGATCTGCTGTGGGGCGGCGTGAGTCTCAACCTTGCGCTCTGAGCGGCGCGGGACCTCAGACGTACCGGTTGCCGTAACGCTCCCGCGTCAGTCCGCGCGGGATTTCTTTGATGAAGCGGGAGGGCTTGCAGAAAAACACGCCGCCGTCCCGTGTGCGCCGCATGCCGGGCGCACACAACACCAGCTCGTCCTTTGCGCGCGTGACCGCCACGTAGAACAGGCGGCGCTCCTCCGCGTCGTTCTCGGCTTCGCCCACGGAGCGGCTGGACGGGAACATCCCCTCGGTGACCCAGATCACGAACACCACGGGCCACTCCAGCCCTTTGGCTTGGTGCACGGTGCTGAGATGCAACCGCTCTTTGGCCTCGCGTTCGGCCCCGTCATACTCATGGTCGACATTGGTGAGCAGGGCCACCTCCTGCAGAAAGGCCTCCACGCTCGGACTTTTCCCGATCTGCAGCGCCAGTTCGCGGATGTCCTCCTCACGCTTGTCCGCGTTGTCGAAACGCCGGTAGAGGAGGGTGTGGTAAAACAGGTCGCAAAAGCGCTGCACGATCTCGCCGCCCGCGGCATTCAGTTTTTCACTGTGATAAGCCTGGAACAGTTGGTCGATCGCCGCCCACTGTTCGCGCACCGCCGGACGCATCGCCGCCCGCAAGCGTGCGCGCGTTTCGGGGGATTGCGTGTCAAACGTGTTGCCGATCTTGCTCCAGAGGGACTCGACTGTTTTCTCGCCCACGCCGTCCAGAAGACTCAGCAGGCGTCCGAACGCCAGGCGGTCGGAACGGTTCACGCAGACGCGCAGAAAGGCCAGCACGTCTTTGACGTGCGCCTGTTCGAACACGCCGATGCCGGAGGTGATCACGTACGGGATGCGCGCGCGTCCCAGCGCGATCTGCAATTCGATGGAATGGTAGTGGGCGCGGTAGAGCACGGCCATGTCCCGCAGCCGGTATCCGTCCTCCTGATACCGCTCGATCAGGGTGAGCAGGGCCGCGGCCTGCTCCTCGCCGTCGCGTAGAAACAGAACCTGGGGTTTGTTGCGCGCCTTGCGCGTGGGCCGCAGGGTCTTCTGGAACTGCTCGGGGTTGCCGCGGATACAGGCGTTGGCCACCTCCAGCACTTCCGGCACACTCCGGTAATTGCGCTCCAGTTTAACCATGCGGCAGGTCGGCCAGCGTTTGGGGAAATCCATGATGTTCCGGAAATCCGCCCCGCGCCACGAGTAGATGCACTGGAAATCGTCGCCCACCGCCATGATGTTGCCGTGCGTGTCCGCGAGAATGTCCACCATCCGGGCCTGCAGCAGATTGGTGTCCTGATATTCGTCCACCAGCACATGCCGGAAGCGGCTCTGGTAAAAAACGCGCACCGCCTCGTGTTCGGTCAGAAGCCGCAGTCCGTTCACCAGCAGGTCATCGAAATCCATGGCCCCCATGCCGCGTTTCTTCTCCGCGTAGAGGTTCGCCACGCGGAGGATCTCCGTCGGATCGACCCGCAGTTCGGTGAGCGTCGAATCCAGCACATCTTCGATATCGCAGGCGCGGTTGGCGGCCCTGCCGATCAGGGAGGCGATCACGTCCTTCTTGGGGAACTCCTTGCGGTTCCGCACGGTCTCCCGGATGCACTGGTCGATCAGGCTGTGCGAATCGTCGCGGTCGAGAATCGTGAAATCGTGGGGATACCCGAGGCGGTCGCCGAAACGCCGCAGAAACCGGTTGCAGATATGGTGGAACGTGCCGCTCCAGAGGTTCCCGACCGTCTCGCCCGCAACCTCTTTGGCCCGGTCCAGCATCTCCCGTGCGGCGCGGTTGGTGAAGGTCAGCAGCAACAGCCCGTCCGGCGGCTGGCCCTGTTCGACGAGGTAGGCCACCCGGTAAACCAAAGTCCGGGTTTTGCCCGTGCCTGCGGCCGCCAGCACCAGCAGGGGGCCTTCACCCGCCATAGCCGCCTCACACTGTTCGGGGTTCAGCAGTTTGGAATAATCGGTCATGGGAATACACGCCGCCGCCGCTGCGGACCCGGAGAGCGGAGGTCCGCAGGCATACTGGCGGCAGGGGAGCCGGATCGCGGAAAGATTGGACCGGGCGATTAGGCGCCGAGCACCGCCTCGACAGCCTTCACCAGCGCGTCGCCGCGTTGCAGTCCCACCATCTGCTGCACCACCTGGCCGTCTTTGAAGATCAGCAGGGCCGGGATGCTCTTGATGCTGAACCGCACGGCCAGTTCTTTGGCGTCATCGACATTAACCTTCGCGACATTCGCCCGGCCTGCCAATGCGGGGGCCACCTGAGTTTCCAGAATCGGCGTCTGCATCTTGCAGGGGCCGCACCACGGGGCCCAGAAATCCACCAGCGTGACGCCCTGTGCCACAGCACCGTCAAAGGTCGCGTCCGTCAAATCCAATACTGTACCGGCCATATCTGCCTCCTATACTCCCCAACCGCAGGGGTTCACATTTGAGCGGTATCATAACGGGTTTTCCTGCCCGATGGCAAGAACGCAAACCGCGAGTTCACGGGCATACGGGCGCAGCCCCGTTTCATTCGGAGAAGGCTCAGGAGGAGTGGCGCGAAACCTTGCGCGTCAACGGATCGGGAAGAACAGAAAGATCCCGACGGTCCAGAGCGCATGGGAGACCATGCAGGCGGTGAGGTTGCCGCGCCAGCGGTAGAGTGCGCACCAGAAGAGTCCGGCCACGCTCGCGGCCAAGACCAGCATGAGGTTGCCGGAAACCAGATGCACGGCACCGTAAAACGTTGTGCCGAGAACGACCCCGGTCGTCGCGCCCCAGCGCTTCGCAGCCTGGCGTTGCACGAAACCGCGCCAGAACAACTCTTCGCCGGGACTGGTCACCAGCAGCAGGAGAGCGCCGATCAGCCACGGATGACCCGCGCCGCGGATCGCGTAGATCGCGTTCACCTGTTGCGGCGCGAAGTCGAACAGGCGGCATGCCAGCGCATAACCGGCCCAGAAGAGGCCGTAGAGCGCCACGGCGGCCGCCACGCCGATGAGCCCCTCGGCGAGCGTCAGGTCGGTGTGCCGCCACGGCACTCCCGCCACCACGATTGAGGCGGTGCAGAGTCCGCACACGGTCAGGGTGATCTTGCCCCAGAAGTTGCCTGCAGGACAGCCAAAGACCCAGAGAAACCCGATGGCCGCCAGAGCCGTGAGTAGCCAGAAATTCCGGTGGGTTGCGCGCATGAAGAGTTCCTTTATCCGAGAAAGAGGCCCAGCGTGAGCAGGGTGCCGAAGAGAAAGTGGATGCCTGCGGAGAGCCCCTCCAAGCGGCCGATCCGTGCCCGGTCGCCAGTGCGGAACCCTATGGCGCAGGTGCGGAGCGCATTCAGGGTGAACGGCAGTGCGAGGAGGGCGATGCCGGACAGGGGCGGCAACAGACCGCCCGCGATCCCGGCGACCAGAATCAGGTGGGGCAGGATGTGCAGGGCCATGAAAAGCGGGGGCGCGCGTTCGGAACCCAAAACCAGCGAGGCGGTCCGGATGCCGGCCTGATGGTCGGATGCCATGTCGCGCAGGTCATTGCCGTGCAGGATCGCGCCGACCAGACAGGTGACCGGCAGGGAGAGGATCAGACTCGGGAGGGTGAGGGTCCGGGTTTGGGCGAAATAACTGGCTGTGACCATCAGCACGCCCATCAACAGCGCCACTACCGGCAGGCCGAACCCCGCATATTTGAAACGCGGTCCGGTTGTGTAGCACGCGGCACCCGCCACGCCCGCCACCGCGAAAAGCGCGAGGTGCCAGTCGCTCAGCGCGGCGGCGCGTGCGCCGGCCAAGGCCCCCGCAAGCAGGCAAAGCACGCCGGCCCCCAAGACGTGATATGGCCGCAGCGTGCCGTTGACCAGATGCGGGGCGGTCGGCGGATGCGCGGAAGTGTCCACGCCGGACCGGAAATCACCGTAAGTGTTCAGCAGGTTGGCCGCGATTTGCAGTAGCCATCCGCTGAGCAGGCAAAGCGCCAGAAGCGGCCCGTTGAAGTGGCCGTCGTGGGCCGCGAGCGCCGCGCCGACGGTGACCGGGACCGTTGAGGCGGTCAGGGACCAGAAACGCGGCACAGTCAGCCAAGGAAGAAGCGCGGCGGCGGCGCGGGGCCGGCAAGCCGCGGGATCCGGTTGGGTCTGGTTTTCAGAAGGAAACATGGCCGCAGTATACGTGACGGATTGCCGTAAAAGCAAGAGCGACGGGATCAATGGTTTTTAGTGCCGCATCCGCCGATATTGTTTCACCACGGGACACTTTCTTGGGTTTCAGGGTTTCAAGGTTTCATGGTTTCATGGTTTCAAGGTTTCAAGGTTTCATCCAAATCGGGGTCGGGATCGCTATCGGAATCGATTGTTTCACCACGGGACACTTTCTTGGGTTTCAGGGTTTCAAGGTTTCATGGTTTCAGGGTTTCAAGGTTTCAGGGTTTCATGGTTTCATCCAAATCGGGGTCGGGATCGCTATCGGAATCGGAATCGATCATTTCACCACGGGACACTTTTTTTGGTTTCAGGGTTTCATGGTTTCATGGTTTCAGGGTTTCAGGTTTCAGGTTTCATGGTTTCATCCAAATCGGGATCGGGATCGCTATCGGGGTCGGGATCGCTATCGGAATCGGGATCGCTATCGCTATCGGAATCGATTATTTCACCACGAACACACGGGATGGCATCGCTCGGGTTTTTTTGGAACGCCAGGGGGAAATTCCTGATTTTCATGAAGTTTCATGTGTTTCACGGTTTCATCCAAATCGGAATCGGGATCGCTATCGCTTTCGGAATCGATTGTTTAACCACGGGACACTTTCTTTGGTTTCAGGGTTTCAAGGTTTCAGGGTTTCTGGTTTCAGGGTTGCATCCTCACGCCCTTGCCTCGGGGACCCGCATCCATTACGGTTGGGCTTTCTTCCGCGTGTGTGATGTGGTACAACACACCCCATGCGGAACGGAAAGGGTAAAACGGTGGGGGAGCGATGAGGCGATGGGTTTGGCTGGGCGCGTTGGCAATCGGGTTCGGGCTGGCGGCGGCGGTAGGGGTTCGGGGGTTGCGGGACACCCGGCCGGTGCTCGTTTGCCTGGGGGACAGTCTGACTTCCTGCGGCGGGCAGGGCGGTCGCTACAGCGATTGGTTGGCACGGTTTATGCCGTATGTCCGGGTGATTGACGCTGGTGTGGGCGGAGACACGCTCATGGGCGGAAGGGCGCGTTTCGAGCGGGATGTGTTGGCGCACAATCCCGATATCCTGGTGATCGCGCTGGGCGCGAACGATTTCTGGCAGCGCAACCGTCCGCCGGAGGCGTTGGCCGCGGATTTGGAGGCGATGGTGCGCGAAGCGCGTTCGCGCTCGATGCAGGTGGTGGTGGCGAGCTGTTTCGGAGACCGGTTTTTCTGGGAGGAGCCGTGCGTGGAGTTCACGCCGGACCGGTTCGCGCTGGCGCGCGAGATCGCGCGGTTGGAGCGCCGGGTGTGCGAGACGCATGGGGCGGAGTATGTGCCCAACATGCAGATCGACATCAAGCCCAACCGGCTTCCGCCCTACTGGGACAAAACCGACCACCCCAACCGCGCCGGCAATGAGCAGGTGGCGTTGCGGCTGCTGCCCGCAATCCGGCGGGCGGTCGAACTTGACGGCGCCAAGGTTTCGCCGTATAGTGAAAAGGCTAATTCCCAGCAGGGGTATGACAAGAAGTGAGGACGCGGCATGATAGGTGAAAATGAGAAAGCGGAGCAGGTGGCCCAGCAGGCCCAGAACTTCTACAACAAAGGGGTTGCCGCCTTCGAGCGCGCCAACCTTGATATCGCGATTGACCTTCTGATGCAGTGCCTGATCTTGGCGCCGGGTTTTTCACGGGCCCGGAAATTTCTGCGGGCCGCGCAGATCGCCAAATTCCGTAAAGCCAAGAAGAATCCGCTTTCCAGTAAGATACAGGAGGTGGCGGCCTTTTTCCAGCGGCTGAAGGTCACGGGGCTGATGAAGGCCGGCAAGCATGAGGCGGCGCTGATCGAGTGCGAGAAGCTGCTCATCATGAATCCGCTCCACTCGGAGAATGTGGAGCTGGCGGTGGAGGTGGCCGAGGCCGCCGGACACCCGGAAGCGGCGCTCTTCACGGTCGAGGCAGCCTATGATAACAACCCCGACGACATGACGCTGCTGCGGCGCGTGGCCGATTACTATATGGCGGTGGGCGATTATGACAAGGCGCGTGAGGCGTATCTGAAGCTGAACGCCTACAAGCCGAACGACCAGACGATTTTCAAACTCCTCAAGGATGCGGAAGCCCGTATGACCATGGTCAGCGGCGGATGGGAGGAGGTTGCCGGACAGAAGGACGGATACCGGAATCTGATCGCGAACAAGGAGCAGGCCAAGAAACTCGACATACAGGCCAAGGCGGTCGTGGCGGGTACCGATGCCGAATCCCTGATCGAGGAGGCACGGGGCCGGATTGAGAAAGAGCCGAACAACCTTAACCTCTACCGCGCCCTCGCGCGGCTCTATACGCAGAACAAGCGCTTCGACGAGGCGGTGCAGACGCTGGAGGCAGCGCGTGAGGTGAATCCGGCGGATCCGGAACTGGACCGGGCCCTGACCGCCACGCGGATTTCGGCGTTCGAGGCGCGGATCGAGGCGTTGCAGACCGCAGGTGACGCCGAGGCCGCGGCCGCGGCCGAGACGGAGATGAACCAGTTCATCTTTGATGATCTGGCCTCGCGCGTGCAGCGCTACCCGAATGATCTCAAGCTGCGTTTCGAGCTGGGCTTGCAGTATTACAAGTACGATTATTTCGACGAGGCCATCGGCCAGCTGCAGCTCGCGCAGCGCAGTCCCAAGGAGCGTGTCGAGGCGCTCTATTATCTGGCGAAGTGCTTCGCCAAAAAGGGCCAGCGCGACATGGCGATCATGCAGCTTGAAACCGCCAACGACCAGCTGCCGATCATGGATGATCTCAAAAAGAGGGTCGTTTTCGAGTTGGGTGTGCTGGCCGAGGAGTCGGGGGACATCGAGAAGGCCTTCGGGTACTACAAGGATGTCTACGGCGCGGATATCGGTTTCGAGGATATCGGCGCGCGCATGGAGCGCATCTACAAGCTGCGGCAGTCCCAGCAGGGCTGAGCCGGCTCTACGCCGGAATCCCCAGCAAACGGATCGCGTTGCCGCCCAGGATGGCGCGCTCGGCCTTCGCGCCGAGCGCGGCCGACCGGACGAAGGCGATGCCGTCCGCGAATCCCAGCCAAGGCCAGTCGGTGGCAAACAGGAGCCGGTCCGTCGGATGTTCGCGCAGCAGGCGGAGCAGCAGCGGGTCCTCCCGATCCTGGCGCAGGACGGCGGTGTCCAGATAGATGTCCGTCCCGAGCAGGTGTGTCACCGACTCCTCCCATTGGCGCCACCCGCCCAGATGCGAGGCGATGAAGCGCAAGCCGGGGACCTCCCGCATCACGCGCGCCACGCGGGCGGGACCGCAGACCGGTTCGAACGGGAACCCGATGTCAAACCCGCAGTGGCACTGCACCACAAGCCCCAGATCGCGGCAACAGCGGAAAAACTCCAGCATCGGCGGCGCATCAAGCACGCAAGGCTGGTAGTACGGGTGCAGTTTGATTCCGATGAGGCCGCTTTCAGCCACGCGGGTGAGATGGGCGAAACGGGCTTCGTCATCCGGATGCACCGAGGCGAACGGGATCAGGCGGCGGGCCGCGTCTTTGCCGCGTTCGCCGTCGCGCAGCGCCAGAGCCTCCCGCAACAGCCCCTCGAAAAGATCGGGGCGCGTGGCGATCGGGCAGACCACGGCCCGGTCCACGCCGTCACGCTGGAGGTTTTCCAGCAGTGCGCTTAGGGTCCCGTCCGCCACCGGGGCGATCGCGTTTCCGGTTTTCGCGGTGAGCGTGGCAAGGGCCCGCGCGGCCAAATGATCGGGAAAGACGTGGGTATGGACATCAATTAGCATCAGAACCCCCCAAGCCAGCAGGATGCGGCCAATAACGATGTAGAATAATACGGGACGGCCCGCACGGCGAGAATAAACCGCAGGGGTCTTGACTTTACTTGGACGGGCGGAAAGAGTATATACGAACGCCACATGCATACAGAACACCCATCCGGACAGCGTGGCCGCCGTCCCCGTAAACCTTTCCGTCGTCGGAATCGTCATCCCGGCCTGGCGGAACGCGAGTTCAAGCCGACCCAGGTCCCCAAACCCAAGGGCACGATCCCGGAAGCTTTTGCGGGCACGGTTTTCGGTTTGGTCCATCCCCTTTTGCAACATGCCGTGGCGGATGAGGCCTATCTGACCCCCACGCCGATTCAGGAAAAAGCCATCCCGCACCTTCTGGATGGCCGCGACCTCATGGGCTGCGCGCAGACCGGCACCGGCAAGACCGCCGCTTTTCTGCTGCCGATCCTCCACCGGCTGAATCTCAACCCCAAACCGGTTGAACGCAACCGCCCCCGGGCGCTCGTGCTCGCTCCGACGCGGGAACTGGCCGCGCAGATCGCCACCAGTACCGCAACCTACGGCCGTTACCTCGGGCTGCCGTTCGCAGTGGTGTTCGGCGGGGTCAGTCAATATCCGCAGGTCAACGCGTTGAACCGCGGGGCCGTGCTGGTCGTGGCGACGCCCGGACGGCTGCTGGACCTGCACGGACAGGGGCACATCGCGCTCGACGGCATTGAAGAGTTCGTGCTGGATGAGGCGGACCGCATGCTGGACATGGGGTTCATGCCGGACATCAAGCGCATTCTCGCGATGCTGCCTGAAGCGCGCCATACGCAGTTCTTCTCTGCCACCTTCTCACCGGAGATCACCCGGCTGGCCATGTCGATGGTGAAAGATCCGGTGCAGATCACCATCTCGCCCGATCAGCCCACGGTCGACCGGATCAACCAGACCCTGATGTTCGTGGACAAAGCCAACAAGGACGCGCTGCTGGGCGAGATCCTCGCCACCCGTCCGGAGATGAGCAAGGTGCTGGTTTTCGCGCGGACGCGTCACGGCGCGGACAAAATCGAGCGCAAGCTCTGCCGGGCGGAGATTTCGGCGCGCGCGATCCACAGCGACAAGACCCAGCGGGCGCGTATGGACGCACTGGACGCTTTCCGCCACGGCCGGGTGCGCGTGCTGGTCGCGACGGATATCGCTTCGCGCGGCATTGACGTGGACGGCATCACGCATGTCGTCAATTTTGATCTGCCGGAGGAGACCGAATCGTACGTGCATCGCATCGGGCGCACGGCGCGCGCTGGCGCGGCGGGGGTTGCCCTCTCGTTTGTCAGCGCCGAAGAGCGCGGTCTCTTACGGGCCATCGAACGGCTGATCCGGAAAAGTATTGAGGTCGACAACACGCACTCCTACCATTCCGAACGGGCGGAGAAGGCGGTTGGCAAAGGCAGGGATTCCCTGCCGCGGCCCGCTTGGGCGAGCCGCATCCGCACGCAGGGCGGCGCGAAGGGCCGTGGCGCGTACTCGCGCGACCGGGGTCCCGGTCGCGGCCCTCAAGGTCGGCGCCAGCCGGATTTCCGTCGCGGTCCCGGCGCGAAGCCGATTCCGTCCGATGCCCCGGACCGGCGGCCCGCCCGCGCGGCGCAGTCCCGCGAAAAACCGGCGGTTGAGACGGAACGCCGTGACCGCCGCCGTCCCGAGGGAAAGCGTTTTCCCGCTGCGGGTCCCGCGGCTCCGCGTCCGGCACGCGGCGGCGACGAGGCAAAGAAGGATCAGGGACGGAAACCGCGGGGTGGCGGCAGCGGAGGTTTCAAGAGCGGCGGCTTCAAGCCCCGCTCCCGGAAGGGCGGCAAGCCTAAACATCGTCCCGCGCGTCCACCGTGGATGACCTGATCTGCCCCATTGCGCGTATTGGGTTTCGGGTTTCATTCGTACGGATCCGGCCACAAATCGCATGGCACTTTTTTCTCACACAAAGGCACAAAGGGCACAAAGTTTTTTGGGGATGGTCAAATTACCTGTCCCTTAGTCGTCAAGAGGCGCTCGACACCGCGCAGGAAACCCTCGCGGGTTTACAGCATGTATGAAAAAAAGAAGAGCAGTCTTCCGGACTCAACAAAACAAAGGGGAATTGAGATGAGCACGAGCACTCAGAACTTCTTACAACGCGCTTTCGCGGACGGCCATCTGCAACTCATTACCAGCGGTAAGACCGAGAAGATCCGCTACGCTACGGTGAATGTTTCCGAGAAATGGAGCGATCCGGAAGAGAAAGTACGAGCCGCTTACTATGCCGAACTAATCTATCGCTACGGTTATGCGCCCGAGTACATTGGTGTCGAGGTGACTGTTCCCGACCGCACTCCGGTGGACCGCGCCGATCTCGTGGTTTTCCGCGACAAGGAGCACACCAAGCCTTTCGGCGTCATTGAGTGCAAGCGCGACGGCATTTCAGATGCCGCGTTCAGACAGGCGGTGGAACAAGCTTTCGGTAACGGTCACGCCCATAAATTCCGTGCCGAGTACATCGGTGTCATCGCTGGTCAAACCCGCGCCTTCTATGACTGTTCCGATAAATTTGGTGTTCTGGAGCGCGAGGCGAATATCGTTGCCGACCTGCCAATCCAATATGGCAAGCCAGAGGAATTCAAATACTACAAGGATGCCTTTCCAAAGCCAGATATCAGTGCGGTCAGCCGTGATGATTTGATCAAGACCATCCGCAAGTGCCACCAAACCCTGTGGGGAGGTGGCCGCCTCTCGCCGCCCATGGCCTTCGGAGAGTTGACCAAGCTAATCTTTTTGAAGACTCGAGACGAAAAAACACCGCGCAAGAAGGGTGAGCCTTACAAATTTCAGATCAAGACGAACGAAACAGCCCAGCGTCTCGCCACCCGCATCAAGGACATGTATGCCATCGAACGGCAGAAAGAACCAGATGTTTTTAACGACGACATCAAAATCGATGATGTCACCCTGAAAAATGTGGTGCTCCACTTAGAGGGCATCAACCTCACCGCCACTGACCTCGACACCAAGGGCGTTGCCTTCGAGCAGTTCATGGATGGTTTTTTTAAGGGTGACTTTGGCCAGTACTTCACGCCACGCAACATTATCGCCTTAACCATCCAGATGCTTGATATCCGAGCCGATGATTTCGTTATAGACCCGGCTTGTGGTTCCGGCGGTTTCTTGTTGCATGCCCTCGACCATGTCCGCAGACAGGCCTGTCAATACTACGAAGCAGATAGTAAGGAGCATTTTGATTACTGGCACAGTTTTGCCGAAAAGCGGCTGTTTGGCATCGAGATTAACGAAGAGATCGCCCGCGTCGCCAAGATGAACATGATCGTTCACGACGATGGCCACACCAACGTCATCGGCAACGACGCTCTGGAACCCTTGATTAACATCGGGCGCAAGAACGCAAGCTTTGCCGCCATCATGGGGCTCAATCTTCAAACCGGGAAGCGCGACGAGAGCAAGGGCTTCTCCAAGATCCCGACCAATCCTCCTTTTGGTGCGGTGATCAAGGAAGAACTGCACAGCTACCTTCCCAGCTATGAGCTTTCCCGCTATATTTCAAAGAGTGGCGGCAAGGACGAAGACGACGCAGAAAATACCGATGCTGATTACAAGGCAGGCAAGAAGGCGGTCAAGCAGCGCTCCAGTGTCAAGACTGAGATCATCTACTGTGAGCGGATTTGGCAGCTTTTGAAACCGGGTGGACGGGCTGGCGTAGTCCTGCCCGATGGTCTATTGACCAACGCTAGCCTGCAAGGAGTGCGCGACTGGATTCTGGAACGCTTCAAGGTGCTGGCTGTGGTGAGCCTGCCGCAATTCGCCTTCGCCCATTTTGGCGCGGGGGTGAAGTCCAGCGTAGTTTTCTTAGAGAAGCGCCAGCCGAACGTGCCCGCCTCTGACGGCGAGGCCATCTTCATGGCCATAGCCGAAAACGTCGGATACGATGCCACTGGCCGCAGCACCTACCAAGTGGAGATGGTGGACGAAAAACCGGGACTATTGCGCACCGAGCGCCAGCGCTGCGATCTGTTCGACTGGGAGGTGACTTTCAACTGGGTGCCCGGCGAAGGTAAGAGCCCCGGGCACTGGTCCGAGCAGCATCGCCATGTCGTCCCCGGTAGTGGGCTACTCGGGCAATACGCGGCCTTCAAGCGGAATCCAGACCCTTTTTTCGTCTAACCCCCGCACCCGCGGGGCAGCCAGTCTGCTTCGCGGTGCGGCGGGGGGAATTAACCGGACGCTGGGACACTAATTTTTTATTGAACCGAACAGACTTTTCACAGTTTCGTTATGAAATTATTCCGATTGAAAATATCTGTTTGGATGTGTTTCAAGGAATTACTATTAAAAAAACAGACGATGTGGATGCACCAAAAGTGTTGAAGGTTAAAAACATTTGCCTTAATGGTTCTATCGATTTTTGTGAAATTGAGTCGACTACAAATGTTCCCGACAGAAAGTTGTTGAAAGTCGGAGATGTGATAAGCCCATTTATTGGCGAAGCAATTAGACAACATAAAGTTGCACTGTATGAGGATGAAGCCAACAAATACACTGTAGATGGAAACGTGGGTGTATATCGGCCTAACAAGAAAAAAATTAAACCACGATTTCTTAAGGCTATATTGTCTTCATCTTTTGTGACCAAACAGGTGAACCAGCTTATTGGAGGTGGTGGAGTTCCATTTCTTGGAGCGAGGAATGCAAATAATTGAAAATCCCCCTTCCGCCCCTTGACATCCAGCGCCGTTTAGTGGCTGAACTCGATGCCGCCCGCGCCGAGAGCGACCGCGCCTTGGAGGAAGCGGAGCGGTTGATAGTTACATTCGACGATTATCTGTTGAATGAGCTTGAATTGACCATGCCAGACGAGAATACACAAAAGGCATTTGCGGTTCGTCTAGATGCCGTTCGTGGAAGTCGAATAGATCCCTCCTCCTATCAACCTATTCTTGCCCGAGGGGCACCTCCAAAGGTGCCCATTAAGGCCCTTTCTGAGCTTGCCATTGTTAACGGCAACTCTATTGAGAAACCTGATGATATAGAAACCCTTGTCCCCTATGTTGGACTTCCTGAATGTGACCAAACAGAGGTGCGGGAAGTCGTTATGCGACCCTATCGCGAAGTGAGGGGCCGAAACGTTGTTCGCCTTGGAGACATTCTTTTTGCACGTATTGAGCCCAGCATTTTCAACAAAAAATACGTACTTGTTGATGACTTAAAGGGGCACGAGTATGCGTACACCTCAACAGAATTTTATGTTGTAAGCCATCGCCCCGGCATCTCCGTGACTGAATATATCTACGCGATGTTGTTCTGTTCTTTTGTCTATGCACAGACTCAAGGGAAGACAACAGGGTCGTCTGGAAGGCGTCGGCTTGCCCCAGACCATTTCCGTTTATTAAAAATCCCTGCTCCAGAACTAAGCATGCAGCAATCAATCG
>JAPXSY010000047.1:0-25218 GCA_033812795.1 Kiritimatiellia bacterium
GTACACGAAAACGGGACGAGGACGGGGAACCAAACCCGATCCCGATCGCGATAACCCAGCAACCAAACAAAGCGTCGCGGGGCGCCCCTGTTCATGGGCGTATTCCCGTTTCCACGCTTGTTTTCCCGTGTTGTTGCCGGTATAGTTGCAAACCGGCATGAAAACTATCGGACTGATCGCCAATCTGGAAAAGGCCCGCTCGGCCGAAGCCGTCCGGCATGTTGCCGCGCTCGCTTCGGGTATGGGGTTCATTGTGCTGGCCGAGGAACGGACCGCGTCCCTGCTTCCCGATGTCCCATCCTGTCCGGCGGGCGAGTTCAAACAGCGGGAAGTCGAGGCGGTGGTGGTGTTGGGCGGAGACGGCACGCTACTGGATGCGGCCCACAAGGTTGCTGAACAACGTCTGCCGCTCATGGGCCTGAACATCGGTTCCCTGGGTTATCTGACCAGTGTGGAAGAGCACCAGTTCGAGGAGGCCCTGCGACAGTTGCGCGAGAACCGGTACGCCGTGAGCCGCCGGTCGGCGCTCGCCGCCGCCGTGCGCCATCAGGATGGTACACGCAGCCTGCTTTCGGACGCACTCAACGATGTGGTGGTGTACCGCGGCGAGTCGGGGCACGCCGCCGAACTGGATCTGTTGTTGGATCGGCAGCCCGTGTCGCGTTTCCTCTGCGACGGCATTATCGTGGCGACCCCGACCGGCAGCACCGCCTACTCGCTCTCCGCAGGCGGGCCGATCGTTCTGCCGGGCACGCCCGCGCTAGTGATCAGCCTGATTTGCCCGCACGCGCTCACATCCCGCCCGCTGATTGTGTCTGAAACGTCGCACATTGCGGTAAAGGTGGTTTCCGACCGCGTCCCGGTGAGCGTCAGTTCGGATGGCCGCGACCAACAGCCGGTGCGGTGCGGCGATGCGGTCGAGATTGTCAAAAGTTCTCACAGTATGCCGCTGATTGAACTGCACGGGTATAATCCGTGTGATGTGTTGAGGCGCAAACTGGGATGGGGCGGTCGGTAACGGAACAAAAGAAAGGGATCAATTTATGGCAGGCATTTACAAAGCATACGACATCCGCGGCATTTACGGACAGGATCTGACCGAGGAGATCGCATACGCGATCGGCCGCGCTTTTGTGACTTTCACCACCTGCAAAAAGGTGGTCGTGGCCCGTGACATCCGCCCCCACTCTGAGCCGCTGTTCACCGCGCTGGCCAAGGGCCTGACCGAACAGGGCGCCGATGTCATTGATATTGGCTACGGTTCCACGCCGATGTCCTACTTCGCCAACGGCACGTTGGGTGCGGACGCCAGCATCATGATCACCGCCTCGCATAATCCCGCCGAATGGAACGGCTTCAAGCTGTGCCGCGCACAGGCGGTGCCGATCAGCGGCGCCACCGGCATCAAAGAGATTGAGCGCATCGTGAACGAAGGCAGCTTCGCGCCCAAAGCCGCGACTCCGGGCACGATCAGCCAGGCCGATGTCCAAGAGGCCTACCGCCGCCATGTAGCCCAGTTCGCGCAACTGCCGAAACCGGTGCATCTGGCGATCGACTTCGCCAACGGCATGGGCATCTGGGAGGTCAAGGCGCTGCAAGGCCTGCTCACTTGGGACGGCCTGTACGAAGAACCGGACGGACGCTTCCCGAATCATGAGGCCAACCCGCTCAACCACGCCACGCTCACGGATCTGCAAGCCAAGGTACGCGCCGGTAAATACGCCTTCGGCGTGGCTTACGATGGTGACGCCGACCGCGCCGGTTTTATCGACGAGCGCGGCGAGATCGTCCCGATGGATCTCGTCACCGCGCTGATCGCGCAGGATGTGCTGGCCAAACGCAAAGGCGTGATCTTTTATGACCTGCGCAGCAGTTGGGTGGTCAAAGAGACGATCGAAGCCGCAGGCGGCACCCCGATGATGAGCCGCGTCGGCCACGCCTTCATTAAGCAGCAGATGCGCGAAAACGACGCGCTCTTCGCCGGTGAACTGAGCGGCCACTACTACTTCAAAGATAACTTCACGGCTGAAAGTTCCGCCCTCGCGATTCTCTCCCTGGCCAACATCGTCAGCCAGACGGGCAAGCCATTGTCCGAACTGATCGCACCGTTGCGCAAATACGTCGCGAGCGGTGAAATCAACTCCAACGTGACGCGCGATCCCAAAACGATTCTGGACGAGTTGCGTACCGTGTACGCCGACGGCCGCGTCTTCGAGTTAGACGGTGTCAGCGTCGAGTACGCCGACTGGTGGTTCAACGTGCGATGCTCGAACACCGAGCCGCTGGTGCGCCTGAATCTCGAAGCCCGCGATGCAACGCTGATGGCCGCCAAACGTGACGAACTCCTTGCGGTCATCCGGAAATAACCCCCCCGCTGAAAGCTGAGGACAGCATGGTCAACCAAGCCGTACACGACGAGTTGCTGAAAAAGTTCCAGACGCACTTCGGACGTGAGCCCGAAGTGATCGCCTACGCGCCGGGGCGCATCGAGGTGCTGGGCAACCACACCGATTACAACGAAGGGTTTGTCTTCTCGGCCGCGATCAACGTCGGCACCTTCTTCGCCGCCGTAAAACGCGACGACACCACCTGCCGCCTGGTCGCTGGCGACCTGATGAAAGAGGTTTCCTTCGACTGCACCGCCATCACGCCGTCATCCGACGACACCTGGCAGAACTATGTCAAGGGGACCTTCGCCGGGTTGACCGGGAAGTGCCCGGCGACGCACGGGTTTGACGGCATGTTCTTTGGTAACATCCCCTTGGGAAGCGGGCTTTCGAGTTCCGCAGCGCTGGAGATGTCTACCGGGCTCGCGCTCTCCCGGCTCTACGGGATCACAGTCGAACCCGTGCAGCTTGCCCGCATTGGCCAGCGTGCGGAACACCTGTTTGCCGGGTGCAAGTGCGGGCTTCTGGATCAGATCTCCAGTCTGGCGGGTGAACAGGACAAGCTGGTGAAAACCGACTTCCGTTCCGTGTCCCACACAACCGTCGCCCTGGGTAAAGACGCCTGTTTCCTGATGTGCAACACCCACGCCAAGCACGCGCTTGTGGACGGTGCCTACAATCGGTTGCGTGAGGCCTGCGAAACTGCGGCCGCGCATTTCGCCCGGGTCTTGCGCCACCCGGTACGCGCGCTCCGCGATGTCTCCATGGCGGAATGGGCGATTTACCGTAAAGGGCTTCCGGAGGACGTGGCCGACTGTGCGGCGCATCCGATCGGCGAGAATGAGCGCGTGCTCGCGGGTGCCGCACGGCTGGCCCGTGGCGATCTAGCGGGGTTCGGAGCGCTGATGTACGATTCGCACGCCAGTTCGCGTGTCCTGTTCCACAACTCCTGCGCCGAGTTGGATGCGGTGGTCGATGCCGCCCGATCCCTGCCGGACGTGTTGGGCGCGAGGCTTTCGGGAGGCGGATTCGGCGGTTCGGTTGTGGCGCTCACGCATCCTGACCGGGCGGAGTCCGTGGGTGCGCAACTCGCGGAGGCGTACGCCACGCGGTTTGGCACGCCGTGCGACGTGCGCGTGATTCGTCCTTCCGACGGCGCGCGCGTGGTGCGCGGGTGACCCGTTGCCCTGCGCCGTGCCGCTCAGGTGAAGGTCCCCTTGGGTGAGGCCTCCTTTTCATCCCACCAACCGGGCTTCTTGGAACTGATACGCGCGATGTTCTTCGACGTCATCTGAATGCCCTTCGCCGACACACCTTTCACCAGCACTTCGAACGGGGTGAACATCTGTTGGTGAATGCGTTGCGACTTGGCAGGCTTGTACTTCACGAAAATCGCGTCCGGCACCCCCTCCTCGAAGAGCAGGATCCGGCTGCCTTCCGGTGCCAGACGGTACTCCTTGTTCTGAATCGCACCGCCGAAGGCGAAGCGTTTCACATATGTGAACCCGTAATGCGGCTCGGTGTAGACACAGGTGAACGTCTTCTCGCGGTCATAAATCTGACAGTAGCTGCCACCCTGTTTGTCCACGAAAAACTTATCGGGCGGCGGCATCATCTTGTACCGGCCATCGTTCCAGACCACGATGATCTTGTCGAGTGACGAGCACTTGAAGAGTTCTTCGCCGCTGCGGATGTCGGTGCCGATATACCCGTTTTCACGATCGATCCTGAGCGACAGTTCACTGGCTGTGAGCGCGCGCACCTCAATCTGCTTGAAGGGGGCTTCGGTGAGTTGGGTCAGACGCGGATAGAGGGGCTGGTATTTCTTGATCAGGTTTTTCAGGTAGCGCACGGCATGGGCGCGCAATCCCTTGATGTTCTTGGCGACCTCATCCTCCTCGCGCAAGATCCCCTCGATCTCTTGGCGGTTGCGCTCGATGTCGTATCGTGAGATGCGCCGGATCTGGATCTTCAGCAGCGCCTCGACATCGTCAAGCGTGATCTCGCGGCGTAACCGCTTGAGAAAAGGCACGAATCCGTCGAGCACGGCCTGCTGAACCGCTTCATAACTGGTCTGTTCCTCGATACGCTTGTAGATGCGCTCTTCGATGAAGATCTGTTCCAGCGTCTTGCTGTGGAAGAGGTTGTCCAGCTCATCACGCCGCAGCTCAAGTTCGCGCAGCAGCAGCTCCATAAGCTGCTCGGTGCAGGCACGCAGGATCTCGCTGACCGACATCTCGCGCGGCCGGTTACCGAACAGGACGACCGGTCGGCTGGAAAGGGAAGACTCGCAGGTGGTGAAGGCGTACAACGCTTTGACTGCCTTGTCTTGCGTGACACCCGCATTGAGCGTCAACTCAATCTCAACCTTTTCCGCCGTGTAGTCGCTGATCTGTTTGACCGGCACCTTTTTCTTCTTGATCGCATCTTCGATGTTGGCAATCAGCGATTCGGTGGTTTGCCCGGACGGCAGCGCGGTGATCACGAGCTTGTTGTTCTGGCGGTGCTCGATCACGGCGCGGAGTTTGATACGGCCGTTGCCGTCCGCATATTCCGAGACATCCATGATACCGCCGGTTTGGAAATCCGGGAAGACTTGGAACGGTTTTTTCTGGATGATCGCGACTTGGGCCTCGAGCAGCTCAATGAAGTTGTGCGGCAGGATCGAGGTGGAGAGCCCCACTGCAATGCCTTCCGCGCCGAGCATCAGCAACAGCGGCAGTTTGCAGGGCAACAGCACCGGCTCCTTGTTCCGGCCGTCGTAGCTGGGAATAAAGGAGGTCAGTTTGGGGTTGAAGAGTTCGTTGCGCGCAAGCTCTGTGAGACGGCACTCAATGTAGCGCGAGGCGGCGGCAGGATCACCGGTGAAGATGTTGCCGTAGTTTCCTTGGCCTTCGATGAGGTAGCGCTTGTTCGTCAGGTTGACGATTGCGTCCGCGATCGACGCATCCCCGTGCGGATGGTACTGCATCGTATGGCCGACCACGTTCGCGACCTTGATGAAGCGTCCGTCGTCCTTCTCCCACAGGCTGTGCATGATGCGGCGCTGCACGGGCTTGAGTCCGTCTTCGACCGTAGGGATGGCGCGGTTGCAGATGGTGTACGAGGCGAACTGCAGGAAGTTGTCGTCCATCAAATCGCGCAGCGGGCCTTCGCCACCGTGCGTGCTGGCCGCAGACGACGAGGAGCCGCCATCTTGTTCGGAGTCGTCCGCCCCCTCTTCGGCGGATGCGGTCGGCATGGCGTCGAAAAGATCCATGTCGTCAAACAGGCTGGGCGGCTGGATGGCGTCCGCGTCCGCCTTTTTTTTGCGTTTCGGCTTTTTGGGAGACTTGCTCACGACAGCGATTCCTCGGTGATCACCAGATTGTCCATGATGTACTGGCGCCGCTCCTGAGTGTTGCGCCCCATGTAAAAATCGACCGTATCTTTAAGGTCGCGGTCACGTGAACTGTCAACCGGTGTCAGCCGCATGCTCTTGCCGATGAACGCCTTGAACTCGTCCGGCGAGATTTCGCCCAGGCCTTTGAAACGGGTGATTTCTGGATTCCGCCCGCAGGCCTCGATCGCTGCAACGCGCTCCTCTTCGCTGTAACAGTAAAGGGTCTTCTTCTTGTTACGCACGCGGAAGAGGGGGGTTTCCAGAATGTAGAGGTGACCTTCTTTGATGACCCGGTCAAAGAAGCGCAAAAAGAGGGTGATCATCAGATTACGGATGTGCAAACCATCAACATCGGCGTCGGTGGCCAGGATCACTTTCTGGTAGCGCAGACGGTCGACGGTCTCTTCGATGTCGAGACTCTGCATCAGATTATAGATTTCGACGTTTCTGTACAGGGCGTCGCGCTTTGAGTCGCACACATTGAGCGGCTTCCCCTTGAGCGTGAAGATCGCCTGTGTGTTGACGTCGCGGCAACTCACGATCGATCCCGCAGCCGACTGGCCTTCGGTGATGAAGATCATGGTGTCGAGCCCAGTGCCCTTTTTCTTGTGCAGATGGCGCTTGCAGTCTTTGAGCTGCGGCACACGGACCGTGACCGCGCGCGAGCGCTCACGCACCAGCTTCTTGACCGCGTTGAGTTCGGCGCGCAGCTTGCCGGTCTCTTCGACCTTGCTGATGAGCTTGGCGGCCTCATCCGGGTCGCGGTGCAGCATCTCCTCGACCACACGCTTAACCTCGGCCACCAGCTCGGAGCGGATCTCCTGATTGCCCAGCTTGTTCTTGGTCTGCGACTCGAAGATCGGCTCTTTGAGCCGGATCGCGATCGCACCGACGATGCCTTCGCGCACGTCGTCGCCGTCGAACCGCTTTTTGCTGAACTCGTTGACCGCCTTGAGCAGGCCCTCTTTAAAGGCCGACAAGTGCGTGCCGCCATCATTGGTGAATTGGCCGTTGACGAACGAGTAGTAGTCTTCACTGAATCGGTTCGTATGTGTGAAGACCAACTCCAGCATCTTAGAACGGTAGTGGAAGGGCTGATACAGCTTCTCAAACTGCACTTCATCGTGGATCAGATCCAGCAGACCGTTTTCGGAGACGATCTTGGTGCCGTTCAGTTCCAGAGTCAGCCCGGCATTGAGATAGGCGTACATGCGCAGGCGGCGCAGCACATGTTCCTCGCGGAACTGGAACTTTTTGAAGATGTCGGCATCGGGGGTGAAGCGCACATAGGTACCGTTGCGCTGTGGCGAGGCACACTTGCCGCGCTTCTGCGAAACAAGATCGCCGCGCTCGAAAAAGGCCTCCGAGTATTCGCCGTCGCGGAAGGCACGCACCTCGAACTGTGTGGAGAGGGCGTTCACCGCCTTGGTGCCGACACCGTTCATGCCCACAGAAAGCTGGAAGACATCATCGTTGAACTTGGCGCCGGTGTTGATCTCCGAGACGCACTCCACAACCTTGCCCAGCGGAATGCCGCGACCGTAGTCGCGCACAACGACCTCGCCGGTGTCGTATTCCAGAGAGATTTCGATCCGCTTGCCGTAGCCCATGATGAATTCGTCTACAGCGTTGTCGATGACCTCCTTTAGAAGGATGTAGATCCCGTCTTCGTATTGGCTGCCGTCGCCGGTCCGGCCGATATACATGCCGGTGCGCTGGCGGATGTGCTCAATAGCCGAAAGCGTCAGGATGTGCTTATCGTCGTACGTGCTGGCTGACATGGGAAACTGAAAAAACGGTGCGTGAAAAAACAACCCGGACATCCGCGCCGAACCGGTCCGCCATCGTCCACATGGAATGTTTACGGCGCCGCCGCGATCCCGAACCGCTCTTATTTCGGAGTTGCGGACGCGGGTGACGCATCTTTGCGACGGACGGAGATCATCACAACCGGATCGAGCGGCACGTTCTGGTGGTGGCCGGACGACCCGACCCGCACCTTGGCGATCCGGTCGACCACCTCCATCCCTTCTATCACCCGCCCGAAGACGCAATACCCCCACCCCGGATCACTCTTCTCCTTAAAATCGAGATGGGCGCCGTTGTCAACAAGGTTGATGAAAAACTGACTGGTCGCGCTGTCGACGATCCGGGTCCGGGCCATGGCCAGCGTACCGCGCTCGTTCCGCAGTCCGTTATCCGCCTCGTTCCGGATCGGTGCACGGGTCTTCTTCTGCACCATATCACGCGTGAACCCGCCACCCTGAATCATGAAACCGTCAATCACCCGGTGAAAGATGGTTGCGTCGTAATGCTTGGCATCGATGTACGCGAGCATGTTGCTGACCGTCACCGGCGCCTTGTCGGGATACAACTCGGCCGTGATCGCGCCTAAACTGGTTTCCATCACAATTTGCACGTTCTTGGACTCCTTAGATACCGTTGCGGGAGTGGCCGTATTTCCATAGGCCAGATCCGCAAACCCGATCCCTGCGACAACAAGCAAGACAATAGAAAAACCCTTCATACCCTACATCCCCCAAAAAAAATTCGAGGAGAAAGCGTAACGCGACACGCGGGAAAAAGCCAGCCTCTTTTCAAGTCCGCGCAGTCCGGAACCGACGGCTACCGGCCCTGGGCCAGACGCAGCGCCAACCGTTCAGGCAGACCCGCCTTCAGATTCTTTTCCATCGCGGTTTCGATGTCATACGCCACCCGGACGAACTCAAATTCCTTCGTTTTGGCGCAATACAACACATACGAACTGCGCGGATCCGCATCCCGCGGCTGCCCCACGCTACCCACGTTGACAAAAAATTTCTGGCCGAACGCCACCTTCACCTTACAGGGCTCGACCCGCATCATCTCGCGTTTTTTCTCGTAAATCATCGGCACATGGGTGTGTCCGTGGAAACAGAGCGCGGTCATCTGATAACTAAAGTTCGCCTCTGCCGCCAGCGTATCGAAAACGTAGCCCCACCGTTCCGGCATGTCCAAGGTGCTGTGTACCAACGTGAACCCGCCGCACGCCTTCTGATAGGGCAGTTCCCGCAGCCACTTCCCGTCCTCTTCCGAGAGCTGCCGGCGTGTCCAGGCGATCACGCTCGCGGCCAGAGGTTGAAAATCATCAAGGCTCTCATCGTACGAACAATAGTGGTCGTGGTTGCCCCGGACTGTAACGCAACCGAGTTCGCGGATCATCCGGATACACTCCGACGGGCTGGCGTTGTACCCCACCACGTCTCCGACACACACGAAGTCGGTGACCCCTTTCTGCCTGGCATCCCCCACCACCGCAGTCAGTGCCTCCAGATTCGCGTGGATGTCGCCCAATATAGCGTATTTTCTGTCCATGCGCTCGCTTCGCTCACATAATCTTCATCGCAGCCGCGGCCAGCGGCAAATCTTCCGCCGTGGTGATCTTGATGTTCGGATAGCGCCATTCAACCAGCCGGACGGGCTCGCCCAGCAACTCCACGGCACTGGCCTCGTCCGTCACCGTCACCTTCTGTTCCTCTACCGCCTGATAGGCCCGCTGCAACAGGGCTGTCGTGAACGCCTGCGGCGTCTGTACCGCCCACAACTTGGCGCGATCGACCGTGTGATCCACCGTTGAACCACGCTCGACATACTTGATCGTGTCCCAGATCCGCGCGGCCGCGACCCCGCAACCGTTGCGCTTGGCGCACTTGATGGTATCGGAGATCAACTGAGGCGTGACACAGGGCCGCGCGCCGTCATGCACGACCACCATGCGGGTATCAGGATCCATCTCCCGCATGCCGTTCTGCACGGAATCCTGACGCCGACTACCCCCGGCCACAATTGTCCGGATCTTGGAAATGCCGAACATCTGCGCCACGCTCTTCGCGGCCAGCACCTGATCCTTCCGCACAACCAACACAATCTGGTCGATATCGGTACATTGCTCAAAGGCCAGCAACGACCAGGCCAACACCGGCTTCGCCCCCAGACTCAGAAATGCCTTATCGGTATTGGAGCCCATCCGCGTACTTTTCCCCGCAGCCACTATGATCGCCGTATTCATATTCTCCTTAAACGCATCCCATCCTCATTCGATCCGTCCATGCGACATCGCTCGTCCACCTGACGCGTCTCGACACCCAAACACCATGCCGCAATCCATGCGATGATGATATCAGCAGGGGCAACAGACGTCAAGCGGACCAGCTCAATCGCTAGAGCGTAAATCCCCGTTTCGGCTTCCGACGCGACGGAGCGGTCATGGTGATGACCGCAGCCGTGGCAGCCATGCAGCCGGGATACGGCAACACCGCACCTTTACAACGGGATCGGGTTGCGTCCTGCCCGAAAACGTTGATCCGCGCACACTCTGCTTACGGTTGAGTGGCGAACGACGAGGGAAACGTCGAGAAGGACTTCCCGCGGCGGAAGCGAGGGGTCTCTCAGGCGCGTAAGCAGGGTATCCACCGCCGCGCGCGCGATGAGATCGCAAGGCTGCCGGATCGTGGTAAGCGGCGGTGACGTGAGCGTGGCGATTTTGACATCATCGAAACCAGCCAGCAGAAAATCACGAGGAACCTGTTTACCGAGGGAGTTGAGCGTCTGAAGAAGGGCAGCCGCTGTCGCGTCGTTCCCGCAGATGAAGGCATCCGGCAGGCAACGCCCGCCAACGAGCTTCTTGATGGGCTCCGCATCCCCGATCTCCGCTACGCACACACTGGCGGAAGCCCAAGGGAGTCCGGCATCGAGGACGGCACCACGCGCACCCTGAATACGGAGCGATACCGTTGGGGCGGAACCGACGCGCATGAAGAAACAGATACGCCGCGCACCACAGTCGATGAGGTGGCGAGCAAGGCGGTAACCGGCTTGAACGTTGTCTATCCCCACAAGGTCATAACCGCTGCGGTCCGGCGGAGGCACAACATCGCGATCCAGCAGAACCACCGGCATGTTGTGATCAGAAAGAATCGTGAGAATCTTTTCTGTCGTTTCCGCAGCACCCGGCACGAGTTCAATCGGTTCAAGAAAAACACCCGCCACTCGCTCATCCGCATATTGGCGTGCAAGGTCGATCGCTTGACGCGCGCGCACTTTGGGATCTTTTGAAGAAGCGTCGCCGAAAATAAGCGTATAGCCCGCCTCACGGGCATAGCGCGCAATTTCCGCGCAGATCGGCGGGAAAATTTCTCCGGAAGCGATTCCCGGAACAATCAGGCCAAGGTGCCCGGTTAAGTTACGCGCCATATCGCTCAGGTAAGTACCCGAACCGGGGCGCGCTTCGAGAATGCCCGTGCGCTTCAGTTCATCAAGCGCAAGCCGGACCGTCGGCCGTGAAACGCCAAAACGGCGGCAGAGCTGCACTTCACTCGGAAAACGTTCCCGGACATCGAATTTACCGAGCAGAATCTCAGAGCGTATCGTCTCGAAAACGTTTCGCCACTTTATGTTTTTGACTTTCACCGCGCGTATTGTACCACGTTCCCTAATGTTTGTTAATTGACATTACAGCTTTTTGAAAGCTGTAATGACTTGGCCCTTGCATCAGTAAACGAACTTTGCGGATAATGGGGTCATGTTCATCGGGGTAGACATGGGGACCACATCGTTCGCCGCTGTGCTCGTGAATGAGAAAGGTGAGGTGTTAAGGACGCTCACGCACCCGAACGGCTGCACCAACGAAGGCCTGCCGCCGGATGTTCACGAACAGGATCCGGACGCGATGGCGGACATGGCGGAGGAGTTGGTGGCCGAACTCGAGGCGGCAGCGGGCGGCTCTGTCCGGCGCATTGGCTGGACCGGTCAGATGCATGGCGTCGTGGGCGTGGACGAGAACCTCAAGGCGGTCACGCCGTTCGTCACGTGGCGGGATGCCCGGCGCTACGGCGGCCATGTGATGGATGGCTGGGCGCGTGCGGGGCGCAAGCTTTTCCGATGCCTGCCGCTGCCCGGCTACGTGATCGCGCGTCGGACGGGACGTTGCGTTATCGACGAAACCTTTCTGCATTCATGGCATCTGGAGAAGGCGGGAGAGGTGCCGCAAGAATGGTTGCCCGATCTGGTTCCCGGTTCGATGATCGGCGACAATCAGGCCGGCGTGTTTGCCGTGCAACACATACTGCCCGGCTACGCTGTGGTGAATCTGGGAACAAGCGGACAGCTTTCTATCGTGGGCGAGGGACACGGTGGCGAGCGGCGTCCTTTCCCGGGCGGGCGGGTGCTCCGGTGCCGCGCCTCCCTCGTGGGGGGCCGCGCCTTCGCCGAATTGAAGAAAGAACTCGGCCTCTCATGGGACGAAATGAATGCGCGTGCCCAATCCGATCCGCGCATTGCCGCCTGTGTGCGGAGCATCGCGGATGACCTGGCAGGCGACCTTGATCTTACTGGCGTGACGGGTCTCGCGGGGATTGGAAATGCCCTTGTGCGCAATCCCTGTCTGAAGACGGCCGTGGCAGAACGTTTCAAAATGCCGTGCGTTGTGCCTCCTGTGGCCGAGATCGCTGCATGGGGCGCTGCACTGGAGGTTATGACATGAAAAGTCCGGCCAAACTCTGGTTTCTGGCGATTACAGCGGCCTTAAGCGGCTTTCTCTTCGGTTTCGACACGATCGTCATTTCCGGGGCGGAACAGCAGATCCAAGACCTGTGGAACCTTTCCCCCGCGCTTCACGGATGGGTGCTTTCGGCGGCACTTTGGGGCACCGTCGCGGGTTCACTCTTCGGCGGGAGCGTGATTGACCTTATGGGCCGTAAAAAGTCTCTCTTTTGCGTGGGCGTTCTCTATTTCGTTTCAGCGATCTGGAGTGCGTTCCCCTCCGGCCCCTATACGCTTATGATCGCACGTTTTATCGGCGGTCTCGGTGTCGGCGTCTCCACAATCGCAGCCCCTGTTTACATCGCCGAAATCTCACCGGCTGAATCCCGCGGACGGTTCACGGCCCTGTTCCAATTCAACATCGTTTTCGGTGTATTGGTCGCCTACGCATCCAACTATTTCTTCAAGGATTACGGCGAGTCGGCTTGGCGCTGGATGCTCGGTGTGGAGGCGATCCCCGCGGCCGTGTTCACGGTGCTTTGCCTGTTTCTTGTGGAGTCGCCGCGATGGCTCAAGATGCGAGAGAGCCACCAGGCGCCGATCCGTCCTGACTTCCGGTCTTTTTTCACCCGGGAGAACCGGGGCCCCATTTTGCTTGCGTTCTTCGTCGCCTTCTTCAACCAGTTGTCCGGCTGCAACGCGGTCAACTACTTCGCGCCGCGGATCTTCCAGATGGCGGGACTTGGCCGCGACTCGGCGTTCCTCTCCTCGTTCGGTCTCGGCACACTCAACTTCATCGCCACGTTCACGGGACTTTGGCTCATCGACCGTCTCGGACGGAAAACACTCCTGCTTATCGGCGGCATTGGCTATGTGGTTTCGCTTTCTGCCGCAAGCCTGTTTTTCGGCATCGGGAACGGCCCGCTCGCCGCCGCCTCCATCTTCCTTTTCATGGCCTCTCACGCCGTTGGTCAGGGCACGGTCATCTGGGTGCTCATCAGCGAATCCTTCCCGGATCGTTTCCGTGCGCTTGGACAGTCTTTCGGCTCTTTCACACACTGGATGTTTGCGGCGCTGATCACGCTCTTTTTCCCGATGGCTGCAGCGGCTTTCGCGCCGTGGAAAATATTTGCGTTTTTCGGTGTCATGATGGTGTTCCACCTGTTCTGGGTGATATTCGTGGTCCGCGAGACAAAAGGAAAGGCACTCGCATGATCCGCCCCACAGTTTGTACTTTTCTTCTTGCCGTTTTTGCGACAGCGGGTTCCCGCGCCGACGAGACACGCGCGAAGGTGTTCGCCGACACCGTTCTCGTGAAGCCGGTGCTGGCGGGAGAAATGCGTTTCAGCGGTCAGGCGCTAGATGTACGTACGTCAGATCAATCTGCGGACTTTTCGCTATACGTCGCACGTCGAGTTTCGGAAAAATCTCGAAACCAACCCAATCGGCGGCCGACCGTCCGCCGCTATAAGAGGAGGAAACCATGAGAGGCATAACGAAAACCGTTGCGGCCGTTGCGGCCGTGGCGACTCTGGGCGCGGGCGTGGCCCGTGCGGAAACCGGATTCAACGCCGAGGTCAGCGGTGTCACCCTGACCCAGCGCGAGAATACGCGCATCGTGGACATCGGGTACACGCTCACGGGCGAGCCCGCGATCATCACCCTCGCGATCGAGACCAACGGCGTGGCGATCCCGGACTCGGCGGTGACGCGCCTCTCCGGCGCGGTCTCGACCGTGATCCAGCCAGGCACGTACACCATTATCTGGAACGCGGGTGCGGACTGGCCCGAGCACGAGGTGACCAACGCCCGCGCACGGGTGACCGCCTGGTCCACGAACGCGCCGCCGCTGTATTGCGCGGTGGACGTGGCCGGAGGTCCTGCCGCGGACAACTATCCGGTTTACTACTACACTAGCGCGGAGGCGGTGCCAGGGGGCGTGACCAACGACCTGTATAAGACGTTCCGTATCCTGATGCGCAAGATTCCGCCAACAGGTGGCGAAGGGTTCATGATGGGCTCACCCTCCAACGAGACCGGTCGCGACGCCATGCGCGAGGATTGCCATAACGTGAAGTTGACCAAGGCGTTCTATGCGGGGGTCTACGAGATCACGCAGAGCCAGTGGTATCAGGTGATGAATTCGTGGCCGTCCAAATGGAGTAACAACGACTACAAGCTCACCCGCCCGGTGGATCAGGTGTCGTGGAATGTTATCCGTGGTGGCGTATGGCCGGGAGTCCCGAGGGGTAGCGGATTGCCCGGCGCAGAATCGTTTGTTGCCAAGCTGAGAGCGAGGGCTGCAATGCCCGGGTTGGATCTGCCAACGGACGCACAGTGGGAATACGCCTGCCGGGCGGGCACATCCGGGGCGCTAAACGACGGCACGGTGAACATCACCAACACGGACTCCGACGCTCGAATGGATCTGGTGGGCCGTTACCAGTACAACGGCGGCAAGGTATTGAATAACGGTACGTGGAGCGATCCCCCGAGGGACTGCACAACAGCGAATGCTACGGCAACGGTCGGCTCGTACGCGCCGAACACATGGGGCTTGTATGACATGCACGGCAACTTGTGGGAGTGGTGTCTGGACTGGCTCGTTGATCACCTTGGTACGGATTCAGTTGAAGATCCGATCGGGCCGGATTCGGGTTCAGTACGCGTGATACGGGGCGGAAGTTGGGGTAGCACCGCGACGGGTTGCCGTTCGGCGTATCGCCGGTGGAACGATCCGTCGACCGAGTTCAGTGGCTACGGCTTCCGCCTCGTTAGAACCTTGCCATAGCGCGGTGGCGCTACCCTTACCCCGGAAACCTCTCCCAGTGAGAAAAGAAGAGAATCAGACCGGGGGTGGGGGGCGGGCGGTGTTTTGGAATCAACTCGGTCGGGCAGGTCACGCCTGTCCGACGGCTCCGACAAGGAAAGGAAAGGACAATGAGACAGATGACAAGGATGGCGGCTTTTGTCGCGATGGTACTACTGGCGGTAAGGATTGGTGCCATGGATCCGGTGAGCGAGGTGTCGGCGGCAGCGCCGCTGGACACGCGGTCGATTTTCGTGGAAAGGGCCGCAGAGGATCAGACACTGAACTCGCGCAGTTTTGACGTGGACTGGTCCGAAATGCGCAAGCTCAACACGAAGAAGATCGTAGGCACGGTGATGCTGATGCGGTGATCGGGCGGGCCGACCCCGAGGAAACGCCCAACTTTCAAGAAAGAAAGAGAACGTTTTTGTCCCGCTGAAAAAGAACATCGGAACAGCAATCTACGTCAGGTGATGAAATGAACAGAGTTTTTGCAGTCGCGTTGGTCGGTATGGCGGTGGGAACAACGGGGGCGGGAACGCTTCAACTCGCACCGCCGTTCACGAAGGGCATGGTGTTGCAGCGTGACCGTACAGTTCCGGTATGGGGACGTACGGCACCCGGAGCGGCCGTGAGCGTTGAGTTTGGCGGTGAGACCGTGCGGACGGTCGGCGGGAAGGATGGCGCGTGGCGCGTGGACCTTCCGCCGCAGGCAGCCTCAAAGACACCGCGGAAGCTGACGGTGAAGGCGGACGGTGAGACACGCGTTGTCGAGGATGTTCTTGCGGGTGAGGTGTGGCTCTGTTCCGGGCAGAGCAACATGCACATGCCGATCGCGCTGCGTCAGCCACGTTACGGGGACGGACACGGCGCGATGGTCGCGCAGGTTACGCGCAAGCCGTTCATCCGCTATGCGGAGGCGCCTTGTGGCGGAGGTTGGCACGCACTGACACCTGATTTTCTGCGAAGCGGCTGGAAATGTGCGCTGCCAGTCCACTACGCGCTCGAACTGTACGCGCAGATCGATGTCCCGATCGGTATCGTGGTGGCGGCGAGCGGCGGCAGCAACATCGACAGTTGGAACCCGGCGAACGGACCGAAGGCCGGGCTCTACCATGCAGCCATCGCGCGTCTCGCGCCGTTCGGCCTGCGTGGTGTGATCTGGTATCAGGGCGAGAGCAATGTCCACGAGAGTTGGCTCTATACGCGCAAGTTGCACGAGCTTTACGACGGCTGGTCAAAGGCTTTCGGTAATCCGAACCTGCGCTTCGACCTCGTGCAGATCGCGCCCTATGCATATGGCGCGGACATGAATGGATTAAAAGACCGCGAGTTTGCGCGTTTTCAGGAGGCGCAAATGAAGTTTGCGGACGAAGAGCCGAACGCGTCCGTCACGGTCATCAATGACCTCGGCGACCTGCGCGACATCCATCCGAACAACAAGATTCTCGTGGCGAAACGCCTCGCGCTACACGCACTCAAGCGCGACTACGGTTTCTCGGACATAGAGGCCGATTCCCCGACCCCCGCCGAGGCGACCGTTGTTTCCAACCGTGTGCGGATCGTCTTCGACCACGCGAAGGACCTCTACGTCTACAACGCCGAACGCACGCTGGAGGCGGCGTTCGAGCTATGCGGTGCGGACGGCGTGTGGACGAAGGCGCAGATCGTCAACTTTGCGAAAACCGGCTGGGCACAGTTCGGAAACATCGATGGGAACGCAGTCGAGCTTGAGGCACCCGGCGTGTTACAGCCCATCAAGGTGCGGCACGCCTTCACGAGTCCGTGGAAGGGGTGCCTCTACAATCAGGTGAACCTGCCGTGCTCGACCTTCCTGCGGTCGCTGCCGTTCACCCGGATGAACGAGACGTATCGTCCACAGTTTCATTTCACTACGCCGTCAGGGTGGATCAACGATCCGAACGGACTCGTCTGGAAGGACGGCGTGTGGCATCTCTGCTATCAGCACAACCGAGAGAAGGCGGACTGGGGACCGATGATGTTCTGGGGACATGCGGTCTCGACGGATCTCGTGCGCTGGCTCGACCGTGGTGACGTGATCTCGCCGGTGAACGGGCAGGCCTGTTACAGCGGATCCTCTGCGGTCGACCACGAAAACACGGCGGGGTTCGGCGCGGGGGCGATCGTATCGATGTTCACGCGCACGGGGTCGGGGTCGGATCTCGCCTGGTCTACGGACGGCGAGACATGGAACCTTTATGAAAAGAATCCGGCGTTGCCACGGCTCGCCTGCACACACCGCGATCCGATGATCGTCTTTCACAAGCCGTCCGGCAAATGGGTGCTGGTGATCTACACGGAAAAGGAAAATGTGTACGGCGTAACGTTTTTCACGTCGCCGGATCTGAAATCCTGGAAGGAAGTCGCCGACATCAGGGGCGATCCGCGCGGGAAAAAGCCGGTCGGTGTGTGGGGAAAGGACCGCGACTGGCTTTTCGAGTGTCCAAACTTCGTCGAGGTGCCGGTGGCGGGAACGTCTGAAAGGCGCTGGGTGCTGTTCGATGCGTCGTGCAACTATGCGGTTGTCGATTTCGACGGCGAACAATTCAAAATCGCGGAGGGTCCGTACGAATCCCTGCCCACGCGCGAGAAACTCTACTATGCGGGGCAGACATTTTCGAACGCGCCAGACGGACGCTGTGTCTGGATGGCTTGGTATCATCTGAATATCCCGCACCCGACGTTGTTCACGCAACTGATGAGCGTACCGTGCGACCTCGCGCTCATGCAGACACCGGGAGGACTGCGTCTGCGGCGGACGCCGTCAAAGGAACTCGAGACCTTAAGGATGGGTTCGGCAAAGCCGCTGGAGGAGATCGAAGGGGATGTGCTCGAAGTGTCGCTCGACTGTGTGGTGGTGTCCGGCGCGAAGGCGGCGATCAGCCTGCGCGGCGTGGATCTCGTGTACGACGGTGCCTCGAAGACGCTTGCCTGCGCGGGGGAGACAATCGACTGGCCGCTGCAGGACGGACGTTTTCGTGCGCGGGTTTTCATCGACCGAGCAGGCTTCGAGATCTTCTCGGAGGATGGTCTCATCACGTTCCCGCGCCGTGTGGTGTGCAACCCGAAGGACCGGAAACTTGTGGCATCGCCCGCAACAGGCGTAACAGATGTGCGTCATCGTGCCTGGTGTCTCGTGCGTTGATTGGCTATGTGGTTTCGCTTTCTGCCGCAAACCTGTTTTTCGGTATGTATGATGGAAAGACACTCGAATGAAAAAAAGTATGACTGTTATCGTCGCCGGACTCGGTTTCGTTGGCGCGGTTTGCGCGGCGGAAACGCCTGCGGTTCATTTGATCCCTAACGCGCTTGAAACGCGTCCGATCACAACAACAGCCGACGTGATTCTCGCCAAAGGATTCACGGTGACACTTGAGGTTGACTTCGACGGTGTGGGCGATGACGAAACGCTTTATGAGGCAGGCGCCGTGAAACTCGCGTTCCGTCTGGCGGGAAAAACAAAAGGGCTGGAAGGGTATGACAGCAGAGGCGGCAATTATTTGAATTTCCCGATGCCGGACGGTTCGTGTCCGGTGATCGAGGCGACGATCTGCGACCATGCGGGACGCGTGGGAATCCCGCTCGGCTTTTTGGCGCGAAAGGGCGGCGTCCACACCGTGACGCTCAACTTCTCCCCGGTTCATTGGTCCATCTGCGTGGACGGATACGTGGACAACGACATGCCGATACCGCAAGAACCGGTAACGTGGCCGACGCCGGCGCAGGAGCGTGTTTTCTCGCCGCGCGTGCGATCCGCGGTGTTCGTCGCGCCAGCGAAACCGGACGCGTTGCCGCAAGCGGCAGCCGCGAAGCGCGTGACGCGCCCGATCCAGTACTGGACACCCGACGATCACAATGCGTGGGTCGGCGACGTGGCGGTAGGAACCTGGAAAGGGCGCTTCCATGTGTTCTATCTCTTCGACCGCCGTCATCACGGGTCAGGCGCGGGTAAGGGTCGTCACTATTTCGCGCACCTTTCATCCGGCGACCTCGCGAACTGGGATGAGCATCCCCTCGCGGTGCCGATTGATGACTGGTGGGAGTGCATCGGCACGGGCACGCCGTTTGAACTGGACGGTAAGTACTGCCTCGCGTACGGACTCCATACGGAGCGGATGATGCCGCAGGGGAAGGACTGTCCCGTGGGCGGCACCTACGCCGTGTCGGAGGACGGCATCCACTTCCGGAAAACGGGTGTGATGTTCACATCCGATCGTAACCCGAGTGTCTACAACCGTACGGACGGTCGCCTCGGCATGGGCACGGCCAACGGACAGCTTTACTACCGGGAGGGTGACGCTTGGGAATGGAAACCGGCTGGCAAGCGCGCGCCTGTGAGCGGAGATTGTCCCGCACCGTTCACATGGGGTGGACAGGATTATCTCATCCAAGGGTTCGCTCACATGGCGTCGCGTCCGAACGAGTCCGGCGACTGGGAGGACTGGGCAGCCTCGGGTGACGACATCTACGAGGGGCTCTCCGTGCCGATGGTCGCCCCTTGGTCAGGTGACCGCCGCATCATGGTCGGCTGGCTCACGCACCTCCACGGATGGGGCGGCTGGCTTGTCTTCCGTGAACTCGTGCGTTATCCCGATGGAAAACTCGGCGTGAAGTGGCTCGCAGAGACGCCGGCACCGGTACCGCCGCAGACCTTCGCCGTGGCTGATGTCGAGAAGCCGTTCGTTTTGCGAGCGGTCGCGAAGACGGGGGGCACAGACTTTGAATTCCGCATTGACCCTGCCGAAGCGCGGGCACAGTTCCATTTCCCGCGCAAGGGCGAATCCGGCGCACAGGTTCTGACCACAGCGGAGTTTTTGAAAGTTCCCAAGGACAAGCGCTCGACCGTCGTCGGCGGCCACGCATCATCCGGGGGAGCGTTCGCGCTCGGCAAGATCCGCGGGCTCGACAAGCCGTTCACCGTAAAGCTTGTGCAGTACTATGATGCAAAATCCGATGCAACGATTTTCGACGTGGAAATCGCTGGCACCCGGACGATGATCACGCGCCGCGCAGGCCGTTTCGCACCCGTAGCCGCGCAGACCGAAGGACCTTAGTGGTTTTGTGTGAGAAGCAACTTGTTTTTTTGGGGAGAAGATGATGATGCTGGCGACAATGTTGGCGGCAGTCATGGAAGTTACCGCGCCGCAGATTGACGGGCATCTCGATGACGCGTGCTGGGCGAAAGCCGAATGGATAACCGATTTCCAGCTTTTCAAAAACGTCGTGGACGACGGACAGCCGCGTAAGGCGACGGCGTTTGCGATCGTGCAGGACGGCACGAGCCTCTATGTCGGCGTCAAGTGCGCCGAGCCGGACATGCAGGCGCTCAACGCGCGTCCTGACACAGGACTCTGGTCCGAATGCGTTGAAATCTATCTCTCGCCCGGCAAGACGACATTCGAGTTCTACCAGTTCGCGATCGGGCCGGCGACAAAGGATGTCTTTGCCGAGTTCTATTCGGAAGGCGGCAACATCCGTCCCGACTCATATCGTCCTGTCTGGAGGCACGCGTTCGCCAAGGATGAGAAGGGATGGACGGCCGAGATTGCGATCCCGTTATCGTCTCTCTACATGTCGCGCAACAAGGACTGGAAAAGCGAGTGGCTCGTCAACTTCATCCGCACCACGAAGACCGGCAAGACGCCTGCGGCGGACTACACGTGGAGTCCGCTCAAGCTCCATGTAAGAGAAAGCGAGAACTTCAACATGCTCAGCGGATTCCCGAAACGCGCGGCCGAGGAAGACTGTGCGGTGCTGGCGGTTATCGCCAACATCACGGGACGCGAGGGAGGCCAACTCAAGGGGACACTCAACGTTGATGTCTTTGCGGGACTCGCGGGACGTTATCATGTCGTGACATCGAGCGGTGCTGACACCGAGCTAGACCTGAAGGCAGGGAACAACAAAATCGTCCTGCCGTGTGTTTATGCGGAGAACGGCCGAAACTGGACGCATTTCAAAGTGCAGAAGGTCGGTTTCGCGAGGGCTTGCGAGCGCGATTTTCCGGTGATGGTTGATTTCCGTCCCATTCGTGTCAAGCTCACGCAGCCCGGCTACCGCAACAACTTTTATCCGGGTCAGAAGACGGACCGCATCGCGGGACGAGTCACGGTCGGTTCCGGCAAGGAGGCCAAGCTAACGCTCACGGGCGAGGGGTTCACGACGCGCACGCTCACGTTCACGGACGGCTCGGGCGACTTCGATTTCGACACGACCGGCTTCAAGGTCGGAACCGATGCCTTCCTGACGGTCGTGGCCGATGGTGCGGAGGAGAAGGTCAGGATCCGCAACTTGGCGCCGACGGGCCGGAGGATGACCTGGATCGAGAATGGGAACTTCGTCGTCAACGGCAAGCCCGTGATCCGCCGTACGCTTGATGCGATGAACTGGCATCAGGGCAAGGCCAACTGGGAGAAGTTTCAGAAGGAACGTGCCAGCTTCCGCCTGACTGAAGATCTACAAAACGTAGGCATCGAAGCGATGCGCATGATCAATGGCATCGAGCAGCGCGAAGGCATCTACGATCGCCGTCCCTCTGACGCGGTCTTCGCGAAGATGGACGAAAAGCTCGCACAGGTCAAGGATACGGATTACGCATGCTGGTTCATCATTGACGAACCGGAGTGCCGTAATATCTCACCCGTGTGGCTCAAGCACCAGTACGACTATCTGGCAGAGAAGGATCCGTATCACGTAATCACGACGGATTCACGTGGCGGCAAAACGTATATTGACTGCTTTGACGTTGTCCAGACGCATCCCTACATGGCACCCGTCAACTGCGAAGACGGCGTCCGGCGTTACGGCGTGCAGGCGTGCGACATCGGCTCTTATTTAGACGCCTTCGAGGCGGCAGATCGTCCTGACAAGTGCATCGGGGTCGTTCCGCAGGCGTTTGCCTACCGCTGGTACTCGACGCGCAACGACTATCTGACGCTCGAAGAGTACCTCGCCACGACCTGGGCAGCGATTCTCCGCGGCGCGAAATCTGTCCGTCCCTACGCTTGTCACGACATGGGGGACCGTGCGCAGCTCTGGGAGGGGACGCGCTACATTTTCGAGTCCATCGAGGCGCTCGAGGACTACCTCCTTTTTGCCAAGCGCGAGACGCTGACGAAGAGCAAGCTCACGGAGACAACGCTCTACACGCTTGCGAACGGCGAGAAGATGGTTGTTGCGGTCAACTTTACGCCGGAAAAACAGACTGCGTCATTTCCGGGTGTCAAAGGCGTGTTGCGCGAGTTTCGTGGCGAACGTATTTTCAATCTTCAATCTTCAGCCGTCAACCTCGACCCATTCGAAGTTGTGATCGCAACGACGGACGAACGCGGAAAGGGACTGGAGAGTTTCAAGGCGATGGCGCAACGTGTGGCGGAAGGGGAAACCGAACGGCTCTCTCGCGACAACCAGATCCTGGAGAAGCACGGTGATGTGGTGATCACCTCCAACATGGATGGTTCGAGCGGCAAGTTCTATAAGTTGATAGACGGCTGCCGCGACATGTGGGCGGCGTATTCGGTGTGGAAGGACGCTCCTTTCGTCGAGATGTCGTTCCCGCACTTCACACCGGTATTCGAGAAGCTCCGCGTATACGGTTACGGACTTGATCAGATGAAGGTCGAGAACCGCTGTGCAGGCGAGTGGCAGACGCTGGAACCCAAATCGGTGAAGACCGAGAAGTGGCTGCGCGAACTCGATTTCGGCGAGCCTGTCCGGACGGTCGCGTTGCGCTTCTCCTTCCCGGCTCCGAAGCGCACGCGCAATGAAATCGAACTGTACGAGATTGAGTTGCCTCAGGCGCAGTCGGCGGCTGCGCAAACGGTGGCCGTGAAGGTCAAACCGCTTGAAGACGAGGGCGTCCTTGCCGTTTACGGCAAGGACTCGCATATTTCGCAGAACGTAACTTGGGAACTGCCAAACGAAGCCCGACCGAAGTGGGCGGTCCTTGATTTCGCCGCTTTCAATCCGAAATCGCCGCGGCAGTACATGGCCTGGCATGTGCGTTTGGAAACTCCGGAGGCGGGGGGAAATCAGCTTCTCGCTTCGCTTGCGGGTCAACCGGAGGAAGCGGGTGTCTATACGATCCGTTTTGACCCACCATTGGAACCGATGCGCAAGTGGATCACGCTGCGCGACTACGGACTCGAGATCGACTTCGGCGGCCTGACGCTCCTCGATAAGCCGGCCAACCGCGTTGATCTGCGCGTACCAGAAGATGCGCAGGACGTCTCGATTGGCGATACGATAGATGTGAAGGTCGATTTCGCCGAGCCTTGTGAGGATGTCTCGGCCGAGTTCCTCTACGCATTCAAGACGCTGGAGGCCCTCAACCCTTACGCTATCAACGGTAAGAGCGGGTTACAACTCAAGAGGCTTGATGACCTCGGACGCAGTTGGGGCACCGCAGTCAAGGTTTTGGAATTACCACGGGACGTCCCGGCGCGCTGCGTCTATGTCAAGGCACATGCCCTCGGCGGCGGCTTCAAACGTCCGCTCTATGGCAACTTTGCTGTCCCGTTCGTCCGATCGCGCAATTGATCCGAAAGTTCAATTTGTTTTAATCACCCCCGCCATCAACCGATTGGGTACGGACGACTTGCGGGTACGGCAGGACCGATGCTATTCTGAAAAAAGCTTAGGAACCCCTGAAGGAGAGAAACATGGAAAAGTCCCCTCCCCTGCCCCTTGCCGAAAACACCGCCTTGATTACTGGCGCGAGTTCCGGAATCGGCCGCGCCATCGCCGAAACCCTCGCACGCCTCGGTGCCGCGGTGGTGATCCACGCACGCCGTCGCGAACGGCTGGAGGATTTGGCCGCGTCGATTGTTGCGAAAGGCGGACGCGCGCTCGTTGTGGCGGGCGATGCGGGCGAGACGGCCGACATCGACTGCCTATTGGACGCGGCGCAAAACTGGGAGGAGGGCGGCCGCAAACTCGATATCGTCGTGGCTAATGCGGGTCGCGGCTTGGCCGGCGGCGTGACGAATAGTGATTTGTCGCAGTGGCGCGAATTGTACCAGACCAACGTGCTGGGCACCGCGTATCTCCTGCGCCGCGCGGGACTGCTCTTCGCCGCGCAGGGACACGGCGACATCGTGGCCGTCGGTTCGGTGGTGGGCCGCAACATCTCGCCGTTCAGCGGCTTCTACGGATCCAGCAAATTCGCGCTCGGCGCACTGACGGAGGCGCTGCGACGAGAGGTCTGTGCGCGGGGCGTGCGCGTCTGTACCGTCCTGCCCGGCATTGTGGAGAGCGGATTCCAGCAGGTCGCAGGGTATACGCCCGAAAATTTCGGCCGTAGCATCGCCAAGTTCGGACGCGTGCTCGACCCGCAGGCCATCGCCGATGGCGTGGCTTGGGTCCTGACCCAACCACCCCACGTCAACGTCAGTGACATCACGATCCGCCCCATCGGCCAGGACTACCCCTGACCGCAAAAAGAGCCGTTGAACGGGTAGAATTCTAGCAAAGCCCCGTAAACATTGGGTTTTGCGGTGCGCCCGACGCTCTTTTTGATCTCTTCGTCCCAGCACTTCATCGCACCCCTTCGTCGCAAGCGCAATCGACTGAGTTTTGGAGACCGGTGCGTATGCGGGACGCCCGCTTCTCCCGTCAGACCTTATGTCGACCCGCGACCCGCGACGAGCGACCTGCGGTGTCGGAAACGCGGGCGTCCCTGTCGAATGTCGCGGGTCGAATGTCGCGGGTCGCGGGTCGACGTTCCCGATCCCGATAGCGATCCCGACCCCGACTCCGATGTGGATGAAACCCAGAAACCCGAAATCTGAAATACAGCGGTAAGCGGGTCAACATCCGTGCCTGAAGGCAAGAATGGCCTTCGCATGCGTTGAAAGCACACCGCGTGGATCGCGGGTATACCTGATTCGAGGGCAAGGGGAATTGGCGGAGAGGGGGGGATTGCCGGTCGGCTGCGCCTCCCTGCCGCACGCTTCGGTGCGGCCCCTGCCTGCTGCGCAGGCGGTCGAACCCGGGGGTTCTCATCCCCCCCCCTCCTGATTCGAGGGCAAGGGGAATTGGCGGAGAGGGGGGGATTGCCGGTCGGCTGCGCCTCCCTGCCGCACGCTTCGGTGCGGCCCCTG
>JAPXSY010000048.1:0-23362 GCA_033812795.1 Kiritimatiellia bacterium
CTCAACCGGACCAAGGCGGTGGTGGATACGGAGCAGAACGACGGCTTCAGTTTCACACGCCTGATCCAGCCGATCCTCGATGCGAAGTGCATTGCCTGTCACGATGGCTCTGGCGACAAAGCCCCGGTGGAGATGGATCTGCGCGGCACGCGCGGTCAGTTGCCGCCTTCGGATGACCAGTCGAAGCGCAAATACTCGACCGCCTATCTGGCGCTCACGTACAAAGGCCAGTGCAACGACAAGATCAACTTCGCGCACGGTCTCGGGTTCGCGCCCTTCAAGCCGCCTTACTCATTCGGCGCGGCGAGGAGTTCTGTGTGGCAGATGCTCGTGAAGGGACACGGCAAGGTACGGCTGACGGACGCCGAACTGCGTACACTCGCCTGCTGGATCGACCTTGCCGTGCCATTCTGCGGCTCATACGTGGAGCGTCACGACTGGAACGACTGGTACCGGCAGCGTTACGAATACGCCTGCAACAAACGCGCCGCATTCGCATGGCTGGAGTTGAATGAAATCCGGGAAAAGTTGCGTCAGCCGCCTGTGCCGCTGACCGGCTTTATCCCGAACATCGCCGAACCCCGCCGCCAGAAATACTGGAGCGAGTAATTTAGCTCCATCGAAACAGAGAAACCTGGAGGGAGAGCATTCCCGCGATCCGCTTTTCTCTCACACAAAGGCATCAAGGTCACAAAGGTTTTTGAAACCGCCAAGGTCGCCAAGGTCGCCATGATTTTTCATGAAGTTTCATGTATTTCATGGTTCGTTTATTTCTCACACAAAGGCATCAAGGTCACAAAGGTTTTCTGAACCGCAAGACCGCCAAGGTTCAGGTTCCAATAATCCTGTCAATCCTGTCAATCCTGTCAAAAAAACGAGGGCTGCACAGGGACTGCCGGCGGCTCAATCAATCGTCGATCAATGTGCCGAGCTTGTTCAGAACCTCATGCACGACTTCTTGGGTGAGGGTGCAACAAAAAGATGCCTGACGCGCCTTCCAATCCAGACTCTTCACCTGATCCGCCAGAATTACGCCTGACACCTGTAGCCCATGCGGAAGGGAAACCTCGAAGGGATATCCTTTGACTTGGCTTGTGATGGGGCAAAACAGAGCCAACCCTACTTTCCGGTTGTAGGATTCTGGTGACAAAACCACGGCGGGGCGGTGTCCAGCCTGCTCATGGCCGGCTTGAGGATTGAATGCCATCCAGACCACATCTCCGCGTCTCGGACAATAGGGTGTAGGCATCACCATCCTTCCTTTCCGACAGCGGCTCCGCTTGAAACTTCATCGTGTCGGTTGTGAGGGGTGACGCCCTTCAGAAGCTCAGCGAGTCGGTATCTCTGTTCCCGGATGGGCGCAATGACAATCTGTCCATCCTGTGGGGTCAGATTGACGGTTTCTCCTGAGCGCAACTGCATTTCTTTGGCGACCGCATGCGGGATGCGCACCGCCAGACTGTTTCCCCATTTCGCGACTTTGGTGACCATGACACGCTCCTTTTGGATATACATTGAATATACGCCCTGAGGTGGCCTATGGTCAACCACATTTGTCACGGAATACTGCCCCATTTCTGTTTTTTCTCACACAAAGGCACCAAGGTCACAAAGGTTTTTGGAACCGCCAAGGTTCAGGTTCCAATAATCCTGTCAATCTTGTCAATCCTGTCAAAAAAACGAGGGCTGCACAGAGACTGCCGACGGCTCGGTATCACGGGATGCTGACCCACTTCTGCCATGACAGGCACCGGCTGTTCGCCGTCACCTTGCGGCTGGGATTGGCAAGGCAGGGCGTGGTTCCGGCGGCGGCATAGACGTAATACGGTTTGTTGGCCTGCATGCCGAACCGCCGCGCACCTTGGTAATAGTTGCACGTCGCGCACTTCTTGTCCGTCACTCTGAATGTTCCATAGGCTGGCATGGTCAGTCGCTCCGTTTTGAGGTATCACCGAGTCTATATCACGAAGGTGAACGCCCCACATGATGCGGTCATGGTAGCCTCTCGGATGGCTATGGTCAAGTGCCCGTTTTTTGAATGCGGGACGTCGGCTGGCGACTGTTTCGCCTGTTCAACCCGAAGAAACTCTGTGCCTACGTTCGCGAGGGAATCATCATCATCGTGGGGTCAGAAATATTGCACGATGATCCAAACTAGCACTAGCAGTGCGGCGATCGATCCAGTGAAGCAAACCATACCAATTAACCAAGGTATATGTACTTGGCGTACAGGACTTCCGGCACCACTGTAGACGAACCTCCCTTCCTCGCCGAGACGTTTGGCACACTCAGCAAGTTCACGTTCCACTGTCGGCAGATTCGTCTTGTGAATTGACTCGATGTAGTCTCGCAACATTGCGACGATTTTGCAATAGAGACCCGTCAGGATGACGATGGTTGCAGAGACAACGATACCGAGTGCTCGGATTTGAATCCGAGGGGTATCTATTGGACGGGTGAAGAAAAAGGCCGAAAGGGCGAAGATGCCGGCAACGAACCAAAAAGTGACTGTCGGAACCAAGTTCTGCCAATGGCGTATTTCGGCACGTTCGATGTCAAGCGCCTCTAAATTCATGTTGACCCAATCAGCAGAGGGCGGTTGAGTATTTGACATGTCTAGTGCTCCTCAAATCGTCGAAGCGACTCTCTGTTTCGTTGCAACGCCGCGTAGTCACAACAACAATCGCCCCGCCGAACGCCGCAAATCACAGGCGGCGGCACGCCGTCCTGTTGCAAAGCTTTGTTCGGATCATTTATTTTTCCCCGTTTAATGATGTCTCACTTCGCGAAGGTGGACATCCCTATACAACGCAACCATGTTACCCTCTCGGATTGCTTATGGTCAAGTACCCGTTTTGGTGAATGGCAGGCGCAAATATTGAAATCGCATTTTTCACCTCAGAAAACCTATAGCGTCCTTTCTATTTGACGAACCGCGTGCATTTTTCAGTCTCTTAGCTTCTTTCGTTCGCCTTTTTCCGTCAAGTAGTTGGATATAATGAGTTCTGTCGTGGCTTTCCGATGTTGTGCTGACGCAGCGAGTTTACTGAACCTGGGCACCGAGATCCGTGCCCATACGTTCGAAGAATACAAACCGTGGATGCAAGGATGATCAGCGTTCGACACAAGAATGTGGGCACCTCGCTTAGCCGCCAAGGCCAAATCCTCTGCCAATCGTTGCTGATCGGACCATGAAAAGATTTGTTCGTTATATTTCAGGAAGTTGTTCGTGTTGTGTCGCACTGTATACGGCGGGTCGACGTAGAGGAAGTCGCCCTCTCCAACTTCCGAAATTGTCTCCGAGAAATCCCGAGCATAAAGCTCTGCTTTATGAAGTAAATTTGAGAGTGCGGGGAAATCATCGGTCGGTAAAAGGACTGCGTCTTTTGTGCCTTTCGGCACATTGAACTTCCCCTGCAGATTCACACGATATAACCCATTGAAGCAAGTGCGATTCAAGTAGATGAAACGAGCAGCTCGGGTGACGGGGGTTCGGCAAATTGTAGCGCGAATGCGGTAGTAGTATTCGCTGTTATGGAGTCGCTGGTGTTCACGAAGCTTCCGCCGCACATCAGTAGGAAAATCCCGTAACGCTAGATAGGTTGCGATCAGCTCTGCGTTCAGGTCACTGAGCATCGCCATCTTCGGTTCAATTCCAAAGAAGACGGCACCGCTGCCAAGGAACGGTTCCACGTGCCGCGTTACCTCCACACGGAACCACTCCGGTCGCTCGGACACCAGCCACCGTTTACCACCTGCCCACTTCAGAAACGGCTCACTCATCGCTTGCAGTCTCTGTCACCGCAAGATCGAGTTCTGGGTTTTCTCTGCTCTCCTTCAAGCGGCGCATGAACTCCTCGTATATGAAATCGATATATTCAAAGTCATCGACCTTGTAGCGTCGTTCTTTTGCTGGATGTGCCGGAATCCTCCGCAATTCGTTCACGCGTTCCATCCATTTCAGGTTTTTAGCAAGCCCCTTCTCCCCTGGTTCAGGAATGTTGAATGTTTTTTTAAACAGAGGCCAATTCTGTTTGCTTTCCACCACCTTTTTCATTTCGACCACTTCAAGGTAGGTCTCCAGAGGCAAGCCATCTTCGACATTGTCCAAAGATCTTTCGTACGCCTTTGCCTTGATTGATTTGTCGGTAACACCTTTGTGCCAGTATGCATCTTTGTCCTCGCCATGAACTGTACGAAAGACATCGAAAATAAACTGGCGCATCTCGGCTACGATGTCTTTCAACTTCCGGTCTGCTTCTTCAATGTTCTCCTCTGACTGCTCTGCCTCCCATTGATCCATACCTTCGGGTTGGAAATCTGGGTACTTCGCCTTGATCAACCGACAGAGCCGGTAGTAGTACTCCGGAGGCCCCCCCGATCCAAATGGGACGCGGAATGATCCTTCCATCTGTTGCGGGGTGGCTTGTTCAAGAAAGTCGGTTACTGGAGCCATGTATTCCTCAATCTCGATCAACATGTCCTCCACGGCCATTTCGCGAGCATCGGCTGCAGTATTGGCCTCCCAGTACTTCACAAGAGAACCAAGCAACAACAAATACGCCTGAACTGCCACGTTTGTACAAAGGTGCCCCTCTCGTCCTCTTTCCCACTCAATTAGATTCGCGTTGCGCACATTCGAGAAGAACTGATTGAGTCCACAACGAGCCCGTTCAAGCGTTTCCAAGTCCGTGGCTCCAGACAAGGCTCCCAACTCGTAGTTACTGTTGTTGAGCAATGCGCGGCCAACCAACCCCGACCGTCGAATTGCGTCCTTTAGCGCGGGGATTGTAAGACATGTTTTGTTTGTAGACTTGATGCCTTGCTGAGTAATGCGGTTATAGAACGGTTCGCCCACATCAGTATTCAAGCAGTTTATGAGACGTGCCGCGATGGCACCTATCCGTTCGCTTGGGACTTTGGAACCCCACTTCAGTTCTCCCTCAAGATCATCGAGAAGGTGCTTGGGCACGCTCTTCTGCTCATGATTGATTGTTACAAACAGATTTGCCTCGTCGGCCTTCGACAGGTTCTCGAATCCGACGACAATGATATTCTGATTGAGATACTTGTCATCAATATGCGAGAATCCGTAAAGGCGATGCTGTCCGTCAATAATCCAGGCAGACCGGTACTTGTCTGGCAAGTAAAGTTTTCCGAATGTGACATCAGATGAGTCGTCGTGAGAAGTACGGTCAAAACGGAGGGTTCGAGTGAAATTAACAATGATATTGTTCGGAAAGAACCCTCCACCCATGATGTAGCTCCCGATATCTTTCATGCGGGATTTGCTAATCAACCTCTGGTAGGTTGGGGCTCCTTCAGGGTCGTTGAGTGAACGGTGATTAACGAAAGAAATTTTGAGGAGACAACGTGGGGTCGTAACAAAGCAGTAGAACTTCCTTCCGCCGAGCTTCCCTCGGATCGCTGGTACAGTCGTGTCTTGTAACCCCGGTATCGCCTGATCCTTTAGAAACTCAGCGAGGAACTGATAGCGCGCTGACTTACCCAGATGTTCCGCGATTTGCGAATAGTAGCGCAATTCGCGCTCCGTAATGATGCGGATATTGCCGCCAGTAGCTCGCTCTCGATCAGGTCGTGACCAGATGATGTTCTCCGTTACGAAAAACCAAATGATTTTCGGCTTGAAGTCCTGTCCGTAATGCTTTTTGACTGCATTCGCGATCGGCCCTTTGAGGTGAGCAAATTCCTCTATATCCTTCTGAAGTGTTCTGCGTGTCAGCTTCTCGCTCGCTTTGCATTCGGCAACTATAACGGTTTCGTCATCACGACCAAATACGTCGATTTGCTTTCTTAAGGGCTCAGCACCCTTCCGTTCAATACGCACGGTGAATGAACGACCGCCGTTCATTTCGGGGTAGCCGAGCTTGAAAAGTAGCATCCAGAATCGGTTCTCAAGACGCTCGTCTATGACTTTTTCGCGCCGAACTTTCGTCTTGCGCTTCAATTTACGATCGACAACCCAGCCGTCAGCTTCGTGATCCGGTATGGAGTCAGGATGAACCGATTTTTCATCGAATGGCTTCCGACGCTTGACTGCTTCCCGCCGTAAGAGCGCAGGATCGGTGATCAACGGTGAGAGATAGTCATCGGGATTGGTTGACATGGGGCTTTCTCCTTGATCTTCTATTCATTCATTGCCGCCTGTTGGGATCCCTCCACGAGAGTTCCCCAATGAAAAGCTCATCAAACTTTAGAATACGGTCACAGAGTATCCCAGGCCGTTTGCGTGTGTCAACGCTCAACACACGGGGGCAGCAAGGGGCGAGGTGGTTGTCGGGGTCGTAGTTCGACATTAGACATTTCGTGCTTCGTAACTTCATGTGCCGCAGTCGCCTCACCATGGCAACACGTTAACACGCCTCCTCGAAAACATTCTATAACCCTTGATTGTCGCAAATCACGGGTGGTGATATGCTGTACCGTGCAGTTGCTTGGTTCGACAATCACACTTTGTTCCATGCTGCGTCTAGCGACGCCTTGATTTTCCTCTTCTCGATCTCTGGATCGACTTTTTGAAGGTACTCAACAGCGGCAAGGTCGTCACCTCGTTTCCGGTTTTGTCTCGGTTCAAGTGCCTCAATGAGAATTGCCTCAAGTGCCGGAATGAGTTTTGCTGAATCGTACTGCACGGGCAAGGAACCCAGTGCCCCGGTTTCTGAAACAGGGAGGAGGCCAAACCAAGAGAATCGATCCCAGCGTGCCGACATGCGATCCTTCGTATGCTCGTACAGCCGCCGGCCAAGGGGGCGGTCAGTAGTTCGACCGACATAAATAACTTCTCGTCCATCGTATAGCAAATAGATGCCGAGTTGTTTGTGAAAATCCACGGGAGTGGCACCTATCTGCTGCATGCCTAGCAGCTTGGGTGTTGCAACCCACTCCACCGCGTCTTTGCGCCAGAACATGCCAAAAGATGAGATGAGTTCGTACTGTTCCTCCTCTTCTTCCGACTCCGAGACGTCGGGAGTCAACTTCAGCGGAACAGCTACGCCCGGTACTCCACCGGCCTTGAGTGCGAAGACGCCTTTGGCGACTCGTACATAAGGCGATTTTGCATGCTCATGCTTGATGGATGAGGAAATCTGGGCATTGACGGTCGCAGCAGGAGTGGCACCGAGATTCTTCCGAAGACCGTCGGCAATGATACGCTCGGTGATTTCGTTGTAGTGTAAGGGCTTTGTGGATTCCCCCAACACCTTATCGATCGCTTTTCGCCAAGTCATTTCCGATGGCATGTTGCATCCCTTCTCTTGTCGAACGGTGTTATTGAAGCCGCCTCACAAAGGTCGGACAGCCCCCACGCGATGCGGTCATGGTAACCGCTCGGACTGTACACGGTCAAGCGCCCGTTTTTGGGGGGATGGCGAGAGACAGGATTGCATGATTTCCGACAGCTTCGCTTCGGCAGGGAGAAATCCATGATTTACATATTTAATCTGTGAGAATCGATGCAATCCGCGGACAAGCACTATAATGAATAATTCCCCCGGGTTTTAGGCTTGCATTGCCGTGACAAGAAAGTATTATTCATTCTGATGAACAAAGAGGAGATAGGAAAGGCGTTTGCCGTGAGGCGCGAGACCCTTGGCATTACGCAGGCACGGCTGGCGAAGTTGAGCGGGGTATCGGTGCACACGCTTTCCAATCTGGAGACGGCGCGCGGTAACGTCACCCTTGACGTGCTTCTCAAAGTGGCGAAGACCCTCGGCTGCAAAGTGACGGTTGGCGTATGAAAAAGGGCATTTGGAGCCCTGCGGCAATCATCAAACGGGGAGTTTGAAAACGAAAACACGCGAATCTATCCTTTCTGCCACACGCCGGGACTTTGTCTTGGGTTCGGCTGCTTTTCTGGCGGCAGGCAAGGGCTTGGCAAAACAGCCGCGTAATCCTGCCGTCGAGGAGGAGTTGAAACGCCAGATTGCCGCAGAGCAGATTGCGGGCGGCGTGTGCGGACTCGTGGATGGCCCCATTTATGCCGTGGGCGACCGCACGCGCAATCCCACTGTCACGCCGATGACGCCCGATTCGCTTTTCGACCTCGCGAGTGTGGGCAAGACCTTCACGACAAGCCTCTGCGCGATGCTTGTGGCGGATGGTAAGCTGGAGCTTGATGCGCCGTTCACGAAGTACTTGCCTGAGCACGTCCTCGCAAAAGAGAACTGCGCCATCACGGTGCGTGACCTTGCGATGCACATCGGTGGGTTCGACAACTCCAAGCCCTATATCCTCAAGGAGCCGAATGCCGCTGCTTTCGATGCGGCGCTCTTCAAGAAGCGTCCGGTACGGGCACGCGGCATCAAATATGAATACGCGTGTTCAAACTTTATCTATCTCGGCAAGATTGTGGAGCGTCTCACGGGACTGGAACTCGAAGCAGCGGCAAAAAAGATGCTGTGGGAGCCGCTGGGCATGAAAGACACCTATTGGCACGACATCCCCGGTCATCCGCGTGCCGTTCAAGTGTTCACAAACAACCGGCCCGCGATCGGCATGCGTAGTGACGAACAGGCACGTAGCTATCCAAGCGCGACAGGCAATGGCGCGACGTTCTCATCCATTGCCGACATGCTGCTTTTCGCGGACGACCTGCTGCACCGTAAGCATTTCAAGAAGGCGTACTATGATCTCCTCTTCATACCCTGCTTCGAGAAAGACGGTTCACGACGCAGTTTCGGCTGGGACATGAGTGCCAAGATCGTACCGAACGGATGGAGCCGTGCCACCATTGAGCATGGCGGACACACGGGCATCACGATCGCGATCGATCCCGTGAACAGGTATTCGGGCATTGTGATGACAAACCGCACCGGCGGCTGGTGGCAGGGTTACGAATGCCGTATGCGCATCCTCTCGCTCATGCCGGGCTGCCCAGTGAGCTAGGGGATGAGTCTTTCTTATTGTGTAAAAGGGTGATGCGCACATGCTCTTTTTCGCAGGCGGGATTGACTTTTCCCACCCCCTCATAAACAATATGGGTTTATTGGGAGAGAGGAGTGTGACGATGATGAACATCACACGACGCGCCTTTTTGGGTAGCGCCGCAATGTTCACCGCGGCTGCGGGGTTGCGGGGTGAGAACGTCCCCCCCGTGACACCTTTCGATTCTGCGGCGTATACGGCACTGCGAAAGCAATTGCGGGCGTTCTATCCTGACGAATGCCGCGGCGTGGCGAAGGATCCACGTCAGCCGGAAAGTGAAAAGAAGATCGCTGCCGAGGTGCGGGCCTGGGCGAACGCGAACCCTGGGTTCGACGCGCTCGATATCCGGCGCGAAAGCTACCGGGCGATGACGCGCCACTTCGTGCCGTTCCTTTTCACCGAGTCGCCGTTCTATTTCGAGGCTGGCGTCAACGGCGGCTGGAGCGGGGCGCGCCCGGCCCGCGTGGTGAACGCAATATGCGGGCGCTTCTACAAAGAGAAGAACCTGATCCCTGACGAGGCGTTCCGCCTGCTCAGAAAACGCAACGGCGAACGCATGGCACTCTGTTGCGGGCCGTTCGTGGACGACATGCACCATGTGCCGCCGATCCGCGTCGTCCTCGCCAAGGGTTTCGGCGGCATCCGCGCCGATGTTGCGGCCGCGTTGGAGACGTGCCCCAAGAACGATCCGTACGGACGGAAGTTGCTTGAAACGGCGCTGGTCGGATTCGACACCCTGCGCGACCTCCAACTTGCCTTCGCCCGCGAGGCGCAGAAGCGACTGGAAGATCCCGCGCTTGATGCCACCGGCCGCCGCCACTTCACGCGCATCGCCGAGAGCGCGCAACGCTGCCCCTGGGAGCCGCCGCAGACATTTTTCGAAGGGCTCAACACGCTCTGGTTCATCCGCGAGATCCTGGGTTATACCGATGGCCTGATGATCTATGCGTTGGGGCGTCCCGACGCATGGCTGTACGATCTCTATCGCGCCGACCTTGCCGCCGGACGCCTCACCGAAGCGGAGGCTGCGGATCTGGTGGCCCGCTTTCTGATCACCGCCGACTGCCATCACGATGGCATGATTCCCGTCGACTCCTACTCCGACCACGAGATGGAGATTCCGATGTCGCTCGGCGGTTGCGACAAGCACGGCAAGCCGGTCTACAACGAGTTGACGCGCCTCTTTCTCGATGCGCACATCGGTACGGACTGCGTCTTCCCGAAGCTCCACTGCCGCATCGCTTCGGACTCGCCGCAAGAGTATCTGGCCAAGATCGGCGGCATGCTCACCAAGGGTCACGCCGTCTTTGCGCTCCTGAATGACGACCGCTACATCCCCCAGTATATCAGGCAAGGTTTTCCCGTGGAGGACGCCCGCGAGTACACCGGTGCCGGCTGCTGGAACGGCTACATTGACTCCGTCATGGATGTGGATGGCGCCAACTACGTTTCGGTCATGCGCACCTTCGAGCTGGCGATCCACCGCGATCCGAAGGTAGAGCGGGAAGCCAGGATCCGCATCGATCCCCTCGATGGCGTAACGAGCTTTGAAGAGGCGCGCAACATCGCTTATCGCAACTTCATCCGTTTCTTCCGCGACGTGATGAGCGAGTACACGCGTTACGGCGCACAGAACGCCAAGGTCTTTCCGCACCCGGTCTACTCGATGTGTCTGCGGGGGGGTATCCAGAGCCGCCGCGACACCACCGAAGGCGGCATCCCCGCGCGTCCGCGTGTGATCACGCTCGGCTTCATCGGCAACGTGGTCGACTCGCTCCTCGCGATCAAGCACCTCTGCTTCGACACGAAAACCTGCACGTTGCCGGAACTGCTCGCGGCGGTACGGAGCAACTGGTCCGGTCCGCGCGGCGCGGAACTCCGCAAGGCGGCGTTCGCCGGACCGTACTGGGGCGACGGCACGGAGCAGACATGCGGCGAGATGGCTTGGTGGATACGACGGATTCATGACGACATCGAAGGGTTTGCCAACGATCAGGGCGACGCCTACCGGCTGGCCATCTACACCTACCGCGAGTTCATGTACTGGGGCAACGCCACCAAGGCGACCCCTGACGGACGCAGGGACGGTGACCGTCTGGCGCAGGGCTTCTCTCCAAGCGAATACCGCTGCAAGGAGGGCGTGACCACTGTGCTCAACGCCATCGGCACGCTGCCGCATGAGTGCCTGTTCGCTTCCAACGCCAACCTCACGTTCGACAAGACCGCCATGAGTCCGGAGACGTTCGCCGCCGTGTTCCGCGTGTACGCGAAAAAGTGCGGCCACCTGCTGCAACCTAACTGCAACTCGGTGGAGCAACTTCTTGAAGCGCAGAAGCATCCCGAGCGCTATCAGTATCTCATCGTCAAGGTATGCGGGTTCTCCGCACGCTTCGTGGCACTCTCGAAACGCTGGCAGGACGAGGTGATCCAGCGCCATCGCCTGCGATGAGGAAACGCCAGATGGGATTGTTTAACGCGACAGCGCGGGGAATGCTAGGGTGGCCATGCTGTCGCGCGGATTATCGATTTTTTGGGGTTGACTCTTTTCACCCCTTGCCCGCATGATAGGCATCAATCAGGGGAGCCGGAATGTTTCCGTTCTTTTAATGCAGGAGCAGTTCCAATGAGCGATAGGAATCGACGTGATTTCTTAAAGGGCACGGCGTGGATGTTGAGCGCGGCGGCGGCTGGGTGTGTAAACAATCGGCCTTTTGGCGAATATCCATCCGTTGCAAATTTTACCGTTCCTCCGATGACTAAGGTTCGGATCGGTTTTGTAGGTGTTGGTGAGCGCGGCACGTGGGCTGTTAAACGCATCAGCAACATCCCCGGTACTGAGACGGCTGCTCTTTGCGATTTGCGTCCCCAGCAGATTCCGCCACTGATAGAATATTTGAATAAAAAGAAAAGCCCCGGAACGTTGCACACTTACGCCGGGAAGGATGACAGTTGGAAGGGACTGTGTGACGATGCTGCTGTCGACGTTGTGTATCTTTGCACGCCAGCGGATCTTCATGCACGCATGGCAGTGTATGCGATGAACGCAGGCAAGCATGTCATGGTCGAGGTTCCTGCTGCCAAGACCCTTGATGACTGCTGGGCGATTGTCGAGGCAAGCGAGCGCAATCGCGTGCATTGCATGATGTTGGAGAACTGCGTATATGGTGAGAATGAGCTGCTGGCATGGAACCTGTGCCATCAAGGTCTCTTGGGAACGCTAACACATGCCGAGGGCGGGTATATTCACCTTTTAACGTGGCGTCACTTGGAGAATCATTTCCGGAATCGGCATCATCAAAAACCGGGCACGGTCGTTCATACATATGGAAACTCATACCCGACACATGCTCTCGGAGCGATTTGCACCTATATGGACATGAATCGTGGCGACCGGATGGAGAAGGTCGTTTCGATGTCGTCGCTGTCTGCCGGTCATCGTGAGTTTGCGCGGCATTTTTATAAGCCCGATGATTGGCAGAACAATATCGAGTGGCGGACGGGGGACATGAATACGTCGATCATTCGGACAGCTTTGGGGCGTACGATTATGATGCAGATCGACATGTCAACACCCCGTCCTTACAGCCGCATCAATTTGATACAGGGCACCAAGGGGTGCTTTTATGACTATCCTCTCCGCATTACTTACAGTGACGAGCCGGGTGGACAGAAGGGGCATGAGTGGTTCGACAAAAAGAAACTTGAGAATGTACGAAAACTGCATATGCATCCCCTCTATAAGGACGCGGGTGAGATAGCAAAGAAAATCGGCGGACATGGCGGCATGGATTTCATGATGGATCTTCGTTGGGTGTTTTGCTTGCAGAATGGACTCCCGCTGGACATGGACGTTTACGATCTCGCCAGTTGGAGTTCCATTGTGCCGTGTTCCGCTGATAGTGATCGGCGTGGCGGGGAAGTTGTTGAATTGCCTGACTTTACCCGTGGGGCATGGAAAACGGCGAAACCGATCAGCATTGGCTCGATTGATATTACAAAAATGGGGCTGGAGAATGCGCACAGATAAACGACCTTGCGATCTTTGAAAGCACCCTGCAAGAAAACAAACAATCGTCGCTCATCGCACTTATCAATGCTCCCAGATGCCGTCTTTCTTTACCGCGCGGCGCGGATGAGTTCGATTGATTTCGGATTGAGCCGACCTTCCGGAGAGATGCCGATGTTAATGGTGGCGGCCGACCCGGTCTCCCTTGCCTTGCGGAGGTAAGCACCGAGCGTTGCCACGTCGTAGATCGGATCCGGGAAATCGCGTTTCTCAAGCCGCGCGTCCATCGCCGCCTTGTCAAAAAGCTCGGGACGTGTCGGCATCAGGTGCTGGACGCCGGCCCACGAGGCCGTGGGCCAGGTCCAGAACCCTCCCCAGTACCCGTCGATCGGGAAAAGGTGGTGACGGACCGCAGCGGCGGGGGGAGCCGTATCGAGATCCGGAAGCGCGAACTTCAACGCGCTCGCTTCGCCGGCCGTATAGTCGCACGGACCGTAGGCGGAAAAATTGTTCGCGCCGGAGTTGAACGCGATCGCCGCCGCAGGGTTGCCGGCGCGGCAGGCCTCGCACCACAGCTTCCAGTTGACGCCGTTCGGATATTGTACCCCGAGACCGTCGAGCCACCAGCCGTCACAGTTTTTTTCGAGCCGGATCGCCCATTCTTTCAGCACCAGGGGCCAGCGCCGTTCAAATTCGGTGCGGTCTTCAGTGGAGTTGTCCCAGCAGAGTCCTTTCTGCACAGAATGGTCATCACATCCGTCCTTCACAAAATCACAGGCGGCGTAGACGATGAACCGTTTGCCGCGCGCCTTCACGCCGCAGGCGATTTCGGCGAGCAGGTCACGCTTAGGCACATGACCGGGTCCGCAGAATTTCGTGAATGTTTCACTCGGCGAGCAATAGGCGCCGCGGCACTGGCCAGCGGTAAAGATGAGCCATTCGGCACCGGTCTTGTCAAAGTCCTTCAGAAACGCATCGACGTTAAACGCGTCCGTCCAGCGGTCAATGTCACGGTTCGACGGAAAGAGCCAGTGGACCATCAAGCCGTATTTGCCGCGCATCCAGTCCGCCCGTCCCGGTTTCGCTGGAGACACAATGTTTTCCTTCGGTGGCTGCGTGCGGCGGAGGAGGAGACGGTCGATCCAGATGCCGTTCGGACGCGTTGAGCCGGGAACATAGGCGGGGCCGGTGAATTTGGCGGAAAGGTAGACGTCGTACCAGTTGGGGTCTGACGGAAGACCGTCACACAGGATGTGCCAGTCGGCAAAACGGAAACTCATGTGCCAGTCGTGGGGTATCCAGAACATACCCTGCGGGCCCACCCAGCCCTTGCCGAGCTTGATCCAGTGGTACTGCTCATCCGTACCGGCCATTTCGGCTGTGATCTTGAAGGCGCAGTTCTTCTTGCGCGCGCCGTCATAAACTCCGCACGATACCGGGAATCCCATATGTTCGGCATCAGGCTTGCCGTATTTCCAGACGAACGCCTTGCCGGTCTCGGAATCAGGATCATCCATCCTCTTGCCGTTCGGGGAACCGCTGAAACGATGGTAATCGGCGCACTTGATCTCATCCTCCGGCACCCCTTCAACTTCCTTCGGAATGTTCTTGAACTTGAGATCAAAGAGTTCCACCTCGGTCTGGATATCGGCGAGCATCTTCTTGCGTTCCTGATCCGTCATGGACGCAGTTTTCGCGTATTCAAATGAATAATCGGCGAAATCCTTCTTCGCCGTTTTCAACTCCGCCGCGGCCGAGGGGATCTGGCCTAAGGTACGGACAAGATCGCGCGACACCGAGGAAAGGACGCGTGCCATACGGGCGCGGGCGGCACCCGGGCCTTCCTGATCGTAAGCGGACTTCACGAGCGCGCGGAACGCCTCCCCGTTCGCACGGGTCCGCCACGGGAGGACACGCTGATGCCATTCGCCGGGCGTTTGGGCAGGGTTCTCAATCTCAATCCGGCGGAGGAACTGCAGCGCCTCATACATTTTCGCGGCGCCCTTGCCGTAAACGCGGCAGTAGGTTTTGATGAGCGCGTCCACGTCTTCATCCGGATCCGTGTAGAGCTTTGACATCAGGTAGTAGTTAAGCCCGTAGAACGGCTGCGGCATGATGCCGCTGCGCTCGGACTCCATGAACAGGTCGTCCAAACCGTTTTCCGCGAAGAACTTCGCGTCTGCCTTGATCGCGTCCGGCGCGAATTCCGGAAAATCGCCCGAATGCGACCCGCCGTAGAGCATGTAGTCCCAAACCTGCACAGACTTCGCGAGCTGGAGCCACTCGCGGATCTGCTCGCCGCGTTTATAGTTGAACGGCTTGGCGGTAATCGGCCGCAGGTGTTCGGATTCGCCGTAGAGGTCGCACCACCAGATGCAGACGTTCGGCGACGGCTTGATCGTGCCGGGTTTCGGTGGCGTCTCGGTCGAGACGTAGGCAAAGGTGCGGATGAGGACATCCGGATACTTCTCCGCAACCCTGTCCGCGATCCAGTTGATGAACTCAAGCTGCAATCCCGCGTCACCGCCCCAGTAATTGTCGGTGCGGTTCTTGTCGCCGGACGTGCGCTTGTATTTGTCGATGATCTTCTTGCACTCCGGGCACTCGCACATGAAACTCATGTTGTCCTGCTGGGTGAAATCGTAGACAAGCGGATAGTTGTCCGGATATTTTCGGCGGTCCTCGGCAATGAACGTGAGGAGTTGTTCGAGGCAGAGCCGCTTCACCTCCTCGTTGGACATGCAGAGCTGTCCGACCGGCGTGTACTGGCGCTTCCCTTTGATCAACGAGTAGTATTCCGGGTGGTCTTTGAAGTGTTTCTCCGGCGGCAGGTAACAGAACGACGTATGGCAGGTACGTGTCCGTCCCGTGAAGTCTCTGACCTCATAGGAATCGCGGTGCTGCCCCTCCATCTCGTCCGTGGAGGACAGCCGCCGGTTTATCGCCCACCGGTTCCATGTTCCGCCGACTGCGGTATAGACTTTGGCGTTGTAGATCGCGGGCTTGACCGTGATGTCCCCGACCGGAATCGTAAGCGCCGGATTGAAATCGTACGGATCGTCCCCTTCCGGCGTCAGGTAGTAGTAGCCGCAATGGCGCTCGGCGAAATCGGCCGCGGCATACGCGAGCCCCATTCCCGAATTGGCGCAGATGAAGACCTTGCCGGGAACGGATTTGATCCGCCAATCGCCGCGGCGAAGCTCTTGGGCGTCGCATCCGGCTGCCCGCGCCGCTTTCGTGTTGCCGAAATAGATCACCGACACGAGGTCAGCCGGTTCCTGCCCCTCGACGTAGACTGCGGGGACCCTGCCTGTCACCTTGTCGATCATATTGGTGAAACCGGCGAGCGCCATCTGGCAGCGTCCTTTCCCGTAGCGCGCGAACCCGGTTTCGGGATTCCAGACGACGGCCGCTTCCGCGATCTTGACTGACACTGCGGCCCCGCGCACGGCGAGAGCGTATCCGATGACCATCGCCGTAACGGCGACCCAGAGAAAAACTGAATTTTTCATAAAAAACTTCGTAATGGATGTCAGGGTAGACCGGAAACACACCGGTTGCCATGATCGCCGCTTACTATGCGGAGGGGGGTGAAAAGAGTCAATCCTAAAAAGAGCAGTTTAACCTTCAACTCTCTTGGGTTTCATGGTTTCATGGTTTCATGGTTTCATGGTTTCATGGTTTCAGGGTTTCATGGTTTCATGGTTTCAAGGTTTCATGGTTTCATCCAAATCGGGATCGGTGTCGCTATCGCTATCGGAATCGATTATTTAACCACGAACTCACGGGATGGCACTGCTCGGGTTTTTATCCACAGATTTACACAGATTACGCAGATTTTTGGGGCATCGCTCGGGTTTTTGGGGAACGCCAAGGGGAGTCCCTGATTTTCATGAAGTTTCATGTGTTTCATGGTTTCATCCAAATCGGGATCGGGATCGCTATCGGGAGCGATTGTTTCACCACAGAACACAACCGCCTCACAGTCTTACAGCCTCACAGTCTTACAGCCTTTGAGATTGCGGGCTCCGCCCGCATCTCAATACGTCAAAACCCAATGTTTGCGGGGCTTTGCTAGAATTCTACCCGTTCAACTGCTCCTTTTAGGTTCAAGCTTTCAACTCTGGTCTGTTCCGCTGTTTGTAAAACGGGTGCGGTGGGCGTGAAACCGCCGCGCCGGTGAATGTGCCGGCACTTCTACGCACAGCGGAGGGGACGACGGTTTCTTCTGTTGCTCCGCGACGGCGCAGGACATGCGCCTCTTCCGGCACCTTACCGGATTATGACGACAGTGCCTTTGTTGATCTGAAGGCGCAACTTTGCATCACTCTGCGAAACAAGCGCACCCTTGATCCCGATGATTTCGATATCCGCGTCCGCGAACGAACCGGACTTTGCCCCGAAGGTCATGAGATCGACTGACTTCGGTTCCGCACACGCCGTTGTGTCGACGACGATCTTCGCGCCCGGATCGATGGTCAGCGTGTCCGTCACGTTTGGCTTGATGACCGAACCGTCCGCGCCGAGCACGAACTTCAGGGTCGCCCCCACGCCCGCGAGATTCATGTTCTTTGCCGTGCAGGTGCCTGTGCCTGCGCCGAACTCCAACATGCCGTTGCCGTTGTTCGCGCCGACGCTGACCGTGGAATTTGGGGTGTGGAACGTGCCGCCGGTCATGCGATACACGCCGGTACCGTGATGATTGCCGACATTGACGGGGTAACTGTTGTTGTTCGACATCTGAATTTTGCCGCCCGACTGCTCGACAAATCCGTAGGCATTGCCGTCACCGATATGGATGCCCTGGCAAACCGTGATCGTGCCGCCGGAGATATAACCGAAGCCCTTATTCCAGATCTCTCCCGTCGCATTGGTCGCCGCGCCGTTACCGAAGACAAACCCATATAAGTCTGGATAAGTTGTGGTTTTTGACGACCCTATTGTGAACGTACCGCCGGACATCCTGAGGATGCCGGTCGAAATATCAGTCGCGGAACCGCCTCTTCCGAATGTGAAACCATACAGCCCATTCTGACAGGTCACCGAGTCCTTCAGAATCAACTCGCCCGTCGATCCGGCGGCGTAACCGACGACTGCGGTATGACCGAATTTCACCGTCGCCGAGTCGGATGCCGTAATCCGCGTCACGCTCCCGGCGAGAGCCGAGTTGTTGAGATAGGTCGCATCCTCTAGTGACGCATCAAACTGTCCATTGTCGTAGACGACAAAATCCAGAAGCCCGTCCGCTGTGCTCGGATTCAACCCGCAACGATAGGCCTGGCCGTTGATGATGAACTTCGAGAAACCGCCGATGCGGATCGAAGCGTCGCCGAAAAGCGTAGTGGCATTCATGGCGTTGGTCATGACAGCGTCACCGGAAAGATCGATCGCGCCGCCGAACATCTTGAAGCAGTCCGGTAAACGTCCTCCAGCATACGTGTAATACATCTGGAACGTGCCGCCCGTCATCTTGATGAGACCGCCCTTCTTCAGCAGGAAACTCCGGCGGTCGGCCATGTTGAAATCGCACGAGCCGGACACGATGGCGAGCGTGCTCGTCACGGACACATTGCCATCGCCGATCGTCGTGAGCCCCTTGAGGTTGTCCGCGAGGAAACAGCCGCCGTCCACTGTGATCGTGCCGCCGTCCCTTAACGTCAGCGCCGGTGTGGAGATGTCATTCTTATACAGCTTATAATCATACTTGAACTCACCGTCCGCCCCGACCTTGATCTCGGTACCCCGACCGACTGTGAGCGTGCCGTTCGAGACTGCGAACGCCGCGCCGACGTTGAGCGTTGTTTTGTCGTTCTCGTTCTCCATGTTGAGATGTTTCACAGTCGGCGCATCCGCTGTCACGTTGACGGTCGTCGTACCCCGCTTGATGAGGTACGCCGTCTTCGCAGTCGAGAATTCCGGGACACCGTTTACCCAGTTGCCAGCCGTGTGCCAGTCGGTGCTCACGGCACCGGTCCAGTGGTAATCCGGCGCATCGACGACAGTAAGCTTGCCGGCACCGGTGATCCAATTGACGCCCGTCACGCCGTTGTCGGGTTCCGCGGCATATGTTCCCGCCGCGACCGGTACGTCATCCACGAAGACGGCGACCGACGTCGTCACATCGCAGCTGAGATCAAGCTTCGCGGTGCCGCGTAGCCTGAAGACCGTCTTTGCCGCAGTGAACGGCGTCACCTCATCCGCGCCGAGCCGGAAAGTCGCGCCGCTGGCAAGCTTGATGAATTGAAGTCCCGTCAACGCCGAAGTCGAGCCGCCGACCATTTCGAAGGTCGCGTTCTCCGCGATTTCGATTTCCGGAACGTTCGGGAACGTCGCCGCCGCTGACACGCGCATTATGCCGCGGTTGACGGTAATCGGACCCGTCGTAGGGGATGAACGGGCGGAACGGAAATCGACCGTGTAATCATCGACCGGATCCCAGACGAATGCCAGGCGGTTGTACAAAATAAAATCATTCGTATTGTTCTCGGTGCCCCGCGCGATCAACGTCGCAAGCGCGTCGTTGGCGCCCGTGGTGGACGTCGTGAAAACGTTGCCACTCGTCGTAGCTGTGGGATTTGCGTCGTTCTGTCCGAAATTCGCAATCACCGTCGGCGAGCCGTTGGGGAGCGTTAGGTGTGCGAACTCATCGGTTGACATCCCGCGCCGGACCGTCACATTCGTACCGAATCCGTTATCGGTGTAGGTGAAGAACTTCTTATAGGTCACATAGAGATTCGAGATATTGTTTCCGGGATTATAGAACCGCATGATTCCGCGGTACCCTGCACCCCATGTGCCACGGGAATTGTAGTTGATATTCTTGCAGATCACCCGTCCGCGGAAGATGTATTCAATGCCGTTGTTAGTACCCCGTCCACTGACGTCGCCTTCGGGGATGATGATGTCTCCGTTAAACACGGAATTCTGCGATCCGGCAGCATAACTTGCGTAGCTCAGTATCAGGCCAACATCACCAGTACCCCGGATATCTCCGTTCTGCACTAGATAGCCGGTGACCGTGTTGTTCGACATATCCTTGGACTCCCCGAGATTGAGGGTATGCCCATTGACTTCCGTAAGAATGAAATCAACGTCATTTGTCACTGGACAGGCGAAGGTGGAGTTTTGCCCGCCCTTTAGTTCAAGCGGATTCCCGACCAGATGGATTGCCCCGGCACCCGTAAAAGTCAATTTCTGCGCGATAAACGGCACTTCAACACTGCCGAGATCGTTCGTCAGGTTGAGGAGCGCCTCTGTCCGGTTCGTGAGCACCAGCGCATCGCCGTCGACGGGGGCCTGATCCCAGTTCGTGGTATCTCCGAAGCGATAGCCGTCGCCCCCGCCCGTCCAGATGCACGTCTTTGCCGCGCTCTGCGTCACACCCGTGATAAAAGCCGCGGCCACCGCCACCATCATCACCTTTTTCATGTGATTTTCCTTTGTTGTTGTTAAATTCTGCCCACTACCATCTCAAATTGGGTAAACTGAAAAACACCGTTTTCCATAATCTACATTTATTATGCGGGTTGGGTGCGAAAGGAGTCAACCCTTAAAATTTAGGCAAACCGTTGCCGCTCGTGAAGCGCACGAAGCCGCCGGTACTCGTCTCGCATCTGCCGCCTGCGGAGACGGCACCGACAACCGGCGTCGGCTACGTGGAGAACGTGTACGACACGCGGGCGGGTCTGCCGAAGGGCAGTGTGAAGTCGCTTCGTCTCAACCGCCTCGTGGATTATTACGTCTGCCGCCGGCCGACGCTCAACCAGAACATGGATCTCATGCTCTACAAGGAGTGCCTCGGCGAAGTGCCTGTAGCGGCAGACGGTAGCGCGATGTTCCGCATTCCCGCAGGCGTTTCCGTGCAGTTGCGGGCCGCGGCACGAACGGATGGAGTCGCCTCGTGAATGGCGGTCACGTGAAATTTGTGCAGTCGTATTCCGAAACGGATGAGTCGAAACCTTACGACTACTTCGCAGGGGCGAGTCCGCTGATGAAGCGCCTGGAGCACGGACTGCTACTTCCTTGTCAAAGGGGTCTTGTCATCAAACATCACGTTCTCGCCCGGCGCGGCGACAAGGCGCACGTTGTCACGCACGAGTTCGCCAATCTCGCCATTGGTGTGGAGAAAGATAATGGGCTTGTCGGTTTTGTTGACCTGGCTTGCGTCCCGAACGATCAGCCGGTCGATTCGGCAGTCCTTCATAATGCCGACCGTCGCGTCTTGCAGGCACCGCTCCTCACGCGTCAAGTCGCGAATCGTCACCGTGCCGACATCGATGCGGCCATCGAAATAAATCAACGGGAACGGCGCGAGCCGGTAAAGGTCCTCGGGCTGAAAGCACTTGGCCATGTGGCAATTCGAAATCGTGACGGCGTCGAACTTGCCGCGCGTCTGCCGATCGCCGAAGAAGTGCGTAAAACCGACGGCATAGCGGTAGAAGTTGCCGTGGATATTTGAAATGTTGATCCGCTTAAGGTTCGCGCCCGTTGAAAGCAGGCGCACCGCGCTGTGGCAGTACTCGCAGTATAAGCCGTCGATGTCAATGTCGGTGATCGCCTCCTCGAACGCCGCGCAGCGTCCGTCATTCGCGTTAAGGGCGATCATGTCGTCGAAAGCGGTGCCGCGAATGTTCGAGATCCTGCCGTGGTGGCAACCGCCGTCAAGATGTACGCCGTCCATATTGGCTTTCCACGGTCGCCATGTCGTGAAGTCGAGTTCGATATCGTCGATGATGAAGTACGAAAGCCGGCAGAACTGGATAGCATACGTAACGGGGTTGCGGATCGTCAGCCCGCGCACGACCATGTCCTTGACGTTTTCGAAATAGAACACTACCATCCCATAGGGTAGACCGGCAACCCACCGGCCCCATGGTTGGTACGCATTATGCGGGGGGGGGGGGTAAAAGTCAACCCTAAAATTTTTCAAAAAAGAGTCGGCTTCGGAGGCGTCTGCCTGTAACCTACAGGCATCATGAAAAAACTAATTCCCCAATTGCTTGGGTTCGCGCCTCCGAAACCAACGAAGACAGTGTACACCGTGCTGCGGCAGCTCGTCCAGTGGATTCCCGCCGGGATGATCCAGCGGCTCGCCGAAGAGTATAAGCTCGACATCCGCAAGTGGTCGGCGGTGAGCCATGTGGTCGCGCTGATGTACGGCCAGCTCGCGGGCTGCGACAGCCTCAACGGGATCGTGGACGCGGCGCGCGTCCACGAGAGCGAGTGGCGCAACATCCGGGGGGCGCAGCCGCCGAAGCGCAACACGTTCTCCAACGCGAACCGGCACCGCGACGCGGCCATGGCCGAGCGGCTGTACTGGGAGGTCTTCGACCATCTGGCCACCGTCTGCCCGGGGTTCGGGCAGTACAAGAGGCACAAGGGCTTCCTCGCGCGGATGAAGCGCGGCATTTTCGCCATCGACTCCAGCACGATCAAGCTGTGCCTGAACTGCATCGACTGGGCGCGGCACCGCAGGAAGAAGGCGGCGGCGAAGCTGCACATGAACCTCGACGTGGGCAGCCGCCTGCCGGCGTTCGCGGTCGTGGAGGACGCGGGCCACCACGACTCCACCCGCGCGAAGGCGCTCTGCGCCGGGCTGAAGGCGGGCGACGTGTGCCTCGCCGACCGCGCCTACACGGACTTCTCCTTCCTCGACGGCCTGCAGTCGCGCGGCGTCTTCTTCGTGGTCAGGCAGAAAACGAACATGAAGTTCAAGCGCGTCGAGCGCCTGCCGGAGAGCCGGGACGCGAGCATCGTCGGCGACGAACTCGTCGAGCCCGCCCTCGCCCGCTCCAAGAAGCTCTATCCCGTCCCCCTGCGCCGCGTGACCGCGAACGTCGAGGTGAACGGCAAGATGAAGGAGATGACTTTCCTGACGAACAACCTCGACTGGAGCGCGCGCACCATCGCGGAACTGTACCGGGCGCGGTGGGCCGTCGAGCTGTTCTTCAAGGAGCTCAAGCAGACCTGCCAGATCCGCGACTTCGTCGGGTACAACGAGAACGCGGTCAAGTGGCAGGTCTGGACGGGGATGCTCGTGCACCTCCTGCTGCGGTTCATGAGCCATGTCGCGGACTGGAAGCTGAGCTTCTCGCGCCTCGCGGGCGTCGCGCGCGCGGCGGTGTGGGTCAAGCGCGACCTGATCGAGCTCCTCAAAATCTATGGGACAGCACCACGGCCAAAACCGGGTGGACCCCGTGAAAAACCCCCGCCTTTACAGGCCTTTTTCGATTTCTGGCGGCTCGACTATGGGACAGCAGGGCCGTAAAACCCAGTAAAAACGCGAAACGGCCGGTCGCTCCGGGAAAACCTCAAACCTGAAACCTCAAAAAAGACATCAAAAAACCAAGCAAATCCGCATGGGTAAGGGCTAATTGTGCCTCCTATGGGATGCTAGTGAAAGCAACTATCAGT
>JAPXSY010000049.1:0-23130 GCA_033812795.1 Kiritimatiellia bacterium
TTCGATGCCGGCCTTGCCCTCTTCGCGGCGCACGCTCCAGAGGTCAGCCAGCGCGACCATGTCGAAATTCAGTTCGTCCTTGCATTTGATGAACGACGGCAGCAGTGCGCCTCTGAAACGGTCAGAGTATCCGACGCAGGCGACGTTGATCCGGCTGTTGGCGCCGACCACGTTCTGCGACGGGGCTTGTTGGGCTTTCAGGATGCCGGGCAAGCTGCCGAGCGTGGCCCCGGCGGTGGCGGTTTTGACAAACGTACGGCGGTTCAGTTGTTGCAGCCAAGTCTTCATCATCGCGATTCCTTTGTTTACGCGCATCCCGCCCGAACGTTTTCGAACCGGATTTTGCGTTTATGAACTTTTCCTGGGGTAACCCGGAAACATTTCGCTCCCCACAATGGGCATCTATTATGGGGAGGGAGGGGGAACAGTCAAGCCCCAAGCTGAAAAGTGTATCCTCGAAATGATCGATGAAGCATAACATTATGCGCGAAAAGGACTTAACCTGAGTTTGACAGTTCGGGCAAAAAAGGGACGCAACGGTCGAACTTGGGTGAACGGCGCGACTTTTCGGTTAGTGGCCTGGAAGGGGTACTCCGCAAGGGATACCGCTATCGCGATCAACGAGTCTTCTTGTCGGAGAGTCCTGTGAGCGCAATGATCCTGCTTCGGAAATCGTCATATTCTTCCGTCGTGTTTTGGATTAACTTGGAAAGTCGGAAGAACCGGTTTGTTGACGGAGATTCGCGCTTTGCCGTTTCCTCATCGAGTTTGTGAACATTTACGATAGTCCAACATTCAACGTATCCTGCTTGCCGAGCTTTTTGATGACTCTTCTCGGCTTCGCCGATGCGATTGTGGATGTTGGAAAAATCCGTGCCGCCCTTCACTTCCACCGCAATAATATTGCGGTAGGAGTCTTTGCCGATTGTTTCCCGAATCACTATATCTGGGTCTGATGCGAACTGAATAATGACCCGGCGATCGGCAGCGTTTTTGAGCACAAGGCGTTTCTCGCTTGCTGAAACAGCGGCTGAACGAACGATTGTGTGTATCAGATCGAACACGGCCCGGATGCTTGCCGACCCCTTTTTGACGTTCGCTCCACCGCGTAGTTGAGGCCCCAAGGTCAACAACGTGAGATCATCAAGAAGATCCCTGCTAATCCTCTTGAGTCCGATCCCGTCCACTAGGGCACACATGCCCTTGATCAGAGCCCTGCATAGCCCTTCCAGTCCAATCCCGGCTGGAAGGGTGCCCGCGTCCTCCATGCATTTGAAGCGGGTCGTTCCGTTTCTGTTGTCGTAGAAAGCCTTCTGACTGTGACCGAGAAGGAGTCGATAGTAGGAAAGAAGACGCGGATTCGCGACAAGGACGAGAGGGACAGGAAACACCAGTTCGCCTCGCAATCCAATGGACGCCACTGCTTGCATATAGTCACTGGGCACCAGCCGCGACAACTCGTCGTCGAGTGCTTTGATTTCGAGTTTGCCGACGACTGCTGTCAACGCGTCGAGCAAGTATGCCTTTCGCGCTGCGGCAAGGCATGCGGCGAAGTCCACCTGCAAATCGGGGCCGGGCAAGCGGATGGCGGTCTGTATTTTTGTCATCGTGTGCCTCCTGAATGATACCCTGACACACCCAGCCGCTGGGCCGCAAGCAAGATGTACTCCGGGTGCAGTTCAATGCCGATGAAATTTCTCTGTAATTCCTCACACACGACACCGACTGTTCCGGACCCGAGAAACGGATCGAGGACATGGTCGCCCGGGCGTGAACTGGAAAGGATGCAAGGGCGGATAAGTGCCGGAGGGAAGGTCGCGAAATGGGCCTTGGCAAATGGTTGCGTGTTGACATCCCAGACTGTCCGCCTGTTGCGTGGTTTTCCTCCGTTCTGTTCCATCGCCGCTTTGTAATCGTAGAAGTATCGTTGTGCCTTCGTCAGCATGAAGACATATTCGTGCGCCCGAGTCGGTCTATCCTTTACGCTTTCCGGCATCGCGTTGGGTTTGTTCCATACCACATCACAACGCAAATACCAGCCATCTTGCTGCAAGGCAAAGGCCAGCCGCCAGGGCACTCCCAGCAGGTCTTTCGGCTTCAGCCCTTCCGGGGTGTCAGGACGTGTACTCATGGCGCGAGCAGGGTTCTTCTTGTCTGGTGCTCGCCAACCCCGGTTACCACTCGTGTAACCGTCCCCGATGTTGAGCCAAAACACGCCATCATCCTTGAGAACGCGTTTTGCCTCGTTGAAGACTGCAACCAGCCTGTTGATATATTGTGTCAGGGACGATTCCAGTCCTATCTGACCTGCGATGTGGTAGTCTCGCAACCCCCAGTAAGGAGGTGACGTTACGATACATTGGACGGAGTCCGCCGGCAGGCGTCGAAGGACATGCAGAGAGTCGCCTTGCAGGATCATGGAACCGATCAGATTGATCTGTTCCGGTTTTGAAAGGGCGGTTTCTCGCACCATTATCGGTTTCTTCATGCTTTCCTATCGTCGAACGTCCAGAGAGTTTGTCGCATGTAAGAATCAATTGATGCAAGAATGCCTTTTCTTGATTTTATCATTTTCTCCTTTCGTGACGGACGTTAATAGGCGTCCCGATGCAATCTGCCGCAGTGATGGAAAAGCGGCACAAAAATGATCACAGGACAAATGTACCCGGATGGGCAAAAGGATGTCAAGCCACTGTTGTGTAATTGTCGGCGGCCATGTAAAAACATACGAATCGGATGGGGGGTGAAACAGTCGATCCCGATAGCGATCCCGATTTGGATAAAACCCTGAAACCCAAGAAAGTGTCCTGTGGTGAAACAGTCGATCCCGATAGCGATTCCGATCCCGATCCCGATTTGGATGAAACCCTGAAACCTTGAAACCTTGAAACCTTGAAACCATGAAACCCCGAAACCCTGAAACCCAAGAAAGTGTCCTGTGGTGAAACAGTCGATCCCGATAGCGATTCCGATCCCGACCCCGATTTGGATGAAACCCTGAAACCTTGAAACCTTGAAACCTTGAAACCATGAAACCCCGAAACCCTGAAACCCAAGAAAGTGTCCTGTGGTGAAACAGTCGATCCCGATAGCGATTCCGATCCCGACCCCGATTTGGATGAAACCCTGAAACCTTGAAACCATGAAACCTTGAAACCTTGAAACCATGAAACCCCGAAACCCTGAAACCCAAGAAAGTGTCCTGTGGTGAAACAGTCGATCCCGATAGCGATTCCGATCCCGACCCCGATTTGGATGAAACCCTGAAACCTTGAAACCCTGAAACCTTGAAACCTTGAAACCTGAAACCCAAGAGAGTTGAAGGTTCAACTGCTCTTTTTAGGATAAATGGACAGGATGACAGGATTTTCAGGATTGAACCCAAAAGGAGCAGTTGAACGGGTGGAATTCTAGCAAAGCCCCGCAAACATTGGTTTTGCGGTGCGTCCGACGCTCTTTTTGAACTCTTGGCCCCAGCACTTCATCGCTCCACTTCGTCGCAAGCGCAATCGACTGAGTTTTGGAGACCGGTGCGTATGCGGGACTAAAGCGTCCGCCAACCGGTAGGGACGCCCGCTTCTCCCATCAGACCTTATGTCGACCCGCGACCCGCGACGAGCGACCTGCGGTGCCGGAAACGCGGGCGTCCCTGTCGATCGTCGCGGGTCGACGATCCCGATCCCGATACCGATAGCGATCCCGATCCCGATTTGGATGAAACCATGAAACGGAACCTTCATGAAAAGCAGGGTTGGTGTTCAAAGCGCAATGCTGTTTGTGGCCGGATTCGTAACGCGACAAGGTCTGTATGGTTCAGGTGCCAGCGGACGGCGCCATGTCCTTTTGCGGCTGAACGTCGGCGTGAACCGTAGACGATCCCTGCCAGTACGGCGGGACGTCCACAGCTGCGCGCCGTAGGCGCGGAGCCGGACCGCTGAAACCGTGCGGGCTCCGGGTAACGATGTTTCAGGCCGGGAAGGACAAGCATCTGCTTGCCCGGTCGAGCAGGCACCCGTCCCGAGCATTTTCATTTCATGAGGTTTCATGTGTTTCATGGTACGGAACCTAAAATCCAGAAACCAATTTACCTCGTCAAGCGATGGGATGGAAAAGATTGAAAAAGTTTTCGCCCAACCGGCGGAGCCGCGAACGGTGCCGCCAGTTCGAATAGAGGATCTCGCGGGATTTGGCGAAATCGTGCAGGATGACGCGCTTGAGACGGGCGGCGAATTCCGTGTCGAAGACGACCAGGTTGGTCTCGTAGTTGAGGTAAAGACTGCGCGAGTCGAGATTCGCGCTGCCGATAATCGCGATCGTGTCGTCAGCCAGAAACGCTTTGGCGTGGAGGAAGGGGGGGGAACGCTCAAAGATGCGTACGCCTGCTTTGATGAGAGTGGTATACAGGGCTTGCGAGGCAAGTTGCACGGTGGGGTGGTTGTTGACCGACGGCACCAGTACTTTGACCTCCACGCCGCGGAAAGCCGCCTGACGCAATGCGCGAATCAGCGCTTCGGGCGGCACGAAATAGGGGGTGACCAGCAGGATCTGGCTTCGGGCGAGATTGATTGCCGCGAAGTACGTATCGAGCGCGGCAGCGGTTTCGTCGCGGGTGGGGCCGCTGTTTTGCAGGCGCACGGCGCAATTCCCCGTGGGTTCCGGCGTGGGGAAAAAGCGGGCCGCGAGAAGCTTTTCCGGCGGGATGTCGGTCATGTAATACCAGTCGCGCAAAAATGTGTACTGGAGTTCCAGCACGGCCGGGCCGCGGATGCGGAAGTGATAATCCAGCGTGCCCGGTTTGTCGTGCCGGGGCAGATACACATCATGAAAGTTAATGCCGCCCGTGAAGGCCACCGTGCCGTCGATCACCAGAATTTTCCGGTGGTTGCGCAGGTTGAGTTGGAACTTGCGTTTGAACACGTTCGCTTGGGAAAACCCGATCAGATGCAGGTTGGGCACCCGCCGGTAACGCCAGAAGAAGAGGCGCAGGCTCGCGCCTGCCGAACCGAACGCGTCATACAAAACCCGGACCTTGATGCCGGCGGCGGCGCGCTCCGCGAGCAAAGCCATGAGGCGCCGTCCCACGGCGTCGTCATTCAGAATGTAGGTGGCGAGATGAATGTGGTCGGTCGCCTGCTGGATCGCGGAAAACATCTCTTCCAGGGCGTCCCCCGCTGGTTCGAGTAATTCGATCGTGTTTCCCCCCAACAGGGGGTGATTGTTGCTCAGGTGGTCGAGAACGCGGTTGAACGGGAGTGCTTCGAGATCGGGCGATGTGATCTGCAAGGTGTTCCTCTGGGCGGCCATCGAGGCCAGCGGATGGGATTGGCGCAGGTTGAGGCGCTGGCGTTTTTCGAAGAGGCTGTCGGAATACTGTTTCTGCCACCCTTTGTTGGGCACGGTGTTGATGCCGAAGAGCACGTACGCGAGCGGTCCGAAAAAGGGAAACGCGGTGGTGAAAAAAATCCAGAGCAGGGAGGTGCGCGCATCCCGCGGCTTGAGCATCAGGTGGAAAAAAACCAGCAGCGACAGCGTATAATGCAGAATCGTGCCGTATCCGAGCGACGTGTTGAGGTCTATGCTTTGCGCGGCCAGGCAAATCATCATGTGTTCTCCTTCTGCGGGGGATGCGCGGCGGCGCGCTGCTGGGGGTTGTCAAGCGAGAGGTCTCCCACGATCTTCCAAACGGTCCCGTCGCGTTCGACCCGCAAGCCGCGTCCCGGCAACGCCTCCTCCAAACCCTCCTGAATCATTTGCACCGCGGTCGCCTCGATTTTGGCGCGCGCCTTCTTTGGCAGGGGTTCCAGCGAGACCGGTTCTATGGAGAGGACATAGCCCTTGCCTAAACTGGAACCGAACCCTGCGGTGAATGCGGCGGTGACACGGAAGAGTCCATCATACTGCGGATTGGCCGTGGTGCCGTGCGGCGGGCGTGCGGGGTGGGGCGTCAGCAGGTCACCGAACCGCTCTTCCAGCGCATGGTCCACCCGCTTCAGCAATGCGTTCAACCGTGCTTCCCACTGCTCGACTCGGTGATGTCTCATCCGATTATCATATCATAATCCGTATGTCGCTTTAAATGTGATTCTTGTTTCCGGAGGCATTTCTGACGTATACTGCGGAAAGGAATGCAACGTTGGGAGGGGACGATGAGGGATTACGGTTTGCGAGTCGTGGTGTTGGTCGTGGCCGGTCTGGTTGCGGGGGCAGGGGATGCGGCCGGGCTGCTGAAAAACGGGGGGTTCGAGACGGGGGGAACGACGCCCGACGGCTGGCGTCTGCAGGATGCGCAAGGCGGGTGGTTGCGGCAGGGCGGATACGCCGAGGGTGCCTGTGTCCGGATCGTAAACGAAACCGTCGGCAACGGGGCGTGGGTGTCCGATCCGGTCGGATTCAAACCCGGCCACTGTTACCGGTTGACGTTACGTGCGCGGGGGGAAGATGCGTCCGGCGGAACGGCGCTCTACGGTACGCCCTTCGCGCATGTGGATATCGGCGTTCCAAGCGGCACATGGGAGCGCTACGGCCATGTCTTCGCCGTGCCGTTCGGGAAAGAGTGGCGCGACGTGCCAGTGCGTCTGGGAATGTGGCAGATGCAGGGGCAGGTGCTGTTCGATGACGCGCGTCTGGTTCCGGTCGAGCCGGTTTATGCTTTGTCGGAGGGGCTTGCGCTGGGTGAGGGCGAACGGCTTGAGGCGGGGCGTTACCATTTTGTCGCGCCGTTTCGGAGCGAGGGACGGAACCACAGTCGCCCGCTGTTAGGTTTTTCCGCACGTTTCAACACCGACCGGTGGTGCTTCGATGCGGGAACGGTCGTGACGTACCGGCACACGGTGACGGGGTACGTGATGCGGACGGCGAGCGTGTCGGTCAACAGCGGATATTATGCGTCAGGGCGGCTCGTGGTCGAGTTTTCGGCTGACGGCAAGACGTGGCAGCAGGGGGGCGCGCTCACGAATGCGGGGAGCCTGACGGTGGCTGTGCCGGAAGCCATGTTGCCTGCGGCGGCGCTTTCGGTCCGGTTGCGCGGGGCGAAGCCCCCGTGTGCGGTGCAGGTCCACGGCTATCGTTTTGATGCGGAGGTGGAGGGGCCGCCGCGTTCGTTCATCGGTTCCACGCGATATGTGGAGACTGTATCGCGTGAGCCGAACCCGCGCGTGCGGGTGATCGGGTTGGGTGACGCGCTGCCGGGCGGCGAGAACGTCGCGGTGTTGCAGGTGCGTCATTCGGGTGCGGGTCCCCTGACGAACGAAGCGCGGGTCGTGTTCGCGGGTAAGGGCCAACCCGTGCGCCCCCATCCCGTGCCCATAATATTGCCGGGGCCCGGGGCATATGACGTGCGGATCCCCTATGAGGCGCCTTCGGCCGGCGAGTGGGAGATGGTTGTCGGATTGGGGGAGGCGTTTGAGGCGCGTTGCGCCGTGACGGTGCCCATGCTCTATGACGACTCCTATGGGGAACGGTTGCCGGTCAACGTTCCGTTGCTCAGCCTATGGCGTGCCGCATCCGGGTGGAAGATCCCCCGCCACCGGCCGTTGCCGCGCGCCTTCGCCAAATCGCTCGCGTTGCGTCTGGCGCGTAACGAAGGCGAGGCGGTGCAACTGGTGGTCACGCCCCATGTGACGCTCACGAATCTGACGGTCACGGTGACGGATCTGGTTTACGGGAAGAACCGCATTCCGGCTTCGCGGGTGCGGGTGTCGCGCGTGGGATATGTGCCGGTTGAACAGACGAGCGACGCGGCCGGGGTGAGGGGGTTATGGCCTGATCCGCTCCTGCCGCAACAGGGATCGCTGATTGCCGCGGCGGGACAACATCACCCGTTCTGGATCCGGGTTCACGCGCCCGATGCCATCCCGGCGGGCATCTACCGCGGGACGGTGACGATCCAAGCCGACGGGGTCAAGGCCACTACGGTTTTGAATGCCGAGGTGTATGATTTCACGCTGCCGGACACGATGACTTGCGAAACCGCTTTCGGGTTCAGCGCGAGCACGGTCTGGCGGTATCACAAGGCAACCGGTCCCGAGCAGCGTCGCGCGGTCCTCGATTTGTATCTGCGTTGCCTGGGCGAATACCGCCTCTCCCCCTACGATCCGGCCCCGATGGACCGGTGGAGTGTGACATGGCGGGGGTTCGACACCCGGACAGGAAAACCGGAGCCGGGCAAGAAGATCGCGGAGATCGAACCGGTCTTCCACTGGGAGGAATGGGATGCGGCCATGACCCGTGCGTTTGAATCCAACCACTTCAACACCTTCCGGATCAAGGTCGAGGGGTTGGGGTGCGGGACCTTCCATGCGCGCACGGAACCTGTGTTTCTCGGCTTCGCTGGGGGGACGCCCGAATATGAGTTGCTGATGGGTAAATATCTGCGGGGCATCGAGGCGCATCTCCGGGAAAAAGGATGGTTGGACAAAGCCTTTGTTTACTGGTTCGACGAGCCGGATCCCAAGGATTACGACTTTGTGATGAACGGCATGAACACGCTCAAGCGCCACGCACCCGGACTGCGCCGGATGCTGACGGAGCAGATCGAGCCGAAACTGTTCGGCGGACCGCACATCTGGTGCCCGCTCACACCGTCGCTCAAGAAAACGGGTCTGGCGGAGCGGCGCGAGGCGGGCGACCACTTCTGGTGGTACATCTGTTGCGTACCCAAAGCGCCGTATGTGACGGAATTCATTGATCATGCGGGGCCGGCATTGCGCGTTTGGCTCTGGCAGACCTGGGCTGAGCGGGTTGCGGGTGTCCTGATCTGGGAGACGACCTATTGGACCAGCGACACCGCGTACCCGGAGTCCGGCAAACCGCAGAACCCCTACACGGATCCGATGAGCTGGACCACCGGATACGGTGTGCCCAAGGGGACCAAGCGGCCCTGGGGCAATGGGGACGGCCGGCTTCTCTATCCGCCGCTTGCGGCGGCGGACGGCAATCCCGCCGGACCGGTGATGGACGCTCCGGTGCCGAGTCTGCGTCTGGAGATGTTGTGCGACGGAATCGAGGACTACGAATATTTCGTGATCCTGCAGCGGCTGTTGCAACAGAAGGGCGGGAGTCTGGATCCCCGAACCCGCCAGAATCTGGAAGCGTTGCTGACCGTGCCCGCCGAGGTGTCGGCAGGCCTGACCGACTTTACACGCGACCCCGCGCCGATTGAAACGCACCGTGACAAACTCGCCCGCGCAATCGTCTCCCTGCTCAGGCTCCGGTAAGCCTAAACCGAACCGTTGAACGTTCAACGCTCGTTGGTTTCAGGTTCCTCGATCCGGAGCGGCTATCGGGCCAGCCAGCCGCCGTCCACCGCGAGTGTGTGACCGTTCATATAGTCTGAGGCGGGGGCCGCCAGAAAAACCACCGCCGCCATGAGGTCTTCGGGCGTGCCCCAACGGCCAGCCGGAATCCGCGACAGGATCGCCTGATTGCGGGCCGGATTCTCGCGGAGGGGGCGCGTGTTCTCCGTCGCGATATAACCGGGCGCGATGGCGTTGGTGCAGATGTTGTGGGGGGCGAGTTCATTGGCCATCAGCATGGTGAGGCTGCGGATGCCGCCTTTGGAGGCGGCATACCCCGGCACCAGGACGCCTCCCTGAAACGAGAGCATCGAGGCGATGTGGATGATCTTGCCTCCCCGGCCCTGCGCGATCATGCGGCGCGCGACGGCCTGGCTGAGGTAGAACGGAGCACTCAGGTTCACCGCAAGCACATCTTCCCAGTCTTTCACGCTATGCTCGGCAAAGGGGGCGCGCCGGATAATGCCCGCGTTGTTCACGAGGATGTCCACACCATCAAACGCCTCCGCAACGCGGGTTACCAGTTCCTGCGCCACGTCCACGCCGGCACTCAGGTCGGCCTGAAACGACTCGGCCCGTCTTCCGGTTGAACGGATCGCTTTTGCGGTCTCGTCCGCAGGTGTGCGGTTGTAGACCAGTGCGATATCCGCGCCGGCTTGGGCGAGCGCGATGGCGCAGGCCTGTCCAATTCCGCGGGCGCTTCCGGTGACGAGAGCGACTTTGCCGTCAAGTTTGAATTGGTCGAGTATCATTTCGGAACCCCTTTCGATTCAGTACGGGTGGAGAAAATTACGGAAACAGTGTGAGTGTACCCGCTTTTCACGCGGTTTCAAGTCGAAACCGGTTGCCAAAACGGCGTCAAACCGCAACACTATGCTTTGGACTGCAGGTGAAGGAGAACACAGGGCAAGGCCCGCATGCAGTCTGAGGGGGGGAGCATGAGGAGATGGGTTTCGCCGCGGTTGACACAAGCGGCCGGGTATCCAAGCCTGACCAGACGCTGTTGCGCGTGGGTCACTCTGTTCACTGCGCTGAGTGCAACCGTGCCGACGGCACGGGGAGAAGAGGACCGGAACTTCGAGGCGTTGCCGTTGCAGGTGCAGTACCGCGTTCTGCTTGAGCCGTGGATCCGTGCGGCCATGACGGAGATCCGTTTTCTGCAGGACGATATGGCCGTGTACGGCTTGGGACAGTCCGGACACTGGCACATGCAGGCGCACGATACCGCGTTCTGCGCATTTGCCGTGCTCGGAACCGATCCGCAAACCGATGAGGCCCGGGTCGGAATGACGAAAGCCGAGTTGCGGCGGATCGCGTTGGCCATGTTGCGTTACACGCTCCGCTCGCATCATTCCGGAGGCGGCGTGTGTACGGACGGCAAGTCGTGGGGACACACTTGGATATCCAGCTTGGGACTCGAACGGATGAGCGTGGGAATCGACGCGCTGGAGGCGTGTCTCGACGAGACGTTGCGCGCGTTGTACGCCAAAGTCTGTGCCTCTGAAGCGGACTATCTGTTGACGCGTCCGGTCACGGCGGGCCTGATCCGGAACAATCACCCCGAATCGAATCAGTGGCAGGGTAATGTCACACACCGGGCGGCGGTGTTGAATCCCGGTCATCCCCATGCGGCCGATTGGCGCGAACAGGCCAGCGTGCTGCTGGTCAACTCGCTTTCCACTCCCTCGGATGAAACCCGGTCGGCGCTTGTGGACGGCAAACCCGTCTCTGCGCGGTTTGTCGGGGCCAACATGTTCGACTCGCGCGCCTGCAACCACCACGGGTATCTCAATGTGGGCTACATGTACATCACGCAGTCCAATCTCGGGATCTACCATTTTGCCTGCAAACGGCGCGGCGTGCGTCCGCCCGAGGCGCTCTATCACAATGCTCTGGAGCAGTGGCGCGTGAACAAGGCGTGTACCTTTGATGACGGGAGGTTGGCGCGGTTGGGCGGCGACAGCCGGGTGCGTTATGCCTATGGACAGGACTATGCGATCCCGGTCTGGCTGCTGGCGCGGGACGTGTTTGGTGACGCGGATGCGGAACGGTTTGAGCGCGGATGGCTCAGGCAGGTCCGGGCGGAACAGAAGGCCAATTCGGACGGCTGGTTCATGCGGGAGCGTCTGAGCGGGTTGCAGGCACTCTCGCCGCTCTATTTCCAACGCTTGGAGGGGGACAAGGCCTGTACTCTGGCGTACGGTGCGTACTGGCGGCGGGTCTTCGATTTCGACGCCATGCCGCGTCGGTCGGTCGACGCGCCGACCCGCTGGCAGGACGCGCACCACGGCGCGTGGCTGCAACGGGGGACGCGCCGGTTTGCCTCGTGGGTGTGGCACGGCGCGATGAAAGCTTGCGGTCTCTGCGTGCCTTCGGATCGCTCGGATATGGCCGAGTGGCAACACAATCTGGCGGGACAGGTCTGTGGAATGGGGGCGCAGAACGTTGCGGTGCCGGTGACGTGGACCGGGTATGCGTATGAGGGCGGGTTCGCGACGTGCGGGCGTGCGGAGCTGATCTCCAAAAACGGGATCGCGGAGGGCAGTGAGGTGCCGGGTTTGGGGCAAATCGATCTGGCTTTTTGTGCGCTTCCCGATGACCGGACAACGGTGGTGATCCAGCGCGCGGTCACCCGAAACCCCTGTTATCTGCTGCGGGTGCGGGGGTTGTCGCTCTCGGTCCCCAACGATGCGCTTAATGGATTCACGCGGACACTCCAGAGCGCGGCTGGCCGCCGCGTGTTGCGGGCGTTGCCGGACCGGTTTGAAATCGTTTCGCCGGAAGGGCGCTGGTTGAATCTGGATGGACGGCTGGGTGTGGTCGAACTGTACGGCGGCGCGCCGCATGTGGCGCGTCTGCCCGAGCGCCAGATTCCGCTCAACATTTGGAATTCCGCAGGACCCAAGCGCGGCGGGGGGTATCTGTATTGTGAGGAGATCGGACAGAACATCCGCGAAGGCGCGGCCTATTTCGGCGCGCGGGCGACGATCTTCGACTGCGCGGCGGCGGTGGTGGTCGCGGATGCGGCTGACACGGCGGCAATCGCGGCGGACCGGGAGACGGGCGCCGTTCCCTTAGCCGACGCTGATCTGCGCGCGGTCCGGGTTCGGGATGCTCGGGGCACGCTCTGGGGCCTCCTCGCGAATTTTTCCACGGAGGCTAAGTCGTTGGATTCGGAACCGGTGAGCGGTTGGTTGGGAAGCGGCGCGGTCCCGCTGCATGCCGCAACCCATCAAATCGCGCCGCACGGCATCGCCGTTTGGCGGCTCGCCGGACAGGGTGACGTGACCACCGCTGGCGTGCGGCCCTAGCTGCGGAGCGGGTGGGGAGTGCACAGGTCGAATGTCGTGGGGCGCAAGGCGACGTTCACGAGGACGAGAACGGGAAAACGTGAGAAACAGTTCCGTTTCGTTACGGTGCCACTTGAAGCGGCCCGACCTTCAGCACCTCGGGCGGGGGCAATGCGGGAAAAGGCGCGTGCGGTTCGGTCTGATACCAGTAAGCCACCGAGGCCACATCGTCATGCAGCGGCAGATAGCGGCCGGACTTGTCCCGCATCCATCCCAGCGTCTGGATCGTCACCTTCAGGTCTTTCGCGAAACGGATCGGGTCGACCACATGCCAGCGGTACAGTCCGAAGCGTTGTCCCGTCCGATAGATCACGTCCGGCGGCAGCACTTGCGCCAGGCCCGAGTGCGGCGTGCTGAAGGTCTGGTAGCGTTTCGTTTCCCGGTTTTCGAAATTGTAGGAGCCGCAGAAATAGTCCTCCGTGCCGGTGCCGCAGATCGTCGGGAACGTCTCGTCGCCGTCTAGGAAGAACTTGATCTCGCCTTCGCCCCACCAGCCGGGGTCCCGGACTTCCCATGCGAGATAGGTGCCCACATAGTGCCCGTGGCCGCGCACGCCGTCCAGGATCGTCACTTCGGGACGCTCTCCTACGCGCGGCACGCGCCGGAACTGCGCATGGAAGGTCGCCGCGTCGGCGGGAACATCGGTCAGCGTATAGTTGATCTGATAGTAGAGGCGCATCGGGTTCTCATCCAGATTTTCGAGTGTAACCTTGGCGCCTTTGCGGAAAGGCATGACCCAGTAGCAGTTAAAGGCGCTGCCGGGGTTGACGCACACCGGCGTCGAGTTGATCTGGCAATACTTACCCCATCCGCACGCGAAGAAATCACCGAGCGGCACCTCCACCGAGGGCGAGGTCTCGCCGTCCCAGTAGAAGCGCAGGATGTTGAGGCGCGTTTTGTCGAGCGGCGCGGGCGTCATCCAAATCTGCTGGATCGCGCCGGAACCGGCGATGTCCGCCAGCGTGACCGTGCTTTTGGCTGGCACGTTCACGAACGGCGACACCTTCCAGCCCTGTCCCAGATCGCGTGCCGCGCGCCAAGCCGGGCCGTTGGTCGACTGCGCTCCCGCGCCCTTCGCTCCCGTGAAATTCTCGGGGCTGATCGACCTCGTCTCGGCTTCCGACAAGCGGGGCAGCGTGCCGAGACTCATATCCAGCCCGCTGAACTTCGGTGTCACGCACGCCGTGACCCATCCCATCGCGATGAACGCCAATATACGGACTCGATGCATTTTTCACTCCTTCATGATTCGTCAATCTGGGACGTCAGGTCAAAGATTTTTCCGGGGTTCATGATGTGGTTCGGATCCCACGCGCGCTTGATGGCGCGCATCAGATTCAGTTCGACGGGATCGATGAGGTCGCTCAGATACGCTTTCCGCTTGATGCCGATACCGTGCTCGCCCGAAATCTTGCCGCCCAACCGCCGGGTAATCCGGTACAGGTCATTCAGGCAGGCCTTTTCCGCAGTGTGCCACGCCTCCATGGGCATGTCCGGATCCTTGACCAGCGTGGCATGGAGGTTGCCGTCGCCGGCGTGGCCGTAACAGGGGATGCGCATACCGTATTTCGCGCTCAATTTCTCCAGTTCGGGGATGATCTCCGGAATGCGGGAGGGAGGGACCACGATGTCTTCCAGACTCTGGATCGGACTGTAGACTTTGAAGGCCTCGGCGATGTTACGCCGCACGTTCCAGATGCGCTCTATGGTATTGCGGTCCTCGGCCACGAACACCTCGATCGCGCCGTGCTCCTCGCAGAGGTCACCGATCGCGATCAGATCCTGCTCCACCTGCCCCGGATGGGAGCCGTCCGTCTCGATCAGCAGCATCGCGCCGGCCGCTTCATAGGGCAGGCTCTCGTTCAGATAACGGCAACTGGTGAGGATCGAGAGGCGGTCCATGAATTCGATGCTGGTGGGCACGAGACCCTTCGACATGATGATCGGCACCATGTCGATGGCCTCGCGCGGGGTCCGGAAAAGCACCAGCAGATCGGATTTCGCCGTAGGGTAACCGATGAGCCGGATGGTGGCTTGGGTGACAATCCCCAAGGTGCCTTCAGAACCGATGACGAGTTGTTTGAGGTCGTACCCGGTGACGTCCTTCGCAAGCTTGCCGCCAAGCCATACGCACTCGCCGGTCGGCGTGACCAGTTCCAGTCCGGTGACGTAACGGCCGGTCACGCCGTATTTGACCGCTTTGCCGCCGCCCGCGTTCTCCGCGATATTGCCGCCGATCATGCAGGTTTGCAGACTCATCGGGTATCCGGCGAAAAACAGGCCTTTTTCCTGCACCAACGCGGCGAGGTCATTGGTGACCATCCCGGCCTCCACGGTGACGGTCATGTTGGCGGTGTCCAATTCGATGAGGCGGTTCATCTTCTCCAGCGAGATCACAATCCCGCCGAACTGCGGGATGGCGCCACCCGACAGGCCTGAGCCCGCACCACGGGGGGTGATCGGGATCCGCTCGCGGTTGGCAAGGCGGACCACTGCGGCCACCTGTTCGGTCGAGGTCGGAAACACCACGAGTTCAGGCATGCGGCCATATTCTTCGGCGTTGGTCTCATCGTGCGAATACGCCTGAAGCTTTTCTTCATCGGTCACAACCTGTTTGGGGCCGACGATCGCGCGCACGGCATCGACGATCGCGGGCGTGACCGGGGCATAAGCGGGGGTGGGGGAGGAGGTCATGTTACGCCTTCTTTCCTTTACGGGCTTCCAGCCGCCGCTGCAACGCGGGCAAAATCTGAAACGCATCGCCCACGATCGCGTAGTCGGCGACCTGATGCAGCGGGGCATCGGGGTCGGGGTTCACGGATACGATGATCTCACTGGTCTTGATCCCCGCGAGGTGCTGGATGGAACCCGAGATGCCCGCGCCGAGATAGAGTTTGGGGGAGATGGTTTTACCGCTTAACCCGATCTGGTGGGGATAGCCGATCCAGCCGCGGTCCACCGCCTCGCGGCTTGCGCCGACCACGCCGCCCAACGTTTCGGCGAGACGCCGCAGCATCGCGAAATGCTCGCCCTTTTTCAGTCCTTTGCCGCCCGCGACCACGATGTCGGACTCTTCCAAGTTCACGAAGTCCGAGACGTCCCGGCGGTACCCCAGCACGGTGACGCGCGGATCGACCAGGCTGGCGTCCAGCGGGATCGACATGATCGTGCCGCGCCGGGTCGGGTCGGGGGGCAGCGGCCGGGTGGATTTGGGCCGGACCGTGGCCATCTGCGGGCGGTGATGGGGGGTCTTGATGGTGGCCATGATGTTGCCGCCGATCGCGGGCCGCGTCTGAAGCAGGTTGCCGGTCCCCTCCTCGATGTCGAGTTCGGTGCAGTCGGCAGTGAGACCGGCGCGGACGCGCACGGCCACATACGGCATCAGGGTGCGCCCCGAAGAGGTGGCGGCCGCCAGAATGATGTCGGGCTTGCGCTCGTTAATCAAATGGGTCAGGATCCGTGCGTAGGTCTCGCAAACGAAATGGGCGAGCCGGGGATCCTGCACGGCGTAGACCTCATCCGCGCCGCGCGCGATCAACTCGTGCAGACGTGAATCCTCGACGCCGTCCCCGATGAGGACCGAAACCAGCGGTACTCCGAGCTGGTCCGCGAGTTTACGTCCGCGTGCCAGCAATTCGAAAGAAACCCCTTTGAGTTCGCCGTGAGCCTGTTCGGCCAGCGTCCACACTCCACTCATTGCCGTTCTCCTTCAATCAATCCTTTTTCGTCAAGGAACGCGATCAACCCGTCCACGGCCGCTTCCACGGCACCGTCGTCCGTTGCCAGCACCTTTCGCCCGCCCCGGGTCACTTTGGGCGTATTGATCCGGACCACCTTGGTGGGGGAACCCTTGAGGCCGATGCACCCGGAGTCGAGCGGCAGGTTGGCGGTGCTGAAAACCGGAATCTCCATACGCATGGCCGCCTTTTTACCGCGTAGGGTCGGCAGCCGCGGCGCGGCAATCTCCTTCACCACGGTCAACAGGCAGGGGAGGGGCACGGACAACTGTTGGTATCCCTCCTCCACCAGACGTTCGAGCGTCAGCCTGCCCTTCGCGATTCCCTCGATTCGGGCGACGTACGTGGCAACGGGGAGATCGAGCCAAGCCGCGATTCCCGGTCCGACTTGGGCGGTGTCGCCGTCCGTGGCGCGTTCGCCTGTGAGAATCAGGTCGAAGGCCCCCATATGCAGGATGGCCTGGGCGAGCGTGTACGAAGTGGCCCAAGTGTCGGCACCGCCGAACGCGCGGTCGGAGACAAGCGCGGCATTGTCGCAACCCATGGCCACCGCTTCTTTCAGCGCTTTGACTGCGGGCGGCGGCCCCATGGTGATGGCGGTGACGGTTCCCCCGTACTGCTCCTTGAGGCGCAGGGCTGCCTCCAGCGCGTACAAGTCCAGCGGATTCACCACGGTTTCGATCCCGGCCCGAATCACGGTTCCGGTTTCCGGATCCATTTTGACGTTACTGGTTTCGGGGACCTGTTTGATCGGCACGATAATTTTCACAAGACTCTCCAGAAAACGGGTTAAACGGAGCATAACAAAAACCAGATTGAAGACAATCCGGATTATCGGCTTGTACCATTGCGCGGGGAGGATTACTATTAGACTTTTCGGGAAACCGGAGAGGAAGACGGTATGATTATTCGCACGACAGCCTATCCGCGGGCCGCGCTGATCGGCAACCCGTCAGACGGATACTACGGGAAGACGATCGCGTTCACCTTTTCAAATTTTTCGGCGCGGGTGATCCTGTACGAGTCGCCGGAACTGGAGATTATGCCGACGCGGCGCGACGGCTCCGTCTTCACAAGCATCGGCGACCTGTTCCAAGACGTACGCCTGTTCGGCTATTATGGCGGAATCCGGCTCTTGAAAGCGGCCATCAAAAGCTTTTACGAGTACTGCCGCGAGAACGAGATTGAACTGCATGACCGTAACTTCACCGTGCGCTATGACACCGACATCCCCAATCTGGTCGGGCTCGCCGGTTCGAGCGCGATCATCACCGCCACCATGCGTGCGCTGATGGCCTTTTACGGTGTGACCATCGCCAAGCCCCGGCTCGCCAACCTGATCCGCGCCGTGGAGAACCGGGAGTTGGGGATCGCCGCTGGCTTGCAAGACCGCGTGGCGCAAGTCTATCAGGGCCTTGTGTACATGGATTTCGACCAGGCGCTGATGGAGCGTCAGGGCTTCGGACGGTACGAGCCGCTCGACGTGGCGACCCTGCCGCCGCTTTATATCGCCTTTCGTACGGATCTTTCCGAAGGCTCCGAGGTGGTCCACAACAACCTGCACGACCGGTTCGAGCGCGGCGAACCCGAGGTGCTCGCCGCGATGACGTATTGGGCCGACCTCACGGCACAGGCGCGGCAGGCCTTGGAAAAGGGTGAAGGCGGGGAACTCGGAAGGCTGATGAACGCCAATTTCGACAAGCGCCGCGAGATCTGCGCCATCGGCGAAGGAAACCTGCGTCTGGTGGAAACCGCGCGTCAGGTCGGCGCCTCAGCCAAATTCACCGGGTCGGGCGGCGCGATCATCGGCACCTATCCTGATGAGCGTACCTACACGCGCCTCACCGAAGTGTTCGCGGCCCAGCAGGTCTGCGTCTTCAAGCCAGATATCCTCTAACACGGGGGTTCACGTCATGATCACGAAAGCGGTTATTCCCGCCGCCGGTTTCGGCACGCGGTTTCTGCCGGCGACCAAAGCCTTGCCCAAAGAGATGTTGCCGATCCTCGACACGCCGGTCATCCAGTATGTGGTCGAAGAAGCGGTGGCCTCCGGGATCACCGACATCGTGATGGTGATCGGCCGGGGCAAGCGGGCGGTGGAAGAGCACTTCGACCGCAGTTTCGAACTGGAGGCGGAACTGGAGGCCAAGGGGCGCCTGCGCGAGTTGGAAACGATCCGCGCGATTTCTGAACTCGCCAACATCCACTTTGTCTGGCAGAAGCGTATGCTGGGCCTCGGCGATGCGATCCGTTGCGCGCGATACCATGTCGGGGACCAACCGTTCGCGGTGCTGTTGGGAGACACGCTGCTTCAGAGTCTGAGCGGCGTTCCGGCCACCCGACAGCTCATGGAGGCGCAGTCGCGTCACGGCGGCTGCGTGGTGGCGGTGGAGGAAGTGCCGCGGGAGCGCGTCAGCCAGTACGGGATCATCAGCGGCGAACCGCTTGACGCGGAGACGATCCGGATTCGCGACCTTGTGGAAAAACCTGCCCCGGACGAGGCGCCCTCGCAATGGGCGGTTGCCAGCCGGTATATCCTGACGCCCGACATTTTCGCGCGTATTGACGCCGCGACACCCGGCCGGAACGGTGAGATTCAGATCACCGACGCCCTGCGGGCACGCGCACTCGAGGGAGAGCCGCTGTTCGGCTTCCGCGTGGCTGCGCGCCGCCACGACATCGGCAATATGCTGGGATTCCTCACCGCCAACATCCGGTATGCGTTGGGCCATGCGGAACTGGCCGGGCCGCTCGGCGCGTTCATCCTCGCCGAGGCCGAAGCAATCCGCCGCGCGCGCGGCGAATGATGGCACAAAAAAAACGGATGCCCGGACAAGGGAGTCCAGCATCCGTTTTTCGCGATAAATTCGCGGAACGCTTATTTCTTCAGCGCGCCATCGAGCTTCTTCTGCAGATCGCCGGCAGCCTTTTCGGTGTCCTTCGCTGCGGTGTTGGCGCTCTTTTCGGCGGATTTGACGGCTTTGTCCATCTTATCGCCCAGAGACTCCTCTTTCTTGCAACCGACAAACGCGCATGTCGCGGCGGCCATTACGGCAATCATAAGCAATTGCTTCATCTTGTTGTACTCCTTCTTCTTTGCGCGGATTGCGCAAGGTAACACGTTTACGTGTGTGTGCGATACTATAGCAGGATCGGGGGGGGGCTGACAATGGGGATATTTTCTAGACAAAACACCGCACTGTCCCGACAGAGTTCTCCACGGTCACGAACGGCACTACGGTTTACCCTAAAAGGGGCAGGTGAACGGGTAGAATTCTAGCAAAGCCCCGTAAACATTGGGTTTTGTCGCGGTCCTCGCCGCACCGTATTGAGATGCGGGCGGAGCCCGCAATCTCAAAGGCTGTGAGACTGTGAGGCTGTTAGACTGTGAGGCTGTGAGACTGTGAGGCTGTTAGGCTGTGAGGCGGTGGTGTTCCGTGGTTAAATGATCGATCCCGATCCCGATAGCGATCCCGACCCCGATGAAACCATGAAACCATGAAACCATGAAACCCAGAAACCCAGAAACCCAGAAACCATGAAACCATGAAACCTTGAAACCAGAAACCAAAGAGAGTTGAAGGTGAAGAGTTGAAACGGCTACGCCGATCGCGGGACCGATGTCGCGATCTTCCCCGGCAGGGTAAAAACAAAGCCGCCCCCGTTAGGGAACGGCTTCGCACAGTCTAAACGGATCCGCAAACAGCGGATCCATACGGACCTACCAACGGGACTCGCGACGCTCGCCGCCGCGGCCGCCTGCGCCGCCGCGACCCGAGCCACCACGGAAACCCCCGCCGCCCCCCGCGCCGCCGCGGAAACCGCCGCCGCGCTCTTCACGCGGTTTCGGCTGCGACTCGTTCACGCGGATGGTACGGCCGTCCAGTTCTTTGCCGTTGAGGGCATCGATTGCCGCCTGCGCCTGAGTGCGGTCCGGCATCTCCACGAAACCAAACCCCTTGGAACGGCCTGTCATGCGGTCGGAAACAACACGGGCTGAAGTCACCTCGCCGTAAGCTTCGAACGCAACCTTCAGGGACTCATCGCTCGTCGTATAGGCAAGATTGCCCACATAGATGTCCATGTCTCTATCCTTCTCTACTTCACTCGCGCCATGTTGTGTTCGTGTGTCAGGCGCAACCGGACCCCATGGCTGATCCAGCTTCGTAGGCAGCCTCGCCTATGTCGCACGGCCCGTAACAACGGGCTAAAGCGACCCCAAAGGGAGTGTGTATCAAAAACGCGTTTCGCCTGAAGTCAGGCGTTTCCTCCATCGCGATGAGCCGAAAACCATGGAATCAGAGACAAGATCAAACAGCTAATTCGCAATTGACGAGGGAAAAATAGCGTATCGTGGATCGAATGTCAATTGCGTTTTTAGAAGGCGTATCCCTCGATTCCCTGGCCGCTTGAGGTTTCGGGTTTCGGTGGTTTTGGGGGGCATGGCTCGAGGGGGGAGTCGCTGGTCGCAAGTCGACCTTCATGCGTCCCTTCCGTTAAGGCATCTCATTTCTCTTCGATGGACGATTCGATGAAACGCAGGTTCACGCATAACGGAACCGGCTCCGTATTGTCCGAGGTGAAGGACACGCCCACGGTGTCACCCTTTGCGAACGACGCGCGCGGAATATCCTCAAGGGCCACCTCGCGCAGCAGTTCGTGGCGCGCGTTATAGACGACCGCCAGCGATACCCGGTGCGGGATCGTCACATACTCGCCAGGCGCAAGCGTGGTCTTCACGCGGATCTTGCCGCGGCGGTTGCCCCAGCGGTAGTGCGTCACCGGATTGACCACCGGACTGGCGTTTTCGGGCGCACGCATGATAAAAAGCGGCACGGTCATCGCCCATTTACGGTTGTCGATCGGCGACACAACCTCGAAATCCGCCGGTTTTACCGACACCTTTGCTATGAGGTCGTCCGTGATGCACCAGCGTTCGCACTGCCCGGAGGCGTGGACCCACTTCCGGTTGATCGAGCGCGGCATCACGGCGGTGCCTGTTCCGAGTGCCTTGACCGGCGCTGCGGAGGCGGGCAGTTCCTCGAACCGCTCGCCCTTCCATCTGCGCACAAACGAGAGCGTAAACTTTCCGTCCTCCCGCTTCAGTTCCCACAGCGTGTCCGTCTGGCGCATGAGCCGCTTTTCGGTTTCGGTGAACGCGCTGGCACGGCGGGCATCCTCCCACAGGCGGATGCGCTCGCACTTCTCGTAGGTTTTCGGCAGGCCGAACTGGAAGTCCACGCCCGCATCGTGACCGGCGGCGAACGCCATGATCCAGTCGATGTCCTCGAGTGAGCAGGAATCGGGATAATACTGGCCGAGCTTGTTCGGATAGTTGTTGCGGCGCAGGTCCAGTTGGTGCTGGAGGCGCGTTTCGAGCTGCGAGCCGCGGATGCCGCGCTTCAGATCGTGTTCGCCCCAGCTTTGGGTGGTGAAGATGTGCCAGGTGTAGTGCGTCATCCGGCTGCCGACGAACGTCACGTTTTCCTTGGGAAGGTGGTCGAAGATCGTCCGGATAAAGCGATTGACGGAGTAGTTGCCGTTGCCGCTGCGGTCCGCGCACTCCACACCGTCGAGGATGATGTTCCCCATGCCGCCCCGCTTTGCGGCAGCGGCGATGTTCACTGCCACCTCGCCGATCATTTCGTCGGTGCCGGGCATCAGGGAGTCGTAATGGTCATAGCCGTCCAGCCGCGTCACCCGCGTTCCGACCGGATGCGCCCGGATCGTGCTGCCGTAGAAACCTCGCTCGCAGTCACCTAACACGACCTCGGTATCGTTGGTCGCCGCGGTGCGGTACACGACCAGTTCCCCGTCGATGTCGAGAAAACGGCGTGGCGTGGGCCGGTTCCCCAGGCTTTTCACCTTCTCGCACACGATCTCCGCGTTGATCGCGAACAGCTGAAAGGTCTTCGGGTTCTTGGCGAGGCGGATCTCGTTGTCCGCCACGCCCGCCGGGAGTTTCGGATCAGCCCAGAAGACATAATTGAAGGTGTCGCGTGTCTTCACGCCCTCCGGACCGGGGAGCGCGCGCGTGAGTGTGGTCGTGGTGTCCACATAGCGGTTGAAACGCGGGTCGAGCTTCGGAGCGATGAACGGCTCCGGCAGCCGGAATGCGCGCGTGAAGGTGGAGAGCGTGTAGGCCGTGGTGCGGATGCCGTGCGCGCGCGCCTTGTCCGAACACGTTTTCAAGCCTTCCCAGCCAGCTTTGAAGGCGACGGGATCAGGCTCGAAGTGGCCCCAGTTGCCGAAGCAGTTGTAGCGCGAGAGCACGCGGATGCCGGTGACGCGGGCGGCCTCGATCCAGGCGTCAATGGAGGTGTCGTCGTAATTGACCCAGAAGGCCGACTCGTTCGCGCGCGGCGATTTCTTGGCCCACACGCCGTCGATTGTCGGATACGGCAGACCTTCGGCGCGGACGATCTCCTCCACGATATCCAGCTCGCGGTCTTGGGTCGGGTCGGCGACGCCCCACAATGCGATCGCCCCGCCGACCGTTCCCGCCTCCTTCGCTGGCGCAGAGATGAAATGGCCGTAATTATAGCGTACCGGCCGCGTGTGATCGATCGTCGAGAGCGTCAGCATGCCGCCGGGCTTCTCGCCGTCATAAAAGCAGGCGGCGCGATCGTTGCCGTCCGTGCCGATGCCGAGCGAAAGCGCACCGATGGCAAAATCCTTGTTCCGCACGACACCGAGATACCGGCCCACCGTATCGTGGAGCGTGGTGGGGTACGGCCCCCAATTCACGAC
>JAPXSY010000050.1:0-22872 GCA_033812795.1 Kiritimatiellia bacterium
GCGCTCATTGGAATTGTACCAGTCATTCCGTGATCCGCAGAGTTTCCCAGCCCGTAACCTCCAGGAGTTTCCATTCATGGCGGTTGGCCCAATATCCCCGCTGGCTTTTTCAGGGAAACCCGTTTTCTTCAGCATGTTCACTGACATGAATCGATTCCTGCAAGCAAACAACATGGACCAAGGTAACGGAGATGGCCAGCCGTGACTTGCGGTCCGAACACAGAAGTGCCGAAAATAATGACCTGTCGGGTAACCAAGTCAAAATGTAAATAAGAGGGGGGTAGAAAAATCAGGCAGAGGAATGAAATCCGGGTCAACGCCGCTTCCGGCATGTCAGGAGCGGCCTGATCTTTGATAACCCGTTGATATTGAAGGTTTTCGGTTAACGGCGGGAGAAAGAAAACGGTTATGAAGAGGGTTGCACACGGGGAGCCATTTTACTACAAACGCCCGACCAGACATCTGGCCGGGCGTTTGTTTTTTTCGCTGGCTCCATGCAGAATCGCCGCCTGGATCACTTGATCTTAATCGCCGTATGGGCTAATTCAATTAGCCCTTTCTGATTCCTTCGCCCAGATGACATCGAACTTCTCGATCGCGAACAAATCGCCGCCACTCCAGGGATTGAGGTTCTCGATCACGAGCCGGATTTCATCCCCTTTCCCGACCTGGATCTTACGCGCGACCGTAGTCCCAAGCACCTTGTCTCCCAGAACCAGCGTCGTCCTCGCCTTTACCTTCGGATTCTTCGGCGTCACCTTGGTCACGACATCGACCGTGCAGGCGACAGGCGCGATCCAAGTAAGCGCAATCGGTGAATCGCGGTGAACGCGTGCCTCGGCTTGTCCCTTCTCAGGCTTGTTGAACTGGATCCCGCAGTCGAAACCGCCGCCGCCGAACGGATTCGGGGCATAGACATGCGTCATCTGTGACTGCAACGAGCCCCCGCCCGAGAGAATCTCCTTGAATGCACTGCCCGGCACGTAGTCGTGTCCTTTCGCACCGTACTGGTACTCGCGTCGCCACACGTAGCGCCCCTTCGAATCCCTCGCAGGATTACCGATGAGCGCACGCTCCGCGAGTTCCTGAAGCGACCACACAAATCCTGACGCATAGGGGGTATCGGGAATCAGCGGGTTCGTCTCGTTCTCGTACTCCTGTAGGTTGGTGAACCCGTCACCGTCCGGATCGGCATTCGGATCCGCACCGGACGCCGTCTTCATATACGGGAACTCCCCGAAATAAACCATTTCGAACCAGTTGGGCAGGCCATCCCCGTCGAGATCGCCGTTCTCCGAATAGTACAGCGGTTCGATGCCGGGAAAATCCAACGCCCACTCCTCGTCATAGGTTGAACTCCATGTGGCGGCAACATCATCTTCACGCCACTTCTTGGCACTGATTTCCTCGGGGGCCGTCAATTGACAGACCGTCTGATTGAGGAAAAGCCAGTTGCGCCGAAGAACCTTCACGGACACGTTTCCGGGATGCTCGTCGAACTTCTTCGAGAACATTCCGGCCGGGGCTTCGTATTTGCCGTAGCCCTCGACAACGACCTTGCCCGGCTTGGTCAGGAAGGTGATCACCTCAAGCGCGGTCGGCAGATTTATACGGCGATCAAGGAACGGGAACGTCGTTTTTTGCGGATCGCAGCACCGGCGAAAAACAACATGAACCTCATCCTTCTCGATAACGGGCGGCTTCCCCTGTTTCAACCAGTCGGCGTAATGGCGGTTCACGCGGAGAAACGTGTAATTCGAACCATACGCGGGACCGAGGATCGTCTCTTCGCCGTAGTCGTTCCAAGTCACAAACTGCAACAGTTCCGAACCGCGGTCAATCGCGTTTGTCCAACACTGGTGCAGAACATCGAGCCCGGCACCCGTGATGATGCCGCCCCTCTTGTTGCAGTATTGCGGCACAATCGGCTGACTCCAGCCGCATCCAGCGTCCCGGATATGTTTCCAGAGATCGTTGCGGTTCGCCCAGTTCGCGTCCCACCCGGTGAAGGCGCCGACCGCATCAAAGGTCTCGGCGCAGTCCTTTGCGATCGCCGGATAATCGTTGCGCTCGAAATTTTTCCAGTCGACGTATCCTTCGATCGAGCCGTGCAGATAGACCTCGCACGGCAGCGCCTTGCGCCACGCGTCCCAGGCTGCCTTGATTTCACGGCGCTTTTCGGCAGTCAGGAAGGATCCGCTATCCTTGACGATGCCCTTTGAATAATAGCCGAAGAAAAGCGGTTTGCCGTGGAAGCGCGCGAGGTTCGGGGAATCGAGGTGACGGAGCACCCACTTCGCGGACGTGGCGTACTTTTCACACATATTCGTGCCTTCGATCCACTTTGCGCCATGGCAGGAGGGATCGAAACAGATGGTGAGTCCGAAATCGACTTTCAGTTCTTCAGCCGCCTGAAAATAGACATCGAGCGTCTGCGGGGACTGGTCGCCTGCCCAAGCATCGAACGCGAATCCGTCGATACCGCCGCGGATCGCGCGTTTGATCTCCAGCTTCGCCTTGTCGAGGAGCTTCATGTTGAACCCCTCCTGCGGCACCAGCGGGAAATTGTTGAAGCGTCCGCCGACCGGTCCACATTCCACGGCCTCGCCGGTCGTCAGAAACGCCTTCATGGACTTGTCCTGGCCTCCGCAACCGAAAACCGGCCAGCACCCCATGAAATGGGCATACACCTTCCGTTCGGGATTCGTCCCGGCAAAGCCATTCACCGCCGCGAGCGCAACCGCGATGATCCACTTTTTCATGTCTTTCCCTTTTCCATCGCTGTACCCACTTGGAGTTTCACCACGTTGCCGCATCTGCTCCGACTACGGACAGCGTGATCGCTGTACAAAACGATAACGGACTGACCTTTACGGTCATCGTAATCCCTTATTGGATGTAAATCACGGAACCGACCTTCTTTGGTGCGGTATAGACAAGGCTCTTGCCGCTGTTTTCAATCGACAGCGTTCCCGGATGACTGGAACTGAACCGACTGTTGCCGATCAGCTCCTGAAACGCAGCCGCGGAATCTCTCGAGGTCTCGATCAAAACAAGCCTCCCATTCGGATGCTCGCGGTCAAAATCACGGGCGGCGATCTCCAGTTTGCTTTCGTCATGGACACTTTCTCATCAAAGCGACATTTTATCACTAGCATCCCATAGGGTAAACCAGTAACCCGCCAGCCCTTATGAATTGGTATCATGTTATGTGCGGGTGGGTAAAAGTCAACCCTTAAAAATTCTCAAAAAATCCGTGTTCGGAATGATCCAGCGGCGGCTTGCCGACGCGTACATGCTCGACATCCGCAAGTGGTCAGGAGGTGCGGGCTCCGCCCGCGTTGGGGCGGAATCGGGATCGGAATCGCTATCGGGATCGTCCGCGGACGCCTCGGGGATGCGTCCCTACCCGGCGTGGTAGGGCGGTTTCCCCGTAAACCGCCGCCGGTCCCTGCCGGACGGGCGTCCCGTGATCAGCTACTACGACGCCACCCGCGGCATGTTGAAACTGGCCGAGTGGGTCGAAGGCATCCGGCGTCCGTGATGCGGCGCCTCGACAGGGGATAAGCGTATCCGCAGGGGCGGCGGGGTCACTGAACGATCAAGTGCCCGCCGCTCCCGTTCCCGCATCCTCGGGCGTCCGAGACGGCCGCCCGCACTTTGCATTGCCCTTCCGATCCATGCCGGTACGGCGGGACGTCCACAGCTGCGCGCCATCGGCGCGGAGCCGGACCGCCGAAATCAATTTTGATCCGATATCGTTTCAACATATATTTCTCATGTACTCCTCACCGAAATCTTATTAACATTCGGCATGATGACGCCGTTCCAAGAGGAAATAGGCGAAAACAACACCTCTGCGTGAACAGAAAAGGAGCAGACATGCGAAAACGATGGTTATGTGCAGGGTTGACGGTCTTGGCGATGCCTGTGTTGGCGCAGGACGGGGCGGCAGCAACGGAGAAAAAGGCAGAACTGGATTTCGATGCGGGAATGGACATACGTGCCCGTTACGAGTTCAAAGACAACTGGATGAACAAGGGCAAGACATCCGTCAATCCGGCGTATGAGGATTATTACCGGCTCCGGACGCGGTTTTGGGGAAAGGCTACGTTCGGCGATGATTACGCAGCTTTTCTTCGGCTCGCCAACGAATTCCGCGATTACCGCAACAGCACGGGGAATAAACGGAAGAACGAGTTCCCCGACGAGCTTTTCATCGATAACCTCTATCTGGATTTCAACAATCTGGCGGACCGGGTTGATCTGCGTGTCGGACGGCAGGATATCCGGGAGGGTGCGGGCCGGGTGATCAGCGACGGAACGCCGGGTGACGGTTCGCGCTCCACGTACTTTGACGCGCTCTTTGCCAAGGTGCGTTTTCTGGAGAAGAGCGATGTGGATTTGATGGCCACTTGGAACCGGTATCGCGATGACTGGACTCTGGGCAATCCGCATGACGTCTATGACAACACCAAGATCAAAAGCGGCAGCCCGTACTCCAAGATGGATGAAAAGGGCTTGATGGCGTATGTGCACTACAACGAAATCGAGAACTTCCCGATGGAGTTTTACTGGATTTGGAAACAGGAAGACCGGTTTTTCGATAAGAAAACAAGATACCCCGGCCGTGATTTTCACACGCTCGGAACGCGTCTGATGCCGAAGATCAATGAGAAACTGTCGGCTGAGGTCGAAGCGGCTGTCCAGACAGGGCAGATTGACAGTCAGTCCGGTATGCGGGGACGCGACATCTTGGCGTGGATGACCTATGCGGGCCTGACCTACTCGGAGAAAGAGGTTTTCAGCAAACCGAAGCTGACCGGCGCGGTGCTCTGGATGTCCGGTGACACGGATAGTTACTACAAGACGCAGGACGGCAGCACGGACACGGGATGGAACCCGGTTTTCAACCGCACGACCTGGTTCAGCGAGCTGTGCTCGAGCATGTATGACCAGTACCGCTGGTCCAACCTGATCTACCCGCATCTTGAAGCCGCTGTTGAGCCGTTCCAAAAACACAAGGTCAAAGTCCAGTGCGGGCCGATGTTCGCGCACGAGAAGGACAACGGCGCGACAAGCTCGTATCGCGGGCTTTACACGCAGGCGCGATACGACTTCCCGCTGCTGAGCAAGATCTTCGGGAAACGCGGGGAAGTGAAAGGCGCTGTGGTCGGTGAGGCCTTGTGGTACGGCGACTACTACCAGCACGATGCGGTCAACGAAGATGTGGCGACATGGCTGCGGTTCGAACTGAACGGCAAGTTCTAACGGTTTTCTAACAAAGGTGACACGTTTGTCTAACGGGAATAGGGTTCACTCACATCGAACGGAGAGGTTGTCTGTTCACAACACAGGAGTAAAAATGAAGGGTTCATTACTGGTGGCAGGGTTGGTGGCTTGTTGCGCGGTTGCGCAGGCTCAGGATAAGCTGACGCTGGACGGCTCGACGACTGTCGGACCGATCGCCAAGGCGTTCGCGGAGTTTTATATGCGGCAGAATCCGGGCGTGAATATTACGGTCAGCGAATCCGGTAGCGGCAACGGGGCCAAGGCTCTGTTGAACGGGACATGTGACATCGCCAATCTCTCGCGGAATCTGAAGGATGCGGAGCGGAAGGCGATGGAAGAAAAGGGCGTCAAGCCCGTGGAACACACGGTCGCATTTGACGCGTTGCCGGTGATCGTGCATCCTTCCAACCGGGTGAAGGGCCTGACCCTCGAGCAGGTGCGGGATATCTATACCGGCAAGATCACCAACTGGAAAGAGGTGGGCGGCGCGGATCAGCGTATTGTGGTGATCAGCCGCGACACCAACAGCGGCACCTACGAAACCTTCAAGGACTTGGTTCTCGGCAAGGACAACAAGATCTTGGAGAGTGCCGAGTACACCGGCAGCAACGGCGGGGTGCGTCAGCGGGTGCAAATGACCCGGGGCGCGATCGGGTACGCCGGACTCGGATTCGTGGACCGTACGGTCAAGGCGCTGGAGATCAACGGTGTCGCGCCGTGCGCGGAATCGGTGGTGCAGAAACGCTATCCGATCTCGCGGGCGCTTTTCATGTTCACCAACGGCGAACCGGCGGCGGACACGTTGGCCGCGAAATTCATCGGGTTGAGCAAAACCGCCCGCGGGAAAGAAATCATCGAGGAGATCGGGTTCGTTCCGGTTCCATAGGACATGAGGGCTACCACCGGATCACTTCAGATGTCTTCCGGCGCAATAATGCGCCGGAAGACTATCGGTTTTTTAGGGCGTTCCTTTCTGTTCGCCGTCACGTCAGTGGCGGCGGTGGCCGTGTTCGCGATCATTCTATTCATCGCGCGGGATGCCCTGCCCTTTTTCCGCGATCGGACCTCGCTGGAATTTTTTGTCTCCAAATCGTGGTATCCGAGTCACACGCCGCCGCAGTTCGGCGCGGCTGCGATCTTTTTCGGCAGTTTTCTGGTGACGGCGGCTGCGGTTATCTTGGCCGTGCCGTCCGGCGTGATGGCTGCCATCTGCCTCAGCGACATCCTGCCGTTTAAGGCGCGGCAGCTCGTCAAGCCGGTTATCGAGATTCTGGCCGCGATTCCCTCCGTGGTCTACGGGTTTTTCGCTTTAACGGTCGTGGCGCCGTTTTTGCAGAATGCGGGCGAGTGGTTGCCGGGCAACATCGAAATCGCGAGTGGCGTTAATGCGCTGAACGCATCTGTGATCCTCGCGATCATGGCGTTGCCGACGATTGTCAGCGTCTCTGAAGATGCCCTGCAGGCGGCGGGCAGGGAGTTGCGCGAGGGGAGTTACGCGTTGGGTGCGACCCGGAGCGAGACGTTGCTCAAAGTGGTGATCCCGGCGGCGTTCAGCGGAATCTTCTCGGCGGTCTTGCTGGGGATCATGCGCGCGATGGGCGAGACTATGGTGGTGTGGATGGCGTCCGGCAACGCGGCCCAGATACCGAAGCCGTGGTATAACCTGCTCCAGCCTGTCCGAACGTTGACCGCCACCATTGCCGGAGACATGGGGGAGGCGGATCAGATGTCCGGTTCCGCCCACTATCATGTGCTGTTCGTCATGGGGTTGTGCCTGTTGCTTTTCAGTTTCGGCTGCAACATTGCCGGTGAATGGGTGGTCGCCCGTCAGCGGAAAAAACTTCGGGGAGAGTAAGACAGGATGCGCCGTTCCTTTAGAACCTTTACAGACCGGGCCTTCACAGCATGCGCGCTTCTCGCAATGGCGGTGATGGCGTCGTTTCTGTTTATCGTGCTGGTGCCGATCTTATGGCGCGGCCTCGGGGCCTATGTGTTTCAAGGCACGGTGGAGCACCGCCGCATGCTGATGGGCGAATTCAACCGGGGATCGGAGGAAAGCCTTGCCGCAGAACTCAAGGAGGTGCGGCAGGCGCGCGCACCGGTTTACCAGGCTCTGGAGGCATTTGAGAAAGAACTTGCCGAGATGCCTGCATCGCGGCGTAAAGAGTTGCGCCCGGTGTTTCAGAGTGTGCGGGACGGGGTCGCCAGCCTCTTGGGTTCGATGCCGGGCGAGCCGTTGCCCGCTTTGCCGCGCAGGATTTACGGCAAGACAAGGTGGGATCAGGCCCGGCATGGCGCGCGTCTGATTTTGTTTGAGGAAGTATGGGAGCATGATGATGACGGCAGCCATCGGCGCTTAGAACCCCGTAAAGCGTTGTTCGCGGGAACGGCTTTGGAACCGCTGTTTGATCTGCTTGAGGAGAAGAACCTGAGGCGGCTGATGCGGCCGCGGTTGACCTTGTACGCGCGTTTTTTGACGGATGTCTCGGTGGACGCGCATTTCTTCGGCGGGATCGGGCCGGAGGTCATGGGCACCTTTTATCTGGCCTTGGGTGCCATGTTGATCGCCGTGCCGTTGGGCTTGATTGCGGCTATCTATTTTCAGGAGTACGCCAAAGGGGGTCCGACGATGGCGTTTCTGCGTTCCTGCGTCAACACGCTGGCCGGCGTGCCCAGTATCGTGTTCGGCCTGTTCGGACTCGCGTTTTTTATCAACACCATCAAAGTCTCACCCGGCAAGAGTGTTTTGGCGGGTGCGCTGACCCTCTCCTTGCTGGTGCTGCCGACGGTGATCCGTGCCGCTGAAGAAGCGATCGCGGCTGTGCCGCAGTCGTACAAAGAGGGCGCCTTGGCCTTGGGCGCAGGCAAATGGCACACGATCATGACGGTCATTCTGCCAGCGGCGCTGCCGGGCATTTTAACCGGGATCGTGATCAGCATGGGACGGGCGGCAGGGGAGACCGCGCCGATCATTTTCACCGCCGCTGTGAGTGTCGGCAAGATGGTGAAGGCCTCTGAGCTTTTCGTTATGCCCACACCCGCGCTCTCTTGGAACCTGTACAATCTCTGTACCGAGCACGAGGCCGTGGATGAAATCCGGCATGTGCAGGCCGGCATGGCGGCCACGCTGGTGCTGATTGTGCTCGCGTTGAATCTGGCCGCGATCCTGTTGCGGGCGCGGGTGGCGAAAAGGCTGAAGGGCGGGTGAGCACGATAACGTGCGGAAGTGCTGAAGGCTTGAAGGATGAGAGTGTGAGAGTGGTAAAATGAATGAAAATGCGACAAAGGTGAAGACGCATGTGGAAGCTCGCGGTTTTTCCGTTTTCTACGGTTCGCACGAGGCGGTCCGGAAGGTGGACTTGGCTGTGCCGTGCGGGCTGGTGACAGCGATTATCGGTCCTAGCGGGTGCGGCAAGAGCACGTTTTTGCGGGCGATCAATCGCATGAACGATCTGATACCGGGTTGCCATACTGCGGGCGATCTATATTTTGACGGGCAGAATGTGTACGGGAGTGATGTGGACACGGCGATTCTCCGGCGCAGGATCGGTATGGTCTTTCAGAAGCCCAACCCGTTCCCGAAAAGCATTTACGATAATGTCGCGTACGGTCCACGGTTACACGGGAGGCACACCAAAGCGGAGCTGGATGTGATTGTCGAGGAGAGTCTGGTTGGTGCGGCGTTGTGGGACGAGGTCAAAGACCGCTTGTACAAGAATGCGTTGGGGTTGTCGGGTGGCCAGGCGCAGCGGCTCTGTCTGGCGCGGGCGTTGGCCGTCAAGCCCGAGATGTTGCTGATGGATGAGCCGACGTCCGCCTTGGATCCGAAGGCCACGGCGCGGATTGAGGAACTGATCGTCCAGTTGCGGGGTAACTACACGATCGCGATCGTCACGCATAACATGCAACAGGCTGCCCGGGTCTCGGATAAAACCGCTTTTTTTTATGAGGGCGATCTTGTAGAATTCGCTCCAACCAAGGAGCTGTTCACGAGGCCCCGAGAGAAGCATACGGAAGACTACATCACCGGAAGGTTCGGTTGAGGAGAACGGGAGGGTCGCAAATGAATCCTATTTTCATGCGGGAGCAGGAAGGCTTGAAGGAGAAGATTTTGCTTTTGGCAGGCGATGTGGAGATGCGTCTGACCGAGGTGCTGAAAGCGACGGAGCAGCGTGACAAGGACGCGTTATATCGCTGGATAGACCGGGATTCGGAGATCGACGGGAAGGAGGTCCAGATCGAGGAGGAGTGTTTGAAAATTCTGGCCCTGCACCAGCCGGTCGCCAAGGATCTGCGTTTTGTGGTCGCGGTTTTGAAGATCAACAACGACTTGGAACGCATCGGGGATATTGTGGTCAATATCGCGCAAAAGGGAATTCCGCTTGCGGATACCCCGGTGGGCGACATCTTTTCTTCGGTGATCCAGATGGGGCGGGTTTCCCGTGAGATGGTGAAGGACGCTTTGGACGCACTCGTGAACTTGGATTTGGAGAAGGCGAACGCAGTGATCCGGCGAGATGATGATCTGGACACGATGCGGAGCAACGTCTGGGAAACCGTGGCGCAACGGGCCACGGCAACAAACGTCGGCAGCATAACCGAATCGCTGCTGCTGCTGAACGGGGTCGCGCGCGATCTCGAACGGATTGGCGATCATGCCACAAACATCGCGGAGGATGTCGCGTATCTTGTGAGCGGGAAAATCGTGCGTCATTTGCGAAGAGACGTGAAAGAGGATAAGCATGGCGAACGAAAGCATTCTGATAGTTGAAGACGAGGCGGATATCCGTGAGCTGTTGCGCTATCACCTTGAGCGTGAAGGCTTTCAGGTCTCCGAATGCGGGTCGGCAGAGGATGCCAAGAAGTTTTTGGCCCGCAGGTTGCCGGATCTGGTGATCCTCGATCTGATGTTGCCGGGCACGGACGGATACGCTTTCTGCCGGATGTTGCGCGCGGATGAGCGCACCGCCGAGATTCCGGTGATCATGGTCACGGCGCGGGACGAGGAAGCCGATATCGTGGCCGGGCTTGAGGTGGGGGCGGATGATTATCTGACCAAGCCGTTCAGCGCGCGGGTTCTGATGGCCCGCGTGCGGGCGGTTTTACGCCGTGCAGCGGCAGAGCCTGAGGACGGGGAGGGGGTGCTGAGCCATGGCGCCATCGAGATTGACCGCACGTATCATACGGTTAAGGTTGACGGCAAGCCGGTGGCGCTGACATTGAGCGAGTTCAAAATATTGAATCTCTTCATGAAACGGCCCGGCGCGGTGTTCTCGCGATACCAGATTGTGGACGCGGTGCACGGTCAGGATTATCCTGTGACCGACCGGTCGGTGGATGTCCAGATTGTGGGGTTGCGCCGTAAGTTAGGGAAATATGGCGGATTGATTGAAACGGTGCGCGGGGTGGGGTACCGGATGAAATTGGAGCGGCCGTGAGAAAAAGAACGATGTTCTGGAGCTTTTTCGGCGCGCATGTCGTGCTGCTGCTGCTTGCGGTCGGAGCGGTCTCCTTCTATAACTGGCATATCAGCAGGTACGCTTTTATGCGGCAGTGGGTTCGCGAACTGGAGATGCAGGCCAAGACGGCGGCGGCCCTGTTGCCGGATGACGGCGGAGAGGTCGACGAACAGTACGCGGCCCAGTTTTTCGAGCGGTTGCGTCATCACGGCATACACCGTTTCACGCTGATTCTGCCGAACGGACGTGTTTTGGGGGACTCAGATGTTGATGTCGAAAACATGGAGTCGCATGAAGACCGCCCTGAAGTGATCGAGGCATTTGAGAAAGGTCTGGGTATGCGGCAGCGGTACAGCGCGAGCCTGGGGAAGCAGATGCTCTATGTGGCGTATCGGCTTCCGCAAGAGGGGGCCGCGCGCGCGGTGATCCGTGTGGCAGTGCCGGTGCGCTTCCTTACTTCGGAGATGCGCGCTGCTGACAAACTGCTGTTGTCATTTTTTCTGGGCGTCTTATGTGTGACATTGGCGCTGAGTTATGTGGCTGCCCTGCGGATCACGCGTCCGGTATCATCGCTTCAGTTGGGATTGGCGCGAATCGGCAGTGGGAACTTGTCGTACCGGTTGCCGGTCCCGAGGGTTCCCCATCTGGCGAATTTGGCGCGGTCCATCAACCGGAATGCGGAGCGCCTGCAACGGCAGGTTCAGGCACTGCATGAGGAGCGTAATCTGCGGGCGATGATTCTGGAGAACATGACACGGGGTGTCATCGCGATTGATCGTGACCGCTGCGTTCTTGACATAAACGCGGCGGCCCGTGCGCTGTTGGATATCGGGGACGAGCAAAAGGTGATTGCCAAACCGCTCGGCGAACGGATTCGGAATCCTGAAGTTTTCGCGTTGATCGAAGCGTGTGAACAGCAAAACCAGATGTGCGAAGGCGAGATGACGATCGACGGCAAGGTGACCAGACGGCTGCAGTTGCGGGTGTCGATGTTGAACGACTTAGGCGGGGAACGGATCGGCTCCTTGCTGGTGTTCAGCGATGTCACGTTGTTGCGGCGATTGGAAACCGTGCGGCAGGATTTTGTGTCGAACGTTTCGCATGAGTTGCGCACGCCGGTGACATCAATCAAGGGCTTTGCCGAGACCCTTCTGGATGGGGCGGTTAAAGACCCTGAAAAGGCGGAACGCTTCCTCAAAATCCTTGTGAGGCAGGCGGGGCAACTGGAGACGACCATCCGTGACTTGCTGGAGCTGTCCCGATTGGAGGGGCATTCGCCTAAAGCGCTCGACTGTCAGCGGGTGCCGGTCGGGGAACTCTTGAAGAATGCGGCGGAACTCTGTCAGGAGCGTGCTGACAAGCGGAGCGTCACGCTTTCGCTCTCGTGTGATGAGGGGCTGACCGTTATGGTTCATGCCGGGTTGATGGAACAGGCGCTTGTGAACCTGATCGACAATGCCATCACATACGGTACGGACGGGACACAGAAAGCCCAAGTCGATATTGAGGCCGTGAGCGATGGCTCGGCCGTGAGCATTTCCGTGCGCGATTACGGTCCCGGGATTGAAAGCAAACACCTGGACCGGCTGTTCGAGCGGCTCTACCGGGTGGACAAGGGGCGCAGCCGTGAATTGGGCGGCACGGGACTGGGGCTGGCGATCGTCAAGCATATCGCCCTTATCCACAACGGGAGCGTGGATGTTGAGAGCAAGGTCGGCAAGGGCTCGGTTTTCACCATCCGGCTGCCTCTTCAGTGTCCGGACCATGAAACACAAGAAATCAAGATAGACAGAGAGCCGGGAGCGCAGGTGTCCTCGCCTGCAGGAATAGTTCGTTAGCGCCTTGCCGGCCGATAAGGCCAATAAAAGGTTGTTTCTCACACGAAGAGCGGGAGAAGTTCGTTAGTTAATTAGTGCATTAGTTAATTAGTGCATTAGTTCATTAGTGCATTAGTGCGTTGGTACGTTAGTGCGTTACGGCTTAACAAGGTTTGTACAGCCTTTTGGTTGCGGGCTCCGCCCGCGTTGGGGTTAAGGCTGTGAGGGGTTAAGGCTGTGAGGGAATATGCGGCGGGTCGCATCAAACAGCCTCACAGTCTTTTGATTGCGGGCTCCGCCCGCGTTGGGGTTAAGGCTGTGAGGGGTTAAGGCTGTGAGGGAGAAGGCGGCGGAGCGAACGGATGGGGAACGAAGTTCTCTTTCGTGGTTAATCATTCGTTATTGCCTTGTTTGTAAAACCTCACAGCCTCACAGTCTCAACTCCTCACAGTCTCACAGCCTCACAGCCTCACAGTCTCAACTCCTCACAGTCTTTGAGATTGCGGGCTCCGCCCGCGTTAGTGCGGAATCGGGATCGGAATCGCTATCGGGATCGTCCGCGGACGCCTCGGGGATGCGTCCCTACCCCGAAGCCCGGCACGGTTTCGGCGATCCGGTTCCGCGCCGATGGCGCGTAGCCGAGGACGTCCGAGGAGGCGGAACGCTGAACGTGAAACCAGAAATCTCGGCACCCTTGGCGTCTGCGGCGATTTCGGAAAAACCTCCCTGCCAGCGGGCGGGACACCCGCGCTTGTCTCCCGACTCCATCACGAAAGCACTTTTCAGGATCAATCCTGTCCCCGCAGGAAGACTGGGAACGACGGCTTGATCCTGTACGCCTTCAGTTCCGGATCGTTGGACGGGAACAGGCAGTGCCCGTATCCTGATTCCAACCGGCCGGTCTCCGGATCCTGCAGCATTACGCCGACGTAGGGGACTCTGACTGTTTTGTGTTGGAAGCGGTCTCTTGCGTCGTAATAATCATAATACAGCGTGAAATTTCCTCGGAATATGCCCGTACGGGCCGTGAAACTCAGCGTCGTTCCGGTGGGGTTGTCGCCCCCGTACTCGTACCATGTTTCGCCAGCATCTCTGAATCTGACAGGTCGGCCCGCTCGGGGCATTGACATCCTGAGACCGGAGGCTGTGACGGGGATCCAATTCAGGGGGCAAGTGTACTCTTCGGCACCGCCCACGTGATGGTACGTCGCGAGATCCCAGTTCACCGCGGACATGAACTCATACTGCGTTTGCAGGGTAGGCGATTTGTTGTAGGGTCCACCCAACATATCAAGTAGTCCAGTGAAGCCGTCAGGGCCCTTGCCCGGTTTCTCCCACCTCACGGCTTCGTCCGTCTCTGCGCCGCAATAAATCTCACGTGTCTCGGGATCGATCCAGAACAACCCGCTGGCATACCCGGTCTTGCGGTAAAGCGGGACGAAGAACGGCACGCAGAGCCACTCGCCGCAATCCGCGAAGTAGAGCAGTTGGGCGGACTGCGACACGCTCGTGCCGTCTGCCAGAACGCCCGCGATCCTGACTCTCCCGCCTGTGTTGACGGTCAGCGTCAGGTATCCATACCCACGCGGTGCGGCGTTCAGAGTCCCTTGGATGAAACTCTCGGGCCTGCAATCACCGCACAGCGTTGCCGTGTAGTACCCCTTGTACCGGTTGAGAATGGCCTGCGCCATCACGTCTTTCCGGTCTGCGAACCGGGTCCGCGAACCTTCAAGGAAGACTTCGCTGCCGCCGAACTTTCCACCCGTGAGCGTACCCCAGATCCGGTTCTGGCGGACGAAGAGGTCGAATCTCTCGCCGCCCCGCGTGGTCAGCGTGGAATAAAAGGTCCCATCCTCGTCCTGATCCGTCCACAGCTTACCGCTAAAGTTGACGTTTCCGGCCTGAACCACCGCCTTGGCGGTCAGACGGCCGTCCAGATTGCTGAGTCTGACGTTCAGTGTTCCTTGCACCGTCGGCACCTCCACCTCCCCGAACGCTCGGTACGCATAGAGATACCCGTCGTACATCCCGACTGTCGTCAACTCCGCGTCGTCCTCGGGATTGCACAGATAACTGACGTCACCGGTCCCGCCACCGTTATCATCGACGGGATTTGCCTCCTGCACCACCCTCACGTTGACCGGACTTCCCGTCGCACCGGGCGCTGTCACGCGGATTGTCGCGGTGCGTTGCGCCCCGCCTGCGGGATTCGCATCGAATCCGATCGTGATCGTGCCCGCGTTGCTGCCGCTCGCGCCTGAGGTGATCCGTGCCCATGCGCCACCAGAAATCACCGCCGCATTCCAGTTCATCGTGCCCGATCCCGTGTTCGCCACATCGAAGGTAGTACTGCCCGCCCCTTTCGATACAGGACGGGTGGCGGGGGTGACGGACAGGACGGGTGGCGGCAGCGTCCCGATGACGAGCTGCGTATCGCCCGACACCGGGCTGTCGGAGCCGTCGAAGTTCGCGAGCCCCGTGAGGGTGTACGTGCCGACCGCACCGGACACGGTGTAGCCCAGCGTCACCACCGCCGCGCCGGTGTTGTACCAGGTGATCTTGCGCGAGGTCGCGTTCCAGTTCGCGTTCGGCCCAGACAGGTTGGCAGGGGTCAGGCCGTCAGGGATCGTTTCCTCGAAGCCCCACGCCGCCGTGCCCGCAGGCGGCGTCACCGTGATCGTGACCGCCGTGCCGCTGATCGTGCGAACCGCAGATCCACTGGGGTTCGCCCCGATGACAAGCTGCGTATCACCCGACACCGGACTGTCGGCACCATCGAAATTCGCGAGCCGCCCCGTAAGGCTGTATGTGCCGGCCGCGCCGGACACGGTGTAGCCCAGCGTCGCCGCCGCCGCGCCGATGCTGTACCAAGAGATCTTGCGCGAGGTCGCGTTCCAATTCGCATTCGGGCCGGACAGGTTGGCCGGAGTCAGGCCTGCGGGGATCGTCTCCTCGAAGCCCCACGCCGTCGTGCCCGCAGCAGGCGTCACCGTGATCGTGACCGTCGTGCCGCTAATTGCTCGAACCGCCGAGCCACTGTCGGGGTCCATCCCGATAACGAGCTGTGTATCGCCCGACACCGGACTGTCAGCACCGTCGAAGTTCGCGAGCCCTGTGAGGCTGTATGTGCCGTCCGTACCGGACACGGTGTAGCCCAGCGTTGCCGCCGTTGCGCCGGTGCTGTACCAGGTGATCTTGCGTGAGGTCGCGTTCCAGTTCGCGTTCGGGCCGGACAGGTTGGCCGGAGTCAGGCCGTCGGGAATCGTCTCCTCGAAACCCCACGCCGCCGTGCCCGCCGACGGCGTCACTGTGATAGACACCGTGGTTCCGGTTATTGTCCGGCTTGCGGCATCGCCGCTGGGAGCCTGAATGCCGGTACGCGGCGCACTCAACGCTTTCAGCGCGAAAGGTGCGGGTGCCGCCGCTTTCACTTCCCAGCACATGGGCTCGTCACCTGCACGACGTTCATACTGTGGCCCTTTTTGCCACAGGTACGCCGCGCGGATCGCATAGTTCATGGGGTACTCGCCCCGCTGCCACCCAGCGAGGTACGCAATCGCTTCGCCCATCGTCATCTGCCAGTCGCCGTTCGTATCGGCGGGATGGCAGGGACGGATGCTGAAAGTGTTATCACCCGTGACCGACACATTCGCTCCGCCGTCGAAATTCGCCTGACCGCTGACCGTGTATGTCCCGTCGGCACCGGACACACAGTACCCCAACGTTGCGGGTGATGCCCCAGTGCCGTACCAGGATATCTTCCGAGAGGTTGCATTCCAATTCGCGTTGGGGCCGGTGAGGTTGGACGGTGTAAGCCCGGAGGGCAGGGTCTCCTCAACACCCCACGCCGCAGTGCCAGCGGATGGAGTCACCGTAATAGTTGCACAGGTTCCCGAAATCGTGCGTCGAGCACTTCTGCCGCCGCCGCCGACCACGCCCGTGATCCGGAAATTGAACGGGTTCTCATTGGAGTCGTTATTACTAAAGCTGACATCTCCCGAGTACGTACCCGCAGCGTTCGCGCTCAGGCGCACCGTGAAAGCATCCTGCCCGCCAGCCGGAATACTCGAAGAGAGTCCTTCCGTTACCGTGTATCCGCTCGGCACCGACAGACCAGAGGTGGTCAACGTTGCCGTACCGATGTTCTTCACGGTATAGGTGCGGCTGACCGGCGAGCCCACCGAGGTCGTCCCGAAGTCCGTGTGATCCGTCGTCGAAGGCGTTGTGTCCCCGTCCGTGATGATCACGTTGTTGCCGCGGACCTCGATCTCGGGCGATGGCGATACAACCGTATAGGTCTTCGTGCTCTGGTTGTTATTTTCATTACTTTCGCTCGTCTCACCCTGACTGTCGATGAAGGCGCGGAACGTCTTTGTCCCAGAGCCCGATGCTATAAAGATGTACGTTTTAGTCTTGGTGTTGCCGGAATAGATTATACCCACATCAGTCCATTTATCGCCTTGGTCACCGACACTGGCCGCAGAAGGCTTGTCATACCAGATGTCAAGATATCTGGCGTTGCCCGACGCGTCGCCCTGATTCTTCACCACCACGGTGGCCGTGACCTCCTCCCCCTCAACCGGAGTCGTATTGCTCAAGGAAATTGACTCAACAATGAAATCGGGGAATGATGGGGGCGTATAAGTAACAACAAGTTTCGGATGATACGCCTGTGAGGCCGACCATTCGCGCGTGTAAAAAAACGGAGCATGACCGTAGAAAGAATTCCCCGAGCCAATTCTGTAATATGTCTTGGAGCCACTATTCAGGTCTCTCTGGAGATAGCTCACCATAGCTCCAACGGAATCAAATACCCACTGTCCGTTGCTGGGTCTACTAACATCACCGTGGTTCCCGTAGGTTCCATCAGGCAATAGGGCCGAGGGCCTCGTGTTCCAAGTAAGGCTGTTCTCACTGAACGGTCGGGACGAGAAGATCGTCAGACTATAACCAAGATCTTCTGGTTTTGTAAACTCATAGAGTTTTAGCTGAACTCTCGTTATGACTGCATTCGCTGGAATTTTACCGGTCATATCAAAGGCAAAAAAGGCCTCGGCACAATGAGGATTTGTTCCAACGCGCCACCCTGCACACAAAACTGGTTCAGCACCATAGTTGTCGTCTGGTTTGAATTTTTCAATGTATGTGTCTGCTACCGGGTAAAGCGTACATGTGTCCGCATGTGCTATTCCAGTAGCTAAAACGAGAAAACCAGTTAGAACGGCTTGAAAAGACCGTAACATCAATGCGGTACGCTTGAAGATACCGTTGTTTACTTGCTTCGCCTGATGTGAGTTCATTGTGCTTTCCCTTCGCTGATGAAGTGATTGGTGTGATCTGCGGCATCGGACGCGGTTTGTTCAGAAAGAACCGCAAGATACGGAGATGACGCGCTCAGTGTCGTTGCGGCGAAAACCGCAGCGGCAAGAACCTGCCTGATGTCCATCCGTTGACTCAGTGCCATTCGCGCACCTTCTCTTCCCGTCCCTTTTTGTTGCATAAGGCCACACGTTGGCCTAAAATAAAACCGAGACTTCTTCGATTGAACGGCATAATGTTATCCCATTTGGGAAAGACGGTCAATGCCAAATGGGAAGTTTTTCAGGGGGCTTTTTTGAGCGTGTTTTCCGACAGATTGAGGACGTTGCGGGGCGAGTTGAAACAGGCGGAGTTCGCGCGCAAGGTCGGTATCGCCCAGAACACGTACAGCCGCTACGAGTCGGGCGAGCGCGTCCCGGATATCGAGGTGCTTGCCCGGCTGGCGGCACGTCTGGGCGTCTCCGCCGACTGGCTGCTCGGCCTCGACAGTGAAGACGCGATTTCGACAACGGCCGCCCTCCCGGATCAAAACGCCAAGCCCTGTGAACCCGTCGCCGCCGCCTATTGCCCCGCCTGCGGACAGAAGGACGTGACCATCGCCAGCCAGGCCGAATCCATCGTGAACCTCACGCGGTCACTCGCGGCGCTCGCCAATCTCCGCGCATAGCGCGGAGATTGGAGTTAGGAATTAGGAGTTAGCCTGCCGCGCGGCTTCGCCGCGAAAAAACCTTGGAATACGTTTAGGACATGATTTCCGACAGCTTCGCTTCGGCGGAGACAATCCTGAAAATCCTGTAATCCTGTCAATTTATAGGCAAGGAATTTTTGGGAACCGCCAAGGTTTTTGGGGGGCGTGGCTCCAGCCGCAGGTCGCTGGTCGCCGGTCAACCTCTTATTGCGACCACGCAGTGGCTCGCAATTTTGAGAGTAAAGGCATGCACCGCTTTCCGGTTCCCCCACGCTTCCGCGACAAATCGCCGAACGGAATCGCGCTAAATCACCGAATTATGGTCGAAGACATGCCGGCGTGGTCGCCTTGTCTGCGGTCAAAGACAACGATCCGCACTTCGGACACGCGCTATTTCACCGATCCGTCCATCGCCGCCGCCGCCATGGGATTGGGACCCGGCGACTTGATAAACGACATCCAGTCACTCGGTTTTTTCTTCGAGGCACTCGCCGTGCGCGATTTGCGCGTGTACGCTGAAGCGCTCGGAGGTGCGGTCAGCCACTTTCTCGACCGAAACGGGCTGGAGTGCGATGCCGTGGTGCATTTGCGGAACGGCTCCTCCGGTCTTGTCGAAGTGAAACTTGGCGGCGAGGCTCTCATCGAGGAAGGCGCTTCGACACTGAATGCGCTTTCGGGACTGCTCGACACGACACGGATGAAGGCGGCGGCATTCAAAATGGTTTTGGTGGCCGTAGGCAAGTACGCATATCGGAGACCCGATGACAACGTGATCGTCTGTCCGATCGGATGCCTCAAGCCCTGACCCCGGCACCGCCTATTGAGGTGATTGCGACAAGGTGCTCTGGTTATAGGCAAGGTAAAGGGAAACAGCCTTGCCGCAACACATAAATCTGACTATGCTCTATTCTAGCGCCTTACCGGCCGATAAGGCCAATAAAAGGTTGTTTCTCACACGAAGGGCGCGAAGGGGAAAGGGTTGTCATGAAAAAACTGATCGAGAAACTGACGAAGGCACGGTGCGTGGCGGTTTTCACCGGCGCGGGCGTCTCAACGCTTTGCGGGATTCCGGATTTTCGCGGACCGCAGGGACTCTATAAACAGCCGAATGCCGAACGTATCTTCGATATCGAATGGTTCCGGCGCGATCCCTCAGTTTACTACAAGGGCTGCATGGAACTGGTGTACGGGCTCCGGCGTTTCAAGCCCGGCCCGGTGCATCACGCGCTGGTGCATCTGGAGCGCTCGGGAATCGTCCGGGGTATCATTACGCAAAACATCGACATGCTGCATCAGAAGGCCGGGTCGAAGACCGTGTACGAGGTCCATGGCTCTCCCATCCTGCACCACTGCTTCGGGTGCGGGCAGGAGAAGACCTTTGACGAGATCTGCGCGATGCTGGAGGACACGCCTGTCCCGCGGTGCGGGCATTGCGGAGAAGCCTTCAAGCCTGACATCACGTTCTTCGGCGAGATGCTGCCTGAGCAGGCGTTTGAACAATCGGTCGCGCTGGCGCGGCAGGCCGACCTGATGCTTGTTCTCGGCTCGTCGCTGACCGTCCACCCGGTGGCTTCGATCCCGCCGCTGACTGTCCGGGCGGGAGGCGAACTGGTGATCGTCAATGCCCAGCCGACCCCTCTGGATCAAATCGCAACGCTGCTCTATCCTGACCTGAACGCTTTCGCCGATGCTGTGTTGCAAGTTCATTAGTTCGTTGGTGCGTTACGGCTTAACAAGGTTTGTACAGTCTTTTGATTGCGGGCTCCGCCCGCGTTGGGGGTTAAGGCTGTGAGGGGTTAAGGCTGCAAGGTGTTAAGGCTGTGAGGGGTTAAGGCTGTGAGGGAATATGCGGCGGGTCGCATCAAACAGCCTCACAGTCTCACAGCCTCAACTCCTCACTGTCTTTGAGATTGCGGGCTCCGCCCGCGTTAGTGCGGAATCGGGATCGGAATCGCTATCGGGATCGTCCGCGGACGCCTCGGGGATGCGTCCCTGCCCCTGGCGCGTAGCCGAGGACGTCCGAGGAGGCGGAACGCTGAACGTGAAACCAGAAACCAGAAATCTCGGCACTCTTGGCGATTCCAGAAACCCTAAAGCGTTGAGTTTTACTGTTTATAGGTTTAGTGGTTGACTGGTTTCATCTCCCTCGTACAATGGGTGGCTATCACTGGAGGCGGCGTGTTCCCGGTCTGCCCCTGGAGGACAATGACGGAGTCGATCATGAAGAAATCTCGTCGGATTGGGTTGCTGGTGTTGACGTTGGCGGGTGCGTCCCTGCGTGCGGGCGAGCGGATGCCGCTATGGCCGGAAGGGAAGATTCCCGATTTCCAAGATCATCAGGTCGGGGTGATGACGGATGCCATGTGGCTTCCGGGGACGTGGGGGAAACCTAACCCGGCGTTCAAGCCGGAGGAGCATCGTATGCCGTACATCGAATGGTACGGCAAGGCAGAGAACCCCAATGGGGCGTGCATCATCCTCATTTCAGGAGGGAGTTACCAAAACTGCTGCGATGTGAATCTGGTGAAAAAGATGTGGCCGAACCGGCTCACCGAACTCGGCTATCAGTGTGTCAATTTCGTCTATCGGACGCCGCGTCCGAAGGGACTGCCGATCTACCAGAGCGCCTGGCAGGACGGACAGCGCGCCGTGCGTCTTGTCCGTTCCGAGGCCGCAAAGCGCGGTTTCGATCCCGAACGCATCGGCCTGATCTCGATGTCCGCAGGCGGGCATCTCGGTGTGATGATGGCGACGAGTTCCCTGACGCCCGCGTACGAGAAGGTGGACGAATTGGACGATCTGCCCTGTCATGTCAATGCCGCGATCTGCAATGCCCCGGCGTATGCGACCGGACTTGGCGCGGCGGGCGGTGCGGCGCCGCAGGATGGCACGCTCGTGCCGTATCCGACGATCAATCCGTGTTTCAAGTTCGACGCGAAGACATGTCCGATCAGCTTCCACCATGGCGCGGTCGATCCGTATTCGCCGAACGGCTCGACGCTTTGCTACCGCGAAGTGCGTAAGCGGAGCGTCCCGTCTGAACTGCACCTTTACGCGGACCTCGGCCATGGGGCGCACGGACTTGAGCGCGCGGTCGAGTTTCTCCGCCAGCTCAATTTCGACGGACGCCTTGGCGCGGAGGAGGAACGGCGCATCTTCACGGGTACGCACACGGCCGAGCAGGTTTGCGAGAAGCTGTGGCCCGAGGGACGCGTCCCGTCCCATTCGGCCGCCCAGACCAATACGGCGACCCTCACTTGGTTCGTTCCGAAAACCTTGAAGACGAAGGCCATCCAGGTGATTTTTCCGGGGGGCGCCTACACGCACTGTAACGTCCGGGGGGAGGGACGTCCCGTTGCCGAATACTTCAATGCGCAGGGGATGACGGCGGTGGTTGTCGAGTACCGCTGTCCGCGACCGAAGAATCTGCCGAAGCACTGGACGGCTTGGCAGGATGCGCAGCGGGCGATCCGCCTTGTCCGGGCGGGAGCCGTGGCCCGCGGACTCGACCCGGAGCGCATCGGCGCGATGGGCTTTTCGGCGGGCGGACACCTGACGCTCATGACGGCGCTCAGTTCAACGTACCCTGCGTACAATCCAGTGGATGATGTCGATAAAAAGGTTTCCTGCAGGGTCGCTTGGGCATGTCCGATCTATCCCGCGTACGTGCTTTCGGATGGCGCTGACGGTGCCCATGCGCGAGGCGGGAATGACGATAAGGCGACACTCGTCCCCGAGCTTCTTTTCGACGTCAATACGCCGCCGATGTGCTTTGTGCATGGCGATGCCGACTCCATTACGGCGATGGGATCCGTCAAGGTCTGGGAGAAACTCCGCCGGATGGGCGCGTCGAGTGATCTTCATACGCTCGCGACCCGTGGGCACTGTTTTCAGTTTAAAGCGGCACCCGGTACCGGCAGCTGGACCTGGCTTGATCAGGTGTGGGACTTCCTTGTCCGCAAGGGGTTCGTGAAGTGAAATCCGAATAACAGGAGAATGGACATGATGAAACGTGTTTTTTCACTGGCACTGATGTCCGCGGCCGCGCCGCTTTTCGCGGCGACTTACTACGCTTCGCCGATCGGGACGTCCTCGGCCGCAGGTACAGAGGCGGATCCGTACGATATCGCGACGGCGATCGCCAAACTCGGTAACAACACCTATGATGATGTCTACCTCCTACCGGGAACCTATAAGGTCGGCAGCGCCTCGCTCGCGGCCATCGACTACTACGCGCGGCTGATCGGCAAGGGCGCGACACGCGATGACGTGGTCTTGGACTTCGAGGGCGCGGGTA
>JAPXSY010000051.1:0-22038 GCA_033812795.1 Kiritimatiellia bacterium
GCGTCCCGAGACGGGGGGCGCAAGGACGTTAAGGGTTGCCGGGGTCCGCGTATCCCGACGCGGCCGCCCTTTCGAGCGGCGTGGCGGGTTTGTCGTAACGCTTGGAGAAGCCGTGCGAGTCCGGCCTTTTTGTTTGGGAGACGAGCCGCTTGCAGGGGCGGAAGAGGTTGTTGTACAGCGATATCTTCGCGCACGGTGTCCAGTATTTGACGGATGCGCTTGATTTCTGGACGCCGCGATTTTGGCTACGGTGTCCATGACTATGACATACCGCGGATCCTATCCGTGTCCCGGTTTACAGTTGCCCGTATCCGGGCATCAGGGTAAACTCTTCTTTTTCATTGCAGAAGGGGGTGCCCATGCTGACTGTGGCAGGAAACGCGTTGTTGGGTGTTTTGTTTACGTTGCTACTGGGGATGACGGATACGGCGTCATGGGGATGGAGCGTTTTTTGGGGCGTGATCGTGTTCGTCGCGGGGCAGGCGCTGGCGGGGTATCTCATCCAGCGTCGCGTCAAATCCGGGATGGAGGCGATCCAGAAGATCCTGCTGGACGGCCAGAAGCGTCTGCAAGCCAAGGTCAACCAATGGCAGAACCGTCCGCCGGGGAGCCTGAAACAGGCGCAGATCGAGATCGAGCGCGAACAGCGGGTCTTTGTCGAACGCGCGCTGGAGGCCTCGAAAGGGTTAGAGCGGTTCAAGCTGTGGGCACCGCTGATGGGGAGGCAGATCAACACCCTGCGGTTGCAGTTTTATTGGATGCTCAAGGAGTTCAAGCAGGTGGACGCGCTGTTGCCGAACGCACTTTTTCTGGATCCCATGATGGCGGCGGTCAAGCTCGCGCGCATGCACATGAAGGACGAGACCGAGGGGATGGAGCGTTTCTTCCGGAAACAGACGCGACGGCTGCGTTACGGCCAGGGCGCCCTTTTGTATGGGTTGTACGCGTGGATTCTGGTGCGGCAACAGGATCCGGATGCCGCGCACAAGGTCTTGATCGAGGCCTGCGAAAAAATGGAGAACGAGACGCTCAAAAAGAACCGTGAGCATCTCGCCAACAACCGGATCGACCTTTTTTCCAACGCGGACTTGGGTGACGAGTGGTACGCGCTGCATCTGGAACAGCCGAAGGTCAAGATGCAGCGGCAGCAGCGCTTCAGCGGTCGGCCATTCTGAGGGATGGGCAGAGGGTCGGGAGCGAGCGCGGGCGCCCTTGCCCGCAACTCGGTTTCCGGTTCCGGGCTGGATGCGGTGGGAGGTTGGCGGAAGAACGGCGTGCTGGTCAAAGGGCGGGAAGCAGTGGACAAGCTTGAGTTGCGCGGGTTGGAGGTGCGGTGCGTGATCGGCGATTTGCCGACGGAGCGTGACCGCGAGCAGGTGTTAACGCTGGATGTGACGCTGGCCTGTGATCTGAGCGCGGTTTGCGCGAGTGACCGGGTGGAGGACACGGTGGATTACGCGGTGCTGGCTGAGACGATCCGCGACGCGTTGCGGCAGGCCCGGTTCCGTATGATCGAAAGCGCCGCCGCGAGGGTCGCCGCAGTCTGTCTTGAGGCACCGCGCGTGTCGGAGGTCTGGGTCCGGATTGCCAAGCCCGGCGCGGTGGCGGGGTTGCGCGAGGCGGCGGTCGAACTCGTCCGGCGCCGGGGGGACGGCGCGTCATGACCGCGCTGCCGAAACGGGCGCTGGTGCTGGCCGCGGGATTGGGCACGCGGCTCAGGCCGCTGACGCAGGTTTGGCCTAAGCCGCTGGTGCCGCTGTGGGACGTGCCGCTGTTGGAGCATGTGTTGCGGCTGCTGGAGTCTTGGGGGGTGGAGGAGGTCGCCGTGAACCTGCATTGGCGCCCCGAAGCGATCCGCGCATATCTGGAGACGCGGCGCGGCGGGGTGCGGGTCACGTTCTCGCAGGAGGCGGAACTGCTGGGCACGGGCGGGGCATTGCGTCCGTTGCGCCGGTTTTTCGGGGATGGGCCGTTCTGGGTGGTCAACGCGGACATCGCCGCCGCCGTGGATCCGCAACCGTTTTGCGAGGCGTTCGGCGGGGGTCATGGTTTGGCTGCGGCCTGGCTCGAACCGAAAAAGGGTCCGCGCTCGGTGGAGACCGACCGCCGAGGGCGGATCACCTGTTTTCGGAGTCCCACGCCCGGCGTGCCGGGCACCTTCACTTTTTGCGGGTTACAGTTGGTTTCGCCGCGGCTCTACGATTTTCTGCCCGGCCGGCCCTTCAGCACGCTCGTCGACGCGTATACGGCGGCGATGGCCGAGGGGCTTTTTGTGGATGGCGTGACCGTGCCCGGAAGTTACTGGGACGATGCCGGAACGGTGGAGGCTTTGTTGCGGATCCACGGCGAGGTCAAGCGGCTGGCGCGGCGTGGCAAACCCGGGGGGGCACTGTACCGGCCCGAGGCGGACCGTTGCGACGCAAACGCCACGCGGTTCTTCTGTGTCGGCCGGGACGCGCGGGTCGGACGGGCGGTGAGGGGCTCGGACAGTGTGGTGTGCGGCACGGCGCGGGTCGGTGACGCCAGTGTGCTGCGTCGTGCGGTGGTCGCTGGCGGGCGGGTGACGGGACGTCTGGAAGACACGGTATACGTGCCGCTCGGCGGGCTGGACGAAGTGTCCGCAAACCGGGCGGTCGGGGCGCTCGGTTGGCCGGTGGAGGAGACGGCGGTCTCCTGCTTGGGGGAGCGCGGCTCCAACCGGAGCTTTTGGCGGCTGTGCCGGGACGCGCGGCGCGCCATGCTGATCCGCTATTCGGCGGAACGTCCCGAAAACCTTCGGTACGCCGGGCATGCGCGGCTGCTGGCCGATGCCGGGATTCCGGTGCCCGCGGTGCTCGCCGACCTGCCGGAGTGCGGGATGCTGGTGCTGGAGGACTGGGAAGACGACAGCTTGCAGCGCCGTATGGAGCGGCGGCCCGGGTGTGCGGAGACATGGTACGCCCCGGTGGTGAAGACGCTCGCGCTGTGGCACCGGGACGTCACGCGGCGGGTGCGGGAGTGCGGCGCGGAACTGGAGCCGGCGTTCGATGCGGAACTGTATGCGTGGGAACGGAACCTGTTCGAGACCTGTCTGCTCGTCAGCCGCTACGGATTCGACGCGATTCCTGCGGAGGCGGAGCGCGAGTTGAGAGGGGTGGCGGACCGGTTGGGACGCGCCCCCCAGGTGGTTGTGCACCGCGATTTCCAGTCCAGCAACATCCTCTTCCGCGGCAAACGGTTCGCGTTCATTGATTTTCAGGGGATGCGCCGGGGTGCGGCGGCCTATGATCTGGCTTCTCTTCTCTATGATCCTTATGTTATACTAAGTGTTTACGTGCGCAATCAGATGGTTGCGGTATACGGCAAGGCATATCCGGAGCACCCGGAGGCGGTCGAGCTGTTTCACGACGGAGCGGTGCAGCGGTTGATTCAGGCGCTTGGCGCCTTCGGCCGTCTGGCTTCCGTGGGGCAGAGACAGTTCACCCGGCACATCCCGCGGGCGCTGGAATCCCTGCTTGAGGCGGCCGACCTGTGCGGTCTGGATGCGGTGGGAGGGTTGGCGGAAGAGCTGATCGCCCGCGAGCGCTACCGGTGCCGGGAGTCGGGGTAAGGGGTGCTGCCGGTGGAATGCGTTGACCGGCGGCACAAAGGTGTACGGCAGCGGATGAAGAAGACGGTTCACCAGTTTATCGCCCGCGTGAGGCGCGAAGCCCGGCAGAAGACGGAGCCGGTCACGGTGCGGTCCATGGGCCGCGATCGCGTTTTTTATGGATACGACTGGGGGGTTGACACGTTCATCTTCGAAAAGGACGTGTGGAAGAATCTGGAGGAGCACAGCCCGGTCCTGATCGTCCGGAAGAGCGAACTCATCCGTCGTTCGGGCGGGCACATTCTGACGCTGACCAGCGGCAACCACACGGTCGCCGCGATCCCGCTGCTCTCCGGCCACTTCTGGAATCTCGGGCGCGTGCCCGCTGCCCGGCGCAGTCAGGTGATGCGGGAAGAGGTGCTGTGCGCCAACGTGGTGAACGGGAACCTCGAAATCTCGCAGCGTGACGTGCCGACCCGGCTGCTGATCAAGGCCGACGAATGGCTGCGCAACGTGGGGTTTGCGCTGGACGAGGTCATCATGGCCGAGCGCACGGACATGACGCTGGATCATTACCGCCGGTTGGGGCAGGAGTGGCGGATCAAGCCCCTCGCCTGGACGCGGCGGGAGATGGATGCGGCCCTGCGCGCGAGCCGCACGCGCATCAACACCTGTCTGAAGTATTACCACAGCGCCAAGGGCGTGCATTTTCTGACGTACAACGATTTCCACGCGCTCCAGACGGTGCTGGAAACCGATTACCCGCAGTTTGTCGCCTGTCTGCGCGAGCTGGTTTCGATTTTCGAGGGTGACGTGCGGTCATTCATGCGGTCGCCCAAGTTCCATGGGCATCATGAGATCGAACTCTTCGGCCTGCGGCGCGGGGAGGCGCTGAAGCATCTCGTGCCGGAACTGGAGAAGCTCATGGAGGGTATCGCGCTGAAGCGGCACACGCAGGAGGAGGTGGCGGAACAGTTTCAGGTGATCGACGGGATGTTCCGGGCTTCGCTGGGGCGGCCCGAACTGGCGGATGAGGCGAGCGACGATTTTGTGGAGACGCTGTACATGCATCTCACGGGCGAGGTGTATTACGGTCAGGGGGACAGCGTCTCGCTGGCGTTTGACGATCGCCGCACCGCGCTGCCCGGCGCGACGTTCCGCGGCGGCCGACCGGACTTCCATCCCGGCGCGGATGACCGCACGAGGGTGCTGCTTGCGAACGTCGAGCAGATGATGAGTCAGGACGAGATGATCGAGTATGCCAACATTTACGAGGTCCGTTCGGACAGCGATGCCGCCAACGACCGCGCTGTCGGCGCGGGCGTCACGCGCGAGATCGTTTTCAAAACCAACCGCCAGCCGCTTTGCACGAGCCTGATCGAGAAGCGGCTCGCGCTGAAGATGCCGGGGTACGGCAGTTACATGTTGGCGCGCGTGCAGGCCTTCAAGGCGCTGGGTGTGGGGTTCGGCAAGTACCGGCTGCTGATGCGGCTGGACAGCTCCGCCGGACGTGCCCTGAATTATTTTATCCGCAACCGTTGTCCGGGCGAGCCGCTGGATGAGATCCCGCCGCGCATGTTCCAGCGTTCGGGCGAATTCGGCGGCAGTGAGGCGGGCGAGGATCCGGATGTGGTGTTGGCGCTGGGCGCGTTGCTGGGCAACGCCGCCGCGCAGAATCTGGTGCTGAAGAAGTATCTGCCCGAGGACGACAGTTGCCGTTTCGGCGAGGGCAAGGAGGTGTTCGAGTTCGGCTACGACATCGCCAGCATGCGGGAGATGCCCATGCGGGTGATGCTGTGTTCGGTCCGGGGTTCTTTGGGCTGGCCCGATCTTGCCTTCACGGAGGAGAATCTGGACCGGCTCTTCCGGTTTTATTTTGACGCGTACGCCCGCGTACTCTACCGCTACGGGCTCAAGCATCGCGACGCTGTTGCGATGGACGATCTGACGGAACGGTTTTTTGACGGCTTCGAGTGTAAGACACGCGAGATGCACTGGAACTATTCGGTCCGGCGCGAACAGTTCGATGCGTTCGATCCCCAGTTGCGGCATAAGTATGCGTTCACCCGGAAATGGCGGTTCGCGCTCTGGTCGCTGGACCGCCAGTTGCGGCGTCTCAAACCCCTGCGGGTGTTGTTCCGCGAGCGGATGGCGGCGCTGGCCGCGGAAGCGGAGGAGGCGGGCGGATGATCATGCCCAAAAATGCCGACCGGCTGCTCATGGCTTTTTGCCCTTCCGCGAACATCGTTTTGCGTCATGCGGAGGTCACGGATTCCGCGCGCGAGCTGGAGCACAGTCATCTCTGCGGGCCCACGGCCGGGCTGATTCAGGCGGAGGCTCTGGCCGGGGTGGCGTTGCTGGGGGCAGAGCTGACCCGTCCGGAGGAGGCGGTGACCCTGCGCCTTCAGGTCACGGGACCGATCGGCGGGGTGCTGGTTGAGGCGCGTTCGGACGGGAGCTTGCGCGGGTATACGCAGGTGAAGGTCATGAATGATCTTGACGCCTGCGAGGATCTGGATGCGGCAGTCGCGCTGGGCGATTCGGCAGAGGTGCGGGTTATCCGTTCGCTGCCCGGGGTTCTCCTGTCGAGCGCGGGCGTGGAGGTGCGGCCGGCTTCGGTGCCGCAGGGGATCGAAACTTATTACCGCCAATCGCAGCAGCGCCGGGTGCGGGTACAGCTTACGGCTCTGGCGTACGGCGGGTTCATCGACTGCGCGCGCGGCGTGCTGATCGAGTGCCTGCCGGACGGTGACCGCGCCGAGTTTGAACGGATCGGCCGGTTTGTGGAGGATGGCACGGTTCAGGAGTGTCTGGAGGCGGGCGCGTCGCTGCAGACGATCTGCGAGACGGTGGGTGTGCCGGACGTCCAGCTCGCGGAACCGAAACCGTTGCGTTTCCACTGTCCCTGCTCGGCGGAGCGGGTTTCGGATATGCTGGGCAGTATGCCGACAAAGGAACTGGAGGAGATGATTTGTGCGGACCAGTCGGTTCGGGTGATCTGCCACATGTGCGGCAAGGGATACTCGGTTGCGGTTGAGGAATTGAAACGGATTGTGGCGTCGCGCTCTTGAGCGCGATGGCAGCGGGTACGCGAGGAGGGGATAATTAATCTGGCCGAGTTCATACGCGGATTGATCACGAATCTGTTCGTGCTGCTGGGGTTTGCCGCAGTGTGCAGCGTGTTCAACGGATGCGCCCTGCTTCGGCGCAGGACTCTGGCCCCGTGGGCGTTCGCGTTGCTGTACGGCGTCATGGGTGTGGTCGTCATGCTCACGCCGGTGGTCACCCATTCGGGGCTGACGGTGGATTGCCGCGGCGGCGTGTTGGGGACGGCCGCGTTGCTGATCGGTCCTCCGGTCGCGTTGATATGCCTGCTGCCGCCGCTTGCGTACCGGTTGGCGTTGGGATCGCCGCACCTGCTCCTGGGCGTGGGGTCGCTGGTGTTCCCGGTTCTTCTGGGGACGCTCGCCAACCTGTGGCAACGACGCCACGATCTGTCCTTGACGCCGCGGCTGGTCCTCTCCTTAAGCCTGCTGGTGGGCCTCGGCAGCAATCTCCTGCTGGCCCTGTTCGCCTTTTGCGAGGGGAGAGGGGCCGTGTTCGATGTCGGGGTGGCAAGGGCATTGGCAACCCTGTGGATCACGCCGGTTTCAATGGCCCTGCTGAGCGCTTTGGTCCTCTCGGAACAGCGTCACATCACAACGGTCGAACAGTTGGCCGAGACCGAGCGACGGATGCTGGGTTCGCAGAAAATGGCGGCGATCGGCCAGCTCGCCTATCGGGTGGCCCACACGATGCTGAACGCGCTCACCGTGATTCAAAACCGTGCGGAACTCACGAAGGCCGATCCGCGGAGTCCGAAACGGGTGGTCGCCAACATGGACGAGGTCATCCGGACGGTGGGTACGGTCTCGAATCTGATGGGCGAACTGGTGGCGTTCGCGATTCCGGACGCGCTGCGGTTGCGCCAGATGCGGTTGGATACGTGTCTGGAGGGGGTGGAGCGTCTGCTCGGCAAGACGATCGGTGAAGAGGTCGAGCTGGTGATCCGGCAGGGGGATGTCGCGGACGGCAAGGTGACGATCGACCCCAACCGGATCGAGCAGCTCATTGTGCATCTGGCGATCAATGCGGTGGAGGCGGTCGCGGGCCGCGGGCAGGTCACGATCTCCACGTATGAGATCTCCCTGTCCGAGGAGGAGCGGACGCGTTTGATGGCGGGGTTGCCGGCGTGCGAACGTCATCAAGGACGTTTCGCGGTGCTGGAGGTGCGGGACACCGGATGCGGGATGACGGCAGAGACCGCAGGCCGTATTTTCGAGCCTTTCTTCACCACCAAGGCGGATCGCAAAAACGCGGGCCTGGGGCTGCCGACGGTCTACGCGATTGTCCAACAGCACCACGGGTTCATCGATGTGCAGACCCAGCCCGGCTGCGGCAGCACGTTCCTGATCTATCTGCCGGTGACGGGGTAAGCGGTCCGCCGATCCTGATTCCGTACGCCCAATCCCCGCTTTTTTGCAGATTTACAGGGTTGACTCTTTTCGCCTCTTTTCCGCATAATAAGCGTCAAACATGGGAACCGGGATGTTCCCGGGGCATCCCATGGGGTGGTTGTGAAAAAAGTGGAGGTTGGTCATGGCACAACGGACAGCGGGTTGTCGTAAACGGGTTGTTATGTTCACGCTGGTTGCGGGCGGACTGATTCTGTCGTCGCAGGCGGCCTGGATCGGTGCGGGCACCGCAGGCGGCGACCCGGACGCCACCGATATTAACGATGCCAACAACTGGCAGTCTGGCGTCATTGACGGCGATTTCAGAACCGTCGTGTCGAATGTCGATCTCCGGCTGACAGCCGACTACACGGCGACGAACGGGCTGGACTTTTCGCAGACCGCCTCGGTTCTCCGTCACATCACGATCAGCGGCACCAACACCCTCACGCTGAACGCGGAGATACCCTATTACAGTTTCAATAATGGAGCCACACATGTGTTCCTTCCCTCCAACACGGCCAGCACGGTGACCTTAAAGCGGGGGCTGACGCTTAGCGTGCCGTCAGGCACATGGCACGTGAGGGGATATGGCACACTGTTCATCGACGCGAAGGTGACCGGGAAGGGGAAGCTCAATACCGGCACCGGGAGCGGGAGAACCTATATTGTCCTGCGTAACGGCACCAACGATTTTAGGGGCGGAACCAGCGGCGATACGGGCCGCTACAACTTCACGTCCATCGGTAATTCGGGCGTCCCTTCCGCCGTAGGCGCATCGGGCGACATCAGCCCTAACAACGCGCCCGTAGCCTACATCGGCAGCCGCAGCCGCTCCACCGACCGTTTGTTCCAGTTTAATCACAACGGGGCGCGCCTCGTCAACGACAGCGCCTGCGGCAGCCTGAATATGCTCGGTATCGTCCGTCCGACAAACTGGGGCGGCAACTGGTTGTCGCCCATGAGTTTCGACGGCATTTCCTCCGGCGAGACTCTCGTCACCAACAACATCGCGAACGGCAGCTCGACAAGTTACGCTAGACTTCGCAAGTTGGGATCAGGCACGCTGAGGCTGACCGGGAGTAACACCTTCTTCTGCACCGACAGCAGCGTCCATCAGGTCGAACTTCTCGGCGGCACGCTGATCGCCGATTACGCGGACGATGTGACGGGAGCGGGCAGCAACCGATTGTTTCTGGCCGGGCACACGGTCAGTTATGATAATGGCCATCTCGTCATCCGGGGCAAGACCGGCGCGGGCAACACCACATGGCAGGAGTTCGGGACCAACACGATTGGTGTCAGTAACGCGATACGGAGTAACGTCCTGACGGTTGACGGCAACGGCGGCGACGGCACCACCGTTCAGCTTGGCCTCATCGACATGCCGAGCAGTTACAGTTTTCTGCTCATCGAGCGTCTTGGCAATGCCTCGGTGCGTACCGCCGAGGCGATCCCCTCCGACAACGGTTCAGTCCGCGTCACCAACGGTCTGGTCATGTGCGCGGACGGCACCCGCGCCAACATTCTGGTCAAGGATCCGGACGGACGGACAGGGTTCGCCGTCCAGGACGAGAACCTCGGGCTCGTGCGTCACACCGGCACGATCGCGCTGACCCCCGACAACGCGACCGCGGTCAGCCACGTCTCGCTCGCGTCCGATCTCACGCGCACGGCGAATCTCACATTCTCGACGCTCGATATCGACGCCTCCGCCAATCCCGTCACGCTGAACCTCAACGGCTTCTCGTTCCAGACCGACAACTCGGTGGTCGGCCGGGGCATCGTGATCAACGGGTCCAACCCGGTCGCGATCCTCGGCGGTGCGCACGGTGCGCAGAGCACACATATCTATAATTACGGCACGGACAAATTCACGTGGGGCCTCACCAACAGCAGCGGCTGCACGCTCGTTTCCGCAGGCCCCGGCCTGACGGAGATCACCCAGCCTGTTTTGAGTTCACTGTACATCGTCGGAGGTGTCACCCGCCTTTCCTGCGGGCGAAACTACACTGAAGGAGCCATCTCCATCCATGGCGACGGCGTTCTGGAGATCGGCGCGGATCTGAACGGCGCATCCGACGGCGATTTTTCGCGCTGGTCCGGAACTTCGAGTGGCCAGATCGGTTTTATAGAGGGCGGCGGTTTCAGCGCCTACGGAGCGGATCGAACCGTCATCATGAACGACAGCGCCACAAGGGTCGTCACATGGGGTGAATCAAGGTTCATGGTTGACGGCAAACCGTTCGTCTTAAGTTCGCCCTATGCCAACGCCACCTTGATTTTTGCGAACGCGGTCAATCTGGGCGAGCGCGCCCGTGAGTTCCGTGTGCGGAACGGCTCGGCCGCCGTGGACGCCTGCCTGACCAACCGGATTTACGGCATCCGCGTGGCCGCTCTGGTCAAGAGCGGCGACGGCACGCTGGAGCTGAAAGGCCCGCAAGATTATCCGGGGGAATGCTCGGTCATTGCCGGTGGGTTGAAACTCGGCGCGGATGACGTGTTCACGGGCGGGGTGAACGCGCTCGTGCTGAGCGGTGCGACTCTCGACGCAGGCACGTTCCGCAACACGTTCAACACGCTGGAATTGCTGACCGACAGCGTGATCGAGGCCGGCGACGGCTCAGCCACGCTCGCCTTTGCCGACTCCAGCTCTGAGACCTGGGCCGGCACGCTTACGATCAACGGCAAGCTGACCGCCAAGACTCTGCGCTTCGGCACCGACGGCAAGGGACTCTCGGCCGCCCAGCTCGCGTCCATCACCAACCGCGACCGCCCCGTCACTCTGGACGAGCAGGGTTATCTGCGCCAGATACCCGCCGGCACGGTTCTGCTCTTCTTTTAGATTTGACCATCGTGCGACGACCGGCAGGGGTGCCTCGGATCTGAATGGTCAGTCCGATCCGACTGATCCGCCGTACTGGCGGGGACGGCCGCGTTCCCGACTGAAAAGGGGATGCGCCCCGGTTTTTCCCTTTCCCGGTCCGCGCTGTTGGCGGCCGGCACCGGATATGCTATCCTCCATCCCTTATTGAACCGGACGCGGCCGCGCCGCGCGGAAGGATGGACATGAAACGGATTGATTTCTCGAATTACCTCGATGCGCTGCAGCAACGGCGTCAGCCGTGGCAGCAGGGATACTACGCCATGTACTCCAGTGTGCTGGGCGGGGTGGTGCGGGACCCGCTCTTGATGCAGGTGCCGCTGGATGACCACCTCGTGCATCGCGGTGACGGGGTCTTCGACACGTTTAAATGCGTGGGGCGCGCGGCCTACAATCTGGAGGCGCACTTGCAGCGGCTGTTGCGTTCGGCATCGTCGATCGGCCTGTCCTGGCCTGACGGGATCGACGGAATCCGCGCGCTTACCGTGGAAACGTTGGCTGAGGCGGGGCGCGAGGTCTGTTCGGGCCGGGTGATGATTTCGCGCGGACCGGGCAGTTTCGGCGTGAGTCCCTACGAATCGCCCGCACCGGCGCTTTACATCGTGGTGTATGCGGCAGGGGTGCCGTTTATGGTCCGGCATCCGGAAGGCGCCCGCGTGCGGCGCAGTCAGGTGCCGGTCAAGCCGGCGCGCTTCGCCACGGTGAAGCACTGCAACTATCTGCCGAACGTGCTGATGAAACGCGAGGCGGTGGACTGGGGCGTGGATTTTGTGGTGGGGTTCGACGATGACGGCCTGATGGCGGAGGGGGCCACCGAGAACTTCGGCATCGTCACCCGGGCGGGCGAATTGCTCTTCCCGCGTGTGGAAACGGTTTTGGACGGGACCACCATGCTGCGGGTGATGCAACTCGCTGAACCGCTCGCGGCCGAGGGTGCGTTACGGGCCATCGGGTTCCGCGATATCACGGAGGCGGATGTCCGCGACGCCGCGGAGATGCTGGTGGTGGGGACCACGATCAATGTGGTGTCCGTGCGCGAGTTTGAGGGGGTGCCGATCGCGGACGGCCGGCCCGGCAAGATCGGACAGACACTGAACGACCTGCTGACGCGCGATATCGAGACGAACGCGGCGTTGCGCACCGTGTATTGAGGGCAAGGGGAACGGTTCATGGTGAGGTTTAAGGAAATTATCGGGCACAGCACGGTCTGCCTCAATCTGGACGAGACGGACGGTCCGCAAGTGGTGGCCCGGTTGATTCAGGCGGCCGTGGACGAGGGACGTCTGCCTGCGGAACGGCGGGATGAGGTGGTGCAGACGGTACTCAAGCGCGAACGCGGCGCGTCCACCGCCATGCCGGACGGGATCGCTCTGCCCCACGGGCGGACCGACTGTGTCCGCGACATCCTTTGCGTGATCGGCATCCACCCCCGGGGAATCGAGTTCGGCGCGCCCGATCTGGAGCCGACCCATATTTTCGTGCTGTTGCTCGTGCCGCTCACGGTGGGATGCAACCACATCAGTTTCCTCGCAAATCTCAGCCGCAGGCTGATGGAGCAGTCGGTGCGTGATAATCTGGTGCGGGCGCTTTCGCGGGAAGCGGTGCTCCGGACCCTTCTCGAAGAAGGGACGGAATCCTGACGCGTCCCGTTTCTGCGGTCAGTCGAGCCCCTTAAACACACCGAGCAGACGCAGCAGGCGCGACTGGGACATGCGGATGGCGTTTGCGGGGCACACCTCGTGGCAACAACTGCAACTGATGCAGCGTGCCGTGTCCAGCGTCGGGGTGCGCGCTTCCGGCGCGAGGGACAACGCATGCACCGGACAGGCCTTCACGCACAGGCCGCAGCGGATACAGGCGCGGGCCGAAAAAGCCGGCCGGACCCACACGCAGCGGCCAGCGCAGCGCACCAGCCACGGCGGCGCGAGCGCAAGCAGATGACCGCCCGACGGCGTGGCGAAGGTCGCGATGCTCACGGGATCGCCCGTGACGCGCACCGCGTCCCCCGGCGGCAGGAAAGGCACCCGCCGCGCATCGATGTGCAGGAGATCGCACAGCGCGCGGTCCAAGGCGAACGGATCCCGCGACGCGGCCAAAAACCCCAACTGTACGGGGCGGCCGTTGGCCGGTCCCTGACCTTCCATGCCGACGATTCCGTCGGCCAGATTCCAGACCGGCGGCAGCACGTCCCATAATGTCCGGAGTAACGCGCCGAACGTTGCGGGCCGGGGATGGAGTCGGTGCAGCGTGGTCTTCGCGTATCCCGGAATGGCGCCGTAGAGATTCTTTACCGCCGCGGTCAGCAGGGTGAGCGAGTGGCTTTTCACTTTCGGCAGGTTGACGATCAGATCGGCCTCCAGCACGGGCCGCGCCACGGAGAAGGCGAATCCGTTGCGCTCGAACGCCAGGACACCGGCCTGCTCGAACGAGATCAGGGGCACCTCCTCTTCGGCGCAGACTGCCGCCATGCCGGTGGCGCGCCAGACATTCTCGAGGTTGGCGGTGCTCGCCGGGCTGTCGCCCACGGCGAGGCGCGCGCCGGCGGGCTTGAGCGCACGGAGCATCTGGCGAACCAGCTCGGGGTGGGTGGTGACCGCCTGTTCCGGGGAGCGTTCGGTGAGCAGATTCGGCTTCAGCAGCACACGCTTGCCCGCGAGGCTTCCATCGCGCAGCCACCCTGTGAGATCCAACAAACGGTTCAACGCCACGGGCAGGGATGCCCCGTAGTCGCCGCAGCGTACAACATACACCTCCGGATCCATGTGCGCAGTATAGCAGGGCACGGTGTCGGAGGCCAGCGGCCGGATACGGAGACGGGGACGAGGAGGTGGTCCCGATCTCGATAGCGGTGCCACAGGCCGGAAGGGGCAAGCGTCTGCCTGCCCGGACGAGCGGACGCCCGTCTTTCCCGTTCTCGATTTCACAAAAATGAGTTTTCGACAAACCTAACCAGATCGGATACCATTCAACGATCAAAAGGCGGAAAGGATGCCGACTATACTGAAAAGGGGACTTTAATTGAAAAGAACAGAAAAGGAGAGAAGGGCATGAGCAAGTCAGAGCATGGCGGTTTCCGGCGTGACGGATGCGGCACACTGGGGCGGCGCGCGTTTTTGAAGGGGACCCTGACTGCGGCGGGCGCGGTGGCGATGCCGACGTTGATTCCCGCGTCGGCCTTGGGGAAGAACGGGGCGGTGGCCCCAAGCAACCGGATCGTGATGGCGGGGATCGGTCTCGGCGGGCGCGGCACAGCGGATCTCAGGTCTTGGATCCTGCCGGACCCGGAGGCGCAGTTTGTCGCGATCTGCGATGTCCAGCGTTCCCGCCGTGCGGCGATCAAGGCGATGACGGACAAACATTACGGCAACAAGGACTGCAAGATGTACGTGGAGATGATGGAGGTGCTGGAACGGCCCGACATCGATGCGATCCTCACTGCCACCAGCGACCGGCTGCATGCCACGGTTTCGGTCCGGGCCATGCGCGCGGGCAAGGATGTCTACACGGAGAAACCGGCCTCCATGACGATCGCCGAAGGACAGGCGGTGGTTCAGACCGCGCGGCAGTACGGCCGTGTCTACCAGGCTGGCATGCAGCGTCTCAGCGAGGCCAACTTCATCGTGTGTAACGAATTGCTGCGCCTGGGACGGCTGGGTGAGGTCAAGACCGTTTACGCGCATCTCGCGCCTTGGGGAAATGTCAACATGAGCCGGGAGTGGCTCGCGGCCGAACCGTTGCCGGATCCGGACGAACTCGACTGGGACCGCTGGCTCGGCCCCTGCCCGTGGCGCCCCTTCAATAAGCATTACGTGCATGGCGGGTGGCACGCGCAGCATGATTTCTACACCAGCGTCATCGGCGAGTGGGGTTCGCACACCTTTGCGCAGTGCCACGACGCCTTGGGCTTGCAGGACACCTCGCCAGTCCATTACCCCTATGTTTCAAATCCGACGGCCGACGGGATGGAGATGACCTTCGCGAACGGGGTCCGGATGATCCAGAAGCAGGAGGGATGGCGCGGCACCTGCGGCGTGCGGTATGTCGGCAGCGAAGGCTGGTGCGCGTGCGCCGACGGTTACGCGCGGCCGGAGGTGTCCAATCCCGCGCTGCTGGCTGATTACAACAAAATCCTGCAAGACTACATCACCCGCACAGGGCATGTGGTCGGTCCGATGCGCGATTTCTTCCAATGTATCCGGCGGCGCACGGTCACGGTGGCCAACCCCGTGCTGATGCACCGGTCGATGAGCACCGTGCACTGCGCGAACATCGCGCAGTGGCTGAAACGGGATCTCACATGGGATCCGGTCCGGGAGGAGTTCGTCAACGACGAACAGGCCAATCGGTTCCGCTCCCGCGCCGCGCGCGAGGGCTGGCAGATCTGCTAGGACCTTACGAATTTCACAACGGGGATACGGGGAACAAGGATGAACAAGACGTTTTGGGTGATGGTGACGGGTCTGGCCGCGTGCCTTGTGGCGTGCGCGGAGTTGGACAAGGCGATTCTGCTGGATCAGGACAAGCTGATCGAGGTGTTGGGCAAGGCGGAGACTTCGGATAACGACCGGGTCACCGCCTGTCAGAATCTCGGCTGGTGCGGTACGCGCAAGGCGATCGAGCCTCTGGCCGGGTTGTTGGGTGACGAGAAGCCGTTCCTGCGGCACGCGGCGCGGTACGGGCTGGAGATGATCCCCGATCCGGAGGTTGAGGTCGCCTTGTGCGCGGCGGCGGAACGGCTCACCGGACCGGCCTTGGTCGGCGTGCTGCAGTCGCTCGGGAATCTCAGGCGATGCCAGTCGCGTCGCAGTTGGGTGTCCGCGTTGCTGGGCGGGTCGCGTTACGCGCAGGCGGTCGAGGTGCTCCGCGCGCGCATGACGGACCCCGACAAACAGGTCGCGGGAGCCGCGATTCAGGCGCTCGGTAAACTGGCCACGTCGGAAGCGGTCGAGGCGCTCGCGCCGCATCTCGGCGCCTGTCCCGCCGTGGCGCGGGCCTATCTGGAGGCCGCCGGCCGCATAAAGGCTAAGGATCCGGATGCGGCCGCGCCTCTCTACGCGGCGCTGCGCACGGCGGGTGCAGCGGTTCCGGACACGGTGCGTCTGGCCGCGTTGCGGGGCGAGATCATCACCTCCGGTCGCCGCGGACTGGAACTGTGGCGCGCGTCGATCGCGAGTTCGGATCCGGACACGGTGGATGTCGCGTTGCGCGCGGTGCTCGACACCCCGTCTTGCGCCAAGGCCACCGTGGCGTTCGCCGGGGCGCTGGCGGAGGTGCCTGCGGTGCGGATCCGGTTGGCAGCGGTGCTCGGTCGCCGCGGAGACAAGGCCTCCGTGCCCGCTCTGGCGGCCTTGGCCAACGGTACGGGGACCGAATGTCCGGCCGACCGTCTCGCCGCGGCCCAAGCGCTCGCTATGCTAAATGATGCTTCCGCCCTGCCTCCGTTGCTGGCGTTGGCCCGGCACGAACAGGGAACGATCGCCAACGGTGCCAAGGATGCGATCATGGGTTTTGCGGGGAAGGCTGCGGATGACGCGGTGCTCTCGATGATGACCGAGGCGGATGCGTCGGTGCGTCTCGCCGGAATCGATATGGCGATGCGTCGGCGCATGGCCGTGGCCGTGCCCACACTGGCGCGGCTCACACGGGATCGGGACCCCGCCATTCTGAACGCCGCCATCAAGGGAGTGGGCGAGCTGGGCACCTTCGAGGAGATTCCGGTGCTTTTGGCGGCCATTGCCGGTAACCCGCAGAACGAGAATGCGAGCCGTGCGCTCGCCACGCTCTGCTCGCGCTATGCCCGCCCGCGCGGCGGCGTAGTCAAGGTTGAGAGTGCGGTCTACGGGAATTTTGAGAACAACCTCACCAAGGATGTCACGGAGAATGTGCAGAAACTCGCGGATGCCGGATCCATCACGATTCAGGCCTCGGGCCGCCTCTGCCGTTGGGACGGTTTCGGTGAGGATCCTGCGCCCGGCAAACCCAAGGTGCTCCGGATGGTCTACCTGTTTGACGGTGTGAAAAAGAGCGTGCAGATCCGGGAGAATGACTCGGCCCATCTGAGCGGCGAGACCTTGCTGCCCGTGGCCATGGATCCGCTCCGGGCCGCCTACGACGCGGCCACCGGTGCCGAAAAGGTCGTTCTGTTCCGCGTCTTGGCCGGTCTGGCGAACGAACAGGGTCTTGCCGTGGCCCGTGCAGCGGCCGCGCAAAACAAGGATGAGGCGCTGCGTGAAGCGGCGATCCGCGTCCTCGCGGAGTGGCGTACACCCGAGGCGCTGGAGGATGCCGCCTCGTTCGCGCAACAGGCACCCTCCGACCGGTTGAGGATTCTCGCATTGCGCGGGTTTGTGCGGCAGCTCGAACAAAGCTTCACGATTCCGTTCGAACGTCAGATCCGTCTGTTGGAACAGGCCGGGGGCTGGGCCGTGCGCGAAGAGGATAAGGCCTTGCTCAAGGCGGCGCTGGCTGTCACGCGGCGCATGCAGGCCGAACAAGGGTTCGTCCCGATGTTCAACGGTTCGGACATGAAGCAGTGGAAGGGCGGCGACGGCTGGTGGCAGGTGAAAGAGGGGGTCTTGCAGGCGCAGAGTTCGGAGGAGAAGCCTTGTAAGAAGAACAGCCATCTGATTTGGACCGGTGGCGAGCCGGGCGATTTCGAGCTGCGGGCCGAGTTCCGGCTCAGTCCCGGCGCCAATTCCGGTATTCAGATCCGCGCACGGAATCAGGAGTTCGGCGACAGCGGGTATCAGGCGGACATGAACGGCGGAGGAAACTATGTCGGCTACCTCTACCATCCCAAGCAGCATCTGGTCGGCGAGCGCGGTGCCAAAGTCGTGATCGCCGCAGACGGCAAGAAAACGGTCGAGCGTTTTGCGGACAGCAAAGAACTGCAAGACAAGGTCTTCAAAGGGGATGACTGGAACGAGTACAGCATCATCTGCAAGGGGCCGTCCATCACGCTTTTCGTCAACGGCATGAAGACCTGCGAGTTCGAGGATCACCGGCCGGACACGCCCCGCAAGGGCCACATCACGCTGCAGATGCACGCTGGTCCGCCCATGAAGATCCAGTACCGCAATTTGCGCATCAAGGAGTTCAAGTAAACAAGGTGTCGTAACCGATCCGAAAAGAAAGGGGTCCCACATGAGAAGCAATTCTGTAAAACAGTTGAAGACCGTGCGTGCTGCTCAGGCGCGCTCTGTGGCGGACGCCGCGTTGAACGCGGGCGGCGGCGTGCTGCGGCTGGCGCCGAACTGGGTGCCGCGCTCGTTCTGTTATCCCGGACGCAGGTTGAAGCTGCACCCGGATGACCTCTACGCCTTCGGGCTTAACCGCGGCGGTATCGACGAGCGCTGGTTCGGCTCGACCACCGAGGCGGCGAACGAGGGGCGTCTGCCGGATGAGGGCCTGAGCTATGTGGTCTTCGAGAACAAGCGCGTGCTGTTGCGCGATGTGGTGGCCGAACTGGGCGCGACGATCGTCGGCGCGAAGATTTGGAAGAAGTACCGGCGCTGGCCGGTCTACAGCAAGTTCTTCGACAACCTCGGGCCGCTGCCGCACCACCTGCATCAGGACGACAAGCTCGCCAAGTTGGTGGGGCAAGAGGGCAAGCCGGAATCCTACTACTTCCCGCCGCAGCACAACAACTTGGGCGCGCGTTTCCCTTACACCTTCTTTGGTCTGGTGCCCGGCACGACCAAGGCGGACATCGTCCGCTGTCTCGAGCGCTGGAACAAGGGCGATAACGGCATCACCGACATCTCGCAGGCCTACCGCCTGAAGGTCGGCACCGGCTGGTTTGTGCCGCCGAACGTGCTGCACGCGCCGGGGTCGCTCTGCACCTACGAGCCGCAGTGGGGCTCGGATGTGTTCGCGATGTTCCAGAATTTGGTCGATGAGAACTACGTGCCGTGGTCGCTGCTGGTCAAGGACGTGCCCAAAAACAAGCAGAAGGATCTGGACTTCATCGCCGGCATGGTCGATCTCAAGGAGAACACCGATCCGTACTTCTACAAGAACCACTTCCTCGAGCCGGTGCTGGCGGGAGGTTCTGAGCAGGACGGATATCTGGACTACTGGATCAACTACGGCCGCGTCAAGGGGTGGCAGTGCGTCACCGCGAAGCGCCTGACCGTGCTGCCCGGCTGCTCCTGCACCATCAAGGACAACGGCGCCTACTGCCTGATCACCGTGCAGGGCGAGGGCACCATCAACGGCCAGCGCATCTCCAGCCCCAACATGATCCGCTTCCACGACATCACGGACGATGAGTTCTTCGTGGTGCACGATGCCGCGCGAGCGGGCGTCACCTATGTGAATGCCTCGCAGAGCGAACCGCTGGAGATCCTGCGCTACTTCGGCCCCGAAGTGAATCCGGACGCGCCGGAGATCGGACAGCAGGGCTAATTAAGAAAGGATAACGCTATGTCTAACACTTTTCCGAAACTGCATAATGCCGCTTGGCCGGGTGTCGTGGGCAAAGGCCCCGGTACGCCCGAGCCGATCATTGAACTCTCAACCATGATCGACCTCACCACGGCGGCTTGTGTGGGCGGTGCCCGCTTTGACGGCATCGACCTCTTCCTCAGTGCGCCGCATGTCGATATCGATTCGACGGATGACGACCTCAAGCGTCTCGCGGATACCCTGACTGCCAAGGGGCTGGCCGTCGGTTCGTTGGTGGCGCCCGTGTGGAGCGGCTGCGCCTTCGGCGGCGAAGAAAAACGCACTCACTGGCTGGATCAGGTGCGTAAGGCGTGCCGCATCGGCCAGCGGCTGCGCGAACTGGGTGTGCGCCCGTCGGGCGTCGTCCGCATCGATTCATCGGGCGGTGTCGCCGACTGGGCCAAAGACCCCGCCGGCAATACGCGGATGATCATTGACTCCTTCAAGCAGGCGTGTGACATCGCGGAGGATGCTGGCGAGTGGCTGGCCGCTGAGGGCGAGATCTGCTGGGGCGGCATGCATTCATGGAGCGCCATGCTCGACGTGCTCGAAGGCGTGGACCGTCCCAAGACTCTGGGCTTCCAGGCTGACTTGGCGCACACGATGCTCTATCTGATGGGTTACAATGCGCCCGAGGCGCGCATCCTGCCGGAGAATTTCGATTGGTCCGACACCGCGACCTTCCGCGCCGCCTACACGAAACTCGCCACCACCCTGCGGCCGTGGACGATCGACTTCCATGTGGCGCAGAACGATGCCACGGTCAAGGGCCAGGGCTCGCACGACAAGACCGGCCGTCATTGTCTGCCGGACGACCCCAACGGCAAACTGGACATCGTCTGGTGCGCGGGTCAGTGGTTGCGCGATGAGAACGGCGAACTGACACAGACGATCCGCCACATCTGTTGGGACGGCTGCATGTTCACCAACGAGGTGATGATGCGCCCCGGCACTTGGAACAGCATCCTCGGGGCGATGCTGAAGGTGCGCGAGGCCCACGGCTGGACAGAGTGATGTAACACATGATGGAATCGAGCGGCGCGTGCCGCTCGATTCCGTCGACATTTTCAAAAAAAGGAGACCCAAAATGGCAACCCAAAAAAAGCTGAACATCGGCATGATCGGCCGCGGATTCATGGCCAAAGCCCACTCGAACGCCTTCCGCCGGGTCGGCAATTTCTTTGACCTCGCCTACGAGCCTGTGCTGAAGACCGTTTGCGGAACGAACGAAGCCGGGACGAAAGCGTTTGCCGACAGTTGGGGATATGAGTCCGTCGCAACGGATTGGCGGCGTGTGGTCGAGGACAAAAACATCGACCTCATCGAGATCTGCGTTCCCAACAGCCTCCACGCCGAAATCGCCATCGCGGCGGCCGAGGCCGGCAAAATGATCATTTGTGAAAAGCCTCTCGCCCGCGACGCTGTCGAGGCGCTGGCCATGACCGAAGCGGTGGAGAAGGCTGGCGTGCTCAACCTCGTCTCGTTCAACTACCGGAGGATTCCGGCCGTGACCTTGGCGAAAAAGCTCATCGACGAAGGCAAGCTCGGCAAGATCTTCCACTACCGCGCCAACTTCCTGCAGGACTGGACGATTAACGCCGATGTGCCGCAGGGCGGTAAAGACACGTGGCGTCTGGACGTTAAGGAGGCGGGTTCCGGCGTGACCGGCGATCTGCTTGCCCATTGCATCGACATCGCCCTCTGGCAGAACGGTCCGGTCAAAGACGTGACGGCCCTTACCGAGACCTTCGTCAAGGAGCGCAAGAACGCGGTGACAGGCAAACTTGAGCCGGTCGGTATCGACGACGCCTGCACCTTCATCTGCCGCTTCGCGAATGGCTCGCTCGGCAACTTCGAGTCCACCCGTTACGCGCGCGGACACAAGGCGCTCTTCACCTTCGAGATCAATGGCGAGAAGGCCTCGATCAAGTGGGACCTGCACGACCTGCACCGCCTGCAGTACTTCGATCACAGCGACGCGGGGATCGTGCGCGGTTGGCGCTCCATCCACGTCAGCGACGGCGACCAGCCCTACATGAGTCACTGGTGGGTGCCCGGCCTGCAGATCGGTTACGAGCACAGCTTCGTGCATCAGGTCGCTGATTTCCTCGAGGCCGCAGCCAAGGGCGAGAATGCGCGTCCGACCTTCCGTGATGCGTACGAGACTTCTCGGGTCTGCGACGCGGTGCTGAAGTCAGCAGCCAGCGGACAGTGGGTCAGTCTGTAACCGAGCGATCGGTTGATGGCGGAGACACACTTAGTCCCCACTCTTAGTCGAATACACTTAGTCTCCACACCTAGTCGGTTGCGCTGGCGACTAAGTGTAGCGACTAGGTGTAAAACGACTAAGTGTTTTGGACGAAGTGTAAGCGACGAAGTGCAGGGACGAAGTAAATGACAATGACACGACGGATTGTAATGTGCACGTTGATCGCCGCGACAGCGGCTGGTACGGTCGCGGCGGCACCCCAGCCGAGTGCAGTGGCCGACGCGCTGGCCGTGCCGGTGCTGGTTACGGCCGGTCTGGCATCGCACGAGGCGGTGTTCAGCCAGATACTCGCCGCAGATGAGGCGGCCGACCGGGCGTGGGGCACATTGACGACCAAAGAAGCACTTGCCGCACACCAAAAACAGTTGCGTGAACGCTG
>JAPXSY010000051.1:22048-22357 GCA_033812795.1 Kiritimatiellia bacterium
CAGATGTGTATAAGAGACAGCGCTGGATGGCCTCGTTCGGCGGTTTCCCGGCACGTACGCCGCTCAACGCGCGCGTCACCGGCAGCGTGGATCGCGAAGGCTACAAGATCGAAAAAATTCTGCTCGAAAGCCAGCCCGGCCACTTTGTCACTGGGCACCTTTTCTTGCCCCAAGCTCCGGCTTTCAAGCCGCCCTTCCCGGCGGTCCTGATCTGCTGCGGCCATAGCGGTAACGGCAAAGCCTCCAAAGATTACCAGCGCGGTGCGGTGCTGGCCGCGCAGGCGGGCCTTGCGGCACTGATCTATGACC
>JAPXSY010000052.1:0-20346 GCA_033812795.1 Kiritimatiellia bacterium
TGTTTCTTCTCCGTTGTTTGGTGTCGGCTACCCCCTCGCCAGCCTTGCCGCCATACCCCCCCTAAAGGGGGGTGTGGCATGACTGGCAAAACTGGCTAAGGGCGGTTGGGGAGGTTTGCCAAGTTTGTTAATCGGCAAGACTGGCAAAACTGGCAGACTCTCCCATTGGGTCGCTGGCCGGGGCACTCGCCTCAGCCTTTTGTGTCCGTTGTTTTGCACATCTTGGCGTCGTAGTCATTCGCTGCCGACTCGGCTTGGGCTTTGACTCCGATAAACATGCAGCCCTTGTATCTGGCCTGAACCAGCGAAAGCCCCAAGGCTTCGGGGTTCGCCTTCAGCAACTCGAACGCCTTGCGCCCCCTTGTTCGGTGGAACAATTGCTCGGCGAGCGACCGGGCATCTGTTAAGGGTTGCGCCCTTTCGCGTAGTATCTCGGCGATCCGTTCGGCGTCGGCCTGGGGGTCGGGGGGCGTTTTCTTCCCTCCGGCGGAAGCCTGTGCCGTCGCCGACTCTTCCGGCGTCGCGTCCCGCCAGAATATCCGGTTCTTGCTGTGCGCGATAAACCGGACGTCTGTCAGTACGCCCGCCGCGTCTTTCCACCCAAGCCGTTGCCCCCGTTTCGCCGCCGTCAGGCGAAACAGGCCACTGTCATTCTCGCACGGCATGAGAGCCAGCACGGCGCGAGCCCAGTTCACGATTTCAGCCCCGCCCGCGCCTATGTAGCTTGCGAACGCATCAGCGCCCCAACCGGTGCGTTCCTTTGCGTTCGGCGGCTTGTTGGTGTGATGGATAAACAGCACGCCGACTTTGTTCGGTTTGATGAATCGGTCAAGCCCGCCCCGAAGAAACCCCGATAACTCGGCGTTCCGAGATATGTCGCCGCCGAAAAAACTCTGCAACGGGTTGATGATCAGAAGATCAAGTTCCGGGTGTTCTTCCAATATCTTGCCCACATATTCGATGAAATCACCGCCAAACTTACCGACCGCATCGAACAGGAGAACGTTCGTCCGCGCCGCCTCCACCTGGCCCCGGTCAAGGCCCGCCTGCTCGACAAGGCCGTCCGTGATGTTGTTCCGGAAATTCACCATTTCCTCGTCGTCGTCCTCGGCCTGTACAATGCCGATTTTCAACGGACGTACCGGCACGATGCCGAAAGCGGGAAGCCCCTGCGCCCAAAGTAGTGCCGCTTGAACTGTCCACACGCTTTTGCCCGTGCCTGACGTGCTCACCAAGAACGCGCCGCCGCCCTTGCGCAGCCAGCCGTTGCGGAACAGGGCGGCGGGGTTGTCCTTTTCGGGCAACGGAGGGGTAAGATCGGCGAGTGACCGCCAAACCGGGATGTCGGTCGTATCCGCCTGACTTTCAGGCGCGTCTGCCACCCCGCAGAAGCTCTTCAGGTTCGCAAGCGGCTCGGCCTGCGCGGGTGGTGTGACGGGAGCGGCTTCTTTCGTGGCTCGTTCAAGAGTCGTATTCATTTGCCACCCCCTTTCACGTTGACGGTCTTGGCGGCGGCTTCGGCCTTGGACTGTTGTTCGCAGTCGAAACAAAGTCCGGTTTGCCAGTTGAACGCCAGCACGCGGCCGCAGGTGCGGCAGCGCGGCAGACGGCGGCAGCGGGAGTCCGGACGGTTTCGGAAACGGCAAAGCGCATAATGGGTTGTTGTTCCGGTCTTCATATTTTTGCCCCCGTTTCCTTACGGCTGTGGAGGGTATCGAGTGCGGCGGTAGCTTCCTTCACTTCCGTAGGGCTGGGGCGGTGCCCCATGCGATATGGCCACAAGGCGCACGTTTTATCAGGACAGGCGCGAACCTCGGCCCGTTGGTAACAACAACAATCCAAGCATTTCGCCCGGATCGCCTTCAGCGGGCGCAAAATGGGGGTGGTTGGGGTTTTCATTTCGCGCCTCCTTTCCCTGTGACGAATGCGGTGATGGCCGCAGACGGTATGCGCCGCCGTCCAGCCCTCGTTATGATCGTCGGCAAACGCCCGTCAGCCGCAAGGCGGTGGACGGTCATGCGACTGCACCCGATCTCCCGCGCTGCGTCCATCAGCGTCAGCAAGCGGCGGTCGCCCGTGTCGGTCTCGATCTGCTTCCCTTCAAGCAGGGTGTCAATCTTAACCAGCGTGTCCGGCGATGCGGACAACAGTTTTGTGAAACGTAGTTCAGTATTCATATGCGTAACCTCGTCACGTTATCGCGGTCGCCTTTGTGCATCACATACGCACAATGTGCCGCGTTTGGTTTCGAGTGAAGCACGCGGAAAGACAAGTGCTTGGGGCAGCATCTGTACCGAAAACAAAAAGGACACCGGCTTTTTACCGGAGTCCTTAACTCGATCCCGTCATCGAAGGCCATTAAAAAAACTTACGTTTGCTGTCTTAGCACATGTTAAGACGGCGTTGCCTTTTCTTGTTTAACAACAAGCTTTCGATGTTTCGTGAAGTTATAGGGTTTTCGTCTTTCCTCAAAATTTCTTTTGTGGCACACCACTTCTTAAGCAGGTTTGCCCGGCCACGGATAGAACGCGGTTTACCCCTTCGCTCGTTTTCAGCAAGTATCTTCTTTGCGTCTTCATCTTCAATGACTGACCTTTGTTCTCCTCCTTTTTTTCGTCCGTCCTTTTCCTCTCTGCTTAATTTTCTTTTTTGTTTAGTTGGCGGCGAATTCTCGATGACCTTCCCTTCGCCAGCGCCCTGTTGCGCGGTAACGGTCATCCTCCTGGCAACAGCAAGGTCGGATTTAAGCTGCGGCAGACGGCCATTCCGAAGGCATAGTTCTTCGATAAACGATCGGAAGGCTTTCTCTCGGAAACGCTGCGCTTCGGCCGGGGGAAGGCACGGGTCAGCCGCCATCCTGCTGTATTCCTCGATCAGTTCTTCTTTGTGTCTTATTTCGTCAAAGCAGTCCAGCAAATCAAAGTTCGCCAGTTGAAAGGGTGATAGTGGGGGATTGCTGTATTTCCGCAGAGAATTCCTGAGTTTAGCGTTGCCCGCCACTCCGGGCGGCAGAGACATGGGCGGAAGATCCACACGGGCGCGGCTTTCCGTGAGGTCTGCTTTGCCCGACACCTCACTTGCGGCTGTTTCCTTTTTGGTTCCGGCGTCCTGTCCTGACTTTTCGGTCTTGATGCGCTTCGGGTCGCGTATACCGGCTCCGCTTTCCCTCCCTATGGATTTATCCTCGCTTTTCATTTTCATTAATTGCCCCCTTTCTTAAGCATTTGTGCAAGTTGCGCCCGGTCGGTTTTCGACAAGGCTTTGAGTTGCGCTGCAAGCCCGGCAACGGTGCCCTGGCCCGCGCCGATCTGTTTAACGCCCGCGCCGTTGCGTCCGGTCAGGACGTCGGGAAGTTTGTCCCCCAGCACCGCCCGCAGGTGTTCACGTCCCGGCTTGAAGTAATGCCGTAAGACAACCTCAACTGTCTTGTGCCCCGTGACCAGCCGCGCCACTTCCATCGGCACCCCAGCGGAAAGCGCAAGCGTTACCCATGAAACCCGCAGCGCGTGCCAGTCCAAAACGGAAGCCCGCCGCGTCCGCCCCCCTGTCACGCCCTGCCGCGTCAAACGGTCAACCTGATTTTTAACGCCCTCTCCGCTTGAAGCTTCCGGCATGAAGCGCAGCCCGCTTAAATCTTCCGCCCGGTGCAAGATTGTGGAAACCGTTGACCGTGCCCAGCCCGTGCGCTTCTCAATGTCCCTCACGCTTTCGCCCGCCGCGTATAGCCGCAAGGTCTCAAGCGTCCGCTCGCGCCGTGTGCCGTCCAGTTGCGCTTGTACGGCCTCGCAAACCTCGGTGAGTATTCCGGCAAGGTCAACGCGCCCGCTGTCTTGTGCGGCCTCTGTGGCATCCTCTACGCCCTCGGGGTCTGCCATGATTGAAACGACAAGTTTCTTAAACCGCCATGTCAGCCCGTCCGGGTTTGTTTCGATCATGCGCCTTGCTTCCGGGAAAACGTACTTCGCGCCCTCTACGCGCTCGGCAAGTGCGGTTTCCAAGACTTCCCGCAAGGTCTGGAAAATAGGGATCTCCACCGCCGCGCCTGTCTTGGAGGTCTTGACCGCCACAACACCCGCCCGCAGGTCAACGGAAGCCCAGCGCAGACGGCACACGTCCCCGCGCCTCATTCCGGTGCAAGCGGCGCATACCACAAGCGGATAAAGGAACGGGTCAGCCCGCGCCCCTTCGATAAGTGCGGTAAGCTCTTGCGCGGTAAACGGCCGCCTGTGTACGGTGTCCCCGTCTGTGTCCTTGCCCCTTTTGGTTATGCCGCTTCCAAACGGGTTAGCCGTGCCCAGCGGCATGAAACGGGCGAAAGCCGATTTAAGCATGTGCGCCGCGCCGTTCGCCGTCCGCCGTGCGTACCTGGTCCGCAGGTCGGCAACGTACGCGCCCGCCTGTTCTGGCGTGACCTCATGCAGGTATTCGCAAGGCACCGCCTCGGCAAACCGCTTGAAGATCGTGTCACACCAAGCAAGCCAGTTATCGCCCGGCGTGGTTTCCCGTTCAAGACCGCGCCACTTTGCCGGAAGGTCGGCAAGCCTCACGTATTCCACCGCCCGCCCGGTCTTGCTGGCAATCAGCCGTTCGGTCAAGTGGTCAGCCCGTCCCTTTTGCCGCGCATCGGATTGATGGTTTTTAAGCTCCAGTAATGCCGCCGCCCGGCTCGCCTCAAAAATGGCGTTGCCCATATCCCGCAGACTGCCGGGAAAATGTTTGACGGGCAAAGGCTCGGTTAGTGGAGTGATCTTGCGTTTGCCGTTGCCGTCTTTATACGCCCCAAACCAATGACCGATCAAACTGCCGTCCGCCTTGCGCCTGATTTCTAAGCCCATAACCGCCCCGCTTTCTACTTGTTGTTTCGATGTGGGATACTTTGCACCAAAACGGTGACAAGTTCAAGCATAAAACACAAATAAGCACACAAGCGGAAAATTAAGAAGGTCAAAAGGTGCGGTTTTATTATGGTTTATCGGGTTTTGGTATTTGCTTGGGGTGCAAAAGGTCTCGGGTTCAAATCCCGACGCCCCGACCATTTTTTGAATCCTGTTTTTGTTGGGAAAGCCCAATAAAAGTGGGTTTTTTTGTTTACCCGCCGGCCGGTATTGCACTGGCCGCCGACTGGCGCTCGAAAGGAATGACTATGAAAAAATGGATATTGGCTGGTACCGTGGTGTTGACGGGCATGGTCATGGCGCGCCCGCCGAACTATGATGAGGCAAAGGTGGCCCCCTACACGCTGGAGGATCCGCTCGCATTTGCGGACGGACGCAAGTTGGCGTCGACGGCAGAGTGGCCCGCCCGACGTCGCGAGATACTGGATATCTTCGCCCGAGAGATGTATGGGCAGCCGCCACCGCCGCCGGAGGTCGTGAAAACCGAATTGATCGAGGAGGGAGAGACCCTCGCGGGCCTCGGTATTCGCCGCCAGTACAAGATGTGGTTCCGCTCTGACAAATCGGGGCCGGTGATTGATTGGGTCGTGTTCTTGCCGAATCTCATACAGGAGACAAAGGCGAAGAAGAGTGGGAGCGTCCCTGTCTGCGAGAATACGAGGAAGGTGCCCGTTGTGTTGTTCCTCAACTACCGCGGGAACCATGAGCTGGCTACAGATCCGCAGATTGTCCTCGCCGAAGGTATGTGGTTGCGCAGTGGCAATGTAGGCGGCCATGTCTGGCAAAAATCGGAATTGGAGAAATCACGCGGCAAATTACGCAACACCGACGAAGCATCGCTGTTTCCGCTTGAAACCATCCTCGCCCGGGGATATGCCGTGATGAGCGCATGCTATGGGCAGGTCTCGCCTGATGTGGAGGAACGCGACGTTAAGAAAGGCACCCCTCGCGAAATGGCCTACACCGGTGTTTTCACCCTGTGGCCGCCACGCGATCCCGCGAGGGACGACAATACGACGGCACTGGGCGCATGGGCCTGGGCACTCTCGCGCGGACTTGACCTTGCCGAACGTATTCCGGAGATCGATGCGAAGAAGTCCGTGGCCACCGGCTGCTCACGTCTGGCAAAGGCTACCCTTCTGGCCACTGTCCGGGACGAGCGTTTCGCCGTATGCGTTCCCAACCAGACAGGTGGCGGTGGTGTGCCTCTCGCCAAGCGCGACTTCGGTGAGAACGTTTCCACCGAGATGAACATGTTCCACCACTGGTACTGCAAGGCTTACGGCAAATACATCGACAACGAGCAGGCGATGAAGTTCGACCAGCATCTCCTTGTGGCGGCGGTTGCGCCGCGCCGTATCCTCGTTCAGGGATATAATCAGGGGTGGTTCGACACGAAGGGTGAGTTCCTCGCTTGCCGTGCGGCATCTGCCGCATGGGAGTTCTTGGGGCTTCCGGGTTTGCCTGCAGGCGATTTCCCTGCCAACTACGACACCGGCCGCATCGGCACCCATCTTGGTTACGTGCGGCGCGGCGGTCAGCACGGCATCTCAGGATACGATTGGGTATGGATGCTTGACTTCGCCGATGTCGCGTTCGGCAAACTCCGCGACGCGCCATGAAACCGGGAGTGCCATCAGCAGACGCGGACGAATCGCTCGGTGATCGCGCGGATTTTGGGCAAAAGCTCGTTTGATCCGTACCCGTTCACAGCGCAGCAGGCACACTGCCCGTGCACGAAAACGAGAACGTGTACGGGGACGAGGACGAGTACGTGTGCGGGGAAACGATTCCGATTCTGACAGCGATGCCTTAGGCCGGGAGGGGAGGGGCAAGCATTTGCTTGCCCGGACGAGCAGACGCTCGTCCCCGTCATTTGATTTCATGATGTTTTGTGGTCCGGAATCGGGAACCCGGAACCCGAAACCAAGCACGATCACGGGAAATCGGGTCGTTTCCCTCTTGCGGACTTCCGCTGTTTAACCACCGTCAATACAGCAGGAACGCGCCCTGAACGTTTCGGTCTGCGGACTTGCACTTGCGGGGTTGGCTCAATCCCGATATAGTAACGCTTTCTTTTTCTCTACAGTAGTAAGACGGACGATGGTGATGGAATTCGATGAGGTAAAAGAGCGTCTGGAAACGATGCGCGAGAAACTCGACGAGATGCGCGGGTATCTCGATATCGCGAACCGGCGCGCCCTGCTCGCGGAACTTGAGGAAGCGGCTGCCCGTCCCGATTTCTGGAACGACCCGAATGCGGCTCAGGAGGTGATCGGCAAGACCAACGCACAGCGTGCGTTTGTGCGGCCGTTTGACGAGTTGGTCCGACAGATCGAAGACGGTGAAGTGATGCTGGAACTGGCGGTCGCCGAAAAGGAGGGGGAACAGCGGCAACAGGCGTTGGCTGAACTGACGAACATGTTTGGCAAGGCGGACGTAATGTTCTCCAAATTGCGTTTGCAGTCGCTGCTGGGAGGCAAACTCGACGCCTGCAACGCCTACCTGACGCTGCATTCCGGTGCGGGCGGTACAGAGTCATGCGATTGGGCTGACATGCTGTTCCGCATGTATCGGATGTATTGCGAGGACAACGGTTTTGAGATGGAGGTGCTCGACTCCCAGCCGGGGGATGAGGCAGGGTTGAAATCGGTGACGTTCCTGGTTTCCGGACCGTATGCGTATGGGTATCTCAAGGCCGAACGTGGTGTTCACCGGCTCGTGCGGATCAGCCCCTTCGATGCCAACAAGCGACGGCACACGTCGTTCTGTTCGCTGGATGTGGTGGCGGAACTGACTGATGAGATTGAGGTCGAGATCAAGGAAGAGGACTTGCGTGTGGACACCTACCGCTCCAGTGGCGCGGGGGGGCAGCATGTGAACAAGACCGACTCCGCGATCCGCCTGACCCATATGCCCACCGGGATTGTGGTGGCGGTGCAGTCCGAGCGGTCACAGCACAAGAACCGCTCCAAAGCCATGAGCATCCTCAAGGCCAAGCTGTACGAGTATTATGAGGATAAGAAACGCAAGGAGATGGAGCGTTTTTACGGCGAGAAGGGGGAAATCGCATGGGGCAGCCAGATCCGTTCCTACGTGTTCCAGCCCTATACGATGGTAAAGGATCACCGCACGGATGAGCAGACCTCTAACGTGCAGGCGGTGATGGACGGGCGGCTTCAGCCGTTCATTGAAGCCTATCTCAGGCAGAACGCCGTGAAGGTGTGAAGAAGGGCCCGCCCCCTCCGGGGGGGCGGGAATAAACGAAAGAGGAACCGGAACACCGCACGTTTAGAGTGTAACGTTCAGGTTCCGGGGAGACGCATGCGTATGACATTCGGACAGGCAAAAGAGGTGTTGGCACGGCACGGCCAGATGCAGGTGATGCGCTTTTGGCGAAGTTTGGACCGTGCCGCGCGTGGCGCGTTACTGGCACAGATCGCGTCGATCGATTTCAGTGAGGTTGCGCGCATGCGGAAACTGTTGGCGCAGGGAACCCGTGCCGTTCCCGTCACGCCCCGTCCCGCACCGGTCGTGACTTGGACCCGTCGGATGCGTGCCGAAGCCCTTGCGAAGGGGCAGGAGCAGTTGCGTAAGGGACGCGTGGCCGCTTTGCTGGTGGCGGGCGGCCAAGGATCGCGTCTGGGGTATGAGGGCCCGAAAGGCGCCTACGGGATCGGTCCGGTGTCGAATTTGCCGCTCTTTTACTTCCATGCCCGCAAGCTCGTTCGGCTTGCGCGCCTGTACGGCAAACCCGTGCCTTTCTATATCATGACCAGCGAGGCGAACGACGCCGCAACACGCGCCTGTTTCGAGGATTACAACTATTTCGGGCTCCACCCCAATGACGTGGTTTTCTTTAAACAGGGTTTGTGGCCAGCGCTGGATGAGGCGGGCCATCTGATTCTGGAGACGCCCGGACGAATCTTCATGAGTCCGGACGGTCACGGCGGCACACTCACCGCGTTGGACCGCAACGGTTGTCTGCAAGACATGGCCGCGCGCGGGATCCGCAATGTTTTCTATTTTCAGGTGGATAATCCCCTTGTGGAGATCGCCGACCCGGCGTTTGTGGGTTTACACGTTCTCCGCCGCGCCGATCTCTCGCTCAAACTCTGCCGCAAACGTTCTCCTACAGAAAAGATGGGGGCGGTCTCTGCGCTTGATTCCGGACGCTTCGCCATGATCGAATATTCCGAAATGACGCCGAAACAGGCCGCGCGGTTCCGTTACGGCAGTCCCGCGATCCACATCTTTTCGATCGCATTCCTCAATCGGGAGGCACGGAAGAACCTGCCGTTGCATCTGGCCCATAAGAAGATCGCCTGTGTGGATGAGGCGGGACGCACGGTCATGCCGGACGCCCCGAACGGTTACAAGTTCGAGAAATTCATTTTTGATGTGTTGCCGGACGCGAAGACAGTGGTGAATCTGGCATTTGACCGGGAGGAGGAGTTCTCGCCGGTCAAGAATGCGGTTGGCGAGGATTCGCCTGCCACATGCAGGATGGCCCTTCAGGCGAAGTGGCGGCGGTGGCTCGCGAAGGCGGGTGTGATCGTGCCGGAGTCGATCCCGGTCGAGATCGATCCAGCGTATGCGGGAGGCGCGGAGGAACTTAAGAGGGGCTTGTTGGTGCAAGATATTATGATATAATTGATTTGAAGGGAGTCGGTGTGACGACATGGGTGATACCTAGAATGGAGAAGCAGCGGAGAATCAAGAGTTCTCTCCGGCACATGGCTTTGGCGGACAGGCGTGTGGCGGCACGAATACAATCTTTCCCTGACAGCTTCCGCTTTTTTTGTGGTCTCCGGGAAACCGAACGACAGATAGGGAATGCGGTACCGCCCGTTCTGGCTTGGCACGTCGCCCGCGCTGTCGCGGCGATATTGCGGGAGGGCTCATCTTCACATGATTGACATTGAAACCATATTGAACAAAGCGTGCGACATTTTAACTGAAGAAGCGCGCATGACTGGTTTCAAATCAAGTCCTTTATTTGAACAAAGGGTTCGTAATGTGCTTGCGGCTTTAATGCCGGACAATTTCGGAATAAAAGTCGACATGTCTCCGCCTGCGCAGGCGTTTCCGGATGGAAACCATCAGAAGTTTTGTTTTTGGATGAACAGATGAAGGAGAGTTGCAAACGATGAGACCAGTAGTTTTGATTGTTCGTGACGGATGGGGGTTGAATCCGCGGGAAGACGGGAATGCGGTGTTCGCGGCGCAGACGCCGGTGATCGACCGTTTGAAGGCGCGGTACCCCTGGACGCGGCTGGCGTGCAGCGGCGAGGCGGTGGGTCTGCCGGAAGGTTATCAGGGTTCAAGCGAGGTCGGGCACCTGAATATGGGCGCCGGGCGCGTGGTGGTGCAGGAACTGAAGCGGATTGATGACGGGCTGAGCACGGGCGAGCTGTTCAAGAGCGCAAAGTGGGCGGCACTGATCGCAAACTGGAAAGAGCACAAAAGCGCGTTGCACTTTATGGGGCTGCTGCAGGACGAGGGTGTGCACGCGCACCAAGAGCACCTTTTCAAGCTGATGCGGCGGGCGCGGGAAGAGTATCCCGAAGGCCGCATAGTGGTGCACCCGTTCTTGGATGGGCGCGACACGCCGCCGCGCAGCACGCTCGAGTATCTGGCGCGGTTGGAGAAAGAGATGGCGGCAGTGGGCAACTGCGTGATCGGCACGGTGCAGGGACGGTATTATGCCATGGACCGCTCGAAGAATTACGCGCTGACCGACACGGCTTACGCCTGCTTGACGGCGGGCGAGGGGCGCAAGGCGGCTACGGCGGCAGAAGCGGTGCAGGAGTCGTATGATAAAGACCAGACACCGGATAACACCCCGATGGTGGACGAGTACATCCCGCCGTATGTGATCGGCGAATATGCGGGGATGAAGGACGGGGATTCGGTGATGCACTTCAACTACCGGCAGGACCGTGCGATCCAGTTGTCGCAGGCTTTCGTCTGCGCAGATTACGCGGGTAAGCGCGCGTCGTCTCCCAGAGTGCGGTATCTGGGGTTCACCCGTTACTGGAACGAGTTCAGCGAATACCTGCTGGGGGCGATGGGCGGTGACGGCGGCATGGACAACCTGCTGGGCGAGGTGATCGCAAAGGCCGGTCTGCGGCAGTTGCGTATCGCCGAGACGCAGAAGTTCCGGCACGTGACCAGCTTTTTCAACGGCAAATCCACAAGTCCGTATCCCGGCGAGGATCAGGTGGACGTGCCGAGCCGCTTTGACCCGGCGACTTTCGCGAGCCACCCCGAGATGGAGGCGTACAACGTGACGGACGAGCTGCTCAAGCGGTTGCAGGACAACCCGTATGCGTTCGTGGCGGTGAACTACGCCAACTGCGACATGGTGGGGCACACCGGTGACTTTGAGGCGACGCGCAGGGCGGTTGAGGTCGTCGACGAGTGTATCGGGCGGCTGCTGCCGCGTCTGTTCGAGCTTGACGCGCATGTGCTGATCACGGCTGACCACGGCAATGCCGAGCAGATGAAGGATTACGAGACCGGCGCCAACAAGACCAGCCACACGCTCAATGAGGTTGAGTGCTTGTATGTGGCCAAGGACTCGGCGGGGGTCAAGCTGGTGGAGGCTGGCAAGCTGAGCGACATCGCGCCGACGGTTCTGTTCTTACTGGATCTGCCGGTGCCGCAGGAGATGACGGCAGGCAACCTGATCAAATCGGCAGGGTGAGAGGCTGTAGGTAAGAGGTAAATGGTGAGTGGTGAGTGGTAGGAGCGCGCGTAAACGCGCTACGCAGGACGGCAGGATTGGTAGCAGCGGCGCCGGGATAGGGGAAGGCGGGAGCGCGGGCGAACGGGACGGCTCGCCGAGCCGTCCGCGGCGGTTTCGGCGAAACCGCCCTACCGGTTGTAACACGGCTTTGGTATGATAGAATGGCCTTTGCGTGAGCTTGTGGATTGGGGGATGGCTTGTTTTTATGGGATAAATGGAAAAGGAGGGATGACGGGGGCGTCATGCGGATTGTTTTTCTGATAGCGGTGTTTGTTGTCCAGAGCGCTGTGGCTGCGATCAAATTCAGTAACAGTTATTACAGTCCGCGCAACCGGGAGCGGCCAATCCGCAGGTCAACGTCGCTGATAGTCCTGCACACGACGGAAGCGCCTTCAAGTAGCGCTTTGCGTAAATTGCGCGACTTGGGGGAGTGCCACTACTGCGTTGACGAACGCGGGATTGTCTACCGCATCATCGATCACCGGCGCGAGGCATACCATGCGGGGCGCAGCATGTGGAACGGACGCGCCAACGTGGATTCGTTTTCGGTCGGTATCGAGATGTGCGGGTACCACAACAAGCCGTTGAACGCAGCGCAATTCCGCTCGCTGTCGGCACTGATCGGCGAGTTGCAGTACATATACAAGATCCCGGATCATCAGGTGCTCACGCATGCGCATGTGGCGTACGGGGCACCAAACAAATGGCATCGACGGAGTCATCGAGGGCGGAAACGGTGTGGCATGCTCTTCGCGCTGCCTGCGGTTCGTGCGCGGCTTAATCTCAAGTCGCGTCCGAAGAGCGATCCGGATGTTCGTGCGCGGCGGCTGGTGGTGGGGGATGCCTATCTCGCGAATGTTCTGTACGGTTCGACGTCCGTGGGGCAGGCAAGTGCCGTGCCGACCCTCCGCGCGGCGGAAGAGAATGTGATCGCCAAGGGGCGTAGCGCTTGGGACATCGCGCGCGATGCGTACAACGATCCCACCACGCTATACCGGTATCCCGACGGATCGGTCAAACGCGGGAATCAAATCGCCAATTTCAAACAGATCCCCGCAGGCACGCGAGTCACCGTGCGGGCGGATGTGCGGGAAAACCGGTCGGAGACGTATCAGGTGATCGGGGTGAACGGTCGGGCGCAGGATATCGCGGGCGAGGAGGCCCGGAGCGCGTCAACGGTGTATGTCTATCCGGACGGCACCTATGCGCGCGGCAGTCAATTAAGCGCTGCGTCGGTTCTGAGGCTGCCCTACGGGACTCGTGTGCTGACCGGCTACGCGATTGGCGGGCCGGTTACGGCGAGCCGCAAAGCAACGGACATTTGCGGTAACCGCTGGCGCTCCGCCGAGACGTTTTTTCTCATCTCCGGCGCGTTGGTTCCCGGAAACAAAGTGGATGACAGCCGGATTCCCGTCGGCACGATGCTGTTCTTCAAGAATTGAGCGCTTCGGATTGAAGTGTCGCCGAAACAAGATCGAAGATCACTTGGGGTTCGGCCATACGGCCCTTGCCCTGCGTGCCGCAGGCAAGGTCGCCGGTCCCGGCATCCGCCAGGCGCACGCCGCGCGATGCGAGGAGGCCCAGATTGGCTTGTGTCGCCGGATGTTCCCACATGCCGGAATTCATGGCGGGCGCGATAACCAGCGGCGCGCGTGATGCAAGCGCGGTGGCGGTCAACAGGTCGTCCGCCAGCCCGTAAGCGAGTTTGGCGATCACATTGGCGGTACAGGGCGCGATGATCAGGATGTCGGCGTGCTCCGCGAGCGAAATGTGTCCGGGCATCCACGTTTCCGGCTCGGCGAACGAATCCGTCGGAACCGGATTCCGGGACAGCGTGCGGAACGTCAGCGGCGAAACGAATCGCATGGCGGCTTGTGTCATCACCACATGCACATCGTTTCCGGCCTTCACCAGCAGCCGGGTCAGTTCACAAGCCTTGTAGGCGGCGATCGAACCGGTCACTCCAAGCAGTACGGTTGCCATACTCCTCTCCTTTCCCGAACCTTTGGCGCGAAGCGCCTCAGATGAATCCCGCCCGGACATTGATGATGTCACAAATGCGCCGGAACGTCGTTTTGAGATCGTCGTTGGTCACCTGATACATGTACTCGTTGGCGCGCGCTATCTCGGCTTGCGCGTTGCGGATCCGTTTCTCAATCACCTCCTGGCGGTCCGTGGCACGGCCTTGCAGCCGTTCGGTCAGCACCTCCAGCGAGGGCGGGTTGATGAAGAGATCCACGTACCCTTGCCGCAATGGGTTATCTGCAGGCAGGCCAGCCACATGCGTGCGGATCTGGTGTGCGCCTTCAACATCGATGTCGAGCAACATGCACTGGCCTTCGCGAAGCGTGTCATACACCGGTTCTTTCAGTGTGCCGTAATAGTGGTCATGCACGGTGGCGTACTCAAGGAACCGGTCTTCCGCGATCATCCGTTTGAAGGTTTCCATCGGGAGGAAATAGTAGTCAACCCCGTCTTCCTCATCAATGCGGGGTTCGCGGGTGGTACAGGAAACGGAATAACAAAACTCTGGATAGTGTTGCAGCAACAGGTCACATAAGGTGGTTTTACCCCCGCCTGACGGTGCGGACAACACAAGGAATAGCGGTTTCATCACGATTCTCCTTCACAAAACGCACACAGTGTACCCGCTTACAGGGCCGGATCAAAGTGCAAATATTGGATGGGACCTCGGTTTCCGGTTTCGTACCATGAAACACAAGAAACAGCAGTCCTGCGGTTTCCCCTTGCCTTTCCGCCATCGAATCCGTTACAGTACCACCGTTTCCCCGCTCGGGTGGTGGAATGGCAGACACGCATGTTTGAGGGGCATGTGCCGCGAGGCATGGGGGTTCGAGTCCCCCCCCGAGCACCACTTTAAAGCTGCGCAATGTAATGAAAAAAGTTTTGGCGCTCATTAATGTAGTAACTGCAATCATCGTCATATGTCTGATGGCATTGGCATGGACGACATGGCCTTCAGGTTCCATTGATAAAGATGCCGTAATCATTGGAGGAACGGAAGGCCCAACGGTAATCTGGTTGACTACAGGCAATGTTGCCTATGTTGTCCCTATGCTCTTCTGCGTTCTTCTATTGGTAAACGCTTATGCGCTCTGTAAATCAACGAATTCGGGCGGAGTCCGCAACCCAATTTAGTCACACACAAAGGTTTGGCAGAGTAAGCGTTTTGTCTGTAAGTCCCGTCAGACGACTTGAAATGGGGTAGGGCGTATGCTATCGTTCAGTAATCGTGTGGCAGGATGCTTGTTTTGATTGATTGGGAGTTTACAGAATGGCGAATGAACTGGATGAAATGAATGCGCCTGTCAATCAGCAGGGGCGGGATATCAATGTGATCGAAAAGCAGATCCCCGTGAAGGTGGGCTTCGGCTCGACGCTTTTCGAGATTATGCTGTGGGTGCTCGGCATCCTGCCCGGCCTCATTTTTCTCTTCATGAAAATAGGCGCGAGGAATTATTTCCAAAAGCTTCAGCAGAAAATCCAAGCCGATGCCTCGCAGATCGATAACTTCCTTGAGCAGCGCGTGCAGATTTTGCAGAACGTCGCACCGCTGGTCGAGAAAGCCATTGATCTCGATAAGGATGTGATGAAAACCGTTTCCGCATTTCGGGGCGGCGCACACGCTGATAACGAGCGCAACGTCGTGTCGGGGCATCTTGACCGCGCCTTCGGTCGTCTTTTCCCGCAGGTCGAAGCTTATCCCGATCTTAAAGCTCATGCCGCCATTGCTGATGCCATGCGCCAGAACAGCTATCTGCAGAAAGAGATCACGGCTGCGCGCGCGCTGTACAACGACACGGTCAACATCTGGAATTCGGACATCTTCTCTTGGCCAACGAAAATGATCGTGGCCGCCCGCGCGGGCTACACCACGCGTATCCCGTTCACAGCCTCGGCTGAAACAAAGGCGCAGGCGCGGAGCACGTTCTTTTGATCGAGGACGTCTACGAACCCTTGGCCCTCTATCGCGACCGCTTCAAGGCGGAGCACGCGGATAATACAGCCGCCTTTTTCGAGAGGCTGGTCGAGCGTTCCGGTGTGGACGAGAACGCCAACGCTGCAACCGTGGCGGAAATACGTACGCTCGATGCGCAACTCGCTGCCGCGGATTCGAGCCGTTCTAACTGGAAGACACTGCGGATGTTGCTTGTCATCATCGTCGTTGCGGGGGTCATCGGTCTTATACTCTTCATTTTGCCGATCTTCTCGTCGGATATTGAGCCTCCGATACGCGTCGGCGGTCTATGGGCGGCAGCTTGCGCTGCCGTTGCGGCGGGCGGTATCGCGCTTATCGCTGCCAAACTGAATCCGGCCCTCCGCTTACTGGACGAACGCCTCCGGTTGCTCACGGAATACCGCGAGGCGAAAATGACCGAGGCGCTAGCGCAGCTTGCCCCGCTCAACCGGCTTTATGACTGGGGCATGATCGCCAAACTCATCCAGCAGACTGTCCCGCGTCTCGCACTTGACCCATACTTCTCCCGCGCGCGACTCGACGAGTTACATCGTTCTTTCGGCTGGGATGACAGTTTCAACCGTGATCGGTCGGTACTGTTCGCTCAGAGCGGGGAAATCAACGGTAACCCCTTTGTTCTGGCCGAGACGCTCGACTTCCATATGGGTGCCAAGACCTACCATGGCTCGATCACGATCTCTTGGCAGGAACGCGAAAGCTACACGGATTCCGAAGGCCGCACCCGGACGCGCTGGGTCACGCGCACCGAGACGCTTCACGCATCCGTCGACAAGCCTGCGCCGGAATACTCCCGCGAGAAATTCCTCATCTACGGCAACGAGGCCGCTCCGGACCTCACCTTCAGCCGCAATCCCTCCAACCTCTCAAATGCTGGCGATGGGTTTTTTAGCAGGTGGCGCATGAGGCGCGCCGTCGCTAAACTCGAAGCGTTCTCCCGCAACCTCGACGATGAGTATGGGTACACCATTGTGTCCAACCGGCAGTTTGCCGCGCTTTTCCATGCCATCGACCGCAACGACGAAGTTCAGTTTCGCCTTCTCTTTACCCCCCTGGCCCAGCAGCAGATGCTTAACCTCTTGCGCGACAGGACCGTCGGCTTCGGCGACAATTTCACCTTTGTCAAGGACCGCATGATCAACCTTGTCAGACCCGCACACCTCGCGACCACCGACATTACGGCTGCCCCCTCGCTTTTCCATCACTACGACCTCGCTGCCGCCCGCGAGTTTTTCAATACCTATAGCAATGCCTATTTCCGCGCCCTGTATTTTGCCCTCGCTCCGGTTCTAACCATTCCCCTTTACCAGCAACATCGTTCCCATGCCGACATCTATGCGAGCGTGTTAGGCAAGACCGCCTCGTTCTGGGAACACGAGGCCATCGCCAACTTCCACGGGCAGCATGCCTTCGGGCATCACGAAGCCATCACCGAAAACCTGCTCAAAACGCAAGCTGTCCGTACGGATGACGGTTACACGGACGTGGTCGTTACCGCGCACGGTTTCCGGGGAGAGCACCGAGTTGACTATGTCTCAAAGTTCGGTGGAGACGGTAGGTGGCATAAAGTCCCCGTCAAATGGATCGAATATATCCCTGTACAGCGTACCTCAACATTGACGATTCGGGAAACTGACGGACTTACGTTACAAGACTACGAAGAGCAGTCACAAACCTCGCCGGACTGGCAAACCTTTTTCCGCAAATATCAAATCGAGCCGAAGCACGTATCGTTCCGCCGGTCTATCGTTTCGTTCGTGTCCCCTTCGTAAGGCGTACCTCTTGCCATCTTTCCCGTGGATCGGTTCCCGGGGGTAACGTATTGTCTTGCACATTGAAAACCCGCGTATGGGTTTGGATTGCGTGAATCATGATTGAACCTGCCCACATGAATGACGATGATCCAAAGATATGAAAAACATCAAAACTTAAAATTGGATTCGGTGTCGTGGGGCGGGTTATGGTATGATGCTACATTAACAGACCGTATGAACGGAATGTGGACGTATTGATTGTCTAGATATCTTGAGAGAGAAAGGTTATGCGATGAAAATGCTGAAGAGTCTGGTGGCCCTGGCGGGGGTGTCGGGAATGGCCTTGGGTGCCGAATTCCATGTGGCCAAGAATGGAAACGATACGAACGACGGGTCGGTGGCGAAGCCTTTTGCCACGGTCGAACGTGCCGTGACGGCGCTGCGTGCTGTCCGGGCCTCCACGCCGCAGGAGCCTGTGCGTGTCGTGATCGGTGCGGGCACGTTTGAACTCCGTGCGCCGATCCTGTTGACAGACCGGGATACGACGGGACCTGTCGCGTTTGTCGGAAAGGGCGCAACGCAAACGATCCTTTCGGGCGGACGGGAGATCGCGCCCGCGCTCTGGAGGATCGGGGGGGATGGGCGCAGTTGGGCCGTGACGCTGCCCGAGGTCTCGAATGGCACATGGCGCGTGCAGCAGGCGTATGCAGGGGGACGCCGCGTGTTGCGTCCATCCCTGCCGCGCAACAACTACTTCGTCGCAGAAGGGAAACCCGCCGATGTCGAGAAGCCTGTCCCGAACCGTCTCATCGCGGAAGCGGGCGATTTGGATACGTGCCGGGACGATCTCACGAATGGCGTCGAGTTCGTGGCGATGCATGGCTGGAACATCACGCGGGCGCGCGTGAAGGCGTTCGACCGCGTCACGCGCGAGGTGACGCTCGCGGTGGGACGGCCAGGCTATCTGCGCGGCTTTGATTCCAATTCCTACTACCGTCTTGAAAACGTGAAGAGCGCGTATGGCGAGGTGGAAGGCGAATGGTATTGCGAGCCGCAGACGGGACTCCTCTCCTATCTGCCGTTGCCGAATGAAACGCCCGTGAACGCCCCGTTCGTCGTGCCCGTTCTAACCAATCTCGTGACCGTGCAGGGTGACCGCGCGACGGGACGCAAGGCAACGAACGTGTCGTTCCAGTCGTTGGGTTTCGCCTACGTCTCCGAACCCTTGCAGGAGCCCGGCACGGTGTATCACCAGACATCGCTTGAGGCGGGAACGGCGATCCGGGTCGATTTTGCGGAAAACGTGTCGATCGACGCTTGCGCCGTGCGCCACACGGGCGGCTGGGCCGTGAAGATCGAAGGCGGCTGCGTGGGGTGCGCGGTCACGGGGTCAACGTTCTTCGACCTCGGCGCGGGGGGCGTGGCGCTGGGCGTGAAGGGCGCGCGGCGTGGTAACGAGGAGCGCCATACGCACGATTGCCGCGTGGAGCGGTGTCTGATAGAGGGCGGCGGACGCGTCCAGGCCGGTGCCGTGGGGATCTGCGTGGTACTCGCAGGCGGAAACCGGATCGCGCACAACACGATTCGCGATTTCTACTACAGCGGCATCAGCGTGGGATATGACTGGAGCGACAAGAACGACGCGGCGTCCGGCAACATCGTTGAGTGGAACCACATCTACGACATCGGCCAGCGTGTCTTATCTGACCTCGGCGGCATCTACACGCTCGGACGCCAGCCGGGCACGATCCTGCGTTGTAACCTTATTCATGACATTCGTACGGCCCGCTATGGCGCGCAGGGTATCTACATGGATCAAGGCAGCGCGGAAATCCTCGCATGCAGCAACATCATTACGCGTGCGGACGAAGCGGCGTTCTCCGTGGCGTCTGGTGCTTGCGGCAGCATCCGATTCGAGAACAACATCTTCCTCTTTCCGCGCCGCTATGTCATTTGGACATTCAATGACAAGCAGAAGGGGCACGACGTGACAGTGGCACGAAACATTTTCATGTGGGATGACAAACTGCGGGACATGTTCCCGGAGGGAGGTCCTGCCAAAGAGTGGCGTTTCAGCAGCAACGTGTGGTGGCAGGCGGCTTGGCCCGAGCGCATTTATTTTCGTAAACCCGGCGGCACGAACGCGTTTGTCCTCGCCGACGCGCCCGCTGGTTCGCGCTGGAAACAGTGGCACAAACTCGCCATGCCCAGTCCGGATGTCGCGGCGTGGCTCGCCGCCGCTCCGGGCGACACGCTGGAAGACCCGCGCCTCGGTGCCGCCTATGGCGATGAAAAGCACTTGAAGCCCTGGCCGGATTCCCCTGCCGTCGTGCGCGGCTTCGTGCCATTCGATCTTTCGGCAGGTGTCGGGCACGAGCCACAGGCGCAGCCCTACGCTCGGAAACGTCCCTTGGTCTCGGCCACGCGCACGTTCCCCGCCGCGCCGCTCTCGCGCAAAAACAAGGCGGCTCTTGCCGCCGAAACGGCCAAGGGCGAACTGCACATGACGGTGTTCAACCAGCGCTATATCCTCGGCGGCGCTGGCATGGGCGTGGCGTTCCGCACACCTGCCGGCAAAACGTTCTTCTTCGACATGGGTAACGGCGATGACACCGTGGTGGCTCACAACTGCGGCCGCGACACGATCGATCCCTGGCTCTACGTGAACGACATCCGTAAAATCGACGGCGTGGTGATGAGTCATGCCCACGGCGACCACTTCGGCGGGCTGCTTGCCTTGTGGAACCACTATCCCGTGGATTATTTCTGGGACAACGACTACCGCATGCCCGGACAGCCCGTGAACGCGCAGAATTTCGGCGAACTCGGTGCCGTACGGCGTTTGCGCGCACAACTCAAGTCCGTCAACCCCCATCTTGTCTGCCGCGGTGTGCGCCAATTCGACAAACTGGATTGGGATCCTGTGCTGGACGTGACCGTGATCACGCC
>JAPXSY010000053.1:0-20327 GCA_033812795.1 Kiritimatiellia bacterium
TCGCGAGTTTCCGCGCCATCATTGGCGCGGCTCCATTGAAGCATCTCGCAGTAGTCCCAGCCGTACTTCGGCGTTGCCCGTTTCCGCGCCATCATTGGCGCGGCTCCATTGAAGCATGCCCGTGGCGGTCGTGATCGCGCTGGGCTGACCGGTTTCCGCGCCATCATTGGCGCGGCTCCATTGAAGCCTTGATAACAATCGGTTTTCGCCGTTTACTGGACCCGTTTCCGCGCCATCATTGGCGCGGCTCCATTGAAGCATGACGCGACAGATGAGGAAGTAAACGCGCTTGTGGAGTTTCCGCGCCATCATTGGCGCGGCTCCATTGAAGCCTGCGCACAGCCGCCAAGGTCGCGATCACCGACGGCTCGTTTCCGCGCCATCATTGGCGCGGCTCCATTGAAGCACGCGCCCCGCAAGCTCCGGGCAGACGTCCTCCCACAGGTTTCCGCGCCATCATTGGCGCGGCTCCATTGAAGCAACCCGTCGCGCCTGTGCGCGACTTCAACGCCGATCTTCGTTTCCGCGCCATCATTGGCGCGGCTCCATTGAAGCAGGAAGGCGCTGCTCGGCGTCTACCGCGATTACGCGCTGTTTCCGCGCCATCATTGGCGCGGCTCCATTGAAGCTGTTTTGCGCGTAACGATCACTCGGCATTGTCGGCGAGTTTCCGCGCCATCATTGGCGCGGCTCCATTGAAGCTGGTGTTGAGCGACCGCAGCCTCAAGTCGGTGGTGATGTTTCCGCGCCATCATTGGCGCGGCTCCATTGAAGCTATACTCCTTTCGCGGGTCTGTCTCTTCTTTGCTTAGTTTCCGCGCCATCATTGGCGCGGCTCCATTGAAGCATGTTTGCCAACCAATCGCCACAGGCGACGGGACACGTTTCCGCGCCATCATTGGCGCGGCTCCATTGAAGCTGTAAGGGTACTTCATGACGTGGCCTTTCCTTCGCGTTTCCGCGCCATCATTGGCGCGGCTCCATTGAAGCTGCCGCACATGAGCGCAATCGACAAAGCTGCGAGGTGTTTCCGCGCCATCATTGGCGCGGCTCCATTGAAGCGCCCCACACCGCGCGCGCCGCACGATGACGTGCAGAGTGTTTCCGCGCCATCATTGGCGCGGCTCCATTGAAGCTCGACTCATGGCATAAGTGGGTGAAGGCGGACAAACGGTTTCCGCGCCATCATTGGCGCGGCTCCATTGAAGCACGCGCCCCGCAAGCTCCGGGCAGACGTCCTCCCACAGGTTTCCGCGCCATCATTGGCGCGGCTCCATTGAAGCGCTACGCACCGCCGTGCCCAAAGGGGAGCTTTGCGCATAGTTTCCGCGCCATCATTGGCGCGGCTCCATTGAAGCGCGCCGGAGACGGATGAGAGCCTTGCGACGAGCCCGACGGTTTCCGCGCCATCATTGGCGCGGCTCCATTGAAGCGATCAATGATCGGGCCGTCGCCCCACATCGCGCCCGGTTTCCGCGCCATCATTGGCGCGGCTCCATTGAAGCTGTCCAGCACCTGTCTGGCATGGTGAACATCGAGGAGTTTCCGCGCCATCATTGGCGCGGCTCCATTGAAGCACGGCATGGACATAAGCATCGAGAACCCGGAGGGCTCGTTTCCGCGCCATCATTGGCGCGGCTCCATTGAAGCCCGATAAGGAAGCGAACGGGCTTATGGACAGAATCAAGTGTTTCCGCGCCATCATTGGCGCGGCTCCATTGAAGCCATCAGGTGGGGAAAACCTCACCCCCCCACCCCCACCGTTTCCGCGCCATCATTGGCGCGGCTCCATTGAAGCTTTGCGCGGTGGGCCCGCTCAACTCCTGATTCAATGTTTCCGCGCCATCATTGGCGCGGCTCCATTGAAGCCGTGGGCACCTTGACGCGATGATTCTGGGATTGCCGGTTTCCGCGCCATCATTGGCGCGGCTCCATTGAAGCAGTGTGCGCTTGCGCCGTTCTAGCCGCTCCGCCTCTGTTTCCGCGCCATCATTGGCGCGGCTCCATTGAAGCTCGTGAGGCCCGAACTGATGCGGATACGGAGATTGAAGTTTCCGCGCCATCATTGGCGCGGCTCCATTGAAGCGGCAAGGGGTATCTAAAGGAATAATGCGATGGCCTGGACGTTTCCGCGCCATCATTGGCGCGGCTCCATTGAAGCCTAGATTCCGTCGTGTGGGCGCTGGGGGGCGACAGGGTTTCCGCGCCATCATTGGCGCGGCTCCATTGAAGCCGGCAATGCGTTTGCAATGCGCTCGCGAAAATCGTCGTTTCCGCGCCATCATTGGCGCGGCTCCATTGAAGCGCGATCTGGTCGGGCGTGCCGACGCTGTCCTCCGTGTTTCCGCGCCATCATTGGCGCGGCTCCATTGAAGCCGACTTCTGGGTGGACGACGATGTTTGGGAAGCCCTGCTGTTTCCGCGCCATCATTGGCGCGGCTCCATTGAAGCTCGGTAAGGAGGTAGAGTGATGAATATGCCGAAGTACGGTTTCCGCGCCATCATTGGCGCGGCTCCATTGAAGCCAGCTCGTCAGGATGTCGATGTCGCCCTGCCACGTGTTTCCGCGCCATCATTGGCGCGGCTCCATTGAAGCGATTTTGCCGCGAAACGGAGCGGCCTGTTTTTTCTGTGGTTTCCGCGCCATCATTGGCGCGGCTCCATTGAAGCTCGCCACGGTCCGGCGTCGCCGTCACCCCCAGCATCGTTTCCGCGCCATCATTGGCGCGGCTCCATTGAAGCCCGGCGGGATACGGAGCTGGCGCGGTTGCGCGTGGTTGGCGTTTCCGCGCCATTGTTGGCGCGGCTCCATTGAAGCGTTATTGGCTCGGCGAACGGCACCATCACAGCGTACATGACGCTGTCGCGTTTTCAACGCGTAGCCAGTGGCAAAAATTCGAAACTTGCCGAACACACGGCTTGAGCAAGCTGCTGGAGTAGTGGTATAGTCATGGTGTTGGGGGCGTCATGGGCAGATACTCAAAGGTCTACGCGCATATAATGGCACGGCGTTCGGACTCGAATGTTCTGTTTGAGGATCTGTGTGGTCTGCTGTCACGACTGGGGTTTGATTGCCGAGTACGAGGCGACCACCATATCTTCACCATGGAAGGAGTCGAAGAGATCATCAACCTTCAACCCAAGAACGGCATGGGCAAAGCCTATCAGGTCAAGCAGATTCGCGATTTGCTACTGAAGTACAAGTTACGAATGGAGGACTGAGTCATGGAACACAAATACGAAATTATCATTTTCTGGAGCGAGGAGGACGATTCGTTTGTGGCAGAGGTTCCCGAACTTCCGGGGTGCATGGCGGATGGCTCGACCTATCAGGAAGCGCTCGCCAACGCGGAACAAATCATCCGCGAGTGGATCGAAACTGCGTCTGCACTCGGGAGGACAATCCCCAAGCCGCGCAAACGTCTCGCCCACGCATAGATTACACCGATATCAATTTCCGTTCTTCGAAAACTGAATTTTTTGCTCAAACGAGGCTGTCCTGAAAGCCTGTTTTCGGAAGTGTTTCCGCGCCATCATTGGCGCGGCTCCATTGAAGCCCTTCAGTTAGGAGTTAGCCCGCCGCGCGGCTCAGCCGCGAAAAAACCTTGGAATACGTTTAGGACATGATTAACATGATGTTGTTCAATCCTGAAAATCCTGTAATCCTGGCAATTTATCGGACATGATTTTCCGCTGCCCGGGCGCATATATCCATGATTAACATGATGTTGTTCAATCCTGAAAATCCTGTAATCCTGTCAATTTATAGGCAAGGAGTTAGGAGTGTTTCGCGCGCCTTTACTGGCGCGAAAAGAATCCACCCGGCTGGGGCTTGACGCTTCTGTCATGCTTCTGTATCGTGTCCCGAACGATTGCGCCACGCCAGAGTGGTGGAATGGCAGACACACCGGACTTAAAATCCGGAGCCGGGTTAAACCGGCGTGAGGGTTCGATCCCCTCCTCTGGCACCAATATTGCCTCCCCTGAACGTCCCGGCTCGGGGCGCAATGCTCAGGATCGGATTTCCTGCTTCAGCAGGTGCGCCAGATATTCGCCGTACGTGGACTTGCTCAGCGACGCCGCCAGGCGCTCCAGTTGAGCGCGGTCGATGAACCCCATACGCCAGGCGATCTCTTCGATACAGGCGATTTTCAGTCCCTGACGGTCCTGAATCGCCTTGACGAACGCAGTGGCGTCCGCAAGCGAGTCATGGGTTCCGGTGTCCAGCCAGGCGACACCGCGTCCCATGACTTTGACATTCAGCCGGCCCTGCTGCAGATAGACACGGTTGACATCCGTGATCTCGTATTCGCCGCGGGCCGAAGGCTTCAGCTCGGTCGCGATCTGCACCACATCCTGGTCATAGAAATAGAGTCCCACCACCGCGTAATTCGATTTCGGCTGCGCAGGTTTCTCTTCAATGGTTTCCGCCCGGCCAGCCGCGTCAAAACTGACGACACCATACCGCTCGGGATCGGTCACGTAATACCCGAACACTGTGGCGCCCGCGCCACTATCCGCTTCGGCGAGCATCCGGCGCATCCCGTCGCCGTAAAAAAGGTTGTCGCCCAACACCAGGCAGACCGGATCATCACCGATGAACTCGCGTCCGATCACAAACGCCTGCGCCAGCCCGTTCGGCGTTTCCTGAACCTGATAGCACAACCGCATGCCCAGTTGGGAACCGTCGCCGAGAAGATGCCTGAACACGGGCGTCGCTTCAGGCGTGGAAATGATCAGCACCTCCCGGATCCCCGCCAGCATCAGGGTCGAGAGGGGATAATAAATCATCGGCTTGTCGTATACCGGAAGCAGTTGTTTGCAAATCACCTGCGTGACCGGAAACAACCGGGTTCCCGCACCGCCCGCCAGAATAATCCCTTTCCGCGCCATCCTCCCACCCTCCTTCCCAACATGAATCCGCCGCTTCTCCTGAACCGAACAGCGGTCAGGACCCAGTCCCCCGGCCCAACCGTTCCCCGGCATAGTTCTTGTCGCGGATCGGCTGCCACCACCAGGCGTTCTCCAAATACCAGGCCACCGTTTTCCGTATGCCGGTCTCGAAGTTCTCCTGAGGCGCCCAACCGAGCCGGTCGCGGATTTTGGAGGCGTCGATCGCATACCGATGATCATGGCCGGGACGGTCCGGGACAAACGTGATGAGTTCGCGGAAAGCCTGAATCCCGAAACCGGACAACCGCTCCGGGCACGTTTCGTCGAGCGTCGCGCAAATCGTCTCCACAACTTGCAGGTTGGTGCGCTCGGTGTTGCCGCCCACGTTATACGTCTCGCCCGGAACGCCCCGCTCCAGAACCCTACGCAACGCGCGCGCATGATCTTCCACATACAGCCAATCCCGCACGTTATCGCCTTTTCCGTAGATCGGCAGGGGCTTTCCTTCCAACGCGTTCAGGATCACCAGCGGAATCAGCTTTTCAGGGAAGTGGAACGGGCCGTAATTATTCGAACAGTTGGTGATCATCACCGGCAACCCGTAGGTGTGGTGCCAGGCCATGACCAAATGATCGGAGCTCGCTTTACTGGCCGAATACGGCGAACGGGGGTCATACGGCGTGGTTTCCGTAAACAACCCGACCGGCCCCAACGATCCGAACACCTCATCCGTGGAGATGTGCTGGAAACGAAACGCCTCCCGTTCCGCATCGGACAGGCCGCGCCAATACGTCAGGGCAACCTCCAACAGGGTGGCGGTTCCCACGATATTGGTTTGCACAAATGCGGCCGGGCCATCGATCGAGCGGTCGACATGCGATTCCGCGGCCAGATGCATCACGGCGTCGGGGCGGAACTCTCTGAACGCCTGTTCCATCGCCGCGCGGTCGCAGATGTCCGCCCGCAGAAAGGCATACCGCGGATTCTCCTCCGCCCCCGGCAGGGAAGCCAGATTCCCCGCATAGGTCAGCTTGTCCAGATTCAGGATTTGCCAGTCCGTCGCGTCCAGCAGGTGCCGGATCACAGCCGAGCCGATAAACCCGGCACCGCCGGTTACAATTACCCGTTTCATCCGTTCTCCTCACTCATCATCTGTCATGGAAACATCAACCACATCCCGGCGCGCGGCCAAGCCGGACGGGATCAGATCATCCTCGTCCAGCCGGACGGTCCCCGCGCCGCCTGCCGCGGCCGCACGGGTTCTGTCGCCGGGTTTCTTGCCCTGTCCGTATGCGCCGTAGCGCGATGTGTAGCGGTAGGCATACCGGTAGTGATAATCATAATGGCTGAAATGGTTGCGCCGGCCAAAATCCACGTCATTCACAATGACGCCGATCACCCGCGCGCCGGCCTCCGTCAGATGACGGGCCGCATGTTTGATCGGCTGGAACCGTGTGCGGTCGGGACAGCACATGATCATCACCGCATCGACCAGCGAGGCCAAGACCATGACATCCCCCACGATCCCGAACGGCGGCGAGTCGATGATGACGTGATCATAATGCTCACGCGCCCAAGAGAAGAAATCGACGATCACGCCGCTCCCCATCAGGCTGGAGGGACTCAGCTCCGAAGAGGCGCGAGAGAGCACCACATCGAGATTTTCCATCCCCGACGCCACGGGGAGGGTCTCAAACAACGAGGTGTCTCCCTTGGCCAGCGTATGCGGCAGGCTGTTGAAATCCGAATGCCGTTTCTCGAAAATCCGGGCGAGCCGGGGACGGCGCATATCAAAATCGATCAGCAGGGTCTTCTGCCCGCTCTGGGCATACGACAACGCCAGCGAGCAGGAGGCGATGGTTTTGCCCACCCCCGGCTGCGTGCTCATGCACAGCAGCACCTTGGTCATCTCCTGATAGCGGGGCGAATCCAGCAGATTCCGCAATCCGGCGACCGCCTCGGCGAATTGCGAAAACTTATCATCCGCAACCAGCCGCGCCAACTGCTCGCGTTTTTTCCGGCGCACATGCGGCAGCACCGCCAAGGTCTTCAGGCGCAGACGCTGCTCGATATCCGAAATACCGACGATCTTGTCCTCGAGGTGGTCCAGCACCAGCACGAACACAACCCCCAACAACAGGCCGATCAGCGGTCCCGCGGGGAAGATGATCATCGGATTGGGCAACACCGGCTTAGTCGGACGGTAGGCGGCCTCCACCTGCTTGATGATCGCCGTATTTTCATCCGACGCCACCTGCGCCTCGCGTGTACGCTGCAACAGCGATTTGTAACTGATGTCCGCGACTTCCCGCTCGCGCTCCAACTGCTCGAGTTTCATTTTGGTCTCCACCATCTTCAACTCGAGATCTGAAAGTTTCTTCACCAACTCGTCCCGTTTCGGCGTCAACTGGGCCAGTTGGCGCTGCAGCAGATCCAGATTCGCCTTACAGGTCTCGAGCGCACGGAAGACCACGTCGGCGAACTGCTGCTTGAAGACCTCGGCCTCTTTCTCTTTGACTTTCACTTCCGGGTGGTTGGCGGTATAGCGGGCCAACAGCGAATTTTTTTCAGCCAGCACGTTCTGCAACTGCTGATAAGCCGTGCCGATCTCGCCCGACCGCGGCACCGCTTCCGGCAGGGTACCGAACTTTTCCGGCTCGTTCTGAATCTGTTCCAGAGTTTTCCGCAGTTCTGTGGCCTTGGTGATTTCCCCTTCCAGCACCAGAATGTCCGCGTTGATTTTGCCGCGCGCCTGCTGCGTGGTCTCACTCTCGCTGGCCATGAAATCAAGCTGGTTGGCCACCCGGAAATCCAGCATCTCCTTATCGGCCCGCTCCAAGTTCCGCTTCTGCTGCTCCGTCGTTGTCGCCAGCCACGAGACGGCCACCTCCGACTCGTTGCGGTTCGAATCCGACGTGAAGGTTTCCGCAGCCTTGGCATAGGCGTTGGCGAGATCCGTCGCCAACTGCGGATCCGTTGACCGCACCGTGACCCGGATCAGACGCGAACGGCGCTGCAGCGTCATTTTCGACTCGAACAACGTTTCGATCAATTGCTCATCCGTGACCGTCGAACTGGGGTAATCACTCCGGTACTGACTGACGATCTGATCAATCACCGCGCGGCTGCGCAACCGGGCCAACCGCGTATTGAACACCTCATCCAGCGACGAACCGACATCGGTTTCAATGATCGCCTTGCGCATGCCGGTATACGTCGACCCGCGGATGCTCATTTCGAACACACTTTCCGCCTCATAAATCATCGGAGAGATCTTAAATACCGCAAACGCGGCGATGAAGCCGATGATCACAAACACCACCAGCGTAACCCACCGCTGCGAGCACACGCGAAGCATGCGCCCGATCGTGACCGTGCCCATCAGGGAATCGGTGTCATCCCCGACGCCTCCGCCCATACCATAATAATATGCGCCGCCCCCGTATCCCCCTCCGGGATAACCGGGATACGCCGAAGGCGCGTGTCCGCCGTAATAGATGGCCCGTTTGTTGAACCCACCGTAATAGATCGGTCGGCGTGTACCCGTGCTCACATCCCCGGCAGTGGTGTCATCCCTCTCGTTCATCTATCCTCTCCCCAAAAAATGATTTCGCGGCTGTTCCGCCAACCGATCACAGATGGCACGCTTAGCGCGCCATTTTGTTCGCGTGCTTGGGCAGAAAACCAGGCAACGCGGCCAAGGTCACCGACCACGACAACAACACAGCGGGCGACCGAAAGGGGTTGGCGAACCAACTCTCGACAAAGACGGCACCCGTGGCGAGCACACCCGACACCACGATCGGCGAAATGCGCAACAGGAAGAATCGGCCTTCCATTCCCACCTCGCCGCCAGCCTGCCAGGCGATACGGGCCCGATAACAAAGCGGCGCGATCAACGCAAGCGCCGCAGTCAGAAAGAGGGCCAACCCCACCACCCCATATTCGCACAGGAACTGGAGGTACTCATGATAGGCATACGCCTGATCGGTTTGCAGCAGCGCCCACTCTTTATCCGAGAGCAACAATCCGACACCGTGAAAAAACCCTCCGGCCCCGCAACCGAACCAGAGATGCTCCTTCCACAACGCAAGCGCGGCATCCATACGAACCCGTCGTGTGGCCATGAGCTTCTCCCAATACTCCGCAACGGGCCAGGCCTCCTTCATCTTCGCGGCCACCGGATTGTCCGGCATCAGGAAACCCAGCGTCACCACCAATGCCGCCAACGCGAACACCGTGACCAAAAACAGCAGCACCTGCGTTTTTTTGGAAACCTGCGCATCCAGATACACTAACGCATACAGAAAGAGCACCAGACCCAAGATGCCGTACAGGCAGACCGACAAGGGGGGGGAATAAAAAAGCAGGCCGATCAGATTGGCGAGGGTCCCGAACAAGTACAAGGTCCGCCCTCCCCGCTGGAAACGCGTCAGCGCATCAGCGAGAAGCCCCCAGGACAGGAGCATCCAGAACCCGAAAAACGTGCCTCGCGCCAGATTCGCCGCATCCGCCAGACACCTCTCCGGCCAGACACGGGCCACCGAGATCAGCGCCACACAGCCGCTTGCCACGGCCATGCCCTGCAGCAACATGCGCTTCGGTGTCCGGCTGAGCGCGTTCCGCACGGCGAGCCCCACCACCACACAGGCGACCAGGACACAGAATTGGGAGAACCCCGCCACAGCCTCCACGCAAAACGGCGCCCAGGCAATCGGCGGAGTGCTGATCCGCCACACATCGGCATCCGGAAGGTACACGAGCGGGCATCCGCCGTTCAGCCACTGGATCATCAGCATGCCGACCAGCGCGGCACCGATATACAGCAGCGGATCCCAGTACAGACCGCGCACCATGCGCTGACGGGCATCCGCCAGCGTCTCACCCCGATACACAGAGGGCAACAGGATCATCAGTTCCACGACCGCCAGGGAAAGCCACAGAAACGGGATGAACGGAAGCCAACGCGAACTCCCAAATCCGGCAAAAGGGAAAAAACAAACGAGGGCCACATGGATCGCGAGCCCGTATTTTGTCAGGATCTTCTGCATCATACACGGAACATCACAGGCACCGCATAAGAAATCCGCCCACGCATCGCATGCGGTGAAGGCGGATTCGGCGTGCGCATGATTCTCGTTCAGCCCATCGATCAGTACCGGAACTGCAATCCCAGCAGCGCCCGGTACTGGTCATACTCATACGCACGGTTGTCCGACCAACGGTCTTCAAATTCCAGCCCACCGTACACCGACACATACCGCATCAACTGGTAATCGGCGCGCGCGCGGATCGAGAAGATATCATCGGTGGCGGCCCCCATATTCCTGGCCACCGCGTTTTGGTACTCATCCTCCTCACGCCGGTAGGCCACGTCGAGACGCGTCGTGAGCTTACGCATCGGCCGGTAGGTGACGCCCGCCGAAATCGCGTACACCTGCATCGCCTGATTTACCTGCGTCTCGCTGGGCTGGTAATAACTCGAACCGGCCACCGTGGCCGCCCACTTCTTGCTGATCAGCCAACTGGCGTCCAAACTGTACTTCCATCCAGTCAAGAGGTCGCCTTCCGCATAATCAAACCACTCCACACCGGTCAGAGCCCGGTACGAGATCCGCTCCGTGGCCCGCGAACCGAAACCAGCCATCAGGGAGTACCCCGTACTGCTGCTGTCAACGCCGCCTACGGCCCCGTTACTCTTATACTGCTGATACGTGCCGGCCAGCAGCACGTTGCTCTTTTCCGAAAGCTTGCGGGCGAATTCCAGCCCGGTGCTCCACTCGCGCCAGCCGTAGAGCGGAGCGTATCTACCCTGGTCGTTCCGGTAATTCAGATCGGAAAACATGCCGCTGAGCGTCACCCCGGTCTTCTCGCTGATCTGGTAGGACAACGCGCTGTTGATCTCATGCAGGTCCCGGTCCCGCCACAACCCCCTGCCGCCATCGAGGATCGAATCATTCTCCCGGCTCCGGATAAAACTCTGCCCCAGCACAAAACGCCATCCTTTGGCGGATTCGCGATAGAACGACACCCGTTCCCCGTACCGGTTCTTATCCAGTTCATCATAGTCGCGGTAATAATCACGACCGAACCAGAGCCCGGCCGACAACCCCCAGTCATTACCGGTATACGTCAGATCCACCCCGGGGTTCACCGAAAAAATCTCATCGCTGACCTCGGTTCGGTCCGAGTCCACATTGGAATCGTACATGTACTCCAAGTTCACGTACGGCGAGACCGTTAGGTTGTTGAACTTGAATCCGCGTTCCTGGGCTCGGGTCACCCCGCACACCAGAATCAGCGCGAACATCAGGATGATACGCGCCCGTGCTACAAAAACCGTTCGTGTTACCATAACCCGTACTCCTTGCATTACCGCGATCTCAAAGGGGGACATCGTGTTCGTCAGGGACATCCGCAGAACGTTTTAACCCTATACACCCTTCTTTTCCCACGCTCCTGTAAGAAATCGTCCCCGATGATCGTCAACTTCTGGTTTTGGTATCCGCTCGGATAAAACGGGTTCCGCGGCACACGGTTGATCCCGTAATCCAGATTGCTGCCCGAAACGGCGGTCGATGAAGATGCGCTGGCCCCGCCCAAACGAGCTTTTTCCAACGAAAGGGACGCGCCTTTGCCGTCCGCGGGAAGGCTGGCGAGCATATCGGCCAACAGGCGGTCCAGCGAGGCATGTCCGATCAGCCGCAGGATGTCCTCGTGCCGCAACGGCAAAGCCTCGGCATCCGCCGCGGCCAGCATCGCATCGTATTTGCCCTCGTTCAACACCTGCGGGATCCACGTCTGCGCCAGACCGCGCATGCGGTCATCCGGCAACACGGCAAGCAGATCACGCTGCAGATTCGGGCAATCGGCACCTTTCAAGAACGCCAGGACCGTAAACGTGTTGCGGACCGAGGCCTCATCCGTCTCGGCATTCCTTACGGTCACGGCTCCCAGCACGTTGGTCGCGATCATGCCGTACTGCTCGCAGGTGAGCTGGTTGTATTCGCGGTTAAAGCGCTTGGCCAACTCGTCCGTCACCAGCGGCAGATATTCCACGGGCACCCCCGCGAAAACCGCCGCGATCACATCCCGCTTGGTCTCCGCGTCCGCCCCGGCGATACAAGCCACCGCCGAACGCACAAACGCCGCCCCCTTCTCATCCGGGTTGGCGGGCAGACGCGAGACGGCCTTGAGCAGGCGCTGCGTGAACTCCACCCGGTCCGAGGGAGCGACCTGCTCCAGCGTGTCGCGCAACACCGCCGCATCCGTCACCGACGCGCCGATCTTCTTGAGCCACTGCGAACGCGAAAGGAATTCGCTCTGCTGCGCCAACCCCACAACAGCGGCCCAGGCCAAGCCCACGCCCAGCGCGCATCCTAAAACTCTTTTTGACTTTTTCATCTCTCTCAGCCTCCCTCCCTCTCTTCGCGGCTCAATACCACGACTCCGGAACCCAAACCACATCACCGGGTTTGAGGGCGATATCCAAATCCGAGCGGCCCTCTTTCCCGATCTTGTCAATGTCCACCATAAACCGTTTCAACGAGCCGTCCTTCTCCCGCCGCGTCACCCGCACATGCCGCTTGTCCGCCAGAGCCGTGGCCCCGCCAGCCAACATCAGGGCCCGCGTCACCGTCAGATCCCGCGTCGAGGGCATGTTGACGGGACCCGGCCGGACGATCTCACCCATCAACAGCACCGAACCCCACGGCGATTTCATGCCCGTGTTCTCCGTATACACGAAACCCACCGTAACCTGAGGCTCGATGTAATAATCCTTGTAGGCTGTTTTGATCTTCTCCTGAAGCTCCATAATCGTAAGGCCTTCGCAGCGGATCGCGCCCACCAGCGGCATGAGGATTTCGCCGTTCGCGTTCACTTCCTTCAGCCCCTCCTGCACGGCCTCCGAACCGGAGGCCGTCACCGCGACACGCAACGTCAGCCCGGGTTTGATCTTCGGCTCTCCCTCCTCCACATACTGCGCCTGCTCATCAAACCCCATCGCGTCCTCGGCAGCCGTCCGGCACCCGTTCACGAAAAGGACAGCCCAGCACAGTAACCCGAAGCCGAGGCACTTCAACATCACGCTCTTCAAGCCAAACTCTCTCATCTATAAGGGCGTTTCACACGACACCCTTGGTTAGCCATTGCCCACAGAGTACCATTTGCCGCAGAAGGCGACAAGGCCCGAAAAGCTAAAATCGGATTATTTTTCCCTTCCATTTTTATAGCCCTTCCGACCTCCGTAACGCGCAAACTGTCTATGTTCCGCCATAACGGGCCGGTTATTTCGTAAAATCACGCAGGTGGCCGACGAGCGAAAGCAGCCCGCGCCAGTAGAATTTCACGTCCCCCACGGGATCCCGGGTGGACAACAGACGGCGCACCACCGTCTCCGGGTGCAGGAACGCCTGATACACCTCGCGGACCGCGGCTTTGATCCGCGCTTCCGGAACCCCCGAGCGCATCACCTGCCGCCGCATGTCATAATCATCCCATTCGCGCGTCAACAGAAGCCCGGCCTGATCCAACTCCCGGAAGAGCGGCGTGCCCGGATACGGCACCACCATCGTCACTTGCAGCGTGCTGGCATGCCCCCTGCGCAACAGGGACCGCGCCAACCGGACGGTGTTGGCGATTTCCCCCTCGCCCTCCCACGGGTAGCCGAACATCACCGTGACGTGCACATCCAGACCGGCGCGCGCGGCCCACTTCACGCCCTCTTCGATCTGCGCCACCGTGAGACCTTTTTGAAGACGGTCGAGCGTGGCCTGGTTGGCGGACTCCAATCCGAAAAGCACCAGCCGGAATCCGGCCTTGCGCATGAGCCGGTAGGTCTCTTCGTCCAGACATCCGAACCGCATATTGCAGTCGATGCGGATTTTCCGGTTATAACCGCGCGCGATCATCTCCCCGCAGAAGCGCTTCAACCACGCCCCGGCAGGCAGGCTGCCGGTGTCATCCATGATCTCCCGGATCCCGTACCGGCTGATCAGATCTCCGATCTCGTCCACCACCTCAACCGGATCACGCACACGGTAGGTCGGATAAAGCGTGGTCCACGAGCAGAAGGTACACTTGCCGTGCCAACAGTCACGGCCCGACATGATGTAGGTTCCGGGCGTTTTGCGAAAATTGCCGTTGCGCTCGGCATAGAGAGGCCAACAGGTCAGCTCGCGGTCGATCCAGGGCAGGGTCTTGAGATCGTGATCGAGCCGGAAGGGGCCGCTGTCCCGCACCATACCGTCCGCATCACGCCAGTAGACGCCGGGCTCCAGACGCGCCGTGTCCGGCAGGCCGCCCCCAGCCGCGCGCAGGACCTCCAGCAGATTGACCAGCAGAAAATCGTAGTCGCCCCCGGTCAGCACGTAATCCACCGGACAGGCTTCGAAACTTTCGCGCGGCAAGGCCGTGACATGATCTCCGACCAGCACCACCCGCACCCCGGGGTGCCGCGCCTTGAGTTCCCGGATATAGGCCCAATGACGCCGCACCACCGGCGTCTTGGTCTCCAGCATCACCACCTCCGGGGCGAATGCGTCCAGCCGCGCGTCAAACTCCTCGGGCGTCCACTCCGAAGCGATGCCGTCCAGCCAAGCCACGTCATGTCCGGCGGCCCGCGCCTGCGTCGCGGCCTGCGCGGGCACCACCGGATAGATGTACGTGGGACGCGTGAACCACTGGAACTGGCGGTTCTGTGAAAGCAACGGCACCCCTTTTTCCGAGGGTAGCGGCGGGTAAGCGATGGCGAGACGCATGGGCGGATTCTCTCTCTGGTTCGTCACGGAACACGCGTTCCGGATCCCCGGTCGGTCTTCCGGCGGGTAAAGGACATATTAAAACACAGTGGCCGGAAAGGGGACACTCAAAAATGGCGGCATTGTTTTCCGCCCCGATTTTTGTCATGATACCAATCCATGCAGACACGCCCCTCAGAGGAACTCAACCGCCGGAACGCCTCGTTCGACAATCGCCTGCGCCCCACTGGCTTCGCCGAGTTTGTGGGCCAACAGAAGGTGCGGGAGCGATTGATGCTGGCGGTGGAGGCTGCCCGCCAGCGCGGGGAGGCGCTTGACCATGTGCTGCTTTCGGGTCCGCCCGGACTCGGCAAAACCACCCTCGCCTTCATTCTCGGCGACGCCATGGGCGTGCATGTCAAAACCACATCGGGCCCGGTCATCGACAAGCCCGGCGATCTGGCCGGACTGCTCACCAGTCTGGAACCCGGCGACATCGTTTTCATCGACGAAATCCACCGCATGCAGCGGACCGTGGAGGAGTATTTGTACTCCGCGATGGAGGATTTCGTCATCGACATCCTGATCGACCAAGGGCCCAACGCCCGATCAGTCCGGCTGGAACTCCCCCGTTTCACGCTGGTGGGCGCGACCACCCGCAGCGGCCTGATCTCAGCCCCGCTCCGCTCGCGCTTCGGCATCACCAACCGCCTTGATTACTATTGCATTGAGGAACTCAGCGACATCCTCACCCGTTCCGCCGTCCGGCTCGAGGTCAGCATCGATGGGGGCGGCACGCGGGAAATCGCCGCGCGGGCGCGCGGAACCCCGCGTATCGCCAACAACCTGTTGCGGCGGGTACGCGATTACGCCCAAGTGCGCGCCGGGAACCACATCACCCAAGAGGTGGCGGGCGAGGCGCTCGCGTTGCTGGAGATCGACCCGCAAGGGCTGGATGAGATGGATATCCGGATCCTCGAAACGCTGGCCGTGAAATTCAATGGCGGCCCGGTGGGGCTCAACACCATCGCCGTTTCCGTGGGCGAGGAGCCCGACACCATTGAGGAGGTCTACGAGCCGTTCCTGATTCAGGAGGGCTATCTGGAACGGACCCCAAAGGGCCGTGTCGCCACCCCTGCCTGTTACCGCCGCCTGGGTCTCACCCCCGCCGGCCGTCAGTGCGAGCTGCCGCTATAGGACTAATGCGGGCAAAGCCCGCAACCTCAAAGGCTGTGAGACTGTGAGGCGGTTAGGCGGTGAGGCGGTGGTTAAATGATCGATCCCGATCCCGATAGCGATCCCGATCCCGATGAAACCCTGAAACCCTGAAACCTTGAAACCCTGAAACCAAAGAGAGTTGAAGGTTCAACTGCTCTTTTTAGGATAAATTGACAGGATTACAGGATTAACATGATTTTTTTAACCCTGAAACCCTGAAACCAAAGAGAGTTGAAGGTTCAACTGCTCTTTTTAGGATAAATTGACAGGATGACAGGATTAACATGATTTTTTTTAACCCTGAAAATCCTGTCATCCTGTCAATTTATAGGCAAGTTAATTCGTGCCTTAGTTTTTCCATATGTGAATCTTCCTGTTACGAACCTCTCCCGAACAGCCCGCTGCGCCACTCGCCGAACAACAGGCTGTCAATCTCAACCAGCCCCTGCGCCTCGTAAGCGGCGCATACCGCGTCATACTGCGTGTCAAGAATGCCTGACAACACCAGCCGCGCGCGCGGGTCCGCGCTCATGGACCCCGCCACCTGCGGCGCGAACCGGATCAGCACCGGCGCGAGGATGTTCGCCACCACGATATCGGCTGGCGGGTGCGCTTGCGAAAGGTCGTCCAGCGTGAAGGGGATCGACACGCCGTTCAGCGCCGCGTTCTCCTCTGACACGCGCATGCAGTCGGGATCATTGTCGAAACCGCGCACATCCGTGAAACCCAGCAGCTTCGCGCCGATCGCCAAAATGCCGGAGCCGCACCCCATATCGAGTACGGAGCGCTGAATGTCCTCCGCCGCCAACTGGTCCAAAAAGCGGAGGCAGGCCTGCGTGGTGGCGTGTTTGCCGGTGCCGAAGCTCAAGCCGGGATCGAGCGTGATCACGCACTCGCCGGGTTGCGCCGTGTACGGTTCCCAAGAGGGACGCACCACCACGCGGGGAGAAATCTTCTCAACGTGGAAAAAGCGTTTCCAGCTTTCGGCCCAGTCGGTCTGCGCGACGGCCGTGACCGTCGGCTCGACCGTCACGCCGAGCAATGCGGCGGCAGCGATCAACGCAGCCTGCGTGTGCGCCACACCGTCCGGTTCATCCGGAAAGAGCGAGACACGGCAGACGCCGCTTTCCACATCGTACCACGAGGTCGGCGTGAAGCCATCGTTGCCGATGATTTCAAACAGTGCATCCGCCGTCTCGGGCGGCAGCGTGGCGGTGATGCAGGGAACGGAAGCGGCAGAGTCGGTCATGGCGTTATATCACACCACCGTGCAGAGGGTGTAGTGGGCGTTGACTTCGGTCTTGATGGCTTCGAGCATATCCTGCGGAACCGGCTGGTTGAGCTTGATGATCGCCAGCGAGCGGTGGGTCTTGGCGTTGTGCGGGTTGCGCATGTCCTCGATGTTGATGTGCGCGTCGGCCAGCTTGCGGCTGATCGCAGCGATCACGCCCGGCCGGTCGTCGTACAGGCAGAAAAGGGTGGCGCCGCTCGGCTCGAAGTAGAGGCGGTCGAACTCGTCGATGCGCGAAACCGTCTGCACGCCTTCGGTGACCGTGCCGCGCACGCTGAAACTCTTAAGGCTTTTGCCGGCCCTTTCTACTTTAAGATCGATCGTAATGGCGTTGCCGTAGCCCTTCTCGGGGTCGGCTTCGCGGTCGATCAGCTCGATGCCCATATCCTTGAGGAATTTGGTCGCGGCTTTGTAGTCGTTGTAGCGATCGAACTCGCTCCAGATGCCTGCGAGAACCGAGACGGTCAGCCATTTGCCGAAGGGCGCGAGATCGCCGTAGAAGCTGGTCTCGATCATCTTGATCGGCGCTTGGGTGCCGGACATCTGCCGCACGAGGCTGGCGAGGTTGAAGGCCAATTCGCAGTAGGCACGCTCAAGGCCCTCAGGGATGTCACGGTTGACGATGCAGCTCATGTCGGCTCTTTCGTCAAGGTCGATCAGCTCCTGCGCCGCGCGTTGCGCGGCCACATAATTCGCCTCGTACGTGTTCGCACCGAGATGCGGCAGCATCAGGTCGGCGATGTCGGTCATGCTCTTAGGGCCGGCCTCGTCCTTGGGGTAAACGTCGTTCAGATAGCGCAGCCCCTTCCCGGCTTTGACTGCGCGCAGCGCATCCTCGTCCACGATGCCGAAGCGGGCGCAGTTGATGATGGTGGCGCCCTGCTTCATGAGGCCGATCAGCTTGGTACCGACCATGCCGCGCGTACTCTCACCGCCCGGAACATGGAGCGTGACGTAATCGCTCTGGCTGAAAATCTCCTCCAGCGTGGCGGACTCGATCCCGAGGTCGCGCAGGCGGTCGCGGTTGACCAGCGGATCGTAACCGAGGATGCGGCACTCGAAGCCCCTGAGGCGTTTGGCGACCAGACGGCCGATGTTGCCGAGACCGACAATGCCCACGGTCTTGCCGGAGATCTCGCGGCCCATGTAGTTTTTCTTCTCCCAGCCGCCGGCGCGCGTCGTGGTATCGGCCTGCACGATGTGGCGCGCATCGGCCAGCATCATGGCGATGACCTCCTCCGCCACGGCGTTGGCGTTCGCCCCCGGCGTGTTCATCACGTCCACGCCTTTTTTGCGGGCGTGCTTGATGTCGATCGTGTCATATCCCGCGCCGGCGCGCACAACCACCTTGAGCTGCGGCAGCGCGTCGATGATCGCGGCGGTCACTTTCTCGCTGCGCACGATCAGCGCGTAGGCGTCCGCGTGCTCCTTGACCAGCTCCTCCAGCGGCGTTTTGGCATCCTGCACGACCGCATAACCGCCATGCGCTTTCAGAAGCTCGGCGGCCACGACATCTAACTTGGTGGGTATCAAAACTTTTTTCATGCTTCTACAGTTCCCCGGGGTTTGCTACGTTAACGTACATGGCTTGGCAGTCCCGGTCGGCCGCGACCCATTCGCCGACCGTCCGAAACAGGGTAATACTGTAATCTTGTGCGGAACGGGAATCAAGCCCCGTTACGCCGGACGGCAACACGGCAGACCGAAACTCGCAGATCGGAAAAACAGATGATGAGGCAGGGGTTCATACGGATAATCGCCGCCGCCGCCCTGGCGGCAGCCTGGTGTTCTTCTTTCGCGCAGCAGACCGGACGCAGCGGCTTCAACCGGGGATACGCGACCGATTCGTTCGAGGGATTTGAGGCTTTGGATAAAGACGACCGCATCCCCCAGAAAAAAAAGTCGTTCTGGTACGGGGTCCGCGAGGAAACAGCCGCCGCGCAACTCGATTACGCATTGCGGCAAGAGGCGGCTGGCCGGGACCGCACCGCGCGTAAAGCCTATGAGGCGCTGATCCGCGAGTGGCCCACGGCCCCCCAGGCCGCAGAAGCCCAACTGGCCCTCGCCGCCCTGTTCGAGCGCACCGGGAAGTTCGAGCGGGCCTTCGACGAATACCAGTACCTGCTCACCTACTTCTCCGGGCACTGCCCGTACGACGAAGTGCTGGACCGCCAGTTCCGCATCGCCAACCATCTGCTCCACAACAACCGGAGCATGTTCGGCTGGATGCTCAGCGGCACGGACAGCATCCGGGAACGCTTCGAGAAGATCGTTCGGAACGCGCCGCGTTCGGCCATCGCTCCGGAAGTAATGTTGATCATCGGCGGGATCCGGGTCTCGGAGCGGGAACTTCCCGAGGCCATCGCCGTATATGACGGGATCCTGAACCGCTTCCCCGCCTCCCCGCAGGCGATGCACGCCGCCTACCTCGCGGCGCAGTGCCGGTACGACTTGGCGATGAAACACACCTACAACGAACCGCGCTGCCGCGAAGCCATCGCCTTCTCCAAGGCCCTGCTCGCCCGCCTGCCGAACCACCCGCAGAAAGAGCAGTTGACGGTCTGGCTGAACGCCCTGACCGAACAGCTCATCGACCAGAATTACCAGCGCGCCGTCTTTTACGACACCCGCCAGCGTAATGCCACGGCCGCGCAAGCCGCCTACCGGCGCTTTTTGTCCGAATTCGCCGATTCCAAATACGCCGAGCAGGTCCGCGCACGCCTCGTCGAACTCGACCGAGATGCCGCCCCTGCCCCATGAATGAAAGGAGAGTCCCATGCGTCTGACCGTTTCCTTGACCGCCGCGGCACTGCTGCTGGCCGCCGGCTGCGCCTCTTACACCTGCACTTCCGCCGTGCCGGAAGAACTGCGCACCCTGGCCGTTCCGGTTTTTGAGAACGAGTCGGGGTTCCCTGAAATCGATGCCGTGGTCACGCAGCAGGTGCTGCGCGAGTTCCAGCGCGAGGGCACGTTCCGCATCGCCCGGCAGGACGCGGCCTCGCTGAAACTCCTCGGCAAGCTGGTCAAAACCGATATGCAGTCGCTGAACTATGACCGGAATTACGGTTCCCGCGCCTCCGAATACCGTTACGGTCTGGTGGCGGAAATCACGCTGGTCGAACGCGGCACCGGAAAACTGCTGATCGACGCCCAGCGTGTCAAGGCCAACACCACCTTCCTGACCC
>JAPXSY010000054.1:0-20318 GCA_033812795.1 Kiritimatiellia bacterium
GAAGGATCCGGAGTGGAACCGGCTTGAGAACGCGAATCAGGAGTGGATCGGCAAGATTCAGGACAATCTGGCTCAGGCCCGGGAGCGGGTCCGGCAGCGGATGCTGGCCGAGGAGCGTGACAACCGGAGGGTGGCCGAGGGAACGGCCCGGCCGGCCGCGGGAGAGACTGCGGCACCGTAACCCGTGTGGACGGGAGAGTATGTTTTTCGCATGGACAGGAGACGAGGCATGAAAACAACGGATATGAAAACGGGATTCAAGAAGTCGGTGTTGCCTTGGGTGGTCTGCGGGGTTTTGTGGGCAGGCGTGACAGCCCGGGCCCAGTACTTTCCGCCCTCGAACGGAGATCTGATCGGGGTGCTCACCTCGGTGAGTATCACGAACAAAACGCTCAGCAACGTTGGCACCGCGATTCCGATCGAACTGCGTCTGTGGGGCCATTTCATGCTCACGAACACGTCGGTCGGCCCGATTGCCATGCCCCGGTTGCGCATGAATCTGGCGGCGGAAGAGGAGGCGTGGGCCACGCTTGAGGATCCGGCGGATGTCCAGCGGTTCACGGATGGCGTGGGTCAGAAGACGCGCGTCACCTTCAAGTACCGGATCCGCGAAGGGGACATGGTCTCGAAGCTCAAGATCTCGGGTTCGGACGGCAGCGATGTGCTCGGTGTGCCCTACGGGTTCGATTGGTGCAATGACACTTGGAAGATCGTGCGCGTGAGTGATCCGGCCAGCAATGCGGTCTGGCGTTTCCGCACCACGTCGCCCCGATATCTCGAACTGCCCGGCGATGATCCGACGCATTATGATTTCAGTTACCGCTCCGTGGGGATCAAAACCCTGCAGTTCAGTTCCGCGCCCTCGCCGGTGCAGGTCGGCGAGTCGGTGACGTGGGCCGTTTCCACCGTCAATCCGGTTTCGTCCGGACGCACGGTGAGCTTTTACGTGTGGGTTTCCAACACCGTGTCGCAAGGGGATGTGAACCTGAACGGGGTTAAATCCCAAAAGCTGATGATCGCCGGGGGTTCGACCACCGCCACCTTCCAGATCACCGGCCTCACGGTCGGCACCAACACGGTTTTCCTGCAGGGCACGCAGGATTACGACAACAACGCGAGCCGCGGCGTCCAAAACGCCGAGACCCGGCAGATCGTGGTGGCCCCGGCCCCGGAACCGTATGTCTCGGTTCTGCTGCCGAACGCCCCCGCGCCGCACAATGAGCAGACCCTGCCCGAAACCTCGGCCTTCGGCACCGGTGCCCTGCAGGTGCGGTTGTCGCAAGTCTATACGGAAGATGTTTGGGTGCGGCTGGACACCACGCTCAACGGCGGTCCGCAAAGCAATAACGTGACGTTCAGCGAGACGCCCAAGTTTGTCCGCGTGCGCGCGGGCAATCACAATTCGGACACGGTCGCGTTCAACGTGCCGGACGGCATCCACGCCAGCGAACTTTTCGGCATCACGATCATGCCGGTGATCACCAATGCCGCGATCGACGCTGAGTACAGCGGCGAAAGCGTGCCGTGCATCGTCAAGGTGGCCAATGTCGCGCCTGTGGTTCAGACGCCCCAGAACGGCGCCACGGCCACGGCCAAGCGCGGCACGCCGCAACGCTTCACCTGGAGCGTCTCGGATGTGGCGGCCGATCTGACGGGCATGACCGTCACCTGGGATTTCGGCGACGGGTCCGCACTGGTGACCACCAACGGGTACTTCGGCGAAATCTTCCACACCTACACCAGCAACGGTTCGCGCGAAGTGAGGGTTTTCGCCACGGATAAGGACGGTAAGGATTCCGCGGTCATCACGATGACCGTCACGGTCGAGGATCCCGTCCCGGCTCCGAAACTCTCCCTGCTGTTCTCGACGGGCACCACCAACACCGCCTCTTACACGGAGACGGCGACCCCGCTCACCGGCTGGGTGCGGCTGGTTCTTTCAGAGTCCTTCTACGAGAGTGTACAGATCAGCCTGAAGGCCCTGCCGGACGGCCAGGGCAACCTGTTGCTGGGCACCACCAACCTCATCACCATCGCCAACGGCGATCTGGAGTCCGGCAACATTCCCTTCAGCCTGCTGGACGGCACCCCCGACAGCAGCGTGAACGGGATCACGCTTGATCCGGTCATCGTCACGCCCGCCGCCTCCAATTACTATACGGACGTGCGTCAGGGAACGGTGCGCGTGCAGAACGTGGTTCCCGTGATCATGGAGCCGGTCGGATACGCCACCGTGGCCGAGGCCACCACCAATGCCGCCGTGGCCCCCTACGACGCGATCCCCATGGGCCGGTCGTTCGGATTCTCCTGGGCGCTTGATGATGTGGTGGCCGACTCCAGCGGTCTGGTTCTGGACTGGGATTTCGGCGACAACACCTCGCAGAGCGTGACCAACGGCCTGATCGGCAAGGTGTTCCACACCTATAGCTCGCTCGGCGAGAAGATCGTCCGGCTGCAGGTTACGGACAAGGATGGCGGCAAGACCACGCGCATCGCCTTTAAGGTGAATGTGGTCCCGCCCCCGCCGGAACCCACGGTCTATGTCCGCCCGCCCGCCGGGTACCTCACGGAAACAACCGTCATGGGTTCGGGCTCGATCGATGTCGAACTCTCCGAGGCCTTCACGGAAAAGGTGACGGTGCGGTTAGCGGTCAGCCCGTCTGCCAGTGACACCAACGGGGAGATCCTGCTGGCGACCAATCTGGTCGAATTCCGCGTGGGTGAAGTCTTCAAAACCGTCAAAGTCAGCGCGCGCGACGGCACCGTGGCGTCGGAAATAAACGGGTTCACCGTCACGCCGTCGGTGATCGGTACGGCGGCGGCCATCAACCACTATACCGAACTGTGGCCGGGAGAAGTGCAGGTCGTCAATGCCGATCCGGTTATCCGGACCCCGTTGGACGCTCCGGACTCCACCACGATCTCGTACACCATTCCGCAGGGAACGGGCTGGAAGTTTTTCTGGGATGTGCAGGATGTGCCCGCGGACCTGCCCGGCATGAAAGTGACCTGGTATTTCGGGGACGGTTCCAGCGAGACGCTCACCGGCGGTTCGGGTTCCGTTACGCACACGTATAACGCCCCCGGCATCATGTCCGTGCGTGTGGTGGCCAAAGATAAGGATGGCGGAAGCGACGAAGTGAACTTCAAGGTGGAAGTCAGGCCCGCCAAGAGTGTGATTGTCACGCCGATCGGCCCCAATTTGGAGGCCAACTACTGGGGCGCGCCGGGTCTGGGCAACGGGATGGTCTTCTCGGAGGAGGCCCTCGGCCGCATCAACCGCAACAACACCTACTTCTTCACCTACGGCCCCGGCGTCTCGTCGGCGGCGCTGCGCGCCGTGCCGTACAAGACCGGCCCCTCCGGATGGTATACCGTGACGAACTTCAACAATGAGGGCGTCGCGATTCCGGGGGCCCAGCATCACTTTGACAGTTTCTTCTATGTGTGGGTCGGCGAGGATCAGGGCCTGCCGGCTCAGGATCTCAAACCCTCACAGGCCAGTCCCACCACGGCGCTGACCCTGCCGGCCTCCGCGGGCGGCACCGAGTCGGTGGACATCCGCATCATTCAGGCGATCTTCAGCCGCGAGTACCGTGCGGCCGACAACTGCGGCGACATCAACCAGGACGGCATTCCCGATAAGATCGCGGCCCAGTACAACCTGCCTGTGATCGCGCGTGGCGGCACCGACGGCGGCGGCGGAGCCGGCTCGACCGACGAAATGCCGGTCGAACTCACGCCCGTCGGGGACTTCAACCGCGACAAGGATGCGGCCGGCAATGAGGTCGGCGACTTCCTGCCCGGCGCGGCGAGCGGCGGCGGCGCCATCATCGGCGGGATCTCCAATGTCTTCGCCACGGTCGGCGATCCGTTCACAGCCTTCCTGGAGGTGCGCGGCTTCCACCCCGGACTCAACAGCGCGTTGTTCAATTCCGACGACGATTTCGGCGAGAATGAGACCAGCCGCGACTGTGAGCGGCCCACCAACCCGACCCTGCAGGATACGGACGGCGACCTCTTCCCGGACGGATGGGAGTATTACTTCTGGTACAATGCCAAGGTCAACGGTGTCACCGGCATGGCCTACACGCCCACCAACATCGCGGTCGGCACGCTGATCCCGACCCGCACCATCACCACCGCCTTTGACCCGATCGTGCCCGCGACCGACTCCGCGACCGGCGCGGCGGTCAACCGCGATCTCGACAACGACGGGCTGAGCGACATCGAGGAGCTGACGATCGGCACGAACCCGATCCACTGGGATACGGACGGCGACGGCATGTGCGACGGCTGGGAGGTGATGCGCGGCTTGAACCCGAACGATTCGCGTGACGGTCTGAACGCGATGATGGATAACCCGGACGGCGACTACATGGCCTACGCCCTGGTGCCCCGCCTGCTCGTGACCCTCGAAAACGGAGTTCAGGTTCTGGCGCCTGCGGCGGCCGTGGTCTCTGCGGGCGAGGCGCTCGGCGAGATCGAAGGCCTGACGATCCCCTACCGGTATGGCGATGACACCGCGCCGATCGCGGTCGGCCGTCCCGCCACCGGGTTGGCGGAGGAGGTTGTGGGTGGCGTGGAGCCGATCGATGCGGTGATCGTCCACAACCAGGTGATGCAGGAGTTCGGCTTCGACCCGCGCACGGCGTGGGCCGGCACCGTCAACCCGCTTTCCAACCCGCAGCGTTTTCCGGCGTGGGTTGCCGGGCTGACCGCCGAAAATGTGATCACCGCGCCGAACACGCGGCGCTTCACCTCCAGAGACGAATACCTGCTGATGAAATACATGGCCGAGTTGCGTCTCAACGGCTGCACCGGCGCCATCGGCGACGGCGACGCGGCCGTGAAGACCGCGGACTGGTCGATCTACTCCTCCCACCCGAAGACACCGGACAGCGACGTGGTCTGGGGTGACGGCGGCGCGGTGGTCAAGACCGACCGCATGCCGGACGGATGGGAACTGTACGTCTCCCTGCCGCCGGGGTCTGAGGGCACGGAAACCGATATGCTGATCTCGCCGTGGGATCCGTACGACGGCGACTGGACCTTTGTCGGCGAGGACAACCTCCATAACAACCGCGAGTTCCACGGCACGGACTGCTCCGCCGGGTACACCAACGTCGCGCTGTATGGAGTGTATCCGGGGAACACTCCGGTCGTGACCATCGTGCGGCCCGAATCGGACGCCCTCTGGATCAATAAATTCTGGCCCTCCAACCCCTATGCGGGTGATACGGACGGCGACGGCCTGAAGGATGATGCCGAGATGACCTTTGTCTACGGCACGCCTGTGGACAACGGCACCACCTGCACCCCCGGCGGCGGCCTGAACCCCTGCTCGGTGGACACCGATTCGGACCAGCTCCCCGATGCGTGGGAGAACGCCTTCGCCGCCACTGCGACGCCGGTGTCCCCGCAGGCGACCACCAACGGCATGGACGGCACGGTTTCCGATTACCGGGAGGATTGGGACCGCGACGGTCTGCTCAACTATCAGGAGTACTGGGTTCAGGCCGTGCGCAGTCTGCGTTACGACTTCACCAGCAACGACATCCCGATGGACGGTTCGGCCGGTGCCAGCGCGCTCTTCACGCCGGTGACCAACGCATGGGACTTCAGCATGTATCCCTTCGGCGACGCCAATCCGCCGCTTTGGATCCTGCTTCCGGTGGGGCCGGCCAAGCTCTTCGTCTCCTGCGACCCGCGCGATCCGGACACGGACGGCGACGGCATGGATGACTTCTACGAGATGTTCCACGGGCTCAACCCGATTCTCGGCGAAACTGCGCTGCAAGAGAAGGGTGACCGTATCCGCGAGGCGTACAAGGATAAAGGCAGGTATACGATCGACTGCCTCGACAATGCGTGGGGTGCGAATCTGCCCTTCGATTTCGTCACCTATCCGTGGCTGGCGGGTTTGGACGAGGCGGATGTCGACGCGGACGGTCTGCGTAATTTCGAGGAGCAGTTGCAGCCCGACACGGCCGCGCCCGCCTGCTACAACACCGACCCCTCGCCGCTGTGGCTGACCGACGACAGCAGCCCTGAGAGCGTGACGGCCCGGTTCTATGGGTTCGGCGGCATGTTCTTCTGGCCCGGCAACAACCAGACGATTTCCAGGATGTACCTGACGGGCTACAAGATGTTCTCTTACGAGATGAACGAGGGATACGACACGGACAACGACGGGGTCAGCGACAAAGCGGAGCTGATGCAGACCGCCACCACACAGTCCGACCCGCAGGACCACGACGATCCGCGGCGGCGTCAGGCCATCTGGTTCAGCGGCGAGAACAGCGCCGCGCAATCCTTCAGCGTCGCTCCGGTGCGGGAGTACAGCCTCCGCAGCTTCACGGTGGAGCTGTGGGCCTGCCCTGAGCGGGTGGACCGTCATCAGGTGCTGATCGAGCGTCCGGTGATCTATCCCCCGAGTGATAGCAGCACGTCCGGTAATGTGGCGCGGCTCAACTTCCGCATTGGCATCAAGGCCGACGGCCGGGTGTACGCCATGTTCCAGAATGCGGGAACCCATGACCAGCCGACCGGTGTGGCTGAGGTCAGCGGGCGCATGCTGACCGCCAACGAGTGGGTCCATATCGCGGTCCGCATGGACGGTCAGGAGGGCACGCTCAAGCTCTATCTGAATGACGAGACGCCGATTTCCGAAGGCACGCGTCTCATCCCCGCTAACGGCGTGGTCAACACCACGGTGGATCCGGGTAGCGGGCAGTATCCGGTCCCGCATTACGTCTTCTACCGTCCCGCTACGCTGGTGCTGGGCGCCGCGAATCTCAACACCCTCCCCGATGTCACCTTCCCGCCGTGGTTCGAGTACGCCCATTTCTATCAGGGGTATCTGGACGAGGTGCGGATCTGGGACGGCGCGCGCACGGACGCGGAAATCCTGAACGACTACAAGCGGCGCTACGTCAAGGACGATCTGCTGGCCAACCGCCGCGCGGTGCGCGAGAGCGAGTTCGCGGGCGGATCGAGGGTGCCGGGCGTCTCGCCGCAACTGCCGCCCGAGTTGCTCTACCACTACACCTTTGACAACCTCTTCGGCGCGGACAACGCCGAATCGGTGGCCAAGGTGCCGCGCGGGTTCAACTATTGGGAAACCACCGTCAACCGGCCCGAGGGGTATCAGGTAGGCTGGTGGAGCAGTCTGCCCACGGCCAGCACGGTCTACGACGATTATGGTTACGTCCCCTGGATCGAAAACGGTGTGGAGCATCTCCCGCTCTTCGGAGGCATCATCGCCGAAGGGACCAACATGGTCGTGCGCGATGTGAACATGGTGCGGAACTCCTTCTACTGGACCCACTACGGCGCGGGCGTGAGCAACACGCCGCCTTCGGTGCACGGGCTGGAGAGGTACGCGTTTCCGAACAGCAACGATCCGTATGGCTATTGGTACAAGACCTCGCTTGACATCCTCCTGTTATCGGGAGACGCGGGCCACAAGGGCGCGGCGGATCTGCTCCCGCTCGGCGGCGCGTTCGCCAAACAGGCGGTGGTGATGTGGGACAACGCCTCGCCCGCCAGCGTGTGGGCCGACACCGGGACCGACACGGACGCCGACGGGCTTCCGGACTGGTGGGAGGAATATGTCGCGACCCTCGGTGCGGAATATGAGAATCTGGGCTGGTACGACCTCTATCCCGACGGCAGCGGCATGACCGCGGGCGAAGCGTACATGCGCGATGTGGCCAGGGGGTACACCGCGTCGAACAACCCGGCTGCGGAGGGTTGGGACCCCGACGCATTGGTCAGGCAGACCTCCGATGTCGACGGTGACGGCCTGCCGGACTGGTGGGAGAATCTGCACAACCTCAATCCGTCCTCTGCCTTGAAACAGGACGGTGCTGCGGGTGATCCGGACCGCGACGGCTTGTCGAACTACGCCGAGTACCTGATCTCGGAGGTGTACGGATTGCGCCTGTCGCGCCCCGACCGCTTCAAAACCAGCGTGACGCAGACGGTCTCGGATTATTTCGTGCGCGAAGGCAAACTCTACTACGGCGAGATGTTTGCGGACCATGACTTCATGGAAGACGCGTGGGAGGATGGCTACAGCGCGCAGTTCGTGAACCGCTACGTCTATGACGCGCATCTCGATCCGGATCAGGACGGCTGGTCCAACTGGTCCGAGGCCCGGTATGGCGCGAGTGACCGGCGTTGCAACCCCGGTTTGGGGATGTACCTGAATCCGGAACAGGAGTCGGTCAAGGACTTCCCCGTGCCGGTGATCGAAACGCGGCTCACCTATCACGGGATCCATCCGGTGGGGAATCTGATCATCCATGCGTTCTCCACGCCCTCGATGGATGGTGCGCCGGACGCGATCTGGCGTGTGCAGACCAGCGACAGCACGGCTGTCAACACAATCAAGCATCTGGGTTATTGGGGTGCCAGAGTGATCAAGGGATATCTGTCGCCCGGATCCATTGTGCCCGGAACGATGCAAATCCAAATGGTGGATGTTTACGAGAACCCCGGGTTTTATCCGGTGAATGTCTCCTATGACGTCGGTGACACCTCGGGTCAAACCGGAAGCATCATGGGGATCGGCGCGGGCGGGTTGGTCAGCAAGATCGGCACCATTGACTACATCACGGGCGCCTATGAGATCGATCTGGCCTGGTTCGCCGGAATGCGGTTGAGCCGCGTCGTTTCGCCGACGCTGGCGATTTACGCGAACCCGGAGAACTCATACATGAAGATCTCCTACTCCTCGGCGCAGATCATGGGCTGGCCGAAGACGCTCTTCCTCTCCGACGCCGAGGCGCCGACCGCCGCGGAACCGAGTCTGGGGTACGTCAAGGAGGGGCTGAACTACTTCTTCTCCTTCCTCGATCTGAACGGCAGCGGGATCTGGGACGCGGGCGAGCCGTGCGGCGTGTCCGACACCCACGGGGTGGAGATCGGGTATGACCGCAACGTCGTGAACATCGAGCTGACGGACTACACGCCGGGCTTCCTGCGCATGACCTTCTCGCCCGCGTTGCGCTCGGAAGAGGTGTTCAACGGCGGGGCGGCTGACGGCGCGGGAGGCGGGGATACGGTTGGCCTCAACCGCCGCGTGGTGGTCAAACGCAAGGCTGTGGATGGAAACACGGGAGCTCGGGCGATCGTGCTGGACCGGATCATCCGGTCGAGCCGCACGTACCTGCATGAGGGCGATCTTTTGGCCCAAGGACAGTTCGGTCTGGATTGGGGTTTGGCCGGGGCAACCAGCCTCGCACGGAACTCGGCGGTGTACGAAATCCATTTCCCGCATCCCGACATTGCGGTGGGCGATTCGTTCCCGTTTGGAATCCCGGCACTGGTCTTCACCAACTACTTCGACGCAACGCGCGCCAAAGCAGTGTGCGTGGAACCCGCCAACAGAGGCTACGTCTACTCGGCGCAGACCACGTTCAAGTGGCAGATGCCCGCGAACTACACGGCGTTCGTGATCGAGATCAAGCGGACCTCCTCGACCGGGACCACGGTCTTTGAGTCCGGGGTGGTGCAGGCGCCCGCGCGCGACAGCGACGGCAACTGCGTCTGGCACGCGCCGGTCTACGCGGGCCAGCGGCTGCCGAACGGCCAAGTCTACGCGCCGAACCAGCGCTACTACTGGCGTGTGAGCGCGCTGAACGCCAAGTTCAACTCCGCCACGACCGCGGCCAACTGGTCGGATTGGCAGAGCTACCGCTTGGACGTCAACCCGCCGCTGGATTCGGCCGGGTACGGCGCGGTCCGGGCCGTGGTGAAGTATTTCGGTCCGGGCGCCGTGCTGACCGGCAAGGTTAAGGTGCAGGCGTTCCACAATGCCGCGTTCAGCGGCCGTCCGGTGGCGGAGTACACCCTCGCGGGCGGCAACCTCACAGCCGTGACCAACGAGGCGAATACGGTCACCAACGCCGTGGTCTGCGGTCTGGCGCCCAGCGCCGAGGCCGGGGATTACTACCTGCGCGCCTACATCGACAGCAACGGCAACAACGCGCGGGACGTCTGGGAATCGTGGGGGTATGCCAACTACTACGGTGTCAGCGACAAGCCCTTTGACCCGCGTCCGGTCACGGTCCAATTCGTGCCGCTGGCGGAAAGCCCCACGGTGACGATCCTGATCGAGGATGCCGACACGGACCAGGACTGGTTCCCGGACATCTACGAGTATGAGGCGAATCCGGGCGCCGACTTCTTGTCGAAGTCCGGTCCGTCCACGGGGAGTGACGGCGATCCTGACTTCGAGATCAATCCGAATCTGGCCGACACGACCGGGATCACCACGCTCTTCTCGGCCCTGATGTTGGGCAGCACGGATACCGACGGCGACGAGGTGGGTGACCTGGCGGAACTGATCCTCGGTTCGGACGGCCAGAAGGTCGCCACTTCCGGTGACGGGGTTTCCGACGGTCTGAAGATCGGTCTGGGGCTCTCGCCGGCCGACACGCTGGCACTGGAGATGACCGGACTGGAACTCACCGGCAGCGAGGCGACCCTCACCTGGAAACTGGTGGTGGATCAGGCTGAAGGGGTGAACCGCAACCTGATCAAGAGCCTTGCCGGCGCGCCCGGACCGGCGACCTACGAAGTGCTCTTCAAGCCTTCGCTGGATGCGGCCGACTGGCAGGTGGTGGCCACGGGCACGGCCACGCTTTCGGAAAGTGAAGAGGGCGTGAGCGCAGCGGTCAGTCGTGTGCAGCAGGCATTGCAGGATGCGCCGACACAGGGCTTCTTCCGAGTCCGTCTGGTGGAGTAACGGGAACGGCGGAGTATACGCGGAGTTTCGCACGTGGTAAGAAACGGACAGCGTCAGGGATGTGGGGCACCGGCCTCAGACAAGGTCCGCCGGTTGGCGGGCCCTGTCTGGGCGCATACGGTGGCGGCGGTGTTCGCCCTGGCCCTCGTCGCGGGAAGGGCGCATGCGTTCCGGGCCGAGGAGGGGCAGACCCTGTTGCGGTCGCCCGTGCTGCGTGAGCGGCGCGCTGACCGTGCGGGGGTGCGTACGGCGGCGCAACGGACGGCGCAGGCCCGGGCCGAACGCGCGGGTGTCGAGGTGGTGTGGAACGACGCCGGAGGCGTGCCGATCTCGGTCCGCGGATCGGATCTCGGGCGAACGCAGGCTTTGGGCGGCGGCAGGGGGCTCAAGCCCCAGGGGCAGAAGGCGTATGCTGCGGATGCGATCGCGGCGCTGGATGACGCCGCGATGCTTTTCGGCATCACGGATGCGGCGGCGGAGTTCACGGTCCGCACCCTTGGTTCGCCGGACCGGCTCGGGATGTCGCATGTGCGGCTCAACCAGCGGGTCAACGGTCTGCGGGTGGTCGGCACGGAACTGATCGTGCACTTTGACGCGCTGGGCCGCGTCTATGAGATCAGCGGTCAGTATGTGCCCGGGATCGCGGCCGCGCCCGAACCTGGAATCGACGCGCGGCAGGCCCTGCGGATCGCGCAGGCCGATCTGGCGGCCATGGGCTATCCTGCGGGAACGCCGGAGCAGGAGCCCGAGCGGGTGATCTACGCCCGCGAAGTCGAGCCGCAACCGGCCTATGAGATCGCGTTGCGCGTGCGGGATCAGGCCGCCGGACTTTACGCCCTCTGGCGCTATTGGATTGATACGGCGCAGGGTGTGATCCTTGTCCGCTACAACGACGTCAAACGGGTCGCGCCTCCGAGTGAGAACGGGATGGAGGAGACGATCACCGGCACCCGCCTCGAGCGCGAGGGGGGCGAGGTGATGGATGTGCAGGGGTGGAATGAGGGAAACGGCTTGTACTACCTCTACAACCCGACCGCGCTCTGGTGCATCTTGAACGCTTCGACGTTCGACTTCTTCGACTATCCCGATATGGGGACCTACGCTTACCGCGAATCGAACGACTGGGGGGAATCGGATCCGGTCGAGATTTCCGCTGCCTGCAATGTGGATGCGATCCAGAATTACTACCAGCAGATTCACGGACGCAACAGTTACGACGGAAAAGGCGGCATGGCCGATGCGTATGTGCATGAGGGGTTGTTTTACGCCAATGCCTATTGGGACGGAACCGCGATGCATATCGGCGACGGCGACGGCACGAGTTGTGATAGTCTCGCGGTGCTCGACATTTTCGCCCATGAATACGCCCATGCCGTGACGGACCACACCTGCGATCTCGTGTATCAAAACGAGTCCGGCGCGCTGAACGAGTCCTTTTCCGATATTTTCGGTGTTTGCGTCGAATTCGCGAACCAGCCGGACGGACGCGATGCGTATCCCGACGCGATTCCGGGTCATGCCGACTGGCTGATGGGTGAGGACTCCTGGCTGGAAGCCACCGCGCTGCGCGACCTGCGCGACCCGGCCAATCCCGAAACGGTCGGCGCGGGCAATGAACTGCCCAAACTCTATATGGGAACCCATTGGTACACGGGTATGGGCGACAACGGCGGGGTGCACTACAACTGCGGCGTGCAGAACCACTTCTTCTATCTGCTCTGCGAGGGCGGATCCGGAACGAACGACACTTCCGCCTATGGCTATAACATCAACGGGATCGGCGTGCAGGCCGGCGAACAGATCGCCTACCGCGCGCTGTCCAAGTATTGCGTGCCGGACGACAACTACAAAACCATTATGCAGCGGTGGGTCTCTGCGGCGCGGGATCTTGACCCCCGTTGGGTGCGCAGCACGCGGGCGGCCTGGAGGGCGGTTCTGGGCATGGAACCGCCGCCTCCGATGGCAGTTACCTCGCCGTCCGTGCTGCCGGATGGCCGGGTCGGTTCTTGGTACAGCTATCTGCTCAAGGCCAAAGACGGGATCGCGCCGTATACCTGGGCACTGCTTCCGGAAGCGCCTAAGCCCGACTGGCTGGAACTCGCGGAGGACGGAACGGTCTCGGGCCTGCCGCCGTTCGAAGCGGTCGGCACAAACGAGTTTACGGTGACGGTGGTGGATGTCGCGGGTGATGTCGCGACCAACCGTTTCACGTTCCTGATCCGCAACCCTTTCGCCATTCCGTACGCGGAGTCCTTTGAAAACAACGGCCAGAGCCCCGACAGTTGGACGCAGAGCGCGGTTCTGAATCAGCAGCCCTGGGTTTTCGCGAACGGCAGCCCCTACGGCCATCCCAACAGCCCGTACGACGGCGTCTACTGCGCCCGGCTGGCGGTGCTGGAGACGCGGTTGACCAACTCCGTCACGCGCCTGGAGACGCCGATGATCGATTTCGGCACCGACGCCCGCGCGGGCCGGCTGACTTTCCGTCACATTATGGCCAACTGGGAGGGCGGTCAGGACCAGTTGCGCGTGTATTACAAAAACGGGTATTTCGAGCCGTGGCAGCTTCTGGCCGAGTTCACCGACGCCACCGAGAACTGGACCCTGCGCAGTGTGGATCTGCCGAACCTGACCCGCTCCTACTATCTGGCCTTCGAGGGCACGGCCAATTACGGATACGGCATTCATCTCGACGAGGTCCGGATCTTCGATCCGACCGTGCCGCTGGATTTCGCCACGCCGGAACAGTTGCCGGACGCCTACACGGAAAGACCCTACACGGTTGCGTTGTCCGTGATCAACGGCGTGGGCCCGTTCACCTTTGAGCTGGTCGACGGCGCACTGCCGACCGGGATGGTCCTGAGTGCCGACGGTGTGATCAGCGGAACGGTTGACACGGTTCAGAGCGCCCTCTTCACCGTGCGGGTGACCGATTCGCAGGAACCTCTGGCCACGGCTGAACGGACTTTCAGTCTCAATGTGGACCTGCCGGTCGCGACGCTTTTCTTCGAGGATTTCGAGAACAGCGGCAATCTGCCGGCGGGCTGGACACAGGAGTATGTGGAGCGCGCCGTGAACTGGGTGTGCCAGAAAGGCGGCGGCAACATCATCCAGTACAACCAGCCTTCGGAGGCCCACAGCGGCGGCTACAACGCCACGTTGTTCCAGCCCACATGGGATGTGTACGCCCTGAACAACAACCACATCACCCGGCTGGTCACGCCGCCGATCAATCTGGGCGAGGCGCCGGGCAGCATCCGTCTGGTGTTCTGGCACTGCATGATCGCGTTCGAGGACGGCCAGGATGAGCTGCGGGTCTACTACAAGAACTCGGCCGCCGGGGCGTGGACCCTGCTGGCGGAGTATACCGAGAATGTGCCGGTCTGGACCCAGCGGACACTCCAGCTTCCCAACCCCACCGCGACGTATTATCTGGCTTTCGAGGGCAACGCGCGTTTCGGCCACGGCGTGTGCATCGACGATGTCCTGATTCACGACGGCGCGAGCGCGCCGGTCATCACGACCGACGCATGGCTCCCCGAAGCCACGGTGGGGCTGCCGTACACGCAGACCCTGACGGCTTCCGGCGGGGTGGAGCCCTACACTTGGGCCGTGGTCTCGAACACCTTGCCCGTAGGCCTCACCTTCAGCACCAACGGGGTGATCAGCGGTACGCCCGGAAGCGCGGGCACAACCGTGTTCCGTGTGGCGGTGACCGGCGGGGACGGCTATGCCTCGACCAATCTTCTCACCCTGCGGGTGAAAGCCCTGCCCGCAGGGAACTTCACCGAGACCTTTGATGCCGGAACCGGTCTTCCTGAGGGCTGGACCCAGCAAATCACGAAAGGTTCGTTCGGCTGGACCTTCCGCAAGGGCAGTCCGGAAAACCAGCCCGCGGCAGCCCACTCGCCCCAAACCAACGCCTGTTTTTACGCCAACGGCGCATCGTACGGGAACGCCATCGCCCGACTCATGACCCCGGTGCTCAATTTGGGCACCGGCACAACCAACGCGACGCTCACCTTCTGGGAGTACCGGGCTGCGGATGGGGCATCCCGCGACTGGCTGAAGCTGTACTACCGGAACACGCTTGACGGCCAGTGGATTTGGTTGACGAATTTCACGGAGACCGCTTCCTCGTGGACCCAGCGCACGGTGGCACTGCCCGCGACCAGCCCGACCTACGCGCTGGCCTTTGAAGGGTTTTCCAACAGCGGGTATGGCATCGGTCTGGACGATGTTGAAATCAGCGGCGATTTCGCCGGATACGCCTCTTGGCAGAGTACGCATTTCACTCCGGAAGAGCTGAACGATCCCGCGATTTCCGGCGATGAGGCCGATCCGGACCATGACGGGATTCCGAACGGCATGGAGTACGCCATGGGTTTGGATCCGTGGTCGCCCGATGCGGAGGGTCTGATCTGGGGCGGGATCATCGACTCCTATCTCACGCTCACCTTCCGCATGGGCAAGCAGGCGTTTGCCGCAGGCACGTTCTATACGGTTGAAGCCTGCACCAATTTGTTGGATCAGGTCTGGACCGTTGACCAGGTCACGGAGTATCGGCGCGATGACAGCAATGAGTGGTGGCAGGCCTTCTTCCGCCACGATGTGCCGGTCACCAACGCGCCCCAGCGCTTCCTGCGTCTACGGGTTACACTGCCTTGACCTTTTTGCGGGCCCGTTCGGGCTTGGTCTCAGCTCCAGCCGATTTGATGCGGCGTGCGGGTGAGCACCTCACAGCCGCTACCGGTCACGAGCACGACATCCTCGATGCGTACCCCCAGCCGTCCCGGCAGGTAGATGCCGGGTTCCACGGTCACCACCATGCCCGGTTCGAGGACTGTCGCGCATGCGGGTGAGAGGCTGGGGGTTTCGTGGACCTCCAGTCCCAGACCGTGACCCAGGCCGTGACCGAAAAAAGCGCCGTAACCCGCCCGCGCGATCGTATCCCGTGCGAGCGCGTCGATGTCGCGGCAGAGGCGTCCCGGCCGGATGGCCCGCACGGCCCGGCGGTTGGCCTTCAGCACGATGCCATGAAGTTCACGGAAGAGCCGGGAGGGTGTGCCGAAGACGGTACAGCGGGTCATATCCGAGCAGTAGTGGTCCAGTTTGAGCCCGAGATCGATCAGCAACGGTTGGCTGCGGCGCAGAAGCGTGTCATCCGGGTTGTGGTGGGGTTCCGCGGCGTTGCGACCCGCGCAGACGATCGTGTCGAACGCCTCGCCCTGACCCATCCGGTCAGCCTCCCGGCGGGCCAGCGTGCGGATCGTCCACTCGCTCATGCCGGGCCGGATCCCGCGCAGCAGTTTCGCGAACAGGCGGTCGTTCGCCTCGACTGCCGCGCGCAGCCGGGCCTGTTCGGCAGGGGATTTGACGGCGCGGAGGCGATCCGTCTCCGCCGTCACGTCAACCCACTCCGCATCCGGCAGCGCGGCACGGAGGCGCAGGAAGCGCGCGGCGTCCATGCGCCCCTCGAAGCCGATGCGGCGCCATCCGGCACCCATGCCGGCCAGCACGGCGGGTTCGTCGGCGGGACGCCACAGTGCGCGGCAGGGCAGCCAGGGCGCCAGACGTCGCGCCATGGTGAGGTATCGGGAATCCGTGTGAAAGGAGGGGGTCTGACCCGGCTCGGTCAACAACACGCCGTTCGAGGCATCGAGGCCGGTGAAGTAATAGCGGTTGACCGGAGTGACCAGCAGGATCGCATCCAGCCGCAGTGTGCGCTGGCGGGCCAGCAGACGTCGGATGCGGTTACGGAACTCGGAGGATGGGAGGTGGCGCGGCGGCGTCATACCGTGTAATCGTTCTGGATCGAAGACCCGGTTTGGATCATCGGCTTGGGTGTCTGGTTGTAGACCTTGGAACCCGGCGGCACCGAGTGGATCAGCCAGACGTTGCCGCCGATCACGGAGTCATGGCCGATCACCGTGTCGCCGCCGAGAATGGTGGCCCCCGCATAGATCACCACGTTGTCCTCGACATCCGGGTGGCGTTTGATGCCTTTGACCAGCATGCCCGTGACCTCGTCTTTGGCGAAACTGAGCGCGCCGAGCGTGACCCCCTGGTAGATTTTGACACGGCGTCCGATACGGCAGGTCTCGCCGATCACCACGCCGGTGCCGTGGTCGATAAAAAAGCCGGGTCCGATCACGGCGCCGGGGTGGATATCGATGCCGGTGCGCGAGTGGGCGTGTTCGCTCATCACGCGCGGGATCAGCGGGACGCCCTGCTCGTAGAGCGCGTGGGCGATGCGCTGGACCGTGATCGCGTACAGCCCCGGATAACTCATCACGATCTCCATGAGGGACATCGCGGCCGGGTCGCCCTCGTAGGCGGCCTGGATATCCTCCTGAAGCATATTCTGGATCGCGGGCAGGCCGCTTAGCAGCGCTGTGACCGCCTGACGGGCGTGTGCTTCACAATCGCGGCAATCCTCGCATTTGGCGTTTCGGCAGGCATACTCGAAGGCGCGGTGCGTCTGATCGTGCAGCCGCAGGGCGATTTCGCGCAGGGTGTCCTTCAGGTGCGCGGGTCCGTTCTCGTGCGGCACGGGGGATTGGCCGTGGCAGCCGGGGTAGAGCACGGCCAGAAGCGAGTCCAGCACGGCGATCACCGCACCGGTGCCCGGCAGGTTGACATCGCGTTCCGTGTTGGCGACCGGGCAATTCTTGCAGGGGGAGAGCGCTTCGGTCAGGGTGTTGAGATTCGCGTCAAACCAGGTTTCCATATCAGCCCTTTCCGGTTGGGTTGGGGGGCGGCGGGGCGGCGTCTTCGCTGCCTTGGGCGATACGTACGATCACCTGCGAGGCACCGAGGTTGTTCCAGCCCAGAGAGAGCAGGAGCCGCTCCACGAATCCGCGGCCCCGGCAGACCAGATCGAGGATCTGGATGTTGTCCTTTCGGCAGAGGTCGCGGAAGTCTTTGAGGGTGAAGAGGTGGATGTTGGGCGTGTTGTACCATTCGAAGGGCAACTGCTTACCTTTGGGCATGCGGCCTTTGAGCAGCAGCTCGCGCCGCACCTCGAAGCAGGCGAAGTTCGGGAAGGAGATCACCGCCTCGCGCGCCACGCGCAGAATCTGCTGGAGCAGCTCACGCGGCCGCTTGATGGTCTGCAACGTTTCGCTGAGCACCACCACGTCGAAGCTGCCGTCCGGAATCATGGCGAGCCCGTCGTCGATATCCTCAAGCAGCACATCGTTCCCTATGCTGATGGCGGAGATGACCTGCTGGAGGTCGATCTCGACACCGTTGCCGCTGCAGCCGTGGAGTTGCCGCAGGATGTTCAGCAGCGACCCGTTGCCGCAACCCAGATCCAGCACGCGGCTGCCCGGCGGGATCAGATTGATCACCTGCTGGTAATGGCGCAACTGCCACTGCCGGATCGGCGCGGCTTCGCCGGACTCCGTCGCGGGCGGCACGAAGGCCTGGATCACGCGCTTCAACTCCTCGGTGTGCGTCAGAAACGCGTCATGTCCGGCAGCCACTTTGAGGTGGCAGTAGGATACCCGCTTCTTCTGGCGCACGAGCGCGGTGACCAGTTCCTCGGATTGTTCGGGCATGAAGAGCCAGTCGCCGCTGAGCGAGACGATCAGCACGCGCGAGGCCACGGCGGCGAACGCCTTGTCCAGCGAACCGTAACGCTCCTCGATGTCGTACTCGTCCATGGCCAGCGTGATGTGCAGGTAGGAGTTGGCGTCGAAGCGCTGGGTGAACTTCTCTCCCTGATGCTGCAGATAACTCTCGACTTGAAAGAACGTGCCGAATTCGCGCTCGATGCGGTTCCGGAAGTCGGAATCGGCCGTGAGCCACTCGGGGCGCTTCTCGCGGCCGAACTTGGAGTCCATGAGCTGTTGCGACAGATAGGTGATGTGCGCCAGTTTGCGCGCGCTGGAAAGCCCCTTGTCAGGCAGATTCTCGCTGTCGTAGTAATCACCCGTCTGCCAGTTCGGGTCGCCGATGATCGCGTGCCGACCAACGATGTCAAAGGCCAGCGCCTGAGAGTTCAGGCTCGCCGCGGAAGCGATCACGATTCCCCGCTCGATCTCGTGCGGGTAACGGATCAGCCACTCCAGCACCTGCATGCCGCCGAAACTGCCGCCCATCACACCCGCCAGCCGCGTGATGCCGATTTGGCGCAGGGCCATGCGGTGGACCTCCACGATGTCGCCCACCGTGATCTTCGGAAAGGCGGAGCCGTAGGGTTTTCCGGTGTCGGGGTTGATCGAGGAGGGCCCGGTGGTGCCTTTGCACCCGCCGAGGATGTTCGCGCACACGACCTGATAGCGCCGGGTGTCGATCCCCTTGCCCGGGCCGATCATGCCCTCCCACCAGCCGCTCGGTCTGCTCTCGCCCGGACGCAAGCCCGCCACATGGGCGTCGCCGGTGAGCGCGTGGCAGATGAAGATCACATTGTCGTTGGCCGCGGTGATCGCGCCGCAGCGCTCATAGGCCACCGTGATCTCCCGCAGCACGCCGCCTTTTTCGAGGCGGAATCCGTCTGCGGGAAGCTCCAGCCGGACGCTCTGCGTCGTTACCACACCGATTTCTGTTGTCGTATGCGTGTTTTTGTCCATGTTCCTTTCAGAAAACGGGGAAAGTCTAACATGGCGCACTCTGTCCGGCAATTCTCCTTTTGCCGGACTGCGGGCGTTCCCGCCCGTTGGTAGGGACGGTTCTCCGAACCGTCCGCGGACGCCTTAAAAAGAGCGTTGAAAGCAACGCTCTTTGGTTTCATGGTTTCTGGTTTCATGGTTTCTGGTTTCATGGTTTCATCCAAATCGGGGTCGGGGTCGGGATCGCTATCGGAATCGTCGACCCGCGACCCGCGACATTCGACCCGCGACGATCGACAGGGACGCCCGCGTTTCCGACACCGCAGGTCGCTTTTCAGGGTTTCGGGGTTTCAGGGTTTCGGGGTTTCATGGTTTCATCCAAATCGGGGTCGGGGTCGGGATCGCTATCGGAATCGATTGTTTAACCACGAACACACGGGATGGCATCGCTCGGATTTTTGGGGAACGCCAGGGGGAATTCCTGATTTTCATGAAGTTTCATGGTTTCATGGTTTCATCCAAATCGGGGTCGGGATCGGTATCGGGATCGGTATCGTCGACCCGCGACCCGCGACATTCGACCCGCGACGATCGACAGGGACGCCCGCGTTTCCGACACCGCAGGTCGCTTTTCAGGGTTTCGGGGTTTCATGGTTTCAGGGTTTCGGGGTTTCTGGTTTCAGGGTTTCTGGTTTCAGGGTTTCATCCAAATCGGGATCGGGGTCGGGATCGGGATCGGTATCGTCGACCCGCGACTCGCGACATTCGACCCGCGACGATCGACAGGGACGCCCGCGTTTCCGACACCGCAGGTCGCTTTTCATGGTTTCATGGTTTCTGGTTTCATGGTTTCTGGGTTTCATCCAAATCGGGGTCGGGGTCGGGATCGCTATCGGAATCGATTGTTTAACCACGAAAACACGGGATGGCATCGCTCGGATTTTTGGGGAACGCCAGGGGGAATTCCTGATTTTCATGAAGTTTCATGTTTTTCATGGTTTCATCCA
>JAPXSY010000055.1:0-20312 GCA_033812795.1 Kiritimatiellia bacterium
GGTCATCGGCCAGATCGACTGGTCCGCGGCCCGACAGGATGTCCAACGGTTCCTCCCGCTTCGCGAGCAGGAATCCCTCGGCTTGTGGGGTTCGGAGTTCTTCCTGTACTATGCGGACATGATGGAAACGATGGCTCCATGAGGGGAGACAGAAACAGAGTGCAAAGCGCGTGCCGTTGTGTTTCAATACAGGGACTTTACTCTATTACAAGGGAGTTTCATGATGACACGTCTTTATGTTCGTTCCTTGCGGGCTCTCGCGCTGCTGTTGGCGTGCTGGGGGTTGGGGGTGGCCACCGCCGTTGCGCAGAACGCGCCTGCCGCGGTTGACGCGAAGCGGCATCAGGCGGCCAAGCCGTTCGTCGGTTTCGAGCGCGGCATGGGCATCGGCGGGTGGCTGACCAACTACAAGCGTTTCAATGTGCTGCCGGACAAGTGGAAGATGACGCTGTCGCCAGGGGACTACGAGCATTTCGAAACCTACATCACCAAGAACGACGTGCAGAACATCGCGTCGTTCGGCGTCGACCATATCCGGCTCGGCTTCGACCAGATCGTTCTGGAGGAGAAGCCCGGTGTCTACCGCGAACGGACCTTCCGGTGCATCGATAACTTCATTGGCTGGTGCCGCGAGTACAAACTGAACGTGGTGCTGAATCTGCACAAGGCGGTCGGCAACTACTGCGACGTGCCGGAGCCGGTGGCCCTGCTGGATGATGCCGGACTGCAGAACCGCTTCGTCGCGCTCTGGCTGGAGTTCGAGCGCCGATATCACGCGGACAACCGCATCGTGTTCGAGTTGCTCAACGAAGTGAAAAACGTTGACCCTCAGGCGTGGAATACACTGGCGGCGCGGACGATCAGCGAGATCCGCAAACTCAACCCGACCCGTAAGATTGTCATCGGCAGCACATGCTGGAATAATTGTCACAAGCTCAAGGATCTGCAAGTCTTTGACGACGAGAATGTCATCTACACGTTCCACTTCTATGATCCGTTCGGGTTCACGCACCAGCGCGGGGTCTTGCAGGCGGGGCCGCTCTACTACAACCGGGCAATGCCCTATCCCGGCGACATCGAGCGCTACCGCGATTACAAGCGGTTCGTTGAAGGCGCAAAGAATCCTTATCCCCGGTATCAGCGGATGGACATCAAGGTTCTGAGGGAGTGGTTGCAGCCGGCGTTCGATTTCGCGAAGAAGCACCCGGACAAGATCCTTTGGTGCGGCGAGTTCGGCACCATCCGGCACTGCGACATGACGTCACGCGAGAACTGGATGAATGACGTGATCCTGTTGCTCAAGGAACACGGTATTTCCTATTGTGTCTGGAACTACCTCAGCACACCGAACGACGGCAACCGCTTCAGTCTGGTCGATGATGAAAAACGGCACATTCTTTCCCCGCGGATGCTGGCGATCATCCAGGGGAGAGTCGAGCCCCTCCGGGAGGAGTGAGCCGTGCGCGCGGCTGTTCGAATCGAAAGGCCCCGAATCAGAGGTTGACGCTTTTGCAACTCACCGCATAATGGGTGTTGAATAAGGAAAGGGTAAAGAGCCATGACAACGGTGTCGCGTCGGAGGTTTGTTGCGGCGAGTTCGCTCGCCGCGTTCGGGTTCAGGATTGTGCCTCGCCATGTGCTGGGCGCGCCGGGTCAGCCGCCACCGTCGGAACGGCTGAATCTCGGTCTCATCGGCATCGGCGGCATGGGTAAAAGCCACGCCGGTATTTTTTCGACAATCCCGAGTGTCCGCATCGCGGCGCTATGCGACGTTGACATGACGCGTGCGACCGACGTCCTTAAACAATATCCCGACCTGCCGTTCCACAAGGATTACCGCGTGATGCTGGAGAAGGAAAAAGGGTTGGACGCGGTGGCCATCGCCACGCCTGACCACACGCACGCGCCGATCTCGCTGTTGGCCATGAAGCTTGGCAAGCACGTGTACTGCCAAAAGCCGATGGCGCACACGATCGAGGAGGCGCGGCTGATGGCAAACGTCGCGGCCGAAACCAAGACCGTCACACAGATGGGAAACCAAGGCCATGCCGGCGAGGGGCTGCGCTTGACCAAGGAGTGGCTCGACGCGGGCGTGATCGGTGCCGTGAAGGAGATCCATGTTTGGACCGATCGGCCGATCATGAATATGGGTGCCAAAGCGGTGAGGGTCTGGTACTCGAACGGCCAACGCCGTCCCTCGGCGACTCCTCCCGTGCCGGCATCGCTTGACTGGAACCTGTGGCTGGGGCCCGCGCCCGAACACGCGTATCACCCCGATTACGCGCCCCAGGTCTGGCGGCCGTGGTTCGACTACGGCAACAACGCGATCGGCGACATGATGGTCCACAACGCGGATCCAGCCTGGTACGCACTGGATCTCGGCGCGCCGGACGCGGTCGAGGCGCTTACCTCTGAAAAGAACCCCGATTCGTTTCCAGTGTGGAATGTGGTCACTTGGGAGTTTGGGGCAAACGCCAAGCGCGGGCCGATCAAATTGACGTGGTATGACGGCGGCAAGACGCCGCCTCCGCCGCCCGGCATGGAGCCGGACCGGAAGCTGGACCACAACGGCATCTATTTCGTGGGTGAGAAGGGCGTCATCCTGTGTGGAGGATGGGCGGGCGCACCACGGCTGGTGCCCGAAAGCGCCATGAAAACGTTCGAGCGTCCGCCGAAGACGATCCCGCGTAACAGAGGCGGTCATTACGGCGAATGGGTGGCGGCCAGCATCGCGGGCCGGCCGCAAGACGCGCAGGCCGGGTTCTGGTGGTCAGGCCCTTACATGGAGTCGCTGCTGGTGGGCACGTTGGCGATTCGCCTGAACAAGCGGATCGAGTGGGACGGCGCGGCGATGCGGGCGAAAAATGCGCCCGAAGCCGATCCGCTGATCCGCAAGGCCTACCGCAAGGGGTTTGAGTTGCCGGTGTGAAGAACAGGCGGTGAGGCTGTAAGACGGATAGGGGGAGGGGAATGAGGTGATCACAAACGCGACACGCAGGGGTTTCATAAAAACGGCCGGTGCGGCGGCAGGGACGGCCTTCCTGCCGCGCCTTGCGGCTGGTCAGGCGTCGCGCACGACACCGAAGCTCGTGCTGATTGCCGGCGAACGGAGCCACGGATACATGGCGCACGAACACTACGCGGGTTTTGTCCTGATCAAGAAGTGGCTGGAAGCTTCCGGAATCGGACTTCAGGCGGTCGTGTGCAAAAACGGCTGGCCGCAGGATGAGTCGGTGTTCGACGGCGCGACCGCGCTCGCGGTCAACAGTGATGGCGAGGGGCGTCATCCGTTGAACGGGCATCTCGAGAAGCTGGATGAGTTACGGAAGCGCGGAGTGGGACTGGCGCTGCTCCACTTTGCCCTGATCATCAACAAGGGGCCGTTGGCTGACCGGGCGCTGGCATGGTGCGGCGGCTACGATGAGGCCCACTGGTCGGTCGTCAAATGGTGGAAGGCGGAATTCAAGACCTTGCCCGTGCATCCGGTCACACGCGGCGTAACCCCCTTCGCGTTCTATGACGAGTGGTACTTCCACATGCGGTTCCGTCCGGAAACGGCGGGCATCACGCCGCTTCTGAGCGCGGTGCCGCCTGACGAGGTGCGCGAGGGTAAGGACGGGCCGCACAGCGGCAACCCCGTTGTGCGTTCGCGGAAAGGCGCGATCGAACACGTTGCCTGGGCATCGGAATGTCCGGACGGCACGCGCGGGTTCGGGTTCACCGGCCTGCATAACCACTGGTATCTGGGTCACCCCCAGTTCCGCAAGGTGCTGTTGAACGGTCTCGCCTGGTGCGCGGGCGCGGAGATTCCTAAAAACGGCATCGAGTCGCCCCAGCCGACGCTTGATGAACTCAAACGGAATCAGGATAAACCGGTTCCACCGAATTTCGACTTCGGCAAAATCCAAAAAGAGCTGAACCGGTGGAAAGAGCCCACGCAAACTTCAGAGACAAGGGGTTGACTCTTTGCGCCCCCTCCCTGCATAATAAATGTCAGTCATAAGAACAGGTGTCATCGGTCTACCCTTTGGGATGGCGGTAGAATAAACCTAAAAAGAGCAGTTGAACCTTCAACTCTCTTTGGTTTCAAGGGTTCAGGTTTCATGGTTTCTGGGTTTCAAGGTTTCAGGGTTTCTGGTTTCAAGGTTTCTGGTTTCAGGGTTTCATCCAAATCGGGATCGGGATCGCTATCGGGATCGGGATCGACTGTTTAACCACGAGACACTTTCTTGGGTTTCAAGGGTTCAGGTTTCATGGTTTCATGGTTTCATGGTTTCAGGGTTTCATCCAAATCGGGGTCGGGGTCGCTATCGCTATCGGGATCGACTGTTTAACCACGAGACACTTTCTTGGGTTTCATGGTTTCAGGGTTTCAGGGTTTCAGGGGTTCTGGGGTTCATCCAAATCGGGGTCGGGGTCGCTATCGCTATCGGGATCGATCATTTAACCTCCCGTCAGCCAGTAGCAAGAGCGTTGCTCTTGCTACTGGCTGGCGGGTCGCGAATGTTTCGCGTGAGTGTGGAAAGGGGTCAGAATGAAACACATGAAAGGAAACTGGTTGATGAATCGCTGTGCTGTTGCGTGCGGCTGTCTTGCTCTGGTGCAGGCCACCTTTGCGGGTAGCGCGACGTGGAACTATCGGGAGGGGGCCGGCGGCTCGCCGGCGAACCCGACACTGTGGACCGATACCGCGAACTGGACAGGCGGTGCGGTGCGCCTGACGGGTGACACGTCCAAGTTTACGACGGGGTCGTACAAGTTGATTGCGTCGTCGGGGTTGATCCCGGGCAGTGAATGGACCGTCGATGGCTATACGGGCCGCAAGGTCCTCAAGCTGAGGGTTAAGGCAGACGGTCTTTATCTGGAGGTGATCGAGCAGGGTCTGAGTGTCGTGATCCGCTAAGGTCGGTCAAAGGAGTTCAAACAAAAAAAGGAACCTGTTATGAAAAAAGAGTGTTTTTCTCTCTGCCTCACGGTTGTCGCGGCAGTGGTGGTGGGATTGGACGCGCGCGCGGCCAACATCGAGTTTTACCGGCGTTCTAAAACCGGTGGCAGCTGGAATGACGTCAACCACTGGGTGACGAATGCTGGCGGCAGTGTGCTCATGGGAACGTATCCGAAGGATCCCGCCACCGACCGGGTCTGGTTCAAAGACGGGTTCACCAACGACACCCAAGAGCTTTATCTGGAGTCGGATATCAATGTGTTGAACATGATGCAGCTCAACGCCAGCGCCGGGAATCAAACCAACTACCTCAACCTCGGCGGGCACACGCTGTATGTGGTCAACTTCCTCAATCAGGACTACGGATGCGTCGGCACGTTCGCCATTACCAACGGGAACATCTCCTCTATGATGATCCGCACCATCGGCAGCGGATATTGCCTTTGGTTCAAAGGGCCGAACACCCGGTTCGATCTCCATGGCGACTGGTACCGGATCTGCATCGGATATAACAGTGCTAGAAGCACCCTGCGGGTTTCTGATGGGGCGGTCTGCAACTGGCCGTGCACCATGTTTTATCTGGGAGGAGAGCAGCTCAGCGGCAAGCACGACGGTAACCGGCTGGTGATTGACAGCGGTGGTTTGGTGACGAATTGCAATACAGATCTGGTAATCAATCGAGGCGGCGGCACCAACGGGCTTTATGTGTCAGACGGGGGGAAATTCCACTCCAACGCGGGTATTCAGATGAACTCCAGCGATGGCGGCTGGCATACGAATCCGGTGATGAAAAGCGTTACCGCAATCCTCGATGTGCGTGACGGCACCGTCGACATCAGAAGACTGACAGGTAGCGTCGGCTCGAACAGCGTGTTGCGGTTGGCAGGGCCGCAGTCCGATCTCCGCATCCGAAACGAAATGGTCATCACCAATACATTCGACATGACGTTCGATATGACGGACGGTAACAGCGCCGATCCGCCTCACCAGTGCCAGCCATACGCACATTCTGGGTGACGGCACGATCCGGGTGCGTTACCCGCAGCGTTTCGCGAAAGAGCACAAGGGCCTCATTCCGCTCATTCACGCGGCCTCCGGCAACCTCACGTACACGGGGGATATCCGGTTCGACTTCACCGAAGCCCGCTGGGCCCAGGCAGTCACGAACTCGACTATGGTGGCCATCAAGATCGTGCCGCCCGGGCTGGTGTTCAGCATCCAGTGAGCGGCGGCCATGAGGTAAGGGATTGCTTTGTCCGGGTAACGGGGGCGAATGTTGAATGAAAACAGTATGGAAGACCAGCCGAGGATGGGGGGCCATCGCGTTGAGCGCATGGGTGTTATGTGTTCGCGGTGCGATTGTGGATCCGGCGGACTACGGGTTCTCGCCGGATGCGCCTGCGGCGACGAACGCCGTGGCGCTGCAACGGGCGCTGGACGGCGGCAAGCGGACCGTGCAGGTGACGCGGTCCGGTGTCTACGGCTTGGATCGGACGGTATGGCTGGACAGCGATACGCGGCTGATTTTCACGCCCGGCGCGGTGCTGCAGAAGCAGGCGGCATATGTCCATGTGCTGGCCAACCGTGGGCTCGAGTCGTGGGCCTGGGACACGAACATCGTCGTGGAGGGCGCGACGATCGACGTCAATGACTTCAGCGCCGGTCATGGCGAGGACAGTCCGCAATACGGCAACCGCGGACAGATCTCCTTCTGCCGCATCCGCGACCTCACGGTGCGCAAGTTCACTTGCCTCAACCTGCATGGCGGCCAGTACGGGTTTCAGATCGCCACCTTCGAGAATGTGATCTTGGATGAATTCGAGATCCGCGGCGCGAAAGACGGCGTCCATGTCAATGCGGGGCGAAAATTCGTGATCCGCAATGGGATTCTGGAGACCGGCGATGACGGGATCGCGCTCACCGCCATGGACTGGGTTTCCTCCGCGCCGGTGGTGGGGGACATCGAGGACGGCTTGATCGAGAACATCACGGATGACGGCCGCGGCCGTTGCAACTTTAGCCGCATTCTGACCGGCGCGTGGACGGACTGGCATAAGGGGATCCGGCTACAGCGCGGCGACACCGTGCGGTGCGGAAAGAAGCTCTACCGCGTGGCGATGCCGCGGGGCACGAACGAGTACGTCTCGCTGGAGGCACCGACGCACACGCGCGGCATCTGGACGGACGCGACCGGACTGAAATTCTGGTTCATGCAGGATAGCGACGCGCTCGCCGCGAACATCCGCAATGTCACGTTCCGCAACCTTTACCTGCGCTCGCCGAGGAACGGTTTCCTCGCGGACTGGGAAACCCGCTCGTCATGGAACCGCGGGATTCATCCGGAGGTGAAGCCGGAGAACTATCCGGTCTGTGAAGTCCGGCTGGAGGATGTTTACTCCGAATCGCCGGGTGCGCTGGTCAGCGGTTACGAGTCCGTGCGCTTGTGGCTACGGAACATCACCAAAACACGGGGACCGCTCGTGAACCTTGCGCGTCCGAATGACAACCGGGACTGCGCGATCGACGTCTGGCTGCATCTCTCCGGCGTGGTGTTGAAAGCCGATGACGGGAAAGGGGCGGACATCTCTGTGGGAGGGGCGGGTTCTTCACTAAACCTGACGGTCGAGGGCCTGATGCAGGAGCGTGATCTGCGGGTGTCGGCGGGTGCGGGCGTCCGTGCGCGCGTCAACGGAATCGGGTCGATCCACTCGCTGGAGGGCCTGACGCCGGAGGCAGGCGACTCCATCAAAGTGGGCGGCGTATTGAAAACGTTCGACGGCGCACAGTGGCGTTGACGCGATAACGTTTCGGCGTTTTCTTTCGTCAGCCTGACGTACAGAGTCAGGTCGGCCTCAGCGGATTCTGCGGGCGTGGCGGCGGCAGCATCGGGACATCGGTGTCGAAGGGCGGCTTTTCGAACGCGGCGTCGAGGATCTGCTGCAGAAGCTGCGGGTAGGCGATCCCCGCAGCTTTGGCCGAACGGGCCAGCGCGACGTCCTCCTCCAGACAGGGGTTGCAGTTGACCTCCAGCACATGCGGCTCGCCCGCCTCGTCGAGGCGGATGTCCACGCGGCCATAGCCCCAGCCGCCCAAGGCGCGGAACGCTTTGACCGTCAGGTTGGTGAGTTTGCGTGCCAGCGGCGGCGCGACGTCCGCCGGGCAGATCACCGACGTGCACTTGTATTCGATACTGCTCTCCGTCCACTTGGCGTCATAGGACATGATCGGGGGAATGCCGGGGGGCAACCTGGCGTAGTTGACTTCGGCAAAGGGCAGCACACGCTGTTTGGCTCCGCCGATGATGCCGATGTTGAACTCGCGCCCCGGCAGGAAGCGTTGCACGGTCGCTGGCTGATGGTAGTCGCGCAGAATGATGCCGACCTGGCGGCGCAGGGCGGTGACCGAGTGCACCACGGAGTGGCGCGTCAGTCCGACGCCCGCATGCTCTTTGGCGGCCTGGACGATCAGGGGGAAACGCCACTTCACACCGGACACGTCTTTCACGCGCTCCAGCAGCCGCGCGTCAGGCGGCACCGGCAGACCGGCGCCTTGCAGCAGACTGGCCGCCATGTGCTTGTAGCGGCAGAGGCCCAGCGCCAAGGCGTGCGAGCCGGTGATCGGGAAACCCATCATACGCACCAGCGCGGCCACGCGCATCTCATAAAGCGCGCTGTGCACAACATCGTCGTATTGGTTGAAGACCACGTCCGGTTGCAGGCGCGCCAGCTTACGCTGGAACCCCAGCATGTCGTTGGCCAGCGGCAACACGGTCACGCGGTGCCCGAGGCTACGCAGCGCGCGCGCCAGACTGCGGATGAAACGCCTCAAATCATTCGTGCTGCCGCGATCATCCGGCGCCTCGGGAACGGCGTCCCGGTAGGTGTTGTAGATCAGGGCGATGTGCAGCACACGTTTCCGTTTCATGGGCGCATTTTAACAATGAAAACAAAAAGTGCAATAGGACGACGTCCAACGTTCCCGTTATCCCCCCGGTTTCGCCCGGCACCCCGGACAGTCGGCTTATCTCGCGCTTTACTGCTCGGGCTTCACCTCGCGGGTCATGAGCGCCTCGACGGCATCCCGCGCCGAAAGCCCCTCATAACAGAGTGCGTGCACAACCTCGGTGATCGGCATGGAAACGCCGTGGGTACGGCTGAGCGCGTGGATGATTTTGGCGTTCCAGACGCCCTCGGCCACCATCTTCATGCTGTCCAGAATCTCTTGGATCCGCTCGCCGCGGCCGAGTCGTTCGCCCACCATGTGATTGCGGCTGTGGCGGCTGGTGCAGGTGACGATCAGGTCGCCCGCGCCGCTCAGTCCCGAGAAGGTGGCGGGACACGCGCCGAGCGCGGTGCCGAAACGGGTGATCTCCGCCAGGCCCCGTGTGATCAACGCGGCGCGGGAGTTGTCGCCGAATCCGAGTCCGTCGGACACGCCGACCGCGATGGCGATGACGTTCTTCACCGCGCCGCCGATTTCCACGCCCAAGGGGTCCGGGGACGTGTAGACGCGGAAAGCCGGGCCGCTGAAGAGCTGCTGCACACGGCGGGTGAGTTCCTCTTCCTCAGAGGCCGCGACCACCGCAGTGGGGAGCCGGCGCGCCACTTCCTCGGCGTGACTCGGTCCCGAGAGCACCACGATCGAGCGGAGCCCGAGAATCGTGCGGGCGAGCTGGCTCATCCGGCAGTGGGTGGTCTCACACAAGCCTTTGGTCAGACTGACGGTCAGACAGTCGGCAGGGATCAGGCCTTTGAACCGTTCACAAACCTGGGCGAGGAATTTGGAGGGCGAGGCCAGGATCACCACGTCCGCACCCGCCACGGCTTCGGCCGCGTCGGCGGTCCAGCGCAGGGTTTCGGGGAGCGGAATCCCGGGCAGAAAGCGCGTGTTCTCCCGGCGTTCACGGATTTCATCCACAACTTCCGGAAAGGGGCCCCAGAGGGTGACGGCGTGGCCATAGCCGTTGAGTAGAAGGCCGACGGCCGTACCCCAGCCGCCGTCGCCGATGATGGTGATGTGCATATCCGTATCTCTCCCAGAGTCTGCGCTCAAACCTGCCGCCGTGTACGAAAGGTGAAACGCGCTTCTGTTCCGTTGCGTATCCGTGCGAGGTTGGACCGGTGTTTCCAGACCGCCACCGCCGCAAGGGCGGTGAACACGGCCGGGAACCAGAACCCGTACGCCGCGTGGAGGCGCAGCGGCCACCACACGGCCGCGGCCAGCGTCACGGCCGCTGCCACAGAGGCTGCCGAGACCATCCGCGTCATGAGGAAGACAACCAGCCAGACAACGAAAGCGATGCCCACCGCCTGAGGCGCGAGGCCGAGCACCAGACCCGTGCTCGTGGCCACGCCCTTGCCCCCCTTAAAGCGGAGGAAACAGGTCCAATTGTGGCCGACGACCGTCAGCGCGCCGCAGAACATCGCCAGCCCCTTGCCCCCTGCCGCGCCCGTTTCCGGCGGACAGATTGTCAAGGCCAGGGCCGGAATCAGCGTGACGCCGCCGAGGCCTTTCAAAAAATCGAGCGCGAAGGTCAGAACGCCCAGCGGCTTGCTGACTGAACGGAACACATTGGTGGCCCCGATGTTGCCGCTGCCCAGCGTGCGGATATCCTTTCCGCGGCTCCGGGCCAGCAGGAATCCGAAGGGGATCGATCCCAACAGGTAAGCGGCCACGCCGCCGACGATCCATACGGTTACGGTTGTCATGGCGGCAGTGTAGCAAAATCTGGGCGAAGCGGGCAGACACGGTTAAAAAAAAACGGACCTCTGAGTAAAACGGGCAAATCCCGCTGGACACGGATACGCGGTTTCCGGTATAAAGCGTTACTACTTGAAGTAACGCCCGGAAGGGCGGTTCAAAACCACAACAGCCCCAAACAAGGGATCCATATGAAAAGCATGTTGCGATGGTTCATCGGTATCGGATTGGCGGGTGTCCTGTTTGCGGAGGAGAAGAGTCCTGCGGGACAGGGTGCGGGCGCGGCGGCGCCTGCGGACGTGGCACAGATGAAGGCGCGCGAGACCGGCGGACTCGATTGGGACGCGGGTGCGGATCTGCGTGTGCGGCAGGAGGCCAGTGACAACCTGCCGAAGCGGATCAATGCGCAGGGCGAGGGCGTGACGGCCAAAAACGACAACTACCTCCGGATCCGGCCGCGCGTGTGGGGTCAGGTGAAGAACGAGGATTTCAAACTCTATCTGCGCGTCGCCGATGAGTTCCGCGAGTATTTCCAGCCGAGAGAGAGCCGCAATGCCCGCCCGCCGGACGAGGTGCTGGTGGACAGCCTCTATCTGGATCTCTACAATCTGGCTGACGGGTGGCTCGATCTGCGCATCGGGCGACAGGATTTCTTCGGTCCGGACGGTCCGGTTTACGGCGCGGGCCGTGTGATCTGCGACGGCACACCCTTTGACGGGTCGCGCACGATCTTCATGGATGCGATCAAGGCCACGGTGAAGTTCGACGAGAAGAACAGTCTGGATCTGCTGGCCATCTACAACAGCGCGGAAACCGAGATGAGCTGGGGTCATCCGTATCGCACGGATGGCAGTGAATACAAGGAGCGTCCGTTGACCTCGATCCATCCCGCCAGCAAGGATATGGACGAATACGGCGGCGGGCTTTATTTCCGCTCTCGGTCGGTGCCGGAAGTGCCGTTCGAGTTGTACGCTTTCTACAAGCGCGAGACCAAGGCCCGCCTGGCGGGCGGGGCGCGTTTGCCGGGCCGCAACACGTACACCTGGGGTCTGCGCGTGATGCCCCAACTGACCGAAACGCTTTCGGCCGAGGTCGAGGGCGCCGTTCAGGCGGGCGAGAAAGACGGCGGGGCGTCGACTTCGGGTTACATGGGGTATGCGGGGTTGACCTACCGGCCATTGATCGATGGTTCGTCCAAACCGTTCTTCACCGGCTCGCTCTACTATCTTTCCGGTGACAAGAACCGCGATGCGGAGGGGGATAACGACACCGCCTGGAATCCGCTCTGGGCGCGGTGGCCGCAATTCAGCGAGATGTACGTCTACAGTTTCATGTACGGTGTCGGGTACTGGTCCAACCTGCTCTATCCCAGCCTGGAGGCAGGGGTCGGCTTCGCGCCGGGTCACAAGGTGCGCGCGAGCGTCGGCCCGATGTATGTGGCGGTGGAGGACGATCTGGGCGGCGGCAACGGCGATCTGCTGGGATGGCTGGGGGTGGTCCGTTACGACTTCCCGCTGTTCAAGAATATCTTCGGCAAACGCGGCGATCTGACCGGTCACGTCACGGCGGAAGTGCTCGACCCGGGCGACTACTATGTATCCGACACGGTCGCCTATTTCCTGCGTTGGGAAGTGATCGCCCGTTTCTGAAAAAACCGCGACCTTGCAGATGCGTTTTTCCCGCAGGGATGCTAGAATCTCCGTTATGCAAACCAAGATACCTTGTTTGATGTGGGTGGTTCTTGCGCCCCTGTTGCTTCAGGCGCGGGTGGGCGAGAATCTGAAACAGAGCGAGACGCGCTACGGCACCGGGGAGGAACTTCAAGACGCGGAAACGTTCATCCTTAAAAATGCGCGCAATGTCGTCTACTTCCACGGCGACTGGATCATCACCGCAGGGTATCTCAACAACGTGACCGCACGGATCCAATACGAGAAAGCGGGCTTGCGGCAGCCACGGGCGCAGCTCACCCGCGAGGATGTCGCCGAGATCCTCGAGGCCGAGGATGCGGCGGGGTGGTCCGCCTACAACGAGGAGACCCGTCAGGCCGGCAAAGCCTACACGGGCAAGACCCATCCGCCTCCGGTGTTGCGATCCGTCTCGGGGTTGACCGCACGCTACAAGGTGTTCAGCGTGACGGTGGAGCGCGAAGAGGCGTCGCACCACGAGAAGGGGACGACGCTGCGGCAGCCGCTCCGGCCCACGCTGACCCCGCGCGGCAAACGCGTGGCCCTGTGACTGTGCCGCGGCGGTCGCCGTGCCGCGTCAGTCCAGCGTGTGTACCAGCAGGCCCGAGCGCAGCTTGGGCTCGAACCAGGTGCTTTTGGGCGGCATGATCTGGCCGGCGTCGGCGATGTCCATCATCTGCTGCACCGTCACGGGGAACATCGAGAACGCCACGGCGTCCTGTCCGCTGGTCACGCGTTGGACCAGTTCGCCGGTGCCGCGGATGCCGCCGACAAAGGCGATGCGCGTGTTGGTGCGCGGGTCATCGATCCCGAGCACAGGGCCGAGCAGGCGGTTCTGCAGTACGCTCACATCGAGTCGCCCCACCGGATCGGCGTCCACGGCCTCCCAGGTGAGCCGGTGCCACGCGCCGTTCAGGAACATCCGTATTTCACGCGGTCCGGCGGGCTCCGCACCGTCGGTCGGTTCGGTACGGAAGAGCGTCCGTACCCGCTCCAGAAACGCGTCCGGGGTCAGACCGTTCAAGTCCGCCACGCAACGGTTATAGGGGAGGATGCGCAACTGATCGGCCGGGAAGAGCACGGCGAGAAACCAGTTGTACTCCTCGTGCCCGGTATGGCCGGGATGGGCCTCGCGGCGCTGTTTCCCGGCGCGGAAGGCCGCTGCGGCGCGATGGTGGCCGTCCGCCACATAGGCCAGCGGCACATGGTGGAAGGCTTCGACCCACGCGGCGGGATCGTCCTCGGCGCGCCAAACGGTATGGCGCACCCCGTCGGCTGCGGTGAAGTCATAGAGTGGTGTGGCCTGCTGTGCCTGCGCCACGCGGGCGTCGAGATCCTCCCGCGTCCGGTAGGTCAGGAAAACCGGTCCCGAGTTGGCGTTCAGTTCAAGGCAGTGGCGTGTGCGGTCATCCTCTTTGTCCTGACGGGTTTTCTCATGCTTGCGGATCACGTCGCGCGCGTAATCGTCGATGTGGCAGCAGGCCACCACGCCGGTCTGGCTGTGGGTGCCCATGATCTGGCGGTACACATAGATCCGCTCTTCGGCCTCGCGCAACAGCACCCCGCGTGCCTGCAACTCCGCAAAGGCCCGCGCGCCCTGCGCATAGACCGCGTCATCATAGATGTCCACCGTGTCGGGCAGGTCGATCTCGGGCCGCGACACATGCAGAAAACTGTCCGGATTGCCGGCGGCCAGCGCGCGCGCTTCGGCGGTGTCGACCACATCGTACGGAACGGAGGCGAGCGACGCCGCCCGGTCCGGGGCGGGCCGCAACGCGGCAAAGGGTTTAATCAGCATGGAAGACTCTCCGGATACGCGAAACGCAAAGGACCGTGGCTCCGGGCCGTCCTTTGCGCTTCACAGGATGGGCAGCGGGCCCGTTCAGAAACCGATGTTGATCAGCGGACAGAACGGAACGTCGCCGCCGCGGATGATGTTGATCAGGCCGATCTGGTACCCGTGCATGTCCTCCGCCCGGTTGACCAATCCGACCTGGAAACCCTCGGCATAATCCGCGAGGTTGATCAGTCCGACTTGCAGTCCGTACAGGGTGCGGGATTCGTTCCAGAGGCCGGTCTGCATTCCGAGCATGTCCCCGAGCCCCGTGGAGTTGTAACACCCGATCTGCCAGCCGGCCAGCGCGTCCAGCACGCTGTTGCGCAGCAGGTTGATCTGGACACCGTTGAAATACTGCGACCGTCCGATCAGACCGATATCCAAACCGGTGACCTGCTCGCACTGCCCGGAAGGCAGATTGAGGCGCAATCCCACAACGTCAATGTCCTCCGTGTCGTTAAACGCACACCAAACCGGCCAACGCACTTTTTCCGCAGCCTGCGCGCCCACGGCAATCAGACAAGCCAGAACCAAACCAGACCACATTCTTTTCATGAATTACCTCGCCTCGCTAATGAACCCGACATCGTCTTGTCCGCTGGATCAACGGACACCCGAACGCGTATGGTTATTAACTATACAGATTTTAGGGTGCGGCGCAAAGGCCAGAATGCGATGGGCGCGATTTTTTTATGCGGTTTGCGGCTTGCCGGAATGCCTCATACTCGTTAAGATGACAGATAATGACAATTCAAAATGCGGGAGAGGCGACATGAATGTGTGGATACGGACAGCAGGCGTAGGCGTGTTCTGGGCAGGGTTGCTATGGGCGGGAGACCCGGTCCCGTATGGCGCGATTCCTTCGGAACGACAGGTACGGTGGCACGAGATCGAAGTTTTTTCTCTGATTCATTACGGGCTCAACACCTACACGGACCGCGAGTGGGGATACGGGGAGGAGGACCCCGCTCTGTTCAATCCCGCGAATCTCGATGCGAACCAGATCGTGTCCGCGCTCCGCAGCGGTGGGATGCGGGGCGTGATTCTGGTGGCGAAACACCATGACGGTTTCTGTCTCTGGCCTACCCAAACCACAGCGCACAACATCTCCAAATCCCCTTGGCGCGGCGGCAAGGGCGATCTGGTGCGGGAGGTTGCCGACGCCGCCAAAAAACACGGGTTGCATTTCGGAGTCTACTGTTCGCCTTGGGATCGCAATCACGCGGCCTACGGCACGCCCGCCTATCTGGCGGTCTATCAGGCTCAGCTCCGCGAACTGCTTTCCCAGTACGGCACGCTCTTCGAGGTCTGGTTCGACGGTGCCAACGGCGGCGACGGGTACTATGGCGGAGCGCGTGAAAAACGAAGCATCGACCGTTTCACCTACTATGATTGGCCCAACACCTGGAAGATCGTTCGCGAACTGCAACCCTCGGCCTGCATCTTCGGCGATGTCGGTCCGGATTGCCGCTGGGTCGGTAACGAGAAGGGATACGCCGCCGAAGAGTCGTGGGCGACCTTCACCCCTAAAGGCAAGACGGATCCGGCCCGCCCCGCCAACGGCGACTCCATGAACCATATCGAGGGTCCGGCCGGCCACCGTAACGGGACGGCTTGGATGCCGGCCGAGTGTGATGTGCCCCTGCGCAAGGGATGGTTCTGGCATCCGGATCAGGACGCCACAGTGCGTTCGCCCGCCACGTTACTGGACATCTACTTTCGCAGTGTCGGCAAAGGCGGTTGCATGAACCTCGGTGTGGCGCCTGACCGCAACGGACGCGTCTGCGAAGCGGATACCCGTTCGCTCGAAGCCTTCGGAAACCTGCTGAGCGTACTTTTTGCCGTGAATTTCGCCGAACAGGCCACGGTCAGCGCCAGCCATGTGCGCGCCTGGGAACCTGCGCCGGGCAAGACGCATCCCTATGAGCCGGCCCGTGTCGTGGATCGTGATCGTTATTCCTATTGGGCCACGGATGACGGCGTCACTCAGGCGACGCTCACCCTGACCTTGCCAGCGGCGGTGGAGTTTGACGTGGTGCGCCTGCGCGAGAACATTCGGCTGGGGCACCGCGTAGACGGGTTCGTCGTGGAGGTGTGGCAGGGGCAGGCATGGAAGGAATACGCCAAAGGGCAGAGTATCGGTGCCTGCCGTCTGATCCGCGGCTCCAAGGTGCAGACGGACCGCGTTCGTTTGCGTATCACCTCGGCGGCGGCCTGCCCCTGTATCAGTGACTTTGGCCTCTTCGCCCTGCCCGCGACCCTTGCGCCTTCACTTCCGAAGCCATGAAAAAAACGCCTGCCCGGTTACGCCCCGTTTCGTTTGAACGCCGCTTCACCCGCCATGCCGCAGGGTCGGTCCTGATCCGTCAGGGCGACACTTGGGTGCTCTGTACCGCGAGTGTGGAGGAGAAGGTGCCCCCGTTTCTGCGCGGCAGTGGCAAGGGCTGGGTCACCGCAGAGTACAGCATGCTGCCCGGCAGCACGATCGAGCGCAAGGAGCGCGAAATCCGGCGCGGCAAACCCGATGCGCGCGGCATGGAGATCAGTCGGCTCATCGGTCGCGCACTCCGCGCGGCCGTGGATTTGGAGCGCCTCGGCGAACGCACCATCACGATCGATTGCGACGTGCTTCAGGCGGACGGCGGCACGCGCTGCGCTTCCGTCACCGGCGGGATGGTGGCGTTGGCCGATGCATTGACGGCGCTGGTGCGGCAGGGCAAGCTCTCCTCCCCGCCGCTCCGGCATTTCGTGGCAGCAGTCAGCGTCGGCATCTGCTGCGGCAAGCCCGTGCTTGACCTCGATTATGCGCACGACAGCGTTGCGGAGGTCGACCTCAATGTGGTCATGACCGATGACGGGCGGTATGTGGAGGTGCAGGGTACTGCCGAGGGCGAGCCGTTTGACGAGGCCGTGCTGGACACGCTCCGCTCTCGGGCGCGCAAAGGGATCCGCGATTTGATCCGCATGCAGAAGGCCGCGTTGCGTGAGGAGCCCCCGCACCATCCGTAACGTTTTTCTTTCTTTCCGATGAACCGTGGCAAAGACGCTCTCGTTTGAAAGAGGTGGAAACGTCACCCATCAAACGAGGAGATCCGATCTTGCTGTTCCGAACCATCCTGTTTTGCTGCGCGTTCGCCCTGTTGGCCGTCTGCCGCGGCCAAACCAACACGCCAGTCGATCTGGGAACCTTTGTTGTGGAGGGCACCCCGATATCGAAGTACCGGGCGGAAACCGTTTCGACCGCCACCTTCGCTGACGCGAAACCGGAAGAGCTGCCGCAGACGGTGGAGGTGCTGACGGAAGACTTCATCAGCGAGATGAATCCCACCGACCTGCACGACATGCTGCGCCATCAGGCCGGTGTCTATACTGGCGGCAAGTCCATGCTGGACCGCACTTCCGGACAATACACGCTGCGCGGCATGTCCGGCAGCGACGTCATGCTCAACGGCACGCTCGGTTTGGCCGGGCCCATGGGCACATTCATGGACCCTTCGGCCTTCGAACGCATCGAGGTCGTCAAGGGGCCGGTCGGTTCGACGGTCGGCGGCGCCAGCTCCACACTCGGGCCCTATGGCGCGGGCGGCTCGGTAAACTTAGTCATGAAACAACCGCGTGACGACCAAGACTTTCTCCATCTGAAACCCCGCGCCTCCCTCGGCGAGCACAGTCAGCGTTACCGCCTCCCGTTCGATATCAACGAGCGCGTGATTGAAGACCGCCTGACCGTGCGCCTGCCCGGCAATGTCGAGTACGGCCGTCCGTTCTGGCTCTCCAGCGGCTATGACTGGCGCGAATCGTACTATCTCGCGCCCTCTGTGCTCATGGCGGTGCGCGATGATCTGCGCATAGGCGCCAATCTCTCGATCCAGTACACCGACCAGCCCGCTTATCAGGGCATACCGGTCTACAAGGGCAAGCCTTACGCCGGATATGACTGGGATTCCAATCCCGCGCTGTCGCACATGCGCGACACCTACATCGGCCATACCCTTGATGCCTATGTGGAGTGGGATGCTTCACGCGTCTGGACCTTGCGCAGTGGCGCTGGCGTCGCGCAGGCCGATATTGAGTTTGAGCATCTCGGCCCCGCCGCGTTCGCGAATGCCTCCACCGGCGCGTTGCTGCCGCTGCCGCTCGCCAAGCCCTATGATCATCAGGAGGGTGACATGCTGTACCGCCGCTACAATGCCTACCAGCGCGCCACGGCGGTTTTCGATACCGGCCCGGTCGGGCACCAGGCGGTTTTTCAGGGTGATTTCTCGCGCAAAATATCTAAAGGCCGCAGCTATTTCGAGTCTGTCGCGAAGCCCGATGCCGTACACCGCTGGGTGGCGGCTGACTATCAGAATACCGAGCTGGACAAATACGGTTTCCTCGCGCAGGATTATCTCTCCTGGTGGAAATTACGTGTGCTGGGCGGCGGCCGTTTTGATGATCACGAAAGCGACCAAGGGAACTCCGCCAACGCTTTCTGCCCGCGTGGCGGCATCTCGTTCCTGCCGACCGACTGGCTGGTTTTCTTCGCAAACGTCTCGTACACGGAAGCGCCGAACTTCGGTTACAACGGTAAAGACAACCGCGAGCTGACCTCCACATGGGAGGCCACCCAGTACGAGACCGGTTTCCGCGTCGCGCCGGTTAAGACCCTTTGGCTCTCTGCCGCGCTCTACCGCATCGACCAGGATAACACTCCCATCGCCCTGCCTGAAGACCGCACCCGCTACACCGAAGAGGGGGCCAACGAATCGCAGGGCGTGGAGGTCTCGCTCACCGGTAACATAAGCGACAGGTGGTCGGTTTATGCCTCATACGCCTACAACGAATACGAGAACAAACAGCAGAAAAAACGCTTCGACCGCTACCCGCCGCACGCGACGACGCTGTCCACATCCTACCGGCTGGCTGGCGGGCCGCTGGATGACATCGTGCTGGGCTTCGGTTACCGTTACCGCCACCGCTACGCCGCCACCATGCGCGGCGAGTATGTCGGCGACAATTTCTATATAGACGATTCGCACGTCTTCGACTGCTCGGCGGATATCCCCCTGTACAAATTCGGCGGGCCGAAAAATGTGACGCTATCCCTCGCCTGTAAAAACATCTTCAACAGGCACTACATTGAATCCACCCGACACTATTACCAATGTTTTCCCGGAGACCCCCGCACATTCGAGTTGGCGCTTCAAGCGGAATTCTGAGCCTGCATTTCGGTCAACCGAACGTTTTGCGCGATCAGGCTCGCGCATGATTCGGGTGATGCGTGAAACCCGGAACCAAAGAAGGCCCAAAATACCTGTCGGTTTTCCCGCTCGGCAGATCCCGGACTCTAGCGGAGCACAGCGATCCCATAGAGTCGCGCGCCCTGATCCGGCGGCGCTTGAATGCGCACAGTCAGATTCGCCGTGGCGCGTAACGCCTCCGGCACGTCAACGGTGACGACTCCTGCGGCGTGCGCTTGTTTCGAAGCCGGGTGCCAGACTGTGCCGTCAGCCGAAAACGTTACGCTCACCTTGGCTCCGCAGGCGAGGCGCAGGCGCGTGGCATCCTTCCCCCGCAACGTCAACGGCAGGCGATAGGTCAGGGCCGCCCCTTTCCGGAATTGGAAATTCGAGATGCGGTCCGTCACCCCCGTCGTGTCGAGACGTAAAGGCAGATCTTCCTCGCCGACCATAAAGACGCGGTGCGCGCCTTCAGCCAATGCGGTTTCAATCAGGGTCCGGGTGGGGATGTTGCGGTCTGATGCCACGGCCTCGAACCGCAGCGGCACGCCCTCCTTGGTTAGCCAACGCAACCCTGAACCCACGACACGTCCGTTCGACACGAAGACAAGTCGGTACGCACCCTTGTCCGGGGTCCAGGCCCCGACGGGTGTAATGGTCTCGACTACGCGAACGGGTTTGCCGCCGAGGCGGATTTCGCACTCGGCATTACCGTGGTTGTGTCCCGCGATATTCCAGATCTCGCCGGGAAACGCGGCCAGAAGCGGGGCAAGCTGTTTGCGGATACGGTGGCAATCCGGATCCTTGAGCGCTTCGTGCGTGAAGAGCACCAGAGTCTTCGCATTGGCGGCGGCCTCCAGATCGCGCTTCAACCAGACGAGTTGCGAATCATCCAGCAGGATGCCGGCATGGTTGGTGTT
>JAPXSY010000056.1:0-20126 GCA_033812795.1 Kiritimatiellia bacterium
ACTTTGTGTTGCAGCGAGGCATATGTGTCCCGCTGGACGGCGCGGTTTCGCCGGGAAGGTCTTGCGGGGTTGCGGGATGCGCCCGGCCGCGGGCGGAAGCCTTTCCTCGATCCGTCACGCGTCGAGACCATCATCACCCGTGTGAACCGGCCGCCGACGGGTCACGCCCGCTGGTCGGTGCGTACGATGGCGAAGGAGGCTGGCGTGTCGCCCAGCAGCGTCAACCGCATCTGGCGCGCCAACGATCTCAAGCCGCATCGCACGGAGCAGTTCAAGCTGTCCACCGATCCGAATTTCGAGCAGAAGTTCTGGGACGTGATCGGACTGTACCTGAATCCGCCGGATCGCGCGCTGATCCTGTGCTGCGACGAGAAGAGCCAATGCCAGGCGCTGGAGCGCACGCAACGGGCGTTGCCGTTGATGAGCGGACATGCGAAGACCTTCACTCACGACTATATCCGGCATGGGACGTTGACGCTCTTCGCCGCCCTGGATTATCTGGAGGGCAAGGTGTTCAGCCGTATCGAAGAGCAGCACACCCACAAGGAGTGGCTGCTCTTCATGAAGCAGGTGGACAAGAAGTGCCCGGACGGGCTGACCCTGCACGTTATCCTCGACAACTACGCGACGCACAAGCGGGCGGAAGTCACGTCGTGGCTGGCGCGCCGGAACGTCGCGCACGAGAAACGCCACGGCATCCAGCGCATCGTTCTGCACTTCACGCCGACATCCAGCAGTTGGATGAACCTGGTCGAGCGCTTCTTTGGCGACATCACACAGAAGGCGCTGCTCAACGAAAGCTTCGGCAGCTTGAAGGAACTCTCCCAGCGTATCCTGGATTACATCGATTCGCACAACCTCGCGCCGAGGCGGTATGTCTGGAAGGCGGAAGGACAGGCGATTCTGGAAAAGATCCAGCGCGCCAGGCAGAAGCTCGCGGAGGAGAATTTAAAAAAGCCTGTTTGCGAGACGGGGCACTAGAGGTTCCGATTCTGCGCCCGGACCTCCTTCACCCACTCCGTCCCCGACTCCGTCGCCTTCCCGGAAAGCCTCCGGATCCGACTCCGGAACCTCTTCCCCAGGTACTCTGTATCTGTCGCTCATAACACTCCTTCCGGTCCTCAGTGAGAACCTCCTTAGGAGTGTTACCCTATTTCCCTCAGCTAACTTGGCTCATTATCTGGTCGTTAGCACACGCTCATCGGCCGTCACCTTGCCCTCCGCCACCTCGGCGGCAAGCTCTTGCATCGGCGTCCTCAGAACCGCCGCCTGTCACCCTCTCCTCTGCCCGCTCATCTCGCCTCGATCAGCGGCGCGATCTCCTCATATTTCTTCGGGCCGATGCCGTTCACGCGCATGATGTCTTCAGCGGACGCGAACGGTCTTGCCGCGATGATCTTGTCGGCGAACGCCTCGCCGATGCCCGGCAATTTCATAAGATCCGCCTTCGAAGCGGAATTGATGTCGATCACACCCGGCATAACCGTGCCCATGTCGTGCGTGCCTCCTGTGCCTGCCTCCGGGTTCACTCCCAGAACGGCACCCGCCCCCGGCATCGTGGAAGGCATCGGAAGAAGAGATTTCCTCGCCACAATCGGAGACCTCACCTTTCTGTAGATCCCGAGTTGTCCCCTCTTTGCCTGCTGTTCAATTTCAACCATCCCTTTGGCAAACCGGCGCCAGCCATCCCTATCGGGAAAATCCGTGCACTTGAAGCCGTGGGCGCGGGCAAGACCCGCACCCACCAACAACTCGCTCAGGTTCTCCCCCTCTGAAGTGTACACCATGCCGCAAAAGCGCGGTGTATTCCCGGCGCCCATCGCGTTCTGCCATTTGGTGAAAACCGTGAAAGGTTTTCTCAAAGCACTTTCAGTAAACGCCTTCGCCTTCTCCCCGTACGCCAGCACGTCGTCCATGCCAACGCCGAACCACACCATCTGCTCCTCATAGCGGTTGTCCCTGAGGTCAGTTTCGGGACAGTCCGCGAAGTAGATTCGAAAACGATAATTCTTCCCGCCCGACGTCACGTGAAAGCTGTCTCCGTCATGATCTTTGCCCTCGACGAAACGGCATCCTTCAAGCCTTTGCCATCCGTCAGGCGCGTCAGGCAAACGAACCGTTTTCTTTTCGGTTTTCGGCTTCAGCCACGAAGGAACCACCGGAGTGTTGGTCTTGGCAAACGAGGACTCGGCCCAAGGCGGCACCTGCGGCTGTCCTGACGACTGTGCAGGTTCAACGAAAAGGAACGGCAATATGGAAACGACTGTCGAAACTGCTCGGCAGACCAACCGGGCAATACGGCATGGCGCCTGTTGCGTTAAACACAGCGGCATAGCAGACACGCTTTCCCTTATCGCGTCCGCCTCGCCGCCGGCCGGCTTTCTCTCCACCAATAGCAACCGTGCCCAAAAAGAGGGGCATGCCTACTCACGCCCCACTGCAGGCACGGGAATGCCTTGGAGAGAACGCTTTCAGCACGCCCCAATCCGGGGCGTGCTTTGAGCGCTGCCTCTCCTTTGAAATTCCCGTTTCGCAGTGGTCAGCAGCCGAAGCTACGCAAAATTTTTGGTTCACCAAAGGCGGATAGACCGCCTCATGAAATACGTCTAAAGTTTAACCCATGCCGCACGCCGTGTCCAAGACCAAATCGAAAACAACGGGGGCGGTACATTCGAGGCAAGTGTCAGAACACCTTCATCCGTTTTTCCCGTCGCTGCTTTTGCTTCGCCGCGCCGGAGTCATGCTGACCCCTCAATTCTTCCCTCCTCCTGACTTTGCCGCGGCCTCCACGGCGACGGCCAATTCGCCGAGGCGTCCGTCGTGATCGTACCGCATCGCAGTCTTGTCGACCGTCCACCCGCCGAGCCGCTTCGCGATCTCGTCGCTCACCCCGGCCTCAGCCAGCCGGGTCCTGAACGTGTGGCGCCACGAGTGGAACGTGAAGTTGCCCGACACGCCGGCTTTCAGGAGCACGGAAGAAAAAGGCCCCGCAGGACTCTTAGACCGATTGTTATACCAATCGGCATGTTCCGGGAGCACGTGCTCAGAACCCCCACGGCAGGCAAAAGCTTTGACCAACGTGTCGTGAAGAACGGAACAGATAGGCATCCGGACAGTAACACCGTGCCGGGCCGTCTTTGAAGGCACAACGTTCACCACCCGTTTTTCTAAATCCACATTGTCCCAACGAAGCATCGCCACATCACCATACCGGAGTCCGGTATACCGGGCAATCCGGCACGCCAACCCCCAGCCGTGCCCAATGCGATCCGCGGCTTCCAAAACGCGCCGCTCCTCACTTTTCGAAAAAGCGGCCAACCTTTCACTGTTCGCAGAAGGAAGCACCAACGGCCAGGGATTGGTTGTCACATCATCACGCACGCGGCGGAGGCCCTCCCAGATCGTACTGAGATCCGCAATGACGTTGCGCCGTGTCTTATCCGCCACGCCGCTCTTCGACAAGGACTCCGCGAACCCGTTCGCGCAAGCCCGGTCAACCGCCCCGGCAACCCGCACAGACGTCCAATGCTTCGCGGCCCATTCAGCGAAACGCGAACACACGCGCCGCCGTTGCCGTATCGTAGTGCCCGACAGCCCCTTGCCGGAACGCGACACCCAGCCATAATAGCCGTCCCATATGCCGACAAGCGGAAGGCCGTCGCGCCGCCCGCCGGACAAAGCATCGATTACCGAAACAAGCCGATCCCGAGTCGACGTGCCGGCATGCGCCTGACGAAGCACTGCCTCGACGGCCAGAGCCTCGTTGAGATCCTCCTTCCCGGTCGATCCGCAAAGCCTGGGGCGTCCGTCCGGGAGATAAATCGAGTACCACCAAAATCTGGACTTCTTCCGCTTGTACACTGCCATACACGCCTCCGCAAAAACGACTGTACGTAATGAGGCGTAATCTTACCAAAAAGCCCCGAAACGTCAACACTTCGTTGACACCTCGGAAAAACAAAAAACCGCCGAAACCTTTTGTTTCAGCGGTTTTTCTCAACCGTAAGATGGTTGGACCAGTGGGATTCGAACCCACGACCCCAACATTAAAAGTGTCGTGCTCTACCGACTGAGCTATGGTCCAATGGCATCAGGAAGAGTGGGATTAAATCAGAAATCCGTACGGGTGTCAATTGACCATCCCCACGAATCACGTATAATGGTACGCTTCACGCCGTAACAGGGAACAACCGTCATGACGCTCATCGAAAAGATCCTCTCCAATCCGCAAGCGTACTCGCTCGACGTCGAGACGCTCGGTGAATGTAAAATCGAATCACCGATCCGCAACCGCGAGTTCATCGACACGGAGGAGCGCATCCTGATCACGGAGAACGTCAAGAAGCTGAAGTACGTCACGGACCGCCTCGGCACCCCCCCCTCCTTTGAACGCGCCGGACCGCATCAGAAGATTTTCCACGACCCCACCTGGAGCCGCGTCGGCATCCTGACGGCCGGCGGGCTCTGCCCGGGCCTGAACCACGTGATCAAGGGCCTGGTGGAGATCCTGATGTTCGACTACGGGATCAAGACGATCTACGGCATCCGCTACGGCTATGCCGGATTGATCCCGCGTTACGGCTATCAGCCGATCATGCTCAACACCGACACCGTGGACACGATCCATGAGCAGGGCGGCACCTTGCTGGGCTCTTCCCGTGGCCAGCAGGATACCGGCGAGCTGGTCGACGCCTTGGCCCGCATGAACATCAACCTGCTCTTCTGCATCGGCGGCGACGGATCACTGCGTTGCGCGCGCGACATCGCCGAGGAGTGTAAACGTCGGAAACTGGCCGTTAGCGTGATCGGCATCCCCAAGACCATCGACAACGACCTTCACTTCGTGGGACGCAGTTTCGGATTCGAGACGGCGGTGGCAGAGGCCACGCAGATCATTCAGGCAGCGCACACCGAGGCCAAAGGCACGTTCAACGGCATCGGGCTCGTGAAACTCATGGGCCGCGATTCGGGGTTCATCGCGGCTTACGCCACGCTGGCCAACCCGGTGGTGAACTTCTGCCTGATTCCCGAACTCGATTTTGAACTGGACGGGCCGCATGGTCTGCTGGCCGCGCTGACCTACCGTTTCGAGCGCTTCAAGGATCATGTGGTGATCGTGGTGGCGGAAGGCGCGGGACAGCGCCATATCACGGATCAACCCGAGCGACGCGACCCCTCGGGCAATATCCTCAAAAAGGACATCGGCGAATATCTCCATCACCGCATCCGGAATCACTTCGCAAAACTCCGCCGCGAGGCGTCGGTCAAATACTTCGACCCCAGTTACACCATCCGGAGCGTGCCCGCCAAAGGCACGGACGCGATCCGCTGTTACATGCTGGCCCGCAATGCGGTGCATGCCGCCATGGCCGGACGCACCAACTGCGTGGTGGGGAACCAAAACGACTGGTACACGCTGGTGCCGATCCGTCTGGCGACCATCAACAGGCAGAAGGTGAACCTCAACAGCGATCTCTGGCGCGCCGTGTTGGACGCCACAGGCCAGGCGCTCTATTTCAACGGCGACTCCGCCAACGGCATGCTGAACGGGGAAGCGGTGCCATGAGTCCTTCCGCCCCGCACGGATCCAAGCGCTGCGCCGTGGTCGGCATCGTCGGGCGCACCAACTCCGGCAAGTCCACACTGCTCAACCGCATGGTCGGCGAAAAGGTGAGCATCGTGAGCCCGGTGATGCAGACCACGCGCTCCACGATCCGCGGCATCTTGACTGAAGACCGCGGCCAACTCGTGTTTCTCGACACGCCCGGCCTGCATAAATCGGAAGGCACGCTGGGGACGCTCATGAACCGCATGGCCCGCCAGGCCTCCGCCGGGGTCGATCTGCTGCTGGTCGTGTTCGATGGCGGCAACCGCCCGCATCTGGAGGATGACGGTTGGATGCGGCGCGTGCTGTTCGCCGAGCACCCGGTCGTTTTCGTCCTCAACAAAAGCGACCGTTCACCTTTTTACGAAACGGCTTTCAAAGCGCAGTGGGAAACGGTTCAGACTGAAAAGCAAATGCGGCGTGAAGTCGTCTGGGTCACCACCTCTGCGATCCACCCGGCCGGCGCCGTCGATCTGGTTGACCGGATCTTCGCCCTGGCCACGCCCTCCGACCACTACCTGTTTCCCGAGGACGTGGTCACGGATTATCCCCGCAAGCTGACGATCGCCGATGTCATCCGCGAAAAATTTCTGGTCCGGCTGTACGAGGAGGTGCCGCATGAACTGGGAGTCAAAGTGGAAAACATCGACGAGCAACCGCACGGCTGGACGGTGTCGGTCACGATCTATGTCAACCGCCCCTCGCAGAAGGGTCTCGTGATCGGACCCAAAGGCCGGACACTCAAATATGTGCGGCAGTGCGCCGAACCCGAGTTGTCTGATCTCTTCGGCGTCAAGGTCGTTCTCGATTTGTGGGTGAAAGTCGAGAAGGACTGGATGAAGAACTTCTGGCTCCTGCGGCAGATGGGATACGCGGGCACTCACTGAGCCCGCGCAAAAATCCCTCGTGGCATCCCGTGCGCCGTTTTGTTATCGTTTTACCACTTTTTAAGGAAACCGAAACCATGCACCTGTACCGTTCACACACCTGCAACGAACTCCGCACCACCGACGCGGGCACGACCGCCAAGCTTTCCGGCTGGATCTTCCGGATCCGGGATCACGGCGGCATCCTGTTCATCGATCTGCGCGACCACTACGGCATCACCCAGGTGGTTGTCCACCCGAACCGCCCGTTCTTCGAACCGCTGTCCAAAGCCAAGCTGGAGAGCGTGATCACCGTGACCGGAGAAGTGACGCTGCGCGAGCCTTCGACCATCAACCCGGATATCCCCACCGGCGAGGTCGAGCTTGTCGCCAACGAGTGCCTCATCGAGGCCGCCTCAGAGCAGACGCCGCTCTACCTGCCCGGCGAGGAGGACGGCGCCGAGGATCTGCGCCTCAAGTACCGCTTCCTCGATTTGCGCCGCCAGCGCATCCACAACAACATCCTCCTGCGCTCCCGCATCATCTCTTTTCTACGCAAGGCGATGGAGGCGCACGGGTTCAACGAGTACCAGACCCCCATCCTGACGTGCAGCTCGCCCGAAGGCGCGCGCGACTACCTCGTGCCCAGCCGCGTGCATCATGGTAAGTTCTACGCCCTGCCGCAGGCTCCGCAGCTCTTCAAGCAGCTCCTGATGGTCGCGGGGTTCGACCGCTATTTCCAGATCGCACCCTGTTTCCGCGACGAGGACGCCCGCGCCGACCGCTCTCCCGGCGAGTTTTACCAGCTCGACATGGAGATGTCGTTCGTCACGCAGGATGACGTCTTCGCCGTGGTCGAAGACGTGCTCCACAAGACCTTCACCGCCTTCTCCAAAAAGCACGTCGATGCCACGCCGTGGATCCGCATCCCTTACCGCGAAGCGATGCTCAAATACGGTACCGACAAGCCCGACCTGCGCATCCCCATCGAGATGTTCGACTGTTCCGAGATCTTCAAGACCTCCGGCTTCAACGCTTTCGCCGCTGCCGTGAAATCCGGTGCCGTCGTCCGCGCGATCCCGGTCAAAGGCATCAAGGACAAGCCCCGCAGCTTCTTCGATAAGCTCGTCGAGCACGCCAAGACCCTCGGCTCCAAAGGCCTCGCCTACCTCGTCTGGGACGGCGACACCGTCAAAGGCCCGATCCAGAAATTCCTCACGCCCGAAGAGCTTGCGGCTCTCGCCTCCATAGCGGACGCGAAAGACGGCGACGTCATCTTTTTCGTCTGCGACGAAGCCGATACGGCCGCCAAGATCGGCGGCGACATCCGCGCCAAACTGGGACGCGACCTCGAACTCATCGACAAGAATGTCTTCCGCTTCTGCTGGATCGTTGACTTCCCGATGTTCGAGAAAGACCCCGAGACCGGCGCGACCGCTTTTTCGCACAACCCCTTCTCCATGCCCCAGGGCGGCATGGACGCGCTGCTCAACAAGGACCCGCTCGACATCCTCGCCTACCAGTACGACGTGGTCTGCAACGGCATCGAGCTTTCCAGCGGCGCGATCCGTAACCACCTCCCAGAGATCATGTATAAAGCCTTCGAGATTGCCGGTTACGGCCCCGAGGTTGTGGAAGAGAAGTTCTCCTGCCTCCTCAACGCCTTCAAATTCGGCGCACCGCCCCACGGCGGCATCGCCCCCGGCGTCGACCGCATGGTTATGCTACTGGCCGGTGAGGACAACATCCGTGAAGTCATCGCCTTCCCCATGAACCAGAAGGCGCAGGACCTGATGATGAACGCGCCCTCCGAAGTCACCGAAAAACAACTGCGCGAACTCCACATCAAAATCCGCGGACGCGAGCAACCCGCGCCTGTCACCGGTTAACCTAAAAAGAGCAGTTGAACCTTCAACTCTCTTTGGTTTCGGGGTTTCAGGGTTTCTGGGTTTCAAGGTTTCTGGGTTTCAAGGTTTCATCGGGGTCGGGATCGCTATCGGTATCGGGATCGCTATCGGGGTCGGGATCGCTATCGGGATCGCTATCGGGATCGACTGTTTCACCACCGCCTCACAGTCTCACCGCCTCACAGTCTCACCGCCTCACAGTCTCACCGCCTCACAGTCTCACAGCCTCACAGTCTCACAGCCTCACAGCCTCACAGCCTCACAGCCTCACAGCCTCACCGCCTTTGAGGTTGCGGGCTTCGCCCGCATCTCAATACGTCAGCCCTGCGATGCTGGCGCGGACGGACCGGAAAGCGGTGCCGCCCGTTGGCAGGACGGTTTCCCCGCAAACCGCCGCCGGTCCATGCTGCTCCTTTTAGGGTTAATCCTGTAATCCTGTCAATTTATAGGCAAGTCAGGTTACAGGTTAGCCCGCCGCCCGCGCTTCGCACGGGAATGCAAATGAAGATAACTTTGGGTGTAAGTTATAGGCAAGCCCGCCGCGCGCCGGAGCCGCGAGAAAACTCTGGGATACATTTTTTTATGACAGGATGACAGGATTTTCAGGATTAAAAAAATCATGTTAATCCTGTAATCCTGGCAATTTATCCTAAAAAGAGCAGTTGAACCTTCAACTCTCCTTGGTTTCAGGTTTCAGGGTTTCATGGTTTCAAGGTTTCTGGTTTCATCCAAATCGGGGTCGGGATCGGGATCGCTATCGGGATCGCTATCGGGATCGGGAACGTCGACCCGCGACCCGCGACATTCGACCCGCGACGATCGACAGGGACTAAGAGTTCAAAAAGAGCGTCGGGCGCACCGCAAAACCTAATGTTTACGGGGCTTTGCTGGAATTCTACCCGTTCAACTGCTCCTTTTGGGTTGAACGTTCGCCCGTTCTTTTTGACTTCCGGTATTGCCAAATCCGGTCCAAAGGATTACAGTGATGCCGTTTCAAACGTCTTCGGGGCAAGGTGATCCCGTGTTTACGGGAGAGTCCTGACCGGCGGTATAGCCCGCGACTGGCACGCTGTTCCTGCGCGCCACTGACACGGTTCGATTCCGTGGCCGACAGTCTAGTCTGGATGAAAGAAGATGTGAAGCCTGTGTTGCTTTTGCCCCGGTCCCGTTTGTGGACCGGGTTTTTTTTGAGGTGGCGGCGATGGAAAAGGATTCGGTGTTCGATCCTGTCGAAACCTGTATCGAAGCTTTCGGGCGGGGAGAAATGGTGGTTGTCGCGGATGACGAAAACCGCGAGAACGAGGGCGACCTGATCATTGCGGCGGAGAAGATTACGCCGGAAGCCATCAACTTCATGGTTGTCAACGCGCGCGGGCTGGTCTGCGTGCCGATGACCGGTGCCCGCCTGCGCGAGTTGGGCGTGGAGCGCGCACCGAGCCGCAACCGGGGAGATAAATTTGCGACGGCCTTCACTTATTCCGTTGACGCCGCCACCGGCGTGACGACCGGCATCAGTGCCGCAGACCGCGCGTGGACGGTCAAGACGCTACTCGATCCCGCCTCCGGTCCTGAGTCAATCGTGAGCCCCGGCCACATCTTTCCGCTGGAGGCGCGCGAAGGCGGGGTACTGGTGCGCGCCGGTCATACCGAGGCGGCCGTCGATCTCGCCAAACTGGCCGGGCTCAAGCCGGCGGGCGTGATCTGTGAGATCATGTTGCCGGACGGCTCGATGGCGCGTTTACCGGATTTACGCGAATTCGCCACGCGGCACGGGCTCAAGATGCTGTCGATCGCGGACCTGATCCAGTACCGTCGCCACCGGGAACGGCTGATTGATCTCGTTGAGGAGGTTGAGTTGCCGACCGCATACGGTCAGTTTACGCTGCGCCTCTATGTTTCGTCGCCGGATGGCCGGGAGCATCTCGCGTTGATCAAGGGGAATCTCGCCAAAGCCGATGCCCCCTTGGTGCGCGTGCATAGCGAATGCCTGACCGGCGATGTGCTCGGCTCGTTGCGCTGCGACTGCGGCAACCAGCTCCACGCGGCCATGCGCAGGATCGATCAGGAGGGGTGCGGCGTGGTCCTGTACATGCGTCAGGAGGGCCGCGGCATCGGCCTCGCGAACAAACTGCATGCTTACAAATTGCAGCAAAACGGATTCGACACCGTGGAGGCCAACATCGAGTTGGGCTTCCCCGCCGACCTGCGCGACTACGGCGTGGGCGCGCAAATTCTGGCCGATATCGGATTCAAACGTATCCGGCTCATGACCAACAACCCCAAAAAGTTGATCGGCCTGCAAGGGTACGGGCTGGAGATCGTGGAGCGTGTGCCGGTCGTCTTCGAGCCCGGCACGCACAACCGGCGCTACCTCGAAACCAAAAAAAACAAAATGGGTCACCTGATCTGATTTCGGAACCCGGACAGGGCGTCCGATGCGGCGTGCCGGAAACGGCGCGGGAAACGAAAACACGGAACGCGTTACAGGAGAACGCCATGGTGGAAATCACGGGACAATTGGATGCAAAGGACATGCGGCTCGCGCTGGTGGTGAGCCGGTTCAATCATTTTTTCACCGAACAGCTGGTGAAGGGCGCTGTTGACTGCTTCCTCCGTCACGGCGGCAAGGAAGATGCGCTGACGCTCGTGCGGGTGCCCGGAGCGAATGAGTTGCCGCTCACCGCGCAACGACTGGCATCGGCTGGCAAACACCATGTCGTCGTGGTACTGGGTGCCGTCATCCAAGGCGCGACCCCGCACGCCGACCTGATCAACGGAACGGTGGCGCGGGCCTTGTCGAAAATCGCGCTCGATACCGGTGTGCCGGTCATCAACGGCGTGGTCTGCGCGCAGAATCTCGAACAGGCGGTCGAACGCGCCGGCACGAAGCACGGCAACAAGGGATGGGACGCGGTTCTGGCCGCGATCGAGACGGTGAATGTGCTCCGGGCGCTGTAAGCGTCTGAAAACCGGAACGCGAGGCAAGGAGTCTCCATGGCGACACGCAGACAAGGGCGGGAATGGGCGCTGCAGATGCTTTTCCAGGCGGACCTGAATCCGGGATTGGACCTCAACCTGACCATCCCGAAATTCTGGACCCAGCAGTATACCTGCAAGCTGGAGGAGGCCGCTGATAAGGATTTGACGCTCCCGGAAAAGCCCGACCGGTCGGTGGAAGACCGCGTCGCCCCGCCGAAAATCCGGGAGTTCAGCGAGCGGCTCGTGCGCGGGGTCTTGGATCATCTTCCCGAACTGGACGCGAAACTCACCTCATACACCAAGAACTGGCCGCTGCACCGCATGGGTTCGGTCGAGCGCAATGTGTTACGCCTCGCCTTCTACGAGATGCTGTACTGTGCCGACGTGCCGCCGGCCGTGGTGCTCAACGAGGCGATCGACCTCGCCAAGTACTTCAGCAACGCCGAAGCCGGACGCTTCGTAAACGGCGTGCTCGACCGGTTAAACAAGGAACTCAACCGGACGTGACACACGGGAGGACGCGGGAGATGCGGGACGACAGATATTGGATGCGCCGGGCCCTGACGCTGGCGCGCCTGAGCGAAGGTCGGACGCGCCCCAACCCGCCTGTCGGCGCGGTGGTCACGCGCGCGGGCCGGATGCTGGGCGCAGGCCGACACCGCCGCGCCGGATGCGCCCATGCCGAGATCGAGGCGTTGGACGCCTGCCGGACATCTGCCCGCGGTGCCACACTGTACGTGACGCTTGAACCGTGCTGCACGCACGGCCGCACCCCGCCCTGCACGGACCGCATTCTGCGCGAGGGTATCGCGCGCGTGGTGGTGGGTTGCCGGGATGAGAACGGCTGCCACTGCGGACGCGGCCTCTCGCTGCTGCAAAAGCAAGGCGTGGAGGTCGTCTGCGGAGTCTGCGAAGAGGAGGCCCGCGAACTGGCCCTGCCTTTTTTCACGCGGGTCACCACCGGCCTGCCCTTTGTCACGCTGAAATTGGCCTTGACTCTGGACGGGCGCATCGCCGACCGTACCCACCGCTCGCAATGGATCACGGGCGAGGCGGCGCGGGTCGAAGTGCAACGCATGCGCCGACGCGCCGATGCGGTGATGGTCGGCGCCGGTACGGTTTGCGCGGACAACCCCTCGCTGCTCTGCCGTCTCCGGCATCCCGACGGCGCAAAATTACTGCGCGTGGTGGTGGACGCCACGGGCCGCACGCCCCCCGACGCGCAGGTGTTTTCGGATGCCGCGGCAACACGCACCCTTGTGGCCACCACACCTGACGGCGCGGCGCGGCGCGGCGCGGCGTGGGCACAGCACGGCGCGCGGGTTTGGACGTTCGCCCCGGACAAAGCCGGGCGTGTGCCAATCCGGCGCCTGCTGCGGAAACTCGCTGCGGAGGGGTGCCTCCATGTGCTGTGCGAAGGGGGTGGCCGCCTCGCAGGGTCACTGCACGATGCGGACGCCGTGGATGAGTACTCCTTTTTTTACGCGCCGGCGGTGCTGGGCGACAGCGACGCGATCGGCGCCGTCATGGGATGCGGCAACCTGCTGGCCGGCATGCGGCGGTTGCGTTGCATGGAGGTGAACCGGTTCGGTGCGGATATCCGGATCCGCGCACGGAGGGCTTAACCCATGTTTACGGGATTGGTGCAACGGATGGGTGTGATCCGGCGTCTGGAACGCTCTGGCGCGGGCTGGTCCCTCGCCATCACCCATGACCCGTGGCCGGATGCTCTGGTGATCGGCGAGAGCGTGGCCGTACAGGGAGCCTGCTTGACCGTGACCGCCCTCCTTCCGGACGGGTTCACCGCTGACCTGCTCGACGAGACCCTGCAGCGCACCGCCCTGCAGCGGCTCGGTCCGGGCGCGCGCGTCAACCTCGAACGCGCGCTGGCGCTGGGCGATCGTCTGGGCGGTCATCTGGTGAGCGGACATGTCGACGAGTGCGGCACGCTGCTTTCCGTTGAAGCGCGCGGACGCGATGCGGTCTGGCGTGTGCGCTGCTCGCCCGAACTCGCCAGCCACACGGTCAGGAAAGGCTCCGTCACGCTGGACGGCGTCAGCCTCACGGTCACAGATGTGGGCGAGAACTGGATCGAGGTGAACCTGATCCCCCACACGCTCCGTATCACCACGCTCGGCGACCGCCAACTCGGCGATGCGCTGAACGTCGAGGGCGACTTGCTGGGGAAATATGTGGCGCGCCTGCTGGGGCGCGATACCCGCGGTGGCCTCACCGCGCAGATGCTGGAAGAAAACGGATTCATATGAAAAAAGTCCTCTGTCTCGGATTGTCCCCGGTACTGCAACGTACCCTACGGTTTGACCGGCTTACGCCGGATGAGGTCAACCGCGCACGCCAGGTCATGGAAAGCGCGGCGGGCAAGGCGCTCAACACCGCACGAGCCCTCGTCACTCTGGGCACCCCTGCAATCACGGCGGGATTCAACGGCGGCGCGAGCGGTGCACGGGTCACCGCCATGCTGAAACAGTACGGAGTCGGCGATGCGATGACGACGATGCCCTCCCCCACGCGTCTCTGTACCACCCTGCTCGACGACCACGCCGGGACCGTGACGGAACTGGTGGAGGAGGCGCCCGCACCCGGCCGCACCGCCTTGCGCCGGTTCATCGCGGACAATTTGAGCCGGATTCCCGGTGCCGCCCTGCTGGCCATCAGCGGCACGCTGCCGCCTTTCGCAAAGGATGATTTTTACGTGGCGTTCGTACGCGCCGCGCGTGCCGCCGGAGTCCCGGTGGTGATCGATTCGCACCGTACAGCGCTGATCCAGGTACTGTTCGAACAACCGCTGCTGGCCAAACTGAACGTTGCGGAACTGGAGGCCACACTCGGCGAAAAACTGAACACGGAGGCGCGCATCCTGCGCGGCATGCGGGATCTACTGAATCTGGGTGCCGCCAACGTCTTCGTGACCCAAGGCAGCCGCGCCGCATATCTGCTGACGCCCCGCGCCGCGTGGCGCTTCACTCCGCCCGCGATCCGCGAACGCGTGAACCCCATCGGCAGCGGCGACTGCACGACCGCCGGCATTGTGCATGCGCTACTGCGTGGCAAACGCCTGCCGGATGCCGTGCGGCTTGGTCTGGCCTGCGGCAGCGCCAATGCCGAAACGCTGACGCCCGGCACGTTTGACGCCCGCCGAGCGCGCGCCCTGTGCCGGACCGTGACGTGCGAGCCGCGGATGGTTCGGGAAACCGTCCCCCAAAAAAACTGACCGTCGCAGGTCGATGTTCAGCGTTCCGGGTATCTCCCCGTTTTCGCCCAGGGACGGACGTCTTTTTCATCCATGCGAAATGGTTGGACCAGTGGGATTCGAACCCGTCCAGGCGCTTCAAAACACCAAAAAACACAGCAAAAAACGCCGTAAGCAACCTGTAGCGTGCTTACGGCGTTGACACTTCGTTGACACCTTAATCAGTCGCTACAAGAGCCGTCCGTGCACCCGGCGGAAACCTGCTTCAAGGCGTTGGTCGTCGCCCCGAGGCCGAACTTCTTCACCAGGCTCTCGGCCGTCACCGACAAAGCCTCCTGCGGCGAGGCGAAAGCCATCACGGCTTTCTGCACCGCCTCAATCGGCTTGTCGCCGGTGATGCCCGCCGACAGCGTCGGCACAGCCGCAAGATCAGTCCGGTCCCCGCCATCCGTGTCCGCGCTCTGCGCGATCGTGCCGTTCACGTCCGAGACGTTAACAGTCACAGGACCGGCCAGACCGACGACGACGGGCGTGCCGCCGTGAATCTGCGTGACCACCAGACCCCATTCGCGCAGTTTCCCAAGCGGCCGGCCGTCTTTGCCGTCGCCGACCAGGTAATCCAAGGTGTCCTTGTGCTCGGTAAACACCAGCAGCTTCATCTTCGGGTCTTGGAGAAAACCCTCGTCGGTGATCAGCGTCCTCAGCTTCACCAGTTTCGACTCGACCTCGCGCTCCTCCAGTCCCCGCGCTTTTCCGATCAAGTTCCCCAGCTCCATGATCTCTTCACGCAGCGCCTCTGGGTCCACCGACACCACATTCGCTTCCGCCGCGTCCAAAAGAATCTGCTGCATCTCTTCCGGAAGATCATCGAAATCGTCCGGGATCTTTTTCGCCATCTGATCCTGCTTGTACTTCTCAGGGTCAGCCAGAATCGCCTCACGCTTCTCCTTCATCCGCTCCAGGGTCCGCCGGACAGCATAGACGCTGGAAGCGAAACGGCGCTGGAGCAGGGCCATCGTGAAACCCACGGCGCGGCCGGCGGCGGAATCCGAGGCCGCAGCCCGGATAGACTGCTCCTCAACAAAGTGCGTGAGATCGTCGTAGAAATCCAGTTCATCATTGTCGATCTCAAACCGGGCGGTGTGAACAATCCGCTTTGTGAACAGGCTCTTCGATTTGCCGGTCTCCGGGTCGGGGAAGGAAACCAACGCCTCTTTGACACGCCGCAGGTAAAACGGGGCCACGCCGTTCTTCATGGCAGCTTCCAGACTGGTCACATCTCCGTAGACATCCGCGTCGAGCAGCCGCAGGAAGAGCGCGAAATTCTTGGTGTCGCCCCGGTGCGGCGTCGCGGTCATCAGGAGGAAATGATCCGTCATCCCGGACAACGCCTCGCCCAACTGATAGGCCAGGGTCTTCTTATCCTCACTATAGGCGCTCATCTTGTGCGCCTCGTCCACGATCACCAGATCCCAGTGGCTTCTGAGCAAACTGTCCTTGGCATCCTCGATCCGGGAAACCCAGGAAACCGAGGTGATAACCTGATTCAGGTCCTGCCACGGGTTCGCCCCGTAGTTGGCCCGCAGCAGGTCACTCCGCACAACGGTGAAATCTTCCCGGAACTTGTCCTTGAGTTCCCGTTGCCACTGGAAAGACAGATTCGCCGGCGTCACGATCAGGACGCGCTGAATCAGTCCGCGTACCTTCAACTCCTTGATCAGCAACCCCGCCATGATCGTCTTCCCGGCACCGGGGTCATCAGCCAGAAGAAACCGAATCCGGGGCAGTTTCAGGAAGTAGTCGTAAACGGCCTCAAGCTGGTGGGGGAGGGGATCAACCCGTGCGATGGAAAGGCTGAAATAGGGGTCGTATTCATAAGCCAGCCCAAGCCGCATGGCCTCAATGCCGAGGCGGAAGCGTTCCGGGTCGCCGTCATAGGGGCTCGACTCCGGTGAAAACTCCAGTCCGGCAAACTGGTCAGGATGCAAAACCGGTTGGTGGACCTTGCCAGACTCCAAGCCTTCGCCAATGATTTTGATCGAGTCGCCCATCGGCATGGTGGCGATGATCTTCACCGGTTCCGGGAAGATCGCCCCCCGGACAATCATGCCCGGCTTTAACGTCGCCATTTTGGCACTCGCCTCACTCATCGCGCTGTTTTCTCCAGCGGGGTTCCGCCATTCCGCACATCCCGCCCCGTCCCGGCCTTTCCGGCCCGGATCCACTCATCCACTTCTGACACCTGGAAACGCCACTGCCGCCCGACCTTATGCACCGGGATACGCTTCGCCCGAATCCACCGATGCACCGTGTCGGCACTCACCTCCAGGTGCTTGGCAATCGCCTCCAACGTCACCCACGGCTCAGGGTTACTTACCATAGCCAAACTCCAGTCTTACATTGCAATGCGGAGTATTGCATAGTTCGCGTAAGAGAACAAGCTTCAAGGATTTTCATCACATGCCACCCTCCCGGAAACTTATGCGTCGACGCGTCTAGGAAGGCAAAAGTCCTGTTTTTGCTGTTTTGCCGTTTGACACAGATCAGTCAAATGGAAGTAGAACAGCGGGACGGCCGGTCATGGCGGTGCCCCAGCCAGAGGTGCCGGGACGATAATAGATCGTGGCGGGGGTGTTATCGAAGGCATGGGAACAAATAGTCGGCGCGTCGCCAGTGAAGAGGACGGAGGTGAGGGAAGAGCAGCAGTCGAAGGCACGTTCGCCGATGTAGGTCACGCTGGCGGGGATGATGACGGTAACAAGGGCCGCGCAGCACTCGAATGCGCGATCGCCGATGGAAGAAACGCTTTCGGGAATGGTAACGGTGGAGAGTGCGAGGCAGAATTTGAAGGCGTTTAAGCCGATGAATGTGACGCCGGCGGGGATGGTCACGGAGGTGATGGCTAAACAGCGGAAGAACGCTCCAGCACCAATCAATTTGACGTTTGCAGGGATAGTGATGGAAGTGAGGGATTGGCAATCGCGGAAAGCATATCGACCGATGGAGGTGATGCTGGAGGGGATGGCGACAAAAGCAAGGTTGGTGCAACCCCAGAAGACTTGGTCACCGATGGAGGTGACGCTAGAGGGGATGGCGACAGATGCGAGGCTAGAGCAGTCGGAGAAGGCGCATGTGCCGATGGCTGTGACGCTGGAGGGGATGGTAACGGTGGTGAGGGCGGAGCAGCCTGAGAAAGCGTAGTCACCGATGGATCTGACGCTGTCGGGGATGGTGACGGAGGTGAGGGCGGAACAGCGGGCGAAGGCCGCGTTATCGATGGTGACGGTGCCGGCGGGGATGATATAGGCTCCGGAGAAACCGACGGGGCACTGGATCAGAACGGTGAGACCCTTGTCGAACAGGACGCCGTCGACGCTGGCGTAGTTTGGGTTGTCCGGATGGACGTTGATGGAAGCGAGGGCAGAGCAATCGTAGAACGCGGTATTGCTGATAGAGGTGACGCTGGCGGGGATGGTAACGGAGGCGAGGGCGGAGCAGCCTGAGAAAGCGTAGGCACCGATGGATCTGACGCTGTCGGGGATCGTTAAGGATGTGAGCGCGGAGCAGTAGGCGCACGCCCTGTTGCCGATAGAGGTGACTCCGTAGGGAATGGTGCAGGCTCCAGAGAAACCGTCAGGGCAGTTGATCAAGGGTGATAACGATTTCGCTGACATCCCATTAACTTTCCCGGCGACAAGCCGTATTCAATCAGAGGCGTCTATTACTTAACCTTTTTAAACGCAACTACGATAGCATTGAGTTTCTCAAGCTTTTGCCGGTCCCCTTCGGCACCTGCCTTAATCCCCCGCTTGAGAACGAGCAACGCTCAAACGGCCTCAACCATAGGAGGTGGAATGGCAGCCGCTTTGAGGCGTGTGCCCTTGGTGATAAGACTTCGGATGTACCCATCCGTAAGGTTATCCCGGCTACGTTGTGAACGTATCGCTCCAGCGGTCGTTGATTTTTCTTTAATTGGTTTCGTTTCACTAGCATCCCATAGGATTAGCCGGCAACACACCGGTTCCTATGATTGGCACCTATTATGCGGGGGGGCGAAAAGAATCAACCCCTAAATCCGCTTAATCCTCAGGAGGATGTTTGCCTTGCGTCGAGTTGATTAACGTAAGTTTCAATAGCGGTTACGGCAGATGACAACTCAATTAACAGGTCAAAAGCTTGCTTGTATTTCATATCGCGGTTGTTCTTGAAGTGAGACTGAAAGCCTTTACTTGCCATAAGGAGGATTGGCAACACTGCCGGGAACCATAATTGCAGGCCTTTCAGAGTATCCAAGTCCGTGGAACCAAATATACGGAATTTGCCGTCAGGTGTTGAAGTCTCCTCGCTTTTGTAAAACATGGATGTGAAATGATTGTGCGTGCCGTATTTTGAGCAAGCCGTGTATATCTGGTGAACGATCTTTTCGCCTATATCGTCATCATTGAATTTGAAAGTTGGTTTGGGGAGTACGTCATCCTTGCCGGTTTTGTGATTGAGCCAGCGTCTGAAATTGTCATCGCTTTCTGATATACGTGCCGCAGTGCGGGCGGTTTCGGCTGCATTACGCAGAAGGGCGTATGCAGCGTCTTGACGATGCGCTATGAGCAGATAAACACTGTCTTCCAGATATTCATAACAGGAAAATAGCAGGATATTGTACCAGTGAGTGTGTTCTCCAGCACCCGAATAATTCAGGCATGCCTGGCAAATGGCCCGAGCCGCTAAGATGTGTGATTCCACAAGTTCCCAAATCTCTTGATGCACATTGGCGAACTCGTGGAGGCACCCGTGCCTTTCGTCGGCTGTTTTCAGGAGGGAACCAAAATGAGGGTCTGGTGTATGAGCCATTTTAAAATCCTTTAGTGCCCTGATGGATGGTGGCCAGGACGATCTGCATTTCAACCAGCTTCTCGGCAAGAAGGCGCACTGTCCAGCGGGTGCGGCCTGCGGGCGCCGCGGAGCACGCGACCGTCAACAGCCGGGCTTCGAAAGCGCCGTCGAAGACGATCTTGCGCGGGGGCGTCTCCCGCTCTTTGCGCTGGAGCGACGCCTCCAGCCCCTCCTCGACGAAGCGCCGCTTCAGCCGCTCAAGCGTTCTCGGAACCATCCCCAGCGCGTCGGCCACATCGGACACCAGCCACTGCGGCCCGTCTTCGCCCGCATCCAGAAGAAGTAGGGCGCGGGCGTGAAGGATGGTCTTCACCGCCCGAGCCCCCGTCGTCGCCAACGCCTCCAGGCTCTTTCGCTCCGCCCGTGTGAGCGTGACCCGATACCGTGGTGCCATAAACCCTCCTTCGTTTAGGTTTTGGAGGAAGTATAATTGATAAGAAATCGCTTTTCAGGCGGCACGGGCACCCGCCCGCCTGCCTGTGCGTGTCCGCACGCAGACAGGCTAGAACCGGTCTGAATGAGCGCTTTCATGGTGGAAATGTTGCAGGATCGGGCTGGTGATGTCAAGTCCGACGTCAAACGCGATTCGAACGCCAGTCAAACCACGGGCAAAAAGTCCGAGTGACCGTAAAACGGCCCGACAAGGCGAGTTCGGCACAGTTTGGAGG
>JAPXSY010000057.1:0-19818 GCA_033812795.1 Kiritimatiellia bacterium
GGCGGCGACCGACCAGAAGGTTTCGCCGTCCGCGTTGTAAAAGAGCATGTCGCCGGTGGCGTCGTCCGCGCGCAGGGTCGCGCGCCACGCCCCGACGCCGTTGGCCTCCTCCGGCGCGAGCCCCGCGAGGAATTCGGCGGGGAAGCCTCCGGACGCGGCGTCCAGCGGGATGACGCCGCCGTCCAGCCTGACCCGCCGCTCCGGGTCCGGCATGAGCGCCCCCGCGCCCCGCGCCAGCTCGCGCTCCAGCCGCAGCGCCATCTCCAGCGGGGTGGCGGGCGTCCTGCACGCGGAAGCGGGGCGGGAGGCGGGCGCGTCCGCCGGTTCCGCGCCCTCCCGCGCCGATGCGTATCCTGATGCTGAAACAAGGGCTGCTGACGCGCACGCCGCCGCGACAAAAAATATCAGGCTTTTCTTTTTATGGTTTTTCCTGTCGTTTCCCATGGCCGTTCCTTCTCCGGCGTGAAAAAGGCGCGAACCCCGTCTCATGCCTCACAAGAGGTACCGCCAAGCACCCGTTCAGAAACACGATGGCGAGGCCGCGCCCGATCGGGCGCGTCCCCGCGCATCTCACTTCTGAACGGATCAAATCCGAAAACTGGCGGTTTCTTGTGAAGCGTTGATGCGCGAAAGCGCAAAATCAAATCAGTTTATGGGGTTCGGTTCTCTTCGCATTCTCCGGTCTTCGTTTCATGTGGCCGTCCCGTCCTCACCAAGGACAGGCAACGCCGCACTCCAGCGTCGGGAACACTTTATACCTGTCGGCGGATGGAACGCAAGAGTGATTTTCAGGCGATTTCCAGGGCGGCGGCGCGACCGCCGCCGGGCAAGCGGACGTTTGCCCTGCTATTTGTGGCCGGATTACTATTTCCGGCTTGCCTCCATCCCTGAATTAGCTTACGTTCCAAGTGAAAAGGGGAGGAGAGCCGGTTGCCATGAAAAGACGCGTATTCTCGTTCGCTACAGCCGCGATGTCATCCATCGTTTTTTCGGCGGAGCCGACGGTTGCTGAAATCGAAAGGGCCATTGCCGTTTCCGCAGCCGAAACCGCAGCACTGCAGGCAAGGCTTTCCGATCGCGTCTCGCTTGCCGATTACGCGCCGAAAGTCACGGTGGTCAACGGGACGAACGTGTGGACGGCGGCGCTTCAACGGGCGCTTGACGAGCATGAGATCGTTGTGATTCCCGCACGGCAAGCCGCGTACTATATCGACGGAACAGTAAGGATGCCCTCCAACCGCCGCATCGAGGCGGAGGGCGCGACGATCGCGCTGTTGCCGGGCACGGATGTGGTCATGCTGCGCAATGAGAAGGCTTCGGACGGCACACTCGCGCCGACGCATCAAAATCCGCGCAACGACAACATCGCGATTATCGGCGGACGGTGGGAGGATTGGCGGCGCGCACGCGCCGGTTACGGCAGGAGCGGCCGCTGGGACATGTCCGGACGCAGGCTCGGCAACTACTACGGCGTTTCAACGCTGATGCTCTTCAACTGCTGCGACCACATCACGCTCAAGGGCGTGACCTTCGCGTATACGAGTGCCTTCGCCTATCAGGGCGGGAACGGCAGCGACATCCACCTGACGGACACGATTTTCGACCGCTGCATGGCTGACGGCTATCATCTGAACGGGAACCTTTCGCGGGTGCACGTGCGGAACGCGCGCGGACAGGTGGGGGATGACCTTGTGGCCCTGAACGCCTACGACTGGCTCGACTCGTCGGTGACGTTCGGTCCGCAGGAAACGATCCTCTGCGAGGATCTGGAGTTGGTCGGTTCCGGATATCCGGCGATCCGTATCCTGCCGGCGACCTACCGCTACAAGGATGGGACGGAGGCGGACTGTTCGATCAGCGACGTCATCTTCCGCCGCGTGAAAGGAATCAAGTGCTTCAAGATGTATTTGCAGACTCCCCAATACGTGATCGGCACAGAGCCGGAATGGGCTAAGATCGGTTCGGGCGGCAACCTGCATTTCGAAGACATCGAGATTGATCTTGACCGTCCGATCGACATGTTTGAGGCCTACACCGGCTCCGACCCGGTGCGCGGTCATTTCGGCGCGTTTGAGTTCGGCGCGAATCTCACCAGCATCCACTTCAAGAACCTCAAGGTGAAGTTCCACGCCGACCGGTATCCGCTTTCGCATCTCGCGGTTGTCGGGCCGAAATCGGTGCGCTTGACGGATAAGCAGGGGAAGCGGCGCGAGGTGTTCGATCCGTATGTGAACTGCCGTGTGGGTAAGGTTGTTGTGGAGAACCTTGAGGCAACGGGCGTCGTTCCCGCGAAGCTTGTGCATGCCACCGTTTTTGACGACGTGAACGGCGACGGGCGATCCTCCGGACGGGGAGAAATAGCGGATACGCGGATTTTTATGGCTACGAAAGATCGCTGAAAAAGAGAGGGACGGATTAAGGAGTAAACGAAATGATACGAAACACGATGATGCTGGCAATGGTGGGATGTTGCGTTTTCGCGCAAGCGGCGGAGAGAGTGGCGACGGCTTCTTCGCCCGACGGGCGGAATCAGATCCGGCTCTATGTGGAACCCCTTTCCTATGACGTGCTCCGAGACGGACAGGTTCTGGTCGCTCCCTCGGAAATCGGCATGACGGTGGACGGTGCGCTTCTTGCCGGGAAGGGGGCGGCACCGAAGGTCACGACCGGGACCGTGTCCGGGATTGAAAAGTCGCCCGTGTACAAGAAGGGGATGGTGAACCTTGAGCGGAATGAAACGTTTGTCGATTTCGGGAAGTGGGGCGTCCGGCTTGCCGCCCGGAACGACGGCGTGGCCTATCGGTTCGAAACCACGATGCCCGGCCGGATCCGGATCGACGGGGAAAAGGCATGTGTGGCTATTCCGGAAGCGACTGCCGTGTGCCGGGTGAATTTCACCGATGCGTTCGGGTGTGAGGAAACCGTCACCGAGACGCTGGCGGCGAAGGATGTCGTGACCGGCGGCAAAGGGAAGAGGATGGCCTATCTGCCCTTGGTTTGTTCTGTCCGCGGCAAAACCCTCGCGATTACCGAGAGTGACGTGTTTGACTATCCCATCTGGAATTTTGCGCGTTCCGACGCGGCGGCGGTCCCGGTGGTGTTCCAGTCCGTATTCGCCGGTTGGCCGAAGCGGACGGAGCGCGTTGGCGGCTGGGGGGACAAACCGGAGGATCGCGGCCTCAAGGAGGGCGGACGCTGGCTCAAGGTGCTTGAGCATGACGGGTATCTGGTCGAAACCGACGGCACGCGTCCGTTCCCGTGGCGCACGTTTGTCCTTACCGACAAACCCGCGCAGCTTTGCGAGGCGGATCTGGTCTATGCGCTGGCGCGTCCCGCAGCGTCCGGCAGCGAGTTTTCCTGGGTAAAACCGGGCAAGGTCGCTTGGGATTGGTGGAACGACTGGCATCTCGAAGGCGTGCCGTTCAAGGCGGGGTGCAACACGAAGAGTTACGAGTATTACATCGATTTCGCGGCGAGAACCGGTGTCGAGTACGTGATTTTCGACGAGGGCTGGAGCGAGGCACTCAACATCTGGAAGTTTCATCCTGACGTGGATGTCCCGCATCTCATCGACTACGCGAACAAAAAAGGCGTGGGGATCATTCTGTGGGTGGCATGGGCGCAGGTTTACGGCAAGGAAGAGCATGTGGCGGCGCATTTCGCGAAATTCGGCGCGAAGGGATTCAAAGTCGACTTCATGGACCGCGGTGATGCGGAGGTCGAGCGGTTCCTCTGGAAATTCGCGGATGCCTGTGCGCGCAATCGGATGCTGGTCGACTACCACGGATCTCACCGTCCGACGGGGATGAGCCGCGCTTATCCCAACGTGCTCAATTACGAGGGGATTCACGGGCTCGAGCAGATGAAGTTCTACAAAGGGCAGGACATTCTCGGTAACGACGTGAAAAGCTTTTTCGGACGGCTGACGGCGGGCCCGATGGATTACACGCCGGGGGCGATGCTCAACTATCCGGTCGGCAAGTATACGGGAGACTGGAAGCATCCCGGATCGATGGGCACGCGCTGCCGTCAGATGGCGATGATGACGCTCTGCGAGGCACCGTTGCAGATGCTTTGCGACAGCCCGACCCGCTACGAAAAGAACATGGAGTGTTTCCGTTTCATGGCGGCGGTTCCGGTCGTGTGGGACGATACGGTCGGGCTCGGCGGCACTCCGGAAACGTTTGCGGCGGTGGCGCGGCGGAAGGGCGAGGTCTGGTACGCCGCGGGCATTTCAAGCGCGGCGGCGCATGACTTTGAACTCGACACCGGTTTTCTCGGTCCGGGGAGCTGGTCGGCGGAAATCTTCCGCGACGCGCCCGATTCGGTTGCGGAGCCGACGAAGTTTGTGCGCGAGACGCGGTCCGTACGGACAGGCGACCGGATTCTTTTCCGCATGGCGCCCGGTGGGGGATTCGCCGTCCGGTTCACGAAACAGAGGCGCTAAACCACGCCCCACTTCTTCGCCGCGTTCTCGCGGATCCAGGCGCGGGAGACGTTCACCGCATCGAGATTCATATCCACGAGCGGGGTGCAGTGGAAGATCAGCCCGTCGATTGCTCCGGCAGAGAGAAGCCGCGAGGCTTGCGCGAGTTGGTTTTCCATCACCGCGCCCGGCATCTGCTTGCGGTCTCCGAAGTCGTACATGTACTGCCCGAGCAGAATCGGCTTCTCCGATCCAACCAGTGCTTTGAGCTTCTCGACCCGCGCTTCAATGGTTCCGACGTTTTTGCCGTACCAGAACCAGAACGTGACTTCGTCGCACAGGTCAAGGACACTCTTGAACTCGGGCTTGATATCGTTTGCATCGGAATAGAGCACGACGCCGAGCTTCATGCCGCGCTCGCTGATGCCGCGCTTCACCTCACGGATCGCGTCGAGCGAAACCCCGAAGCCCTTGTAGCTGAAGAAATCATCCATGATGAGCGTCGTCAGGTTCGGCATCTTGTCGGCATACTCGAAACCAAGCCTGACCTTTTCGTCGAAGCTCTCTTCCGCGCTGTCGGTGATTGAGAAGCCGATCCGCTTCATGTCGCGGAACTGCTTCATGTACTCCGGCAGCTCCGCCTTTTTCGGATTGTTCGTCCAGCGGACGACGAAGCACCCCGGAATGCCCATGAATTTACAGGCATCGGCCATATCGATGCGCGTGTCATAGGGGAGGTTGTACTGTTCCTTCCTGCCCTTGAGCGCCTTGAAGGAATCGCGGTGATGTCCCCACATCCACAAGCGGTCGCCGATCGTGTCTCCGTATGGAACACGGCCGCCGCACCCGAAACCGCCAAACCTCCGGCATCCGCCGATCGCCGCCGCCGCACCCGCGAAGGCGGACACTTTCATGAATTCTTTTCTGTTCATCTTTTCGTCCTCAATCATCCCCGTTTTCTGTAATAAATTTTGCAACAGCCTTCCATACCGTTTCTTTCCCCAATTGTCCAGCACATCCAGAGGGCCGTGATTGCGCGGAGCGCATCTGGAAACAGGAGAATGGGAGATGGAAAGTGCATTAGTTCGTTAGTGCATTAGTGCGTTGGCCTAAAAGGAGCAGTTGAACGGGTGGAATTCTAGCAAAGCCCTTCGTCGCAAGCGCAATCGACTGAGTTTTGGAGACCGGTGCGTATGCGGGACTAAGGTGTCCGTCCGGCAGGGACCGGCGGCGGTTTACGGGGAAACCGCCCTACCATCGCGGGGCGGGGACGCCCGCTTCTCTCCGTCAGACCTTATGTCGCCCCGCGACGGGCGACCTGCGGTGTCGGAAACGCGGGCGTCCCTGTCGATCGTCGCGGGTCGAATGTCGCGGGGCGACGTTCCCGATCCCGATCCCGATAGCGATCCCGACTCCGATTTGGATGAAACCCAGAAACCCAGAAACCCAGAAACCAGAAACCTTGAAACCAAAGATAGTTGAAGGTTCAACTGCTCTTTTTAGGTTAAACAGTCGATCCCGATCCCGATAGCGATCCCGACTCCGATTTGGATGAAACCCTGAAACCCAGAAACCCAGAAACCCTGAAACCCTGAAACCTTGAACCCTGAAACCCTTTAAGGCTATTTACCCCGAATATTTTTTCAGGGATTTCGGGTTGACTTCTGGTGGGGGAAAGTGTTGAATGATGTCACAAAAGGTCAAGGTATGGCGTTTGTTGGCGGACAGAGTGGGGGCGGAGCTTCCGGGCCGGGTTTGCTGGTCGGGCGGTTTGACCATGCTTTGGACCCGAAGCGCCGTCTGACCGTACCGGCGGGCTGGAGGGATCTGATGGGGTCGCCGGCCTACGTTTATGTTTTTCCGGATCCGAACGAGACGTGCCTGAACCTGATCCCGCCTGCGGAGATGGAGGGGCGGTTGGAGAAACTGCGGCAGCGGGCGTTGTTCGACAAGAGCGCGAGTTCGGCGTTGCGGGTTTTCGGCGAGAATGCGGAACAGGCGGTACTGGACGTGCAGGGGCGGATCCGCATTCGGGATCGGCTGCTGGCGTTTGCGGGGTTGAAGGATACGGTAGTGATGATCGGTGCCATGAACCGGATTCAACTCTGGTCGCCTGCGTTGCGGCCGGATACCGAGACGGTTGATCAGGCGGCGTTGGCGCAGGCCTGTGAAACCCTGGCTTTTTAGAAAGTTCGCCGCGTGGCAGCGAGGCGCGGCCTGACAAGGGATTTGGATCGCGGGCGGGATACGGGGTCCGGAAGACGGACGCGGATTCGGGAGCGTCGTGTGTTGCCGCGCGATCATTATTGACAAGGATGTGTCTGGAGGGACTATGCACCTGTCGGTGTTGCCGCGCGAAGTCCTGGAAACCCTGGAGGTCATTCCCGGCGGCAGCTACATCGACGGAACGCTCGGTGCGGCGGGTCACGCATGCGCGATACTGAAGCGTGCGGGGCCGGGCGGCCGACTGCTGGGGATCGACCGGGACCCTGATGCTTTGGAACGATCTGCGGCGCGGCTGTCGGCGTTGTCCGGCGAAACGGTGCTGGCGCACGGGACGCATGGTGAGGTCCGGCGCCTGGCAGAGGCGAATGGGTTTGCGGCAGTGAACGGCATGCTGCTGGATCTGGGCGTGTCATCCGAACAGCTCGACACGCCCGGACGGGGGTTCAGCTTCCGGTTGGATGGGCCCCTGGATATGCGCATGGATCCGACTCGGGGGGAGTCGGCGGCCGAAATGCTCGCAAGGCTGGATGTGCAGTCTCTCGCAGACGTGTTGCGGCGGCTCGGTGAGGAGCCGCAGGCGCGGCGGGTCGCGCGAGCAATCTGCCGCGCGCAAGCGGAGGCGCCGATCGTGACGACCGGTCGGCTGGCTGAGGTGGTCGGCAAGGCGCTGGGCGGGCGTAAGGGGCCGCGGCATCCCGCGACCAAGACGTTTCAGGCCTTGCGGATGGCCGTGAACCGCGAGGTGGAGGAGTTGGCGCAGGCATTGGAAGACGGCTTGCAGTTGCTCGCGCCGGGCGGGCGGCTGGTGGTGATCACGTTTGAGAGCGTGACCGACCGTCTGGTGAAGCAGCGTTTCGCCGCGCACATCGGCCGGTGGGTTTCGCTGCAGCAGGGCGGTGAGCGCTGGGAAGGCGAACTGCCGCCCGCACGGGCCGTGACGCGGCGTGCGGTCACGCCCGGCGCGGAAGAGATCGCGGCGAATCCGCGCGCCCGGTCGGCCAAACTGCGGGCGATTGAGCGCTGCGAACGGCCGGAACGGGTGCGAGGCAAAGGTTTTTGTTGAGGAGGGATTGGAAGATGAGAAAAAATCGGAAACGGCATGCGCGGGCCAAAGTGCTGCCACCGTCGGTGGTAGGGTTTTTCGTGCTGCTGGTCAGCATGATTCTTTGTTACTGGTTCATGGACTCCAAGTGCGCCCAGCTCGGTCAGGAGATCCGAAAACACGAGCAGAAGTTTTCCGCCTTGGAGAATGAAAGGGTTCGCGAAGAAGCGCGTTGGAATGCCAAGAAAACGCCGGAAAAACTGGAGCGGGCCATGCTGCAGCATGGCCTCGACATGAATTACCCGACTGCCACGCAAGTGGTGCGCATGGATGCGGCGACCGGTGCGCCGGTTCCCGGGCAACTCTCGGTTATCGCGTTCCGCCGAAGCCGAAATGCGGGCGAGCGCGTGGCGGGAACAGTCCGGAAGTAGGCGGACTTGATTCCGGGACGGAGGGTTGGTCATGCATGACCGCGGCATTCAGATGCGTATTCTGCTGGTGACCGCCGCGTTGTTTTTTGCGCTTTTGGGACTGGCTTCACGGCTGGCCTATCTCCATCTCGCGAACCATTCCAAACTGACGCGCGAGTACCGGCGGACACTGCTGGGGTTACGCGGCCGTATCTTTGACTGCAACGGCGACCGCTTTCCCATGGCGGTCAGTCTGCCGGCGCGCCAGTTCTTTTTGGATCCGAAGTCGGTCAAACCGCAGCACGACAAAAAACAGATCGCGGAGACGGTCGCGGCGTGTCTGGGTCTGGAAGCGGATGAGGTATACGCGCAGTTTGCCCGCACCGACTCGCGGTACATCAAGCTGGGGGTTTCGCTCAACGACAAGGTGTTCGACCTGCTCGCGGATCCGGAGACGATCAGCGGGATCGGTTCCGAAGATCTGGTCTGCCGCTCCTATCCGCAGGGTCGCCGGATGTCGCACGTTCTGGGGTTCGTCAATGCTATGGGGGTGGGCGGTGCCGGGATCGAGCAGCAGTACAACCGTTACCTGACCGGCACACCCGGCTTGATCGAGGGCGAGAAGGATGCCGGCCGCCGCGAAATCTGGAGTCGGCGCACGGTGCATGTCCCGGCTATTGCGGGCTCGGACCTCTATCTGACGCTGGATCATAACATCCAATATGAGGTCGAGTTGGCGCTCCGCGAGGTGGTGGAGAAGTTTGAGGCCGCGGGCGGGTGGGTCATCGTGCAACGGGTCCGCACCGGCGAGATTCTGGCCATGGCCTCCTTCCCCGATTTCGCGCCCGAACAGTATACCGAGGAGAGCGTCGATGTCTGGCGCAACTCGGCTCTGGCAATCGTCTACGAGCCGGGTTCGATCATGAAGGCGATCACGGTGGCGGCGGCGCTCAACGAACGCATCGTGACGCCGGAAACAGTGATTGATGCGGGGGAGGGGTGTTGGATGTACGCGGGCAAACCGTTGCGTGATCATGTTCACGGACGGGTCACCGTCAGCACCGCCCTGAAAAAATCGAGCAACATCGCGTGCGCGAAAATCGGTTTGATGCTAGGCAACAAACGGCTCGAGACCTATCTGCGGGCCTTCAATTTCGGTGAAAAACTGGGAATCGAGCTGCCGGGTGAGGAACGGGGTATTCTCGCCCGGGCCCGTGATTGGGACAAACTCAAACCCACGCGTATCCCGATCGGTCAGGGTGTGGCCGTTACCGGATTGCAGATGATCTCAGCCTATTCGACGCTGGCCAATGACGGCGTGATGATGAAGCCGTATGTGGTGCGGCGGATCGTCTCTCCCAGCGGCGAGACGATTTTTGAGGCCAAGCCCGAAGTGTTGGGGCGGCCGGTGCGTCCCGAGGTCGCGCGCGCTGTACGCGAGATGTTGCGCGGGGTTACCGAGGAGGGGGGCACGGGGAAACGGGCCTCTGTGCCGGGATATTCGATCGGGGGTAAAACCGGCACGGCGCAGAAGGCGGTGCCGGGCGGATACTCCAGCACGGATTATTACGCTTCGTTCGTGGGGTTCGTACCCGCAGGGGAGCCGGTCTTCAGTGTGCTGGTTTCTGTGGAGCGGCCGCGGCCCCAGCACACCGGGGGCTTTGTTTCGGCGCCCGCTTTCGCCAAGATCGCGGCGGCGACCGCCCGGTATCTCGAAGTCCCTCCCGACCAGCCTGCCGAGGAAACGGAGCAAGTGGCGAATCACCCGTAGCAGACGGCACGAACTTGCGCCGTGGAGAAGTTTTCATGAAAATTTCGGAAATTCCAGAACTCGCGCCCCTACTCGTTTCCGAGGCGCCGACCGTGGCGTTCACCGGAATCCAGTGCGATTCGCGCCGGATCCGGCCCGGTGATTTGTTTGCTGCGATCACCGGCACGCGTGATGCGGGCGGACGTTACGCCGGTGCCGCGCTGGCGAAAGGCGCGGTGGCGATCCTTTCGGAAACGCCGCTGCCGGAGTATCACCGCCAGGTCATTCTGGTCCGGGACGTGCGCCTCGCGTTGGCCTGTATCGCGTCGGCGCTGAAAGCGTGGCCGTCCCGTAACATGCGGGTGTACGGGATTACCGGGACGAACGGCAAAACCACCACCGCGTGGCTGTTGCGCGAAATGTTGGTGGCCGGAGGGGCCGTGCCCGGATTGCTGACCACCGTTCAGGTCGAGTATGCCGGTCGCGCGATCCCTGCCACGCGCACCACACCGGACGCTTGTGAGTTGCAGGCCATTTTGGCCGCCATGCGCACGAGTGGTTGTGACACCGCAGTGATGGAGGTGTCGTCGCACGCGCTGGATCAGCAGCGTGTGGCCTGGACACGGTTCGCGGGCGCGGCCTTCACCAATCTGTCGCGGGATCATCTCGATTACCACGGCACGATGGAGGCGTATTTCGTCGCCAAGTGCAAGCTTTTCGACCAATTGGCCGCTGAAACGCCGGGTGCGCTCGCCGTGTGCGTGGCAGATGCCGGATATGGGGATCGCATGACCGCCTATCTCGCCACGCTGCCGTTACGGCGCCTCACCTGCGGGTTCACGCAAGTGGCCGATCTGCGGGCCGAAGCCCTGGCCGTTACCCCCGACGCCAGTACGTTCACATTGGCGGCACCGGATGGACGCCGCCTTGCATTACGCGTGTGCCTCGCGGGTCGGTACAACGTGGCCAACATGCTGTGCGCGGCCGGTTTGGCGTTGGAAGCCGGAGTGCCGTTGGAGAAGGTGGGAGAGACGTTGGAGGCCGCCCGGCCGTGTTGGGGCCGGCTGGAACGTGTGCCGGTCGATCTGCCCGCCACGGTGTTTGTGGACTATGCCCATACCGATGACGCGCTCACGAATGTTCTGGAGACCTTGCGCGAGGTGACGCGCGGACGCCTGAGGGTGGTCTTCGGATGCGGCGGCGAACGCGACCGTGCCAAGCGTCCGCTGATGGGGCGCGCGTGCGCCGCTCTGGCGGATGATCTGGTGATCACCTCCGACAATCCGCGTTCGGAGGATCCGCGGGCGATCATTGAGGAAATTCTGCAGGGCATACCGGAAGGGACCTCGTACGAGGTTGAGGCAGACCGCCGGCTTGCCATCCGACGCGCGTTGAGTCAGGCGCGCGAGGGGGATGTGGTGCTTATCGCCGGCAAAGGGCATGAGTCATTTCAGGAACTCGCGGGCCGCACGCTGCCCTTTGATGACTGGCAGGTGGTGGCGGAGGAGGCGCGAACACTCAGCGAGGCGCGACAGCAGGATCGGTAGGGTGGACAATCGGGACGGGCACGAAGATGTCGAACAAGCAGCCACAGAGGTTGGATGCGGCCGCGTTTGCCGCATGGACGGGCGGTGACGCGCAGGCGTTGCCGTCAACGTTCTGCGGCGTGACGCAGGATTCGCGCAGGATAACGCCAGGCTGCCTGTATGTGGCGTTGCGCGGGGAACGGTTTGACGGGCATGATTTTGTGGCACAGGCCTTGCGCGACGGTGCCGCGGCCGCGTTGGTCGAGACGGCCTGGTCCGCGCCGTCCGGATCGTCCGGCTGGCCCCTGATTCGCGTGAAGGACACCCGCCAAGCGTTGGCTGATGCCGCGCGCGCGTGGCGGCGTTTGAACCGCGCGTTCATTTTGGGCATCACCGGCAGTTCTGGCAAAACCACGACCAAAGAGATGGCGGCCGCGCTGTTTGCAGCAGGCGGGCGCGTCTGCGCCACACGTGGGAATCTGAACAACGAGGTGGGGTTGCCGCTGAGTCTGCTCGCCATGCCGCCGGAAACCGAGTACGGCATCTTTGAGTTGGGCTCCAACCATCCCGGGGAGATCGGGCGGCTGAGTGACACACTTCAACCATGCGCGGCGGTGATCACCAGCATCGGATGCGCGCACATTGAACACTTCGGCACGCAGGAGGCGATCGTGCGGGAGAAGGGGGCGCTGTTGCGCGCGTTGCCGCACGGGGGGTTCGCCGTCCTGAACCGGGAGATTACGGGATTTGCGCAACTGGCGGAACAGTCCGGCGCGCCGGTGGTGACGGTTACGCTGACGGGAGGGGGGGCGGATTTCTCGGCCGAGGCGACGGATCTCCAGACCGGCGCGTTGCGAATCACGGAACAGGCGACCGGCGAAGAGACGCGACTATGCAGCGGACTGCCGGGTGCGCACAATGCGTCGAATCTGCTGCTGGCTTTCGCGGCGGCGCGGCGTGCCGGACTGCCCGCCTGCGCGTTGGCGCAGGCCCTGTCGGGTCTGACGCTGCCCAAGATGCGCTGGGAGGTGATGGTGCGCGATGGCGTGACGTGGGTCAACGATGCTTATAACGCCAATCCCCAGAGCATGGCCGCGGCACTCAAAACGTTTGCGGAACTGCCCTGCCGGGGACGGCGCATCGTGGTGTTGGGCGATATGCTGGAACTGGGTGAACACACCGAGGCGTTACATCGCGAGGTCGGCCGTTGTGTGGCACAGACGGCTCCGGACAGACTGTTGACAGTGGGTCACGACGCGAAGCTGTATTTGGCGGAGGAGGCGGTGCGGGCGGGTTTTCCGCAGACGAAGGTGGTCTGTGCGGACGATGCGCGGGCAGCGGGTATCGTGTTGTGCGAGTGGATACGGAGCGGTGACAGTGTTTTGCTCAAAGCGTCGCGCGGCATGCGGCTGGAAGGGATTGTGGACCATGAGCAAGTATGACGGTGTACAGGCTCTGGTGCTGGGCGCGGGAATCAGCGGTGAGGCGGCCGCGAGACTGTTGCTCGCCCGCGGCGGGCGTGTGCGGGTGATTGACGAGGGGAAAGCGGACGCAAGCGCCGCAGTGGCGCAACGGATCACCGCAGCCGGAGGTCAAGTGACGTTCGGGGCCGCCGGTCTGCCGTCTGAACCGTTCGACGTGTGTGTCGTGAGTCCCGCATTCGCCCTGAACCATCCGTGGATTACCGCATGCCGTGCGCGCGGATTGCCGATGGTGCCCGAACTGGAACTCGGGAGCGAATACTGGTCCGGGCGCGTGATCGCCATAACCGGAAGCAAAGGCAAAAGTTCGTTGGTCAAGTGGTGTTCGGACACGCTGACGGGCGCGGGGATCCCCGCCTCGCCTGCGGGCAATTACGGGATCCCGTTGTGCCAACTCGCGCTCGACCGGCCCGACCTGCTCTGGGCGGTGACCGAGGTCAGTTCATTTCAGATGGAGCATACCCGGACCTTTCATCCGGAGATCGCGATCCTGCTGAATCTTCAGGCCGACCATCAGGATCGGCATGTGGACATGACGGAATACAAGAGCGCCAAAATGCGGCTCTTTGCGTCGATGTGTCCGGGGGATGTCGCGCTGCTGCCGGCCGGGTTCGAGGACGACGGGTGCGTGCCTCCGGGGGTCACGCTGTGGCGGTTCGGTACGGATGTGGGATGCGATTGGCGCTATGCGGATCATGCGGTGACGGGGCAGGCGGAGGGTACGCGTGTCCGGGTGGAGACCGGGGGGTCGTGGTTCGACAACGAAGTGTTCGGACTTTCGCTGTCGGCGGGCGTGGCGGCATTGCATGCCGCAGGCCTGGATGCGGAGCAGATCGCGGCGGGAGTGCGGGCGTTCGAGCCGCTGCCGCACCGTATGCAACTCGTGTGGGAGAGCCGACACGGCGTCCGCTATGTGGATGACTCCAAAGCGACCAGTCTTGCGGCCACGGCCGCGGCACTGAGAATGGCGCGCAAACCGGTACGCCTGATCGCGGGCGGGCTTTTAAAAGAGCCCGATCTCGAAGGGATAAAAGAGTTGCTGACAAAAACCACAAAAAAAGGTTATCTTATTGGGCACTGTTCAAGGCAGATGTTTCAGGCCTGGTCGGATGTGATCCCTTGCGAAGAGTGCGGGACCCTGGATCAGGCTGTGGCGGCGGCGGCGCGTGAAGCCCGGGCGGGTGACACCGTGCTGCTTTCGCCGGGGACAGCGAGTTTCGACCAGTTTTCAAGCTATCGGGAAAGGGGAGAACGTTTCACGGCACAGGTTCGCGCGGTTGCGGATCTCTGAGCGTTTCTTTTCTGAGGGCAAGCAAGAAGGATAAGGAGACACAATGAATCGTCAAGTCATGCGTGTTGTTGCAGGCGTCAACCTGATTGTGGGTTGCTTCCTGATGCAGGGCTGCGGTATGTTTAACCGGAAGAGTGACACCACTTCGACCACTCTGCCTGACGGGGAACTGCCACCGGTGGAGGTGCAGCCGTTGGATACAACTCCCCCGCCTGTTCAACCTGTCGAAACCTCGTTGGTCGAGTTGCCGTCGGTGCAGACTTCGACCCCCTACACGATTCAGAAGGGCGACACCCTTTCCGCCATCGCGTACAAGTACAATGTGCGCTGGCAGGACATCGTGGCCATCAACCCCGGCATCGTGCCTAACCGGCTGCGCATCGGACAGGTGATCCAGCTCCCCGGTCAGGTGGACCTCTCCAGGGCGCGCTCCGTGCCGGTGGCGACACCCAGCGTCAGGGCTCCCAAGACGGTGGCGCCGAAAGCGGCCGCAGCCGTGCCGGGTCCGACGATCACGTATGTGGTGAAGCCCGGCGACTCTCTCTCGGTCATCGCGCACAAACACGGAATCAAGACTGCGGCCTTGCGCGAGGCCAACGGGTTGAAGAGCGACAAAATCATCGTCGGTCAGAAGCTGAAGGTGCCCGGTGCCGTCAAGACACCGTCCGCCGCACCGGTGACGAAGAAGAGCGCCGCTTCGGTGCAGGCTCCCAAAACCGTCGCGCCGAAACCGGCGGCCGCCGTCAAGACAGAACCGGCCCCGGCCGTGACGACCACGCCGCCGCCCGCTGCCGAGAAAACAACGGCGCCCGCCGCGGTTGAATCCGCTCCGGTGAAAATCGAGACCGCGCCGCCGCCGGCCGCTCCGGCTGCGGAGTCTTCCACGCAGACCTACACCGTGAAAGAGGGTGAGGATCTGTACGCTGTGGCGATCCGCTGGGGTGTGAGCCCGAGCGATCTCAAGGCGCTCAACAACCTCACCTCAAGCGAATTGAAGGCCGGGACCGTGTTGAAGATCCCGAACGCGGGACAGTAACGGAGACGGACGGCATCCCATGCGCAGCACTCTGACGGTCTTGTCGTTGACAGTGGTCGCGTTGCTGGGGTTGGGAATTGTCGTGTTGGCTACGGCTAGTGCGGTGCGGGCTCAGGGTTTATACGCTGACCCGCACTTTTTCGTCCGGCGCCAACTGATCTGGCTCGGTCTCGCGGCGGTGACGGTGTTTTTGATCAACCACTTCGATTATCATTGGTGGCGGAATACGCCGTTGCTGACCGTCGGCTTTTATCTGCTGGTGGTGCTGGCGTTGTTGCTGGTCTTCGTCCCCGGTATCGGCGGCAAGGTCAAGGGCAGCTACCGTTGGCTCAACCTCGGCCCGTTCCGCATGCAGCCTAGCGAGTTCGCCAAAATCCTGACGGTCATTGGGATATCGGTCTGGATGGACCGCATCGGGTGGCGGGTGCGTCAATTCACCCAAGGCGCGCTCTTGCCCGGATGCGGATTGGCATTGCTTGTGGTTTTGCTGGTGATGGAGCCGGACTTCGGCTCCACGCTGGTGGTGTGCGTGGTGGGGGGGGCGCTGATGTACGTGGCCGGTACGCGATTCGTGTACTTGCTGCTGTTCGGCGGACTCGGTCTGGCGGGGGTGGGCGCTTTTCTGGTCACAAACGCTAACCGCATGCGCCGCATCGCGGCCTGGCTCCCCGAACAGTTCCGTTTGATAATCGAGAGATGGTTGCCGCCCGGACACACGGAGGAGGGTGCCTCTGCCGCCAAATATCAGTTGGAGCAGGCGATTCTGGCCTTTAAGAACGGCGGTCCGTCCGGCGTGGGGTTCAATCAGAGTATTCAGAAATATAACTATCTGCCGGAGGCCCACACCGACTTCATCTTCGCGATCGGCGGCGAGGAGTTGGGGCTGGCGTTTTCCCTGTTCGTGGTGGCGGCGTATACCGTGATCCTGTTCTGCGGCATCCGGATCGCGTTACGTGCGGCGGACCGGCTCGGCCGGATGCTGGCGTTCGGCATGACGCTCCTGCTGGTGTTTCAGGCGGCGTTCAACATCGGCGTGGTCACAGGGTGCCTGCCCACCAAAGGACTGGCCCTGCCTTTCATGAGCTATGGGGGAACCAATCTCATCACGGCGTTGTTTGCGGTCGGCACGCTGTTGAACGTGGGGCGCCATGTGGATGTGTTTGACGAGCGCATGCATACGCAGGTGGTGCGTAACGCCGCGCAAGAGGTGTAAGGCGGGACTGCGGGGTTCCGGTCGGGGGAATTCAAAGGGGGGGAAGAGTGCCGGGACGGAATGTGCGGCGCGTCATGGCGCGGGGAATCCTGCTGGCGGCACTGTGGGCCGCAGCAGGAGGGTGCCGCGCGTTGCGCGAGCCGGAATCGGGTCCGCTGCCGATACGTTGCTACGGGGAGGAGGCCGCGCGGTTGCGCGGTCTGCCGTTGACACGCGAGATCCCGGTGACGAGTGAGGCGCACGACGTCTGGATGGCGGTGCTGGAGGCCGAACTCGATAAACCGGAGAACCGGCGGTTTCTGGAAGAGACCGAGCGGCTCGCACGGCATTTCCGTGTCCTCCCGGCCGATGTGTCGCTGCGCGCGCTCTACCGCGCGCTGATGCGCGAGCAGGTGGCCGCCTATTACGATCCCGAGAAAAAACGTATCGCAGTCGTTGAGGTGCCGGGGTCCGGCTATCCGGAGGGCGCGGCAAACCGGGCGCTGGTCGACCGCTTCGTGTACACGCATGAGTATTGCCACGCGGTCGAGGATGTGCATTTCGACCTTGAGCGGTTGACCCGGGCGGCACTCAGCGACTTGGACGCCAACCTCGCCTTGACTTCACTGGTCGAGGGTAACGCGGTGCTGGTCGGTGCGGACAATCTGTGCGCGGCATGGCCGGTCAACACCGCAACACCCTTGGGGGCTTTTCTGGTTTCGCTTGTCAGCCGGCTGGAACTCACGGATACGGTTGGTGCCGGTCTGGACGCCTACCCGGCGTTTCTGGCCGGGGCACTGGTGCGGCCGTATCTGGACGGTGCCGTTTTTTCGAATCGTTTGCGGCGCGAGGCGGGATGGCGGGCGTTGGACCGGGTTTACCGCGAACGCCTGCCGGTCACGACCGCCGAGATCCTCTATCCGGAACGGCGTTACCTGCGGCCGTTCCAGCCTGCGGAGATCTCGCTCGCGTCTGATGTGATGGGACAGGGCCCGGATGTGATGCAACCGGTTTCGACCAACCGGCTCGGTGTTTTGGGGACGGCGTTGTGGTTAGGCGGGGAACGGCTCGCGTCGGTCCGGGATTTCGGCTTTCTGCAGGGGTGGTTGGGCGACCGTGTCTTTCTCGCGGAAGCGCCGGACGGGACAACATGCACGATCTGGCTGAGCTATTGGGAGCGACCGGGGCATGCGCGCGCGTTCCGGAAACAGGTGTTACGACGGCTGGAATCCGACGCGTTTACAGGCGTGCTTCATGCCGTGCGGCGCGAGGGGCGTTTGGTGGCGGCGGTTTGGATGAGCGGTCCCGGCGCGGAGGAGGCGGTGTGCGGGGAGAAGGCATCGCGTGCCCTGGCGTCGCGGGTGGAAGCGGAAACGCCGTCATGGTTTGCCTCGTGGTGGGAGGATCTGCCTAGTCCGGTGAGCGTCGGCCCCTCCGGGTGCGGAGTGTTGGGCGGGTGGGCCGCGGAGTTGCTCGGCGGCACGGGGTTCTTTCATGTCCGCCTCGCCTGCGGGGGGCTGTTACGCGTTGAACACACGCCGGACCGGCACTATTGGGGCACGGCCTTCGGGTTGCTGCGCCATGTGGGGGACCGCCGTTCAGACTTCACATTCTGGCAGATTCCGTTGGTGGCCTCGTGGCACGCTCAGGGGCAAGGGGAAAGGCGGCGTTTCCGTTGGTCAGTCGGGGCCGGTCTTGTGGCCACGGGAGAACCGGACCGCATACGCGTGCTGAGGATCCCGGTGTGGCGTTCGGAGACGGCCGGGAAGAATATACCGTGAAGTCGTCATTGTCGTAAGGGCGGCGTTTTAGTATAACGTCAGCCTCACGCATCCGAACCGTTCACGGTCAGTTCGACTCGTGGTGTCCGATGTGTGAAGAAGAGGAGATAGAGTATGGAGAGTAGTTCGTATAACCCGTTTCAGGTGGCGCAATCGCAGTTTGATAAGGTGGCTGCGGTACTGGAATTAGACGGGGGTGTGCGTGATCTGTTGCGTCAGCCGATGCGGGAATACCAGTTCTCCATTCCGGTTCGGATGGATGACGGGACCGTGCGCGTGTTTAAGGGTTTCCGGGTTCAGCACAATGATGCGCGGGGGCCTGCGAAAGGCGGCATCCGGTTTCATCCAATGGAGACGGTCGATACGGTGCGCGCGCTGTCGATGTGGATGACGTGGAAGTGTTCGGTGGTGGATATTCCGCTGGGAGGCGGCAAGGGCGGGGTGGTTTGCGATCCGCACCACCTGAGTCTGCGAGAGCAGGAGCAGATCTGCCGCGGGTGGATCCGTCAGGTCGTTAGGAATCTCGGACCGGTGAGCGACGTGCCCGCTCCGGATGTGATGACCAACGCCCAGCACATGCTCTGGATGCTCGACGAGTTCGAGACGATTCGCGGCGGCCGTTACCCCGGCTTCATCACGGGCAAGCCGGTCGGCATGGGCGGGTCGCTCGGGCGCACGGAGGCCACGGGCTTCGGTGTGGTGTTCACGTTGCGCGAGGCGTTACGGGAACTCGGCATCGAATTGCGGAAGACCACTGCCAGCGTGCAGGGATTCGGGAACGTGGCGCAACACGCCGTGCAGTTGTACACCGAACTCGGCGGTACGGTTGTCGCGATCTCCTGTTGGGACCAGGCGGACAAGACCTCCTACACCTTCCGCAAGGCGGACGGGGTCTGCCTCAAGGAGTTGCGCGGCATTTCTGACAAGTTTGGCGGGATCGACAAGAACCGCGCGCGTGAACTCGGGTATGAGATGCTGCCGGGTGGAGCCTGGCTGGAACAGGAAGTGGATATTCTGATTCCCGCGGCGCTGGAGAACCAGGTCAACCGCGACACGGTCCAGAAGATCTCGAAGAGCGTCCGGGTCATCGCCGAAGGCGCGAACGGGCCGACCACACCGGAGGCGGATGAGGTGCTCCAACAGCGCGGCATCTTTGTGTTGCCGGACTTTCTGACCAACGCGGGCGGGGTCACTTGCAGTTATTTTGAGCAGGTGCAGTGCAACACCAACTACTTCTGGGAGAAGGATGAGGTGCTTGCTAAACTGGACACGAAAATGACTTCCGCGTTCGCGGCGGTCAGTGATCTGGCCCGCCGTAAGAAACTCTACCTGCGCGACGCCGCGTACATGATCGCGATCAACCGGGTGGCCGAGGCGGTTCGCCTGCGCGGCTGGGCGTGAGGCGGACCGGATAGGCAGCGAAAAAAAGTGATTTTTCTTCGCCGCACGGGTTGACATCGTGCGGTTCATTCTGCTACTATTCCCATCCGCGCCAACAACCGGAAGGACATCCGGTCGGCGTATTGATCTATGATATCCGGAAGCTCAGGCGCAGACCCGACGGATGCCGATCCGGAGGGGATGCGGGAAGAAGATGAGGAAGCTTGTGTCGGAATGCGAACGCGAAAGAAACGCGCCGCGGCCTTTCGTGGCTGTC
>JAPXSY010000058.1:0-19602 GCA_033812795.1 Kiritimatiellia bacterium
GGGCCGGGGCCGGGGGTGGGAGGGCGGGGCGGATTGTCGCGTCTTCGCGCGCGCGCGAGAGGCAAATAAGCGACCGCGACCGCGCACAGCCCCCCTTTTTGCCTATATGCTACACACGCGGAGGGGTATCGACTTGCCCCCGATTGGCCCGGCGCGTGCCTGCACTTTGACCCGGCGAAATGATCGACCGCCCCGACCGAGGGCGGTTTTTTTGTGCCCTGCGGCTGGTTTGGTTTGGGGTTTGGTAGTCATTCAGGCATGAAAGCTGAGGGCTGAACAACGGGGGTTTACGGGCTTGGTTTGGTTTTGGTTTGGTTTTGGTCGCGTAGAGTAACGCAGTTTCCCACTTCTGAACATCAACCGGATATAGGCACAATAAAGCCCGTATTCATTGGGTTAAATCAACGGATACGGGCTTAAAAAGTGGTCGGGGCGGAGGGATTTGAACCCCCGACATCCAGCTCCCAAAGCTGGCGCACTACCAGGCTGTGCAACGCCCCGAAAGCATATGCGTGGGGGAGTGTAGGACATTCATGGGCAACGTGCAATAGTCGAGTTGGCGGCAACGGGTTTTCAGTTGGATGATTTCTGCCCGTGAGGGTGATCTCGCGGGTGAGATTCGATACGAGCGAGCTTTTGGGTTGAACGCTGAACGTTCGGATTTCCGGATACCCGTTTTTTGGTTTGTCCCGCGAAGGGATTTTTTGCTATAAAGAACGTCTTTTGTCCCCAACAGGACAAAAAAGGGGCACGTGCAGCCGGCCGGGTGGCCGGAGAAGCGACGGCCCCGGAAGTGCAACACCTAACCCAACGTCTGACGCCGGGACTCGTTCCCGAATCCCATATGTGCGCGGAACCACGCGTGCCGCGGCGGCAGACTGGAATTCCTTACACATGGCAATTCGTAAACCCACGGCCGAAACTCCCAAAACCGGTCCCATGTACGACATGATGGCGGCAGCGCTGGACCAGCAGATGAATCAGTTTGTGGCCGGGTCGATCATCAAGGGCACAATCAGCGGCATCAAAGGCAACGAGGTTCTCGTTGATATCGGTTACAAATCGGAAGGCATCGTTCCGGCAAATGAGTTCGAAGATGTGACACAGCTGAAGATCGGCGATGAGATCGATGTGTTGCTCATGGAGCTGGAAAGCGAAAGCGGCATGGTGAGCCTGAGCAAGGCCCGCGCCGATGAGAAGTTGCGCTGGGATGCGGTGCTCGCCAAATACAGCGAAGGCGGCGTGGTCACCGGCACCATCCGCACCAAGGTGCGCGGCGGTCTGATCGTGGATGTGGACGGCGTGGACGCCTTCCTGCCCGGATCGCAGGTGGATGTCACCCCGGTGCATGATCCGGATCCCTATCTGAATCAGTCGTTCGAGTTCAAGGTTATCAAAATCAGCAATGAGCGCCGCAACATCATCGTGTCGCGCCGTGAGCTGATCGAAGAGCGCATGGCCGACAAGAAACGCGAATTGCTCGGAACGATCGAGAAGGGGCAGATGCGTCACGGTCACGTCAAGAACATCACCGATTTCGGCGCGTTCGTGGATCTGAACGGTCTGGACGGGCTGCTCCACATCACGGACATGAGCTGGGGGCGCATCAAGCACCCGAGCGAGATGCTCAAGGTGGGGCAGGAACTGGATGTGCTCATCCTCGATGTGGATATGGAGCGCGAACGGGTTTCGCTGGGGCTGAAGCAGGCCACGCCCAATCCGTGGGAGAATATCGAAGGGACCTTCCCGGTCGGCAGCCGTTTGCGCGGCAAGGTCGTGAATCTGGTGCCGTACGGCGCCTTCGTCGAGATCCAGCCGGGTATCGAGGGGCTGGTGCATGTCTCGGAGTTCTCTTGGACCAAGCGCGTGGCGCGCGCCTCGGACGTGCTGAACGTCGGGGATGAGGTGGACGTGGTGGTGCTGAGCATCGACGCGGCCAACCAGAAGATCGCGTTGGGGATCCGCCAGACCGAGGCGAATCCGTGGGACACGGTGCAGGACCGTTATCCGGTCGGCAGCCGCGTGACCGGCAAGGTGCGCAACTTCACCACGTACGGCGCGTTCGTGGAGCTGGAAGAGGGCATCGACGGCATGATCCACGTCTCCGACATGTCGTGGACCCGCAAGATCAACCACCCCAGCGAGGTTCTGCAGAAGGGTCAGCAGGTCGAGGCGGTGGTGCTCGAGGTCAATCCGGCCGATCAGCGCATCAGCCTGGGCCTCAAGCAGGCCAGCGACGATCCGTGGAACACCATCACCAGCCGGTACGCGATCGGACAGATCGTCAAGGGCAAGGTTTCCAAGATTGCCTCCTTCGGCGCCTTTGTGGAGCTGGAAGATGGCGTGGACGGACTGGTCCACATCTCCCAGATCAGCGATCAGCACGTCGAGAAGGTTAAGGACGCCCTCAAGGTCGGCCAGGATGTGGAGGCCCGCATCGTGAAGATCGACCGCGACGAGCGCCGCATCGGCCTGAGCATCAAGGCCGTGAGCATGGACGAGAGTGAGATCGCCGAGCTGACGCGTGATCTGAGCACCGTGGACCTCAAGCCGGGCGAGAATCTGGTGGGCCTTGCGGCGGCCTTTGATGACGCCTTCGCCCAAAGCGAAGAGTGGCAGCCGGGCGCGGAGTAAGCAAAAAAGGGCGCCTGGCGACAGGCGCCCCGTCCTTTTTTTCGATGGAATCGAGAGAATCGACACACTCGATTAAATCGATTCTTTCGAATCCATCGGTTCTCTCGACAACAAGCTATCCCCCCCTCTCCCCCATGAACATCCTCGACACCTTTAAAGCCCGCCATCTGTTCGAAGACATGACCAGCCCCGGGCTGGCGAAGGCGCTGGACAAGCCCCTGACCGTGTACGCGGGGTTCGACCCCACGAGCGACAGCTTGCAGGCCGGCAATTTCGTGACGATCATGGCCTTGGCGCATTTTCAGCGCGCCGGGCATAAAGTAATCGCTTTGGTGGGCGGCGCCACGGGCTTGATCGGCGACCCGTCGGGCAAATCCAAGGAACGCAATCTGTTGAGCGCGGAGCAGGTCGAGCACAACCTCGTCGGCATTCGGGAAAACTTGTCGCGCTTCCTCGATTTCAACCCGGACTCCGCCAACCCGGCGATTCTGGTGAACAATTACGACTGGTTCAAGTCTTTCACCTTCATTGATCTGTTGCGCGATGTGGGCCGCTATTTCCGCATGGGCGTGATGCTCAGCAAGGACAGCGTGAAAAAGCGCATGGAGTCCGATGACGGCATGAGTTTCACGGAGTTCTGTTACCAGATCATGCAGGGGTATGACTTCTATCATCTGCACCGGACTTTCGGGTGCACGCTGCAGATCGGCGGTTCGGACCAGTGGGGCAATATCACGGCCGGCACCGAGCTGGTGCGGCGGATCTGCGGCGAAGAGGTTTTCGGCATGACGTTTCCGCTGGTGTGCGACAGCACCGGCAAGAAATTCGGCAAAAGCGAGGGGAACGCGATCTTCCTTGACGCGCGCAAGACCTCCTATTACGAGTTCTACCAGTTCTTCCTGCGCACACTGGACGCGGATGTGATCCGATACCTCAAGATCTTCACCTTTCTGCCCATGGGGCGTATCGCGGAGCTGGAGCAGGCGGTTGCCGCCGCGCCGGAGAAACGCGAGGCGCAGCAGGTGCTGGCCGAGGAAGTGACGCGCACCGTGCACGGTGAGAACGGGCTTGCGGTCGCCCAAAAAGCCACGGGAGTGCTGTTCGGTGGCGCGATCGAGGGGCTGGCTGCGGCGGAGCTGGAGGCGATTTTCGTTAATGTGCCCTCCGCCACGTTGCCGGCGGATCACGTGCTCGGCAAACCCGCGTTTGAGGTGATTGCCGCGGCCGGCATGGTTGCCAGCAAAGGCGAGGCGCGCCGTCTGGTCCAGCAGGGCGGTCTGTATATCAACAACGCGCGCGTCACGGGAATCGAACGCGTGTTCGACGCTTCTGACCTGTGTGAAGGTCGCCTCACGGTCCTGCGCAGCGGGAAAAAGAGCTTCTTCCTGCTCAAGGTGCGGTAGGGCGGGCATGCGGTTGCGTACCGGCACCGGGAAATAGATTGGCTGTCCCGCCGTTTAAGGATACGATTCGGATATCTGTGGTGGAGTGTGCGGATAGGGGGCTTCGCATGTGGCGGATTGTATGTCTGATCGTTGCGGTGCGGGCAGGGTTCGGCGCGCCAGCGCCGGAGGCCGCGCTTTTCCTCCAGACCGGCACACCCACACCCGAGAACCCGGTCGACGCGCCGATCTTCCGGAAACTGAAGCGCCACGGGATTACGCCCGTCTATTGCACCGATGCGGTTTTTTTACGCCGCGCCTATCTCGACATTCTCGGCACACTGCCGACCGCGGACGAGGCCCGTGCCTTTCTCGCCGACACCTCGATGCACAAGCGCACGGCGTTGATCGACCGCCTGCTTGAGCGTGATGAGTTCGCCGACTATTGGGCCATGCGCTGGAGTGATCTGCTGCGCGTCAAAGCGGAATTTCCCGTCAACCTCTGGCCGAATGCCGCCCAGGCCTATCATCGCTGGATCCGCACCGCGATGCGCGACAACAAGCCGTACGACTGTTTCGCGCGCGAGCTGCTGCTGTCCAACGGCAGCAATTTCCGCGTCGGGCCGGTGAATTTCTACCGCGCCACGCCGGACCGTTCGCCGGAAGGGCTCGCCTCCGCCGTCGCGCTCACGCTGATGGGCGCACGGACCGAGCACTGGCCCTCCAACACGCTGGCCGATCTCGCGGTGTTCTTCTCGCAGGTTCGGTACAAACCCACCCGGGAGTGGAAAGAGGAAATCGTCTTCTGGGATCCCGAACAGCCTTTGACCACGACGGCCGGTCGCCTGCCGGACGGCACCTCGGTCCGACTGGAGCCTGGACGCGACCCGCGGACGGCGTTCGCCGAATGGCTGATCACGCCGCAGAACCCGTGGTTCACGCGCGCGCTGGTCAACCGCGTCTGGTACTGGCTGCTCGGCCGTGGGATCATCCACGAGCCGGACGACATCCGGTCCGACAATCCGCCAAGCCATCCCGACTTGCTGAAGCGGCTGCAACGTGAGTTCGTGCGGAGCGGCTACGACCTGCGCAAGCTCTACCGCCTGATCCTCACCTCCCGCACCTACCAATTCTCGCCCGTGTTCCCGTCCGGGCGGGTCGAGTCCGCCGCGCCGCTGTTCGCGTATTATCCGCTGCGCCAACTCGACGCGGAGGTGCTGATCGACGTGATCAACAAAGTCACCGGCACGTCCGACCTCTACACCAGCGCGATTCCCGAACCCTTCACCTTTATTCCCGCCAACAAACCTGCGGTCGCGCTGCCGGACGGGTCGATCACCAGCCCGTTTCTGGAGTTATTCGGTCGTCCGGCACGCGCCACCGGCCTTGCGAGCGAGCGGATCAACCGCGCGCTGCCTCCGCAACGGATGCATCTGCTCAATTCGAGCCATATCCAGCGGAAACTCGAGACCAGCCCGGTGTTACGCCGGATGTTCCGCGGCAAACGGGGTTCGCGCGCCATGATCGAAGAAGCCTATCTCACAACCCTTTCGCGGTTCCCGTCCGCCACGGAGATCGGAACCGTCGAACGCTACCTGCGCTCCGGGGTGGTGAAAGAAGACGCGGCGGGTGTCGACCTTATCTGGGCATTGATCAACAGCGACGAGTTCCTGTACCGGCACTGAGAAGGAGGTGTGTATGCGAGAACGGAAATCCGTCACGCGTCGCGATCTGCTGCGGACCGGCTTATGCGGTGCGGCCGTCGCGGTGTGGCCCGGACGGACGGTTCGCGGGCAGGCCGCGCCCGCGGCGCGCAAGGCGACCGCGAAATCGGTGATCCAGGTTTTTCTCTGGGGCGGCATGTCGCACACCGACACTTGGGACCCCAAACCGGACGCGGGTTACGATTACACCGGCGCGTTCAAGGATGTCATTCCCACCAACGTGGACGGCATCCGTCTCGGCGCGCTTTTTCCGAAGCTGGCGCAACAGGCCGACAAGTTTTCGATCCTCCGCAGCATGACGCACCGAAACAACGGGCACGAGACCGCCGCGTATCTGATGCAGACCGGGCATATGCCGGGGCAACGGTTGGCTTACCCCGCAATCGGCGCGGTCTTCGCGCTGTTCAAAGGCGAGGCGGCAGGCTACACAGGACTGATCCCCCCCTATGTGGTGCTGACGCAGCCCCAAGGCCGCTTTTCCGAAGCCGGATTCCTCGGTTCGCGCTGCAAGCCGTTCGCGACCGGCGGCGACCCCAATGCTCCGCGCTTCGAAGTCGAAGGCGTGATCGCGCGCGGCATCACCGATCAGCGGCAGGAAGCGCGGCGCGGGCTGCTCTCCTCGCTCAACACGCTGGGCAACACCCTGTCGGGCCACCCCGAATTGGCGGCGGCGCGCGAGGCGGAGAAACGCGCATACGACCTGATCCTCGGTCAGGGCCGCGACGTTTTCGACTTGTCCAAAGAGGAGGCAACGATCCGCGACCGGTACGGCCGCCACACGTTCGGCCAGGATTGTCTCGCGGCACGCCGTCTGGTGGAGGCGGGCGTGCCGTACATCACGATCAACTATCCGGGTGGCTGGGACACCCACTCCAACCATTTTCAAACCATGAACCGGCAATGCCCGCAGCTGGATCAGGGACTCGCCGCGCTGTTGCAGGATCTGGCGGAACGCGGGTTGCTGGAAAGCACGCTCGTCTGGTGCTGCGGCGAATTCGGCCGCACGCCCAAGGTGGACTGGCAGCCGCCTTGGAACGGCGGGCGGAATCACCATGGCAACGTTTTTTCCGTATTGGTCGCGGGCGGGGGTTTCCGGGGCGGGCATCTGGTTGGTGCCTCGACCGCCAAAGGCGAAGAGGTGGAAGAGCGCCCCATCTATCCGATCGATCTGCTGGGTTCCATTTATGAACTCGCCGGGATCGACACGGAGGCCGCGTTGCCGCATCCCGAAGGGGCGGACGCGCGTGTGCTGGATATGCGCGAGGCGGGCGCGAAGAGCGCGGGACGCCTGAAAGAGATCATGTGAAAGGGGGCCGGGTATGACGGCATGGAACCAACCCGCCGCCCACGGAACGGGAACAAGCGATGGGATAACGGGAACGGCCAACGCTCACGTTGCGGGAAGGGAAAGCCGCCTGCGGCCGATGCTGCGGTCATGGGCATTCCGTGCGCTGCTGGCCGTCCTGCCGGGATTCCTGTGCGCCCAGCAACCCGCCTACATCGGTTTCGTTTTCCCGGCGGGAGGACGGCAGGGCACGGTTTTCCGCTGCACACTAGGGGGCCAGGCGCTCGACGGGGTCAACGGCGTCATCTTTACGGGATCAGGGGTGACGGGGCGCGTCATCGAGTACAACAGGCACATGAACTCGCAGGAGGTGCAACTGCTGCGGGAACAATTGGACGAGATTCGGGCGATGCCCAAAGCGCGGCGCGACGCGCAGGTCACCAATCTGGCGTCGCGCCTGGAGATGCTGATCGGCGATTACGTGCAGCAGCCGCAGTGCGCCTCCATCGCCAATCTCGTGACGGTCGAGGTCGCGGTCGAGCGCGGCACGCCGCCCGGCCCCCGCGAAATCCGGCTGGTGACACCGCGCGGAGTGTCCAACCCGCTCGCGTTTCATGTGGGCGCGTTGCCCGAGGTCACGTCCGAGCCGCTTCCCACCAGCCCGAAGCAGATTCTCGGGAAGGAGGCCCAGAGCCTGCGCAGCACTTCCGGCAGGAAAAGGGGGGCAGCCGGAAAGGGTCGGGGACGGCGCGGGATGGTGGAGCGGGAAGCGGAAATGATCCAGATGGTCTCGGGCATGGCGGGCCGGGGCGCGCTGACGGATGTGGATGACCGCGAGGTGCGGATCATGCCGCCCTGCACGGTCAACGGCCAGATCGCCTCGGGATCGGTCGACCGCTACCGGTTTGACGGGCGGAGCGGCCAACGGCTGGTCGTGACCGTACAGGCGCGCGCGCTCGTCCCCTATCTGGCGGATGCGGTTCCCGGCTGGTTTCAGCCTGTGCTGGTGCTGTGCGACGCCCAGGGACGCGAGAAGGCATACAACGACGATTACCGCTTCCATCCGGACCCTGTCCTGTACTGCGAGCTTTCCGCGAACGGCGAGTACGTGTTGGCGATCCATGACGCGATTTTCCGCGGACGCGAGGATTTCGTCTACCGGATGACCATCGGCGAGTTGCCGTTTGTGACGAGCGTGTTCCCGCTCGGCGGGCAGGCCGGTGTCGATGCGGTGATCGAGGTCAAGGGTTTCCATCTCGCGGAGACACGTCTGACCCCCGACCTGCGGACGCGGCTTCCGGGTCTGCACACGCTCACGGTTGCGGGATCGGGCGGATTGCGTTCCAATCCCTTTGTTTTTGAGATCAGCACGTTGCCCGACGGAATGGAGCACGAACCCAACAATACGCTTAAACGGGCGCAACCGGTGACCCTGCCGATCGTGATGAATGGGACGATCGGTATGCCGGGCGATTTGGATGTCTTCACGTTCCGCGGTCGGGCCGGACAGGAGGTCGTGGCGGAGGTCAGGGCGCGGCGACTCGGTTCGCCCCTTGACGCCTGGCTGAAGATCATGGACGATCAGGGGCGGACTTTGGCGTGGAATGACGATCAGGAAGATCCGGGTTCCGGACTGGACACGCACCATGCCGACGCGTATGTGCGCGTCACCCTTCCCGCGGACGGCGCCTATGCGGTGCAGCTCCGGGATACGCAGCATCAGGGCGGCGAGGCCTTCGGCTATCGCTTGCGGCTCAGTGAGCCGCAACCGGATTTTGACCTGCGCGTGGTGCCGTCGCGGGTGGTTGTGCGGCGCGGCGGGGAGACCCCGGTCACGGCTCACGCCCTCCGCAAAGACGGATTCGCCGGTCCCATCACGTTCCGCATCCGGGAGCCTGCCGCGGGATTTGAGGTGCGGGGCGCGACCCTGACGGGCACGCAAACCGTGGCGCGCCTCATGATCCGGGCGCGTCAACCATCGGATTCCGGGGTGCCGGTGCCGATCGTGATCCAAGGCGTGTCAGGTGAGGGGGAAGGGGCGATCATCCGCGACGCCGTGGCAGCCGAAGATTGCATGCAGGCCTTTCTCTGGCGCCATCTGGTGCCTGCGCAGGAATTTCTGGTCCTGATGATTCCGGGCCCGCCGAGACCGTCAGGCAAGCCGGGGTTTCCGGCAGCTTCACGTCGGCGGGAAAAACCAGAATGAAATTTATGTCCGTGACTCGGGAATGCGAATCACGCCATGCGCCGGACTTGTTCCCTGTTTGAGAATACCCTATACTGTCGGACTGAAACACGGGGACGAAATGAGTGCGCGAAAACTGACGGCGAAAATAACCGGCGTGGGCAAGGCGCTTCCCGAAGGGCGGCTGACCAATGCAGATCTCGAGAAACGGGTGGACACCAATGACGCCTGGATCACCCAGCGTGTCGGTATCCGCGAGCGGCGGATCGCGGCCGAGGGGGAGCACACCTCTGACTTCGCGATCCGGGCGGCGCGTGACGCGTTGGCCCTCTCCGGCCTGAAACCTGAACAGATCGACCTGATCCTCGTAGGGACCTCGACGCCCGATATGATCTACCCCTCCGTGGCCTGCCAGGTGCAACAGGCGCTCGGCGCGTCCAACGCCGGGGTGCTGGATATCAGCGCGGCCTGCACGGGATTCATCTATGGCGCCAGTCTGGCCTGGGGTATGATCCAGTCCGGGGCCCTGCGCCATGTGCTGGTGATCGGTGCGGAGAAAAACAGCGCGATCGTGGATTGGTCCGACCGCGACACCTGCATCCTCTTCGGGGACGGCGCGGGCGCGGCAATCTTCAGCGAGCACCGCTCGAACACGGACGGCGTGCTCTCCGCCAAACTGGGCGGTGACGGTTCGTTCGGCGGACTGCTCCATTTGCCGAACAGCGGGTGCCGGTCTTTTCCCGAAGAGAACGGACGCTTCATCCGGATGCAGGGCAACGAGGTTTTCAAGCAGGCGGTGCGCAATATGTACGAGTGCGCGGTCTGTGTGCTTGATCAGGCAGGACTTTCGAGTCAGGAGGTGTCGCTGCTGATCCCGCATCAGGCGAATGTGCGGATCATCGACGCGGTGGCCAAACGGTTGGGGCTGCCCAAGGAGAAGGTGTTCCGCAATATCGCGGAGTACGGCAACACCTCGGCCGCCACGATCCCGATCGCGCTTTGCGAGGCCCTTGAACAGGGGCGCCTTAAGAAGGGCGACGTGCTGGTGATCGACGCTTTCGGCGCAGGCCTGACGTGGGGCGCCATGGCGATCCGGTGGGCGTGAGGCGCGTCACACGACGGCGTTTGTTTCAAAAGCCATGGCACCCGTGGGACACGCGGCGGCACAGGCCTGCAGCACGCTGTCCGGAAGATCGTCCCACACGCGGCCGAGCGGTGGGCCGATCCGCGCCTCGAAGCCTCGTCCGTGAAAAGCGGGCCCCAACTCCCCTGCGCCACACTGCCGCGTAATCCGCACGCAGAGTCCGCACAGTATGCAGCGCGACGCATCGAAGCGGAATCCGTTGCGGCCCGTCTCGCGGATCACCGGTCGCGGCGCGTGGTCGAACGCCCGCGGGTTCGCGCCGTATTCGGCGCACAACTCGCGCAACCGGCACTTCGTCGGCTTCAGGCACCCGCACCGCATGCAGCGCCCGGCCTCGAACGCGGCAGCTTCGGGTGTGGGTTCGTGCGTCTCCGGCGGCAGGCGGCGCGGTCCGGTCTCCGGAGTCAGCGCGGCTAGGGCTGCCACGTTCAAATCGGGCATCCGTGATCGGAAGCGGGGGCGCGCCTGAGTGCCGCCCGGCACGCGGCTGCACGCCTCCCCGGCGGTTTCGCCGGCCAGCCAGCGGTGGAGTGCGCAGATCGCGACCGCGCCGTCCAGCAGGGCACGGCGGCACGCTTTTTCGCATGGTGCGGCTCCGCCGCACGCAAAGGGATGGGCGCGGGCCAGATCCCGCGCGCTCTGCCAATCACCCGACCGGATCCGGGCCATCAGCGTTTGGACGGGTAGCCCCGAGGGGCAGGCCATCCGGCAGGGCGCCTCACAATCCGCCGGATGGTTGCTCAGCAGGAGTTCCAGCACGGTGCGCCGGAAGTTGCGGACCGCCTCGGAATCGGTAACGATGGACATGGCGGCGTCCGCGCGCGTCGCACAGGCGGGTAACAGCTTTCCGCCCGCAGCGGTATCCTCCACTGTGCAGAGGCCGCACCCGCCCGCGGGCACGACCCCGTCGGCATGACACAACACCGGGATGCGGATACCGATCCCCTGTGCCGCCTCATACACCGTCATCCCCGGTTTCAGCGTCACGGGGCGGCCGTCGATGGTCATGCCCGCGGCCTCATTTGCGTGAACTGCGGCTTGACGCTTCGGGTTGATAGAGCAGCTTTTCGATCACGAAACGGCGGTGGCCCGCAGGCACCATCCATTCGATGGTATCACCCTCGGCGTAACCCAAAATGGCGGTACCGACCGGCGACAGCACTGAGAGTTTTCCCGCGTCGACATTCGCCTCGGACGGCATCACCAAAGTCACTTCCATCACGGTCTGCGTCTTCACCTCGCGCAGACGGACCCGCGAATGGAGGGTCACCACATTCGGCGGCACCTGCTCGGGCTCGACAACCAGCGCGCGCTGCAACTCGTTCTGCAGCGATTTCAGATCCCCCTGATCGCGGTCATGGGAAAGATGGGCCACATTCACCAATTCTTCAAGTTTATGGCGATCCATCTCGCTAATGTAAAGAGTTCGCTTCGTCATATCGGGTCACCTCCTGAAAAACAAAGAGGGCTAAGATGCGGTCAGCATAGCATCGGATAGGCTGGAAACACAAGCAAAAGAGGGGATAAAACGGCGGGCCCGTTGCCCCACCTGCGGTGATAGACAGGCGTGCCGAAATATGCGATAATTCAACGCGAGAAGTGTTCCGTGTTGAAAGTGGTGAGCGCAAGTTATTGATGCGTCCGGTTGGGTCGCAGTGGGTTGCGAGATTCGAGGGGTTGCCAACCGTCCCAATCCATTTACAGAACAGGTTGCGCGTCCCGCCCGGGGTTCCGGGCGAAAACGAAGGGGTAACCGGAACGTTCAGGTTATCGGGAGGGACGCCTCCCCGAGGCGTCCGCGGCGGTTTCGGGGAAACCGCCCTACCGGTTGTAACACGGGTTTGGTGTGACAAAAAGATCAGGCTATAGACAAGGAAAGGGAAGCGATGATTCGAAATAAACAAATTCTTAGCCTAATGTTGTTGACGGCTTTTCTGGCGGTATCCGCCCGCGGCGTCTACATGGTGCATGAGTTCTACCTGCCGCTGCCCGAGGCGCAGGTGCTGAAGGCCTTCAACACTCTCGACGGCCTTGGGCAGGTCAAGGCGCCCATCGACAGCGTAACCTCGATCGTCGTCACCGGCCCGGATACCATCATCCATTATGACCACTGGGAGGATGGCTATGAGGTTGATATCAACAACCCGGCCCAGCCGACGACTCGCATCTGGGGCGACGGCAACGACGCCAACGGCATCCCGCCCGGCTACGCCTCCGATCCCATGGGGCTGCCGCAGGGTGCCGTCATCTCGTTGCGCAACAACGTTAACCTGCCGCGCAACCCCGCGGTCATCCTCTACGATGCGCGTGATCGCGTCACCGCCAGCAAGGCGCTGGTCGTCACGCGCGCCCTCTGGCCCGTCTCGGTCGGCACGGTGCTGTCCGAGGCGGTCGAAGTGACGGCCACGATTGATCACGGCACGCACTACATCGCGCCGGTGGGCGAGGATGTCGATGCCTTCGAGATGTTCGAGCAGGTCGGCCTCGCCGTCATGGCCGATCAGGACAACACCGTCGTGACGATCGACAAGGACGGCCCCGGCGGCGCGGCGCCGGTCACCGTCACCCTCAATCAGGGCGAGAGCCACTACGTCAGCGGCGGCGTCCTGAAGGGCGCTGAGGTCACGGCCACCAAGCCCGTCCAGGTTCATCTGCTGACGGGCGACACCGGCGCGACCTATGAGACGCGCTGGTACACGCTCTTCCCCGTCGAGGACTGGTTCAGCCGCTACGTGACGCCGATCGGCAGCTCCGCCAACGGGCAGGCGTGCTTTGTCTTCCTCTACAATCCCGGTCCCGAAACCATCACCATCGAAGCCGCCTCGCGCATCGGCACGGAGAGCATCACGGTGCCGGCGGGCGAGGTCTACCGCTGGCAGGTGCCGCAGAACTCGGGCGCGATGTTCAGCAGCGCCGGGGATGAGCCCTTCAGCGCCATCGCTGCCGCGGGCGCTCACCCCAACGCCAATGCCGCCTACGACTGGGGCTTCTCGCTGGTGCCTCAAGATGCGCTCTCCTCCACAGCCGTCGTCGGCTGGGGACCGGGCAGCAGCGACATGACGCGCAACGGCAGCCCGGTCTTTGTCTCGCCCGCCAAGGCCACGCGCATCTATGTGGACTATAATGGCGACGGCCAAGGTCCGCTGACCGACCCCAACGGCGGGAAGTACGATGCGCACTACGATCTGGCCGCGCTCCAGTCGCAGACCCTCTTCGATCCGGATGGGGATCAGACCGCCATGCGTATCTACACGATCGACGGCGCGCTCTTTTCCGCTGCGTGGGGTCAGGATCCGGACACGGCCCGCCCAGGAAACCCCTACCTCGACATGGGCAGCACGGTCCTGCCGCTCCCCGAGCCTAAACTGGCCAAAACCGCCCGCATCGTGAACGACGTCGATCCCGCCGGCCCGAGTCTCGGCGACACAATCGAATACCGCATCGTGATCGACAACAAGGGGCTGCTGCCGCTGGGCAACACGCTGGTGCTGGACACCCTGCCGACGCAATTGGACTACGTGGCTGACTCCACCACGCTGGACGGCGAGCCGCTGCCGGACGACACGGTCGGCAGCACGCTCTTCCCGCTGGATGAGGATGGGTACACCATCCCGGTTATCCTGCGCGCTGGCACCAGTATCTTCACCTACCAGACGACCATCGTCGGCACGGGCAGCATCGTCAACCGTAGCGCTGTGCCGCAGTATGAAGTCTATGACGAGACCGGGGCCGATGTTCCGCCGCCCGCCGGCAGCCATCCCTGCACGGTGGAGTTCGTCGATGCCGGCGGCAATCCGGTGACCGTCTATCGCGAAGGCGCCCCCATCTACCTCTGGTTCAAGGACCTTGACGCCAACCGCAATACCAACGCCGTCGAGACGATCACCTTGATCATCCGCAACGAGACCACCGGCGACTTCGAGGAGATCACCCTCACCGAGACGGGGCTGGACACCGGCGTCTTCGTGACGACCACTCCGATCCCCTCGTCGCCCACCGCCGGTCTGGTGGTCGAGGACGGCACGTTGTACGCCCGCGCGGGCGACAATCTCACCGTGTACTATGTCGATCCGCTCTACGGCGACTCGTGCAGCGACACCGCGACGCTCTCCGTGCCCAGCGAGACCAAGGTGCTCTATCTGACGGATCCCGACGACGACGGCATACCGAAGGAGCTGGACGTGCAGTACAAGCGGCAGATCACCTTCAACAACGCCACGCGCAACGAAGACCTTGTCAACTTCCCCGTGCTCGTCCATTTGACGAGCGCGAACTTCGACTTCGGCAAGGCCAAGAGCGATGGCAGCGACATCCGCTTCTACGATGCCGACGGCACCACGGCGCTGAGCTACGAGATCGAGTCGTGGAACAAGACGGCGGGAGAGGCCCACATCTGGGTCAGGGTGCCGCAGATCGACAAGACCGACACCGACAGCATCTGGATGCACTACGGCGACCCCTCGCGCACCGACGCCCAGAATGCCGCCGATGTCTGGAGCGGCAGTTTCCAGGCGGTGTGGCACATGGACGAGACCTCGGGCGCCATCATCGCCAACTCGGCCGGCAGCAACTGGCACGGCACCCCCATTGATGCCACGCTCGACACCGCCGGAAAGATCAACGGAGCCGACGAGTATCCCGACGGAACTAGCCGCACCAGACTGCCGGGCGGCACGATCGTCCCTGTCAGCGGCAGCTTCACCTTCGAGTCGTGGGTCTTTGTCGGGTCGTCCGAGAACTACGACCGGATCTTTGCGCAGAACGCCCAGAACAATCAGTTCATGGTGGTCTGGTCCGGCAACAAGATCGAGGTGGCGCGCTACGATGGCTCCACCTATCCCGCCGTCAAGGCCGCCGCCTCGGTGGCGAACGGGACATGGATCCATTTCGCCTGGGTTAAAAACGGCTCCACCGACACGCTCTACGTCAACGGCCAGCCAGCCAGCGCCTCGATCACCCAGTCAAGCTACTCCCCCGGCAGCGATGGCTACAACTACATCGCCGCGCGTGACGCGTCGAACAACCAGTTTGACGGCAAGCTCGACGAGATGCGCATCTCCGGCGTCGCCCGCAGCGCCAACTGGATCAAGGCGCAGTACGCCTCGATGAACGGCACCTTCTCCACACTGGGCGCCGAAGTGGAGTTCCCGCTCGATTCCGGCCCCGTTGCCGCCGCGACGGCCCTGGACCGCATTGATCCGGCGGCCACCGGCGACACGACGACGGCCCGCACCGTGGTTCTCGACGGCGGCGGGTGGCGCTACAAGAAGCAGCTCTCCTTCCTCAACGGCTCGCGCGCCGAAAACCTCGTCAACTTCCCCGTGCTCGTCCACCTGACCAGCGCGAACTTCGACTTCGCCAAGGCGCAGAACGCCGGGCAGGACATCCGCTTCTACGACGCCGACGGCACCACGGCGCTGAGCTACGAGATCGAATCGTGGGACGCCGCCGCGCAGCAGGCCTACGTCTGGGTCAAGGTGCCGCAAATCAACGCCTCGTCAACCACCGACAGCATCTGGATGGAGTACGGCAACCCCGCCGCCACCGACGCCCAGACGCCCGCCGACGTCTGGAGCAGCAGCTTCCAGGCGGTGTGGCACATGGACGAGACCTCGGGTACCGCCGTGGGCGATTCCACCGGCAACGGCTGGAACGGCCAAGCATCGGCAACAGTCATGCGCGATCTCACCGGGCCGGTGAACGGCGCCGATGGATACCCCGACGGGGTGGCCTACACCACATTGCCGAGCGGCGAGATCATCCCCGTCGGCAGCACGGCCTTCACCTTTGAGTCATGGATCTGGATCGGGTCTTGCGAGGCATTTGACCGTATTTTCGTGCAGAGCGCACGAAATCAAGATTATCAGGTGCTATGGGAAAACAACAAGATACAAGTCACATGGTACCAAGCTGGCGCATCGTATCCTCTTCTGCTAAAAGCCGCTGCCCCAGTTCCGTACAATAGAACCTGGGTTCACTTTGTCTGGGTTCACAACGGCACCACTGATACCTTGTACATCAACGGTGCGCCTGCCAGTGCGACGCCTGCCAACAATTATACGGTAGCCGGTGACGGCAACTACATCGCGGCGCACACGACGTCGGGGCACCATTTCGACGGCCAGCTCGACGAGATGCGCATCGCCACTGCCGCGCGGAGCGCCAACTGGGTCAATGCGCAATACGCCTCGATGACCGACAGCTTCATCAATTACGGTGCCGAGCAGCCGATTCCCACGACAAAGGTGCGGAGCGTCGCGTTCACGCAGATGCCCGGCTTCGCCTCGGACTTCGTGCTGACCCCGAACGGTACGCTCTCGGCGGTCGTCCATGTGGCGGCCATAAACGACAACCTGCCGGTGAATCCCAACGTCAGCGCCACGCTCAAGTACGGCGACACCACCTTTGCCACGCTCACCGCCCCCACGGCCCAGCGCCTTGCCGACGGCACCAGCGGGGAGGGTATCTACACGCTCGCCTGGAGCGGCATCGCGGCTTCCCCGGTGACGATACCCGTCGGCGAGGCGGTCACCTTCACGGTCACCACCGCCGACGGCGCGCCCTTCGCGATCCTCTACGACAGCGCGGCCCATCCCTCGTATGTCAGCCTCCCCGCCGACACGGTCATCAAGGTCGAGTCGCTGGATTTCTACGACGCCCCCCATCCCGGCGGCAGCCCGGTCGATATCGTCACCGCCGGCACGCCGGTCTATGTGCGCGCGACGGTCAGCGACCCCTTCGGCGCCTACGACATCACCAGCCTCGACCTAGCCATCGAGGATGCGGGCGTGAATGTGACGCTGGATGACACTGCGGTTGTTGCCACCACGACCGGCACCAAGACCTATGAATACGCCTGGATCGGGCCGGCACACGACCGCTTCACGGCCACGGTCACGGCCAACGAGGGCACCGAGGACACGGTCACGGATGTCGCCGCGAAGCAGATCAACGTGACCTTCCTCGACCAGGGTACGCCGAGCATTACCGAGTTCACCATCAGCGACAACGGCGAGCACACCGAGCTGTACGATCCCGACCAGATGGTCTTCATCCGCGTGACCGATCCCGACCAGAACACCAATCCCGATGCGCCCGACACGATCACGGTGACGGTCACCACCAGCACCGGCGACACCGAGACGGTCACGCTCACCGAGACCGGCCTCAACACCGGCGTCTTCACCGCCGCAGTGCCCGCTAGCTCGACGAACGCCGGCGCCGACGGAGACGGCACACTCTACGCCCCTCCCGGCACGGTGCTGGATGTGGTTTACGTCGATCAGTTCGATCCGACCGACACGTCGAGCGACACGGCGATCGTGACGCAACCGCCCGGCTCCCCGGACACCCCCGCACTCAGTGTGCAGAAGCAGCTCGCCGACCCCGCCGCCACCACGGTGGCAAGCGGCGACTTTGTGGTCTACCGCATCAGGGTGAGCAATACCGGCAATGTGGCGCTGGATCCCGTCACCCTGACCGACACCTATCCCAGCCAGTTGCAGTTCATCGCGGCCTCGCCAGCGGCGGACAGCCATGATGGGACGCAACGCAAAGTGATCTGGAACAACGTCGGTCCGCTGGCCATCGGCGGCACCCGCAATTTTGAGCTGACCTTCAAGGCGCTGGCCGCCACACCTCAGGCGGTCAACACCGCCACGGCCTCGTCGGGCGGCATTTCGGATAGCGACACTGCCGCAGTCGAGATCGTCCAGAATGGCCATACGGTCACCAAGACGCTGATCTCGTCCAAAAACCCTGCCAGCTATGGCGATATCGTCGAATACCGCATCGTGGTGGCCAATACAGGCACCACGCGCATCACAACGCTGCCGCTGGAGGATATCTTTAGTGCCGCTTACCTCGAATACGTGCCAGGCACGGCTTCGATTGAGCCCGACGGTATCGGCGCGGGCACGCTCTTCTGGGAGAACATCGCAGGCACCGGCGGCCTCGCCGCAGGGGATTCGATCACGATCGACCACCTTAGGTTCAGGGTGGTGGGAGCCGGCTCGCCGGTCGTCAACACCGCTGCCGCCGATTTCTCCGAGGACGAGCACGGCCGATCCGTGCCGCCCGCCCGGGATGATGACGACACGCTCGTGACCATTGCCGGCCTGATCAGCGGGCATGTCTGGAACGACCTCAACAAGAATGCCGCAGGCGACGCCGGCGAGCCGCGTCTTGAGGGTGTCGAGATCAGGCTCTTCGATGCGGCCAGCAATCTGGTGGCGACCGCCACCACGGTGGGCACAAACGGTTTTTACGAGTTCCCCAATTTGCCCGATGGCACGTACACCGTCGTCGAGACCGACCCGCCCGGCTTCGGCAGCACGGGCGATGCGCAGGGGGCCAACGACAACCGTATCGTGGTGACTGTCGCCAACGGTAGCGTCCACACCGATCAGGACTTCTTCGACTACCGCCTGCCGCTCAATGAGCAAGCCTCGATCAGCGGCACCGTCTGGAACGACGCGAACCGTAACGGGGCGGTTGATTCCGGCGAGGAAGGTATTAAGGGCGTGACCGTCACGCTCTATCAGGATGTCAACGGTGACGGTAAACTCGACGCTGGTGACACGGCATTGAGCCAGACGTATACCGACAGCAATGGCGGCTACGCTTTCAGCGGCCTGCCCGCTGGCAGCTATATTGTGGTCGAGAACGATCCGCCGAGCTACATCAGCACGGGCGATGTAGACGGTCCGAACGACAACCAGATCTCCGTGAGCGTCAGCGCTGGCGGCAAGGTGACGGGGCGGGACTTCCTCGACGCCAAGACACAGCGTCTCTACGGCTATGCCTATCTGGATACGGACTTGAGCCTCACGCGCAACGACGGCGACGGCGCGTGCTCGGGCATGGTGGTGCAGGTCTGGCAGGATGGCGTGTTCGTGGCCGAGACAGAGGCCGACGCCAACGGCTTCTACCAGTTCCTCGATCTGGAGGCGGCGACCTACGAGGTGCGCTTCATCTGCGCCACCAACGCCCTGACCGCCACCCCCGCCGCCGGAAGCGGTGCAGCCTCCGACATCCAGCGCAACCGCGCGGTGGCGGCGGGGTCCAACTACGCGTCCGTGACCTACGATCTCTATGCGGGCCATGGCATCGGCGCCGACCGCGGCGAGCCGGTCAACGCGGGATTCCTTCCCGGAATTGACCCCACCACGGCCTCGGCGATCCTGATCCAGGCGTACGGCACGCCCGGAGGCGGGGTGCTGGTCGAGTTCGAGAGTCTGGACGAGACC
>JAPXSY010000059.1:0-18882 GCA_033812795.1 Kiritimatiellia bacterium
ATTTGACGACTTCGCGCCGCAGGCGGCGTTCGGGTATCGCCCGAAGAAGCCGTGCCACACGGTCACCGACCTCTACCGCGACGGCAAGCCCCTCGATGTGGCGGTGTCGCCGAACCCCGACATCCGTCTCGAAGATTATTACCGCATCGGCGAAGTGCTCGATAAGAAACACGATGTCTTCAAGGCGGACTTTCCTGACATGGACAAGTGGGCGAAGGAGGAGGACGTGATGGCGCAGGGTTGGTGGACCTTCCTCTGGGCGTCGACGACGATTCCGGTCGAGAAGATCGACCCCGTTGCGAAGACGGTCACCGTCGCGCGCGAGCCGAACATCTTCTACTACGCCGCCACGTCCAACAACGTCTTTACGCTTGAGAACGGCCTTCCCGCGCTCGACCGCGAGAATGAGTGGGTGTTCGACCGCAAGAACGGTCTCGCCTACGTGCTCGAACCCAAGGGCGCAAAGGCGCCGGTCTATACGGTCACGCGTCTCGCGAAACCGATGATCACGGTGACGGATGTCAACAACTTCCGCATTGAGGGCCTGACCTTTGAGTACGGCAGAACCGACGCAATCATCGTTTCGAATGCGGTGAACTTCGCCTTTCTCGGAAATACCGTCCGGAACTTCGGCGGACGCGGCCTGCAGGTCTACGAGGCTAAGGAAGCGCGTGTCCAGAACAACACGTTCCACCACTTCGGATTTGCCGCGCTCATCCTGACGGGCGGCGACCGTCCGACCCTGACCCCGGGCATGTGCATCATTGAGAACAACGACATCTCTTTTACGGGACGCCGCCAGCGTACTTCGCCCGAGTCCAGCACCTGCCAAGTCGGCGGCTGCGGCAATGTGCTCACGCACAACTGGTTTCACGATACCCCCGGTAGCGCGCTCCGCCTCGCCGGCAACGACCACCGCGTCTCCTTTAATCGTTTCGAGCGCTGTTCGTTCATGAGCGACGACAACGGGGCGATCGACATGTGCAACAACATGTCCTACGCCGGGAACCGCTTTGTCTTCAACGAGTTCTATGATATCGGCTACAAGAACCCGCGCTGCGGCAATGCGGGCATCCGTCTGGACGACTTCATATCGCAGCAGTACCTGTACGGCAACCGCTTCGTGAACGCTTCGGGTGGCAAGTTCGGTGTGATCCAGTTGAATGGGGGACGCGACAACATATCCGAGAACAACTGGATCGAGGGCTCGCAGTGGGCGTTCAGCGTAGACGGCGCTGTGGGCGCGTGGTGGAACCGCAACCAGACGATGGATTACAACGTGAAGAAGTATTCCGGGGATGTGAGCGTCTACGACGAACCCTACATCTCGCGCTTTCCGCGCACACCGGAGATCATCCGCGAGGCCCATTCGTGCACCAACACCTTCCGCCGCAATGTCATCATCGGTGCCGCGGCGCTCAAGGAAAAGCGTACGTGGCATCAGACGGTCTTCGAGGACAACTGGATGTTCGACAAGATTCCGACTGGGGAAGAACTCGCGAAGACGAAGTTTAAGCCCATTCCTCCCGCCGGTAGCGCCGGCATCTATGAAATCGACAAGGAGCCCGAGATCGCGCGTCCGCCGATGATCGAGCAGAAGTTCCGCGACGGTATTGGCCGTACGTTTCGGAAGTTGCAGAAGGGCGGTGATGTGAGGATCGGTTTCTTCGGCGGTTCCATCACCGCGATGTACGGCTGGCGCAACTTCATCCTCAAAAAACTCGCGGAGGACTTTCCGCAGGCGAATATTATTGAGGTGAACGCGTCGCTCGGCGGCGCGGGTTCGCTTTCGGGAGCGTTCCGTATGAGGCACGCCATCCTCGGTAAGAAGTGTGACCTCATGATCATCGAATACGCGACGAATGACACGGAGAACAGCCCGGCGATGAACCTCCGTTCGATGGAGGGGTGCGTTAGACAGGCGTGGAATTCCGATCCTGAAATGGATCTGCTCTTCGTCTACACGATGAACATGTCCCAGTTCGAAACCTACAAGCTCGGGTTAACCTCCGATACCGCCTACATCCACGACCTTATCGCCGACCATTACGGCATTCCGAGCGTGAACTTCTGTCCGAGGCTTATGGAGGAGATAAACTCAGGGCGCTGGGTTTACATGGCCGCTGACATACGCAACAAGTTCGGAATCAAGCCCGGCGAGCCGGATTATGAGAAGAGGTTCGAGGAGGCGAAGAAGAAAGACGGACGCACGATCTTCACCTTCGACAACTGCCATCCGAGCGCGGACGGCCATAAGCTCTACCACGAGATCCTCGCGAAGGCGTTCGACGACATGAGGGCGAGGAACGATCCGCCGGCGGACCACGCCGCAAAGATGGTGCTTCCGCCGCTCGCGGCGGATAACATGGAGAAGGCGAAGCTTGTCTTTCCGGACGAGACGATCTTCTCGAAGGGCGACTGGTCGATCCTCCCAAAGGATCACAAAGAATCGAAGAAATTCCAGCGCGAGACGGACCGTATCTGGTTCACGGACAAAATCGGGGCGAAAATCCGGTTCCGTTTCAGGGGCCGTGCTGTCCAGATGTGCAACATCCGCGGACCGAAGAGCTGCGCGATCAAGGTTTCCGTGGACGGCAATCCGCCGTTCACCCGGGTTCTCGCCGATCCGTGGAGCGCGGGTTCGACGCTGATCTGGTCCGAGAAAATCTTCAACGGTTGCGATTCGATCCATACGGTTGAAATCGAAATCATGCGTAACCCGAAACACGGCGGCACCGAACTTGAACTCGGCGGTCTCCAACTTGACGGTGAGCTGCTGTGATTTTCGTTAGACGCTAAGGAGTGCTGCGACCACCTCTACGGCACAGCGTTGGGCGAACTGGACATCCTTGTAAACAAGGATGACGTTTTCTGGCGAAAACACTAAAATAGCGGCATCTTAAAAGGAAAGGAGGATTGTAATGTCTGGCCGAATCATTAACAGTCATCTGCGTTATCTCATTTCATTCGTCGCGTTCGGACTTGTCCTGTCCGTACAGGCCGTTATCCGCTATTGTGCGCCCGAGCCGCTTGGCAATGACGCGAACGACGGCCTGACACCCCTGACGCCGAAGACGTTTATGGGCATCGCGGGGGCGTTGTCTATCGATGACGAGTTGCGCTGCCTTCCGGGCACATATTACCCCACGGCCGGCAATTTCGGCGGTCATGCCTTTAGTTTCTCAGGCCCCGTTGTTTTGCGCGGCTGGAATGCGGAACAGAACGCGCCCGCCGACCCGGAGGATGTCATTTTCGACCTCGATGCAAAGTATGGCCTTTTCTATTCGGTGCGCGGGCTCCAGGTGTATAACCTGACGATCCGGAACGCCCATGCCCGCACGTACAGCGGCGGTGCCATTTGTCTGGCCAGCAAAAGCGAATATTACGACGAGTTGGCCATTGTCTCGAACTGTATCTTCAAGGCGAATTACGCCTATGTGCACGCCGGCGGTGCCGTTGCGGCCTCGCGGCCGGCGACGGTCGTCGGATGCCTTTTCGAGGGCAATACGAACGACACGGACGCGGGTGCGCTTTACCTGACGCAGAGTTCGCAGGCGATCGGCTGTGTGTTCGTGGGCAACGTTTCCAAGGGCAAGGGCGGTGCGGTTTTTTCAAGCGGCTTGCAGATCGTCGGGTGTGTCTTCTCCAATAACGTCGCGATCAGTCACGGCGGCGCAATCTACGGCAGCGCCGACCTCGTGCGCAGCTGTACGATCGTCTCGAACCGTACGGAAAACTGCGGCGGCGCGTATGCGTGGAACGGCGTGAACGTGACCGTCCTCGACGACTGCCTCATCTCGAACAACGTCCAGACCGCGAACGGTAACTGGGCGTGCGGCGGCGGCGCGCTATTCTTGGATAACACCGACTACGGCAAGCTCTTGATGACGAACTGTACGGTCGCCTGCAACTCCAGCGCGGTGAGCGGCGGCGGTATCATGATGCGTTACGGTTCCGATCTCGATCTCCGTGATGTCCGTTTTTTCGGCAACTTCGCCAACGCCACGCTGAGTAACGGGACCTTGGCGCAGAATTCAGCCGGAGCGGCCATTTGGTTCATCAATGCGAAAAACGGGACCAACACCTTTGTCAACTGTACGTTCGACGGGAACCGTTACCGGAGCGATTTCACCGTGGCCGGTGGATCGATCAATAGCGACGCATCCGTCGCCTACCTATCCGGTTGTACGTTTAAAAACGGCACTGGCAATTTCTCGGCGGCGGAGTACGCGATCTCGGCGGCAATCGATATGTCCTGCTGCCATTTTCTCTGCAATACCAACACCGGGAGCGGTGTGCTCTTCTCCGGTAAGAGTGGAGTCGTCAGTAATTGCACGGCGAGAAAAAATTACTCCACCAGCGGTCGGGCAGGTATCACCCTTTCCGGCGGAAACGGCACCACGAACATCTATACGGGCTGTACCTTTGAAAACAACTACTCCGGCGGCGGCGCTGCGGGCATCATCGTCGCTCCGGCGGGTATGTTCAAGGTTGAGGACTGCGTTTTCCGCACCAACGCTTGGGCGGGTGGATTCAGCACGTATGCTGCCGGAAATGTCGCGTGTCTGCAACTCGTAAACGCGACCGATTACGCCGGGCTTGCTATCGACCGCTGTATTTTCGAGGGCAACACCAACGCAGTCGCCGGAGGCACCGGCAACAACGGCGGCGCGATTGGTTTCATTGCGAGTAAAAACGCGACGGCGGCGAACATCCTTGTTGAAGGGACATACGTTCGGAATTCGCTGTTCGTTAACAATTTCGGTCCGACACACGCGAACCGCAGGGCGTCGGCGATTTACCTCTCCGCCAATTCGACCGAAATCACGATTGAGAACTGCACGTTCGTCGCACATCCGGACAAGCCGCCGATTCAATACGAGACGAACCCTTTGGTTCCTAAGATCGGTAACTGCGCCTTTGCCGACAATGCCTACAACATCACCGCAGAACTTATGACTCATTCGTGGCAGGGAGCGCTTGCGGATGCGAAGCTCGTCGCGCCGGAGACGGGTGACTATTGTCCTACAAGGAACTCCCCGCTCGTCAACACCGGCGCGTTCTCCGGATGGATGTCCGGTGCCACGGATCTTGTTGGCAAGCCGCGTGTTTATAAGGATGCCGTCGACATTGGCTGTTACGAGTACGTGCCGGAAAACTTCGGGTTCTTTATCTCTCTCAAATGATATGAAAAAAAGAGTGCTGATCTGCGTCGCGGCGGCGGCGATGGCCGCACATGCAGCGACGATCATTGAAGCGGGGAAAAGCGGTTACGCGATCGTGACTGGCGCGGAAGCGGTGGAAATCGCCGCCGCGGACGAACTCCGTGAAATCATCATGAAGTCGACGGGCGTCGAGCTTCCGGTGGTTTGCACAACCAATTTGAACAAACAGGCCTTGCTCCAAAAGGCGGACCATTTCCTCTTTGTCGGGCGTTCCCCAGAAGCGGAAACCGTGTTCGGTGCGGACGATCTCGGTCCGAATGACTATGCGGTGACCGAGAAAAAGCCGTTCCTTGGGCTCTTTGGCGGCGGCGATATCTGGCTGCGCGGGAACAACTGGAACGGGACGCTGCTTGCGGTCTACGCGTTCTGCGAGGATGTCCTGGGTTTCCGGCACTTCATGCCCGAGGAAGGCGGCGGGAAGATCGTGAAGACCGATCATGTCAAGACGGGCGGTTATGGTTTTCGCCGCACCGAGTTTTTCCCGTACGGCCGCGGTCTTACCCACATTTACCTCTACGGCACGAAGGATCTCAACGCCTTCATGTTCCGCAACGGTTCTTTCGTGCCGCAACGCTGGGTCAAGGATACGAAATTCAGGGATATTGCCCGTCCGAACGCGTGTAAGGATTCCGGCCACGGGTTCTTCCTCTACATGCCGTGCAAGCGGTATGGCCGGCAGTTCTATGAATGGGACGAGGATATCGACTTCTTTGCCATTCACCCGGAATGGTTCTCGATGAACGCCGTCGGTCAGCGTAACGACCGGATGCAGTTGTGCTTCTCGAATAAGGGACTCCGCAAGGCGTTCACGAAGCGCGTGCTGGAGCGTTGCCGCCGTGTGGGCGGCGAGGGAGAACTCACGGTCGGCGCGAACGACGTTCCCGGCGCGTTCTGCCACTGCCCCGAATGCAAAGCGTTGCAGGAGAAATACGAGATGCCTGCCGGTGCTTATTACGACTATCTGCCGGAACTTTGCGCGGCGGTGGCGAAGGAATATCCCAAGATCACCCTCTCGACGCTGGCTTATCGCAAACAACAGACGGAGAATTTCCCGAAGGGCATCGATACATTCCCCGATAACTTCGTTTGCGACTTCGCGCCGGTGGATGACAATCAGTCATTCAACATCGGCGGCAAAGGAAATGAAAAGACGCTGGAAAATCTGAAGAAATGGTGCGCCGCCTGCAAGACCGTCACCTACTGGTACTACGCATGCACGAAGCATCCGTTCGGTCCCGTGAGCCGCGTTGCCGGTGACCTCAAGGCGATGCACGAGGCGGGGACGGATGGCGCAAAACTCTGCGGTCTCTACGCGCCGTCACTCGGCTGCATGCTCGACTACCTGTTCCTGCGCCTGACCCTCGATCCATATCAGGATCCGTGGGTGCGGGTGAAGGAGTTCTGTGACTTCGCTTATGGCGGTGCCTCGGACGACGTGATGACGCTCATCCGCGACTGGGATCAGCTCTGGTTCGAACCGAACCCCTTCGTCAGCATCGATGCCGGGATATCCTCGATGAAAATCTACAGGGGTGAAGACATCGTCCGTTGGATTAAGATCCTCGACGCAGCGGAGAAGAAACTCGGCGGCGACGAATATGTGAAGCGCAACTTCTCGTGGGTGCGTTGGGACGTCGACCTCCTGTTGCTCACGTTCTGGCCCCAGGTGCGGGCGGTGAAGAACCTGCCGCCGGAAATCAACCCCGAAACCGCCTATGCGAGAATGCAGACTGTGACCCTTGCCCGACGCTATGGCAGGGCACCGAAGAAAGGCGAAGAGCCGAAAGGGCCTTATGCCGACGCGAAGAGCGCATACCTCATCACGAAGGCATTCGGAAAGCCTATTCCCGCGCCGCTTTGCGACCTTCCGGCGGATCAGGTGATCCAACTCCCGCAGTGCGGCGGTTTCCACGGCATGACCGATCCTGACGCCGCGTGCGGCGCGGCGAAGAGCGAGGTGTTCCCGACGAACAGTACTGTCTTCACCACACACAAGGTTGGCTTCGACTACTACGACACCAACCGCAAGCGCATGATTCGCCACGGGGAACTCGATTTCACGGGGTTCACGCCCGGTGAATACAAGCTGTACTTCATCAGCAAGGTGAAAATCGTGCCCGGTGCGCTCATCACTTTCGCAAGCTGGTGGGGAATCGGCCAGAATCTCACCAACTACTATCCGGAGGGCGACCCTGATCGCGAGTTCGAGATCTGGGCTTCGCTCAAGTTCATCGGGCCTAAATTCGGCACGGAAACAAAGGACGGCAAGAACCGCATGGTTTGCGACCGCATTTTCCTTGTCGACAAGGGCGGCAAAAAGTACAAGGGCGAGTGATATGAAAACCGGCCCGATTTTTTTGCGATGCGCCTTGATCGGCCTAACGGCAGGGGTTTGCTTTGCGACGTGTGGTTCGTCCGGACTGTTGCGCGACGGTTGTTGGCGATCCCGTTGAACTTTCAGCGCTCTTTGGTTTCAGGTTTCGGGAACCGCCTTCACGTGCGGTCTCTGCCTGTACGGCGGGACGTCCACCCCTTGTTTGCGTCACTTCACGAGTAGGACCTCGATGTATCCGTCGCAGAAGCCCATCTCGTTTTGTGCGAAACCGAACCGGCTCTTTGCGGTGAGACGCATCGGTTCCAATTGGCGGCGTGGGAACGCAAGCGTGAAGGTGCGCGGTTGCTGCGGCTTTTTCTCGACTCTCAATCGTACCGCTGGTTCGACGACCTGCGGGAGAAGTGAGCGGTCGACACCGCCCGTGAGTTGAAGGTCGGGTGCCTCACGGCGAAAGACCTCCCAGCCGTCGGCATGGTCGCTGTTCCGGGCGTCTTTGATGCGAACCACATAGACGAGGTCATTTTCGTCGGCCCCCTCGAAACCGATCCGTGCGTTTGCCCTTTCGTCTGCGAGCGTGTCGAAACAGAAAACGGGCACCACGATCGTGTGGGCTTCCCACCGGAGATATAGCGTCTCCTCGTTCCACGCGAACCGGGCCTTGCCACCGTTGAGTGGCACGGCCTCGATGTTGTCCCACTCCGGCTCGCCGGATGTGTGCCGTGCTTGGATGACCTTGACCTCGCGCAACTGGATTTCCGCCTGCGAGGGGATGTCTGTCTCGGCGGTCCGGATGGCCAGTGCCAGTTTCTCAGCGTCGCGTTTGGCCACGCGCATATAGACCGGGAAGTTGCCGAGCGGTAAACGTGCGCGTTGCCCCGCTTGATCGCGAATGGTTTCGTACTGCACGCGATTGCCCATCATATCGAAGATCTCGGGATCGAGCCCGGCGAGGTTCAGGGTCATCGTGTTCGCGTTCTCTGTGCCGTAGTCCAGAGCCAGAGTGAAACGCCAGAACGCCGCGACGGCGTGTCCCTCCCGGTCGTCAAAGACGTAGGCGCGTGAGCCCGGTGCGAAACGGATATCCTCAAGAAACACCGCCTTGCCGAGAAGCTCGGTCTGCGCGGCGGTCGCCACGTATTGCGCGAACGGGTTACGGCTGTCGACGTGCTTGAGGCCCCAACTCGTCGCGCGTCCGATGCGCGCGCCGTACTTGTACGAGACCAGGTTGTACCGGAGAAGCATCGCTGCCGCCGCGCGCTCGCCCCAGCCGATATCCATCGAGGGGATATGCTGGGAACAATAGGAGTCTTTCGAGAGCGTGTCCTGCCAGGGCGAGATTCCTGCCCACGGAACGCAACGGATCGGGACAAAGTATCCGCCTTCCGTGGCCTCGACGATCATGTCGGAGTATCCGAGCGCATCGAGTCCGTCGAACAGCGCCTTCCAATCCCGGTCATAATCCGGGAACTCGGGATGCGGACGGTACGGGTGCACGTCAACCGTGTCAAATTTGAAGTCTGGCCACAAGGCCTTCGCGGTTTCGAGGAATTCAAGAATCTCCCTGCGCCCCTGCTCGCCGAGGTTGCAGGTTCCGTATGCCGAGAACCGCGCCTTCGGATTACCGCGGTGAATCGCCTCGTGGGCGGCGCGCATGAGTTTGGCGAACTCTTTCCAATCGCGGTTCTGGCAGGTCTTGACCCATCCGGAGGCCTCGCCGGGTCCGTACCACGTGTCGATGTACGGCCGCGTTCGCGCGTATTCCTCGCAGATGTCGGCCACCTTTTTGATCAGGTCATCGGAGTATTTCTCCGCGGTCGTGAACCCGGTGTCGTGCATCACCCGGGTAGAGAACACATGCCCTTCGACGTGGAACCCGTACTGTTCGCTCCGGGCGGCGATCGCGCGTCCCAACTCGGGATCGAAGTCCCGGCCATGGCCACCGAGGGCATAGGCGTGCGGATCCAGGCCCAGAACCTGATAGAGGTGGCGTATCCGCTCCATCTCGTTGGTCTGTGCCGTGGTCGGCCAGGTGACGGTCGTGGTCTGGTGGAGCCGCCGGTTCGGTGCGGTACCGTCGGCGTAGGTAAAACGCGCGAGACGCACGCAGTCGAAATACGGCTTGAAGCCCTCGCCTGCCACACGCATCCGGATCGCGTACACGCCCTTGGCCTCGAACGCGCTTTCGGGAAGGGGGGGCAGCGTCATCTCGCCCTCGGCCAGATCAAATGCCTGTTCGCCTTTCCAAACGTCGCGTCCGAAGAAATCGTGGACCGTGATGGCGATCGAGCCTTTGCAGGAGTTCGGGCCGCGCACCACGAACCGCGCACGGAATGCCGTTCCCGGCGGCGCGTAGAAGGAGTCCGGCGCATCTGTTTTGAGTTCGATGCCGATTGGATTTCCCTTGTATGCCGTCGCTTCCGCGCCCTCCTCGAACTGCACATCGTCGATGAGGACACCCGGATCCGCGTTGATCTGGAAAGCGATTGCGCGGAAGGGCCAGTTGGTGACGGTGTAGGCATAGCGTTTCCACTCCTGGGAGTACCCGAACCATTTCGGTTTCGTGGGATTGTTCCAGAGGTAGGTGTCGCAGTGGATGCTGCCGATGCAACGGTTGGTGACGGTCGCGCGGACGTAACAGCTGAAGGTATAATCCCTGCCCGCAAGGGTCGGAAAGTTGAAGGTCTTGGCTCCCCCGCACGCGAGCGCGAACCGGCCGGAACGCGCGTCGACCTCCGTGATGTGCGGGTAGAGATCCATGCCGGAGGGGACATTGTGGTAGAGACGCGGGCCGGACTCGAAGGACGGGTTCACGAGCAGGTTGCCCCGTTCGTCGTAACACGGGACGTCGTAGTCGTTGTTGAGCGTGAAGTTGATGCCGTTGACGACGCACTGCGGTTTAGCGGTCCGGGCGCTCCTGCCGAAATCGAGGATGACCGAGAACTCCTCGGTCCGGCAACGCGGATTCCAACTGAAGTAAAGCTCCGCTGTGCCGTCGGAACGGAAAAGCGTCAGGCTTTCGCAGGTGTCGGGGGGGAACTCGAGCGCGAAGGCTTTTGCGGGATGTTCGGGGTCGAACTCGATCCGCGAGGGTTTCGCAACATGGAAGCAGTTGATCCAGACAGACTTCGCGCCGAGGGTCCACTTCGTATTCGTGTCCGGAAACGTGTAAACGCGTTGCCCGTCTTTCCCGCAAACCGCGAGCTGGCGTCCGAAACAGGTCGGCTTGGGAATCGAGAACACGAGCGTTGGTCCCTTGAGTGTCGCGTAATCCTCCATCTCGTATCGGAGCGTGAACTCCGCCTTGCCGTCGGGCCGGAGAAAGATGCGCTGGCGGAACGTGCCGCCCGCACTTGGGGTGGTCTTGAACGGGCAGCTTCGCTCAATGCCTTTTTGTGGGTCGTAAGTGGTGTCGAACGTGGTGAAGGGGTTCCATCCGGCCTCGGGGGAGGCATGCATGCGCGTTTTGAGAACCTCCTGTTCGTCGATCAGCAGCTGCAGGGGGGAGAGTCCGCCGCGGACACCGGAATTCCAGATGAGCGCCTTCGATCCGGAGACGATCTTGTCCGAAAACATCACTGCTTCCGGCTGGTAGAGTTCGGCGGCGTCCGCTGCGAACGGAGCCTGCGGCACGGCGATTTTGCTCGCAGGGAGCGTGTCGGGACGATTTACGCAACTTGTGGCCAGCGCCAGGATTGTGGCGAAGTTCAAGAACGTGCTGATCCATTTCATTTTTTTCGCTGCCCCCATCGGGTTCCACCCTTAAAGATTTCATATTACCATAAGAGGAATGAGAAGCGCCAACCATGAAACATCATGATGCCGAGGTGAAAACAAAACCGGACTGTTTGTAGTTGTCAAAACGGGACTCGGTCCTGTCCGGGGGGCGGGCTGGGAGGAGAGGACGGAAAGGGAGAAGGGGGCGGTATGGAGGGGGGGGCGGGATCGCGGGGCTCTTCCCCAACGAGGCCCCGCTGCTCAGGCTCGTGTCAACCGTGCTGTCGGAGACCAGCGAGGAATGGGAGACCGGGAGAATCTATCTCAACATGGAGGGCATGCCGGTATGACCTGCCTGACGAATTTACAGACAAAACCCTTGCGCTGCCGCCGGAAGGTGTACGCCTTGCCCTTGACCAGCGCGTACTCTGCGGAGCCCGGCGTGCCGAAGCCGCCGTCGCAGTGGCGCACGACGGTTCTTCCCGTGGCCTCCTCGAACACCTCGAAGTTCCAGCGCTCGGACTCGCTGCCGCTCGGGTCGCCCACGGTGAGTTTCAGCGTCACGCAGTTGGCGGGGTCGCCGCCGTCGTCCGCGTCGTTGGGGCAGGAGCCGGGGCTGTGTGGCACCTCGTCGCCGTCCGAGACGCCGTCGGTGAGAAAACGGCTGGTCATGGGGTTGTTTTCTCTTCCGCAGGTGTTTGCGGCAAACGGCGTTCGGGCGGAATGTCGGAAAGGATTTCGTCGCGCAGTTGCTTGTCCACGATGATCTCGTCAACCAGACGGAGATAAAGGCCGAAATCACGGGACTCAGCACCTCTATCGCATTCGAATTTCAGTCTCCCTCTTGTATCCCTTAACATATCCTCACGGACAACGCGGACACCTCCTTCGTATTGATGTTTTTTCGTGTTCCGCAGATTTTCCTCATAGAGCGGCTTGTAGATCGCATAGAGTTCAGGGTCTCGTTCTTTGTAACGCTCTGGCGGCGTTCTCGGGTACCAAGGTCGTATGTTGCGGAGCGCCTCTGGACTCACGTTTTCCGGCGGCCATGGGACTTGGCCATACCTTCCTGCTTTGGGCATAACCTTGGGGTCGTACGATTTGTCCTGCATTCTGTCGGCAACTTGAAGGATTTTGAGTTCCAGTGCGAAGGTTTGTTCCGGCGCGAGATGCCGGTACACCTTTTTCCCGTCCCTGCTACTGATTGCAGGTAGGTTATCCTTTGCCGTCTGCAAGGCTCTTGCGTCTTTTCGGCTTTGAGCAACATCCAACTTTTGAGAGACAATGTTTATCACTTCCTCTGCTGTCAAGTGGATCGTTTCGTCTGCCTGGAGATGCCGGAAAGGCACCATTAAAAATGCCACAATAAGACTCATGCTGATTTGCCTAGTCGTCATCCGGCATCTTCCTTTCATGGGCTCTCAAGGTGCGTTTCTTTGGGAAGCAGCTCAAGCACCACATTCTCCAACAGTCTCTTTTTCAACTTTTCTTCGCAGACGGTAGTACGGACTGTCTTGACAAGCCTGGCCTGTACTGATTCCGTTTTCGATTGCGCGCGTAACATGCCGCGACACAAGCTGACATATTTTGAAACCCATTCCTCCAAATTATGTTCACGCTCGTACTTTTGATAGCGAGCGGTGTTCTCATCAACTGCTTTTTTATAGGTTTCCCGATCAACAGGATCATCAATATCATCCGGATTCATACCCGCAAACCTTCGCGGTCCTGCGGGAGGCGAAACTTTTATAGGAGGAGGCGAGGTGTTGATGTCATAATCGTAATCTCTCAAACTGTGAGCTGTCTCAGCAAGCAGCAGATATATCCTAAAAAGACGATCAGGATTCGCCTTTACATACATCTGCCATTCCGGCTCCCAATTCCAATCCGACGCGATAACTTTCATATGCCTGTGTGCCGTTTGCAAAGCCGGATACTTTTTTTCGACACTGGCGTTATGGATGAGCTGGGTGACGCTCGTTTCGAGTGTTGTTAATTTCTCCTCCCATTTTTCACCGGCAATCCTGTGTTTCCGCCTCTCTTTTTCCATCGGTTCAAAAATTTGTCTCTTCATTTCGATGTCCGAGATTTTTGTATCGATGAAAGCCGTCATCCGCTCAACTTCGTTTGAGGCATGACAGCTTTTTGAGCTTTTCTTCCATGTCCAATAGAGCCAGCCGCTCACGTTACCCTTGTAGGTCTCACACAGATCGTGCAAGGTTTTTTCGCGGACGAGTTTCTCATGTCTACGCCTGTTCTCTTCCAACTCCCGTTGATGTTTTTCGATGATATCGGGGGGGAGGTTCGTGGGAATAAACCATGACGCCATGAACGATTCGGGAGGCTGCGAGAGGTCGTATGTTTTGTCGCGCAGAGCATCAAGCGCGGGCAAAGCCTCTATTTTCAACTCGGTTGTGATGACAGCGACTCTTTCCCTGTAGTCGGGCAAATCTTGAGCCGAGTCATTCCCTGCTATTCTGCGGCGCGAGCCAAACTTTTCGAGTTGGTTGATGTGCCGCTGAACCGTCTTCACTGCATGAAGGTCGCGTTTCTCATGCAGGTTATCGATGGCGGAACGAGCGTCCCGCACAAGAAGGGACAGTTTATCGTCACTGTTCTCGTCAGAAAAAACCAAGGCAGCAGCCAACAGGCCGCCCGCCAGCATGACATGAGACACATACATTGAACAACGCATTTTCGACTCCTTTCAATCCGTAACGATATTGCCAGGTTGTTGCGAATCCATCTCTAAAAACGCACATCCGACGCTTCCACCGACAGGACGCTTTTCAACGCGAAAGACTCCATTCGTACTAGGAACCGGCGGCCTCATCGTAAGAGCATAGTGTTGGTTGACGTATACGATTTCGTTATCGGCACAACCAAATTGATACGACCACCTTATGTGCCAGTCCAATGTCCCGCTGTCACACGGCGTGTTGGGGCTGTAGCCCCGAATATTGTCCGGTTCCAGCATTCGTGTCCCGAAACCTGTGCGTACCTGGTCACTCATTGGATGCCCCGAATTCATTTGATGTATGGGTATTGGAGTCAATGTTCCAAAAGACCCCGAATAATACGGATAAGATTCACCCTCTGACAAAAATAATTTTGAAAAATTTACTGTGTCCGGATAAAGATACGCCCATACCTGATAATCAATGTAAAACCATGGTGCCCCCGGTTCAGGCCAGGAAGCGGTCTGGCACTGTTTTCGAGCAAATCGAACTTCTTGCGGTTGAATGATGTTTAAAGTGACCGAAAGACTTGTGTCGCAGAAAGATGCAGTCAGTGTTGATATCTCTGCACTTGCTGGAGCGATAAACCGTTTTTCGCTATAATGATCAACGATTTCTCCCTCTCCTTCCGCAACTTCCCAATCAACGTAACCAATCCCGTCAGGAAGGACTGTCAACGTCACCTCCTCCCCGACTCCGATGGTTTTCCGCGCGCGGTCCGGCGGCGAGGTGGCGACGGTTTCGGTGACGATCTTCGGCACGATGATCCTGCCCTCTTTGCCGACCGTCAGGTTGTTGGGTCCGCCGTCCGTGTACTCTGTCAGCAGACCGTGCGAATCCTCGACGATGAACGGCCCCGTGCCGTACAGTCCGGAATACGCGCCCTCCGCAGTTGAGTCGTTGATCTTCGCCTGCCAGTCGTAATCGGGGCCGTAAGAGCCAAGGTTAGTGGCCACCCATTTCAGGCTGAAGGTATACGCCTTGCCTTTGACGAGCGCGTACTCCGCGCTGCCCGGCGTGCCGAAGCCGCCGTCGCAGTGGCGGACGACGGCTTTCCCCGTGGCCTCCTCGAAGACCTCCAGATTCCAGCGCTCGGACTCGCTGCCGCTCGGGTCGCCCACGGTGAGTTTCAGCGTCACGCAGTTGGTGGAACTCCCACCGTCCGAGGCGTCGGTCGGGCAGGAGCCGGGGCTGTGCGGCACCTCGTCGCCGTCCCAGACGCCGTCGCCGTCGGTGAGAAAACGGCTGGTCATGGGGCTGTTTTTTCTTCCGCAGGCGGCACGGGCAGACGGCGTTCGGGCGGGATGTCAGAAAGGATTTCGTCGCGCAGTTGCCTGTCCTCAATGATCTCGTCAACCAGACGGAGATAAGGGCCAAGATTATGAGACTTGTCGCCCTTGTCGCATTCGATTTCTAAGTACCGCTTGATGCTGTTCAAGAGACCTCTGCGAACTTCCCGAATACGTGTCTCCCGAATGTGTTTTTCCGTGTTTTTTCTATTCTCTTCGAAGAGCGGTTTGTAGAAAGCATAAAGCTCGGGGTCTTTTTCCCTGTAATACTCGGGGGGCGTTCTCGGATACCAAAGGCGCGCGTTACGAAGCGCTTCCGGACGCTCGTTTTCCGGAGGCCATGGAACAGAACCATACCATCCTGCTTTAGGCCTAATGGTGAGGTCATACGACTTGTCCTGCATCTTGTCGACAACTTGAAGAGTTTGAAGCTTCAAAGGAAAAATCTCTTCAAGGGCATATCGAAGTCGTGTGACGCCGTTGGTATCGACATACTTTGCTCTTTTCTCAAACGCTTCTATTTCTTGCAATACGGTGTCTGCATTCTTGTTTTGCGCATTTGCCAGTTTTTGTGTGACATCGGCTTGGTATTCAACAAAAGAAAGATAAACATCTTTATCGGCTGTGGCTACGCCTCCCAGCATGAAAACTGCAAGACTAATTACAATGTTCCTGACCTTCATAATGAACCCTCCGTTATGGTGTGATGAAATGGGCGGTCGCGTCGCCCGTCGATATTTCGGCTCCCGACGCCCCCTTGGTTATGCGAAGCGTCGCGTTGGTCGAGTTTCCGGTCAACCGATAATCCTGCCGAACCGTACAAATCTGCGTGTATGCGCCGTCTCCCACTTTGTACTTCCACGGAATATCATGCCAGGCATATCCATCCCTGACGGGAACCATAGACACATACTCCGAAGCCCCGGTAATTTCATCTCCGTTTACCCAATCGGCTTTTGTACCTTTCCCTTCGACAACAATAGAACCTCCAACACTGCGTGGCGTATCCTCCCATGACGGGTGCGGATCTGGTGGATAATCTCGAAAATATCCGGGTTCGGTTTGTGTCTGTGCATATCCTTCACTCACCTTTATCTTGCCGAAATTTACCTCGTCGGGCATGAAGTACACATTCGCAAAGTACTTAATTGAGTAGAAATTCTGGTTGGGAGGAGCAAATGCGACCACAATAACGTTGTTTTCAAAAACGATATTCGACGGCTCAATGGTTTGGAATACCGTCGAGCAAGATGCGCCCGAACCGAAGTTGGCCGTGATGGTGGTAGTCGCATTATGATCCGGGGCTATAAACAACTTTTCCTCTTCCTTGAGTTCCCCGTCTCCACTTCTCACCCAAGTCGGTACGATTGACGAGGGCAAGGCAGGAACCAGCGAGAGCTTGACCTCCTCCCCGACTCCGATGGTTTTCCGCGCGCGGTTGGGTGGCGAGGCGGCGACGGTTTCGGTGACGATCTTCGGCACGATGATCCTGCCCTCTTTGCCGACCGTCAGGTTGTTGGGTCCGCCGTCCGTGTACTCTGTCAGCAGACCGTGCGAATCCTCGACGATGAACGGCCCCGTGCCGTACAGTCCGGAATACGCGCCCTCCGCAGTTGAGTCGTTGATCTTCGCCTGCCAGTCGTAATCGGGGCCGTAAGAGCCAAGGTTAGTGGCCACCCATTTCAGGCTGAAGGTATACGCCTTGCCTTTGACGAGCGCGTACTCCGCGCTGCCCGGCGTGCCGAAGCCGCCGTCGCAGTGGCGGACGACGGCTTTCCCCGTGGCCTCCTCGAAGACCTCCAGATTCCAGCGCTCGGACTCGCTGCCGCTCGGGTCGCCCACGGTGAGTTTCAGCGTCACGCAGTTGGTGGAACTCCCACCGTCCGAGGCGTCGGTCGGGCAGGAGCCGGGGCTGTGCGGCACCTCGTCGCCGTCCCAGACGCCGTCGCCGTCGGTGAGAAAACGGCTGGTCATGGGGCTGTTTTTTCTTCCGCAGGCGGCACGGGCAGACGGCGTTCGGGCGGGATGTCAGAAAGGATTTCGTCGCGCAGTTGCCTGTCCTCAATGATCTCGTCAACCAGACGGAGATAAGGGCCAAGATTATGAGACTTGTCGCCCTTGTCGCATTCGATTTCTAAGTACCGCTTGATGCTGTTCAAGAGACCTCTGCGAACTTCCCGAATACGTGTCTCCCGAATGTGTTTTTCCGTGTTTTTTCTATTCTCTTCGAAGAGCGGTTTGTAGAAAGCATAAAGCTCGGGGTCTTTTTCCCTGTAATACTCGGGGGGCGTTCTCGGATACCAAAGGCGCGCGTTACGAAGCGCTTCCGGACGCTCGTTTTCCGGAGGCCATGGAACAGAACCATACCATCCTGCTTTAGGCCTAATGGTGAGGTCATACGACTTGTCCTGCATCTTGTCGACAACTTGAAGAGTTTGAAGCTTCAAAGGAAAAATCTCTTCAAGGGCATATCGAAGTCGTGTGACGCCGTTGGTATCGACATACTTTGCTCTTTTCTCAAACGCTTCTATTTCTTGCAATACGGTGTCTGCATTCTTGTTTTGCGCATTTGCCAGTTTTTGTGTGACATCGGCTTGGTATTCAACAAAAGAAAGATAAACATCTTTATCGGCTGTGGCTACGCCTCCCAGCATGAAAACTGCAAGACTAATTACAATGTTCCTGACCTTCATAATGAACCCTCCGTTATGGTGTGATGAAATGGGCGGTCGCGTCGCCCGTCGATATTTCGGCTCCCGACGCCCCCTTGGTTATGCGAAGCGTCGCGTTGGTCGAGTTTCCGGTCAACCGATAATCCTGCCGAACCGTACAAATCTGCGTGTATGCGCCGTCTCCCACTTTGTACTTCCACGGAATATCATGCCAGGCATATCCATCCCTGACGGGAACCATAGACACATACTCCGAAGCCCCGGTAATTTCATCTCCGTTTACCCAATCGGCTTTTGTACCTTTCCCTTCGACAACAATAGAACCTCCAACACTGCGTGGCGTATCCTCCCATGACGGGTGCGGATCTGGTGGATAATCTCGAAAATATCCGGGTTCGGTTTGTGTCTGTGCATATCCTTCACTCACCTTTATCTTGCCGAAATTTACCTCGTCGGGCATGAAGTACACATTCGCAAAGTACTTAATTGAGTAGAAATTCTGGTTGGGAGGAGCAAATGCGACCACAATAACGTTGTTTTCAAAAACGATATTCGACGGCTCAATGGTTTGGAATACCGTCGAGCAAGATGCGCCCGAACCGAAGTTGGCCGTGATGGTGGTAGTCGCATTATGATCCGGGGCTATAAACAACTTTTCCTCTTCCTTGAGTTCCCCGTCTCCACTTCTCACCCAAGTCGGTACGATTGACGAGGGCAAGGCAGGAACCAGCGAGAGCTTGACCTCCTCCCCGACTCCGATGGTTTTCCGCGCGCGGTTGGGTGGCGAGGCGGCGACGGTTTCGGTGACGATCTTCGGCACGATGATCCTGCCCTCTTTGCCGACCGTCAGGTTGTTGGGTCCGCCGTCCGTGTACTCTGTCAGCAGACCGTGCGAATCCTCGACGATGA
>JAPXSY010000060.1:0-18773 GCA_033812795.1 Kiritimatiellia bacterium
ATCGCGGCCAGCGCCTTTTTGGCGTGTCCGTATCCGTAATTCCCGCCGCGGTAGTTCGCCTCCATCTCCGCGCGTCGCGCCGGATCGGCGAAGAGCCGGTAGAGGGCAAAGATGTTACAGGCGGCTGGATCTTTGGGCTCCTCCAGCCCCTTGCTGTCCGTCACGATCCGCATGATGCGCGCGCGCGCCTCCTTCGGGTCGCCGAACAGCTCGATGGTGTTACCGTAACTCTTGGACATCTTCTGGCCGTCCAGACCCGGCACCACGGCCACCTCTTCGGAGATCGCGGGCTCAGGGATGCGGAAGACCTCGCCGAACTCGTTGTTAAACTTGATCGCGATATCACGCGTCACCTCCACATGTTGCTTCTGATCCCGTCCGACCGGCACGACGTCGGATTGGTAGAGCAGGATATCGGCGGCCATCAGGACCGGATAGGCGAAAAGCCCATGCGTTGGCGCAATCCCCTTGGTGAGTTTGTCCTTGTAGGAGTGGCAACGCTCCAGCAGTCCCATGGGCGTGACGATCGAGAGCAGCCACGCCAGATCATGCACCTCCGGCACGTCGCTCTGGCGGAAAAAGACCGTTCGCTCCGGATCCAGACCGCACGCCAGAAAATCGAGTGCCACATCCAGCGTGTCCTGCCGCAGACGTTCCGGGTCATGAACCGAGGTCAGCGCATGGTAATTCGCGATGAACAGATACGCTTCGCCCTGCTCTTGCAGCCGCAGGGCAGGCCGCATCATCCCGAAATAGTTGCCGAGGTGGAGTTTGCCCGAAGGTTGGACTCCAGATAAAATTCTCATATCGTGCCGAACTTTCATCATTTGCCGAAAGGGAAAATGGGTATCATACCGGTCCACAACGGATTAGACAAGTCCCGAACGGACTTGGAAGAAAACGCCGCGGACCTTTCCCGAGCGAAGGCGGGAAGGTGGTTTCGGGTTCCGGGTTTATCGCTATCGAAATCGGATTCGGGATCGTTTTCCCGTCCTCGTACTCGTACCCGTCGACTTGCGGCATTTGGGTTGTTTGGCAGGGCGACTGATCCGCCATTACGGGCGGGGACGCCCGTGTTCCCGACTGAAAGCCCGCCCCCCGAACCCGCAACGGTCAGGGGCTCGGGGATACGCTCTGAGGCGTGATCGCGTAACGCAGATCGTCAAGCGCGTCGCCCTCGACCGGCAGCAGGGCGCAGGCGAACTGGCGCTGCCACTGCAGGTGGTCGTTGCGCACCAGCAGACGGTTCCAGCCCGCTTTGAGCGTGGCTTGGCCGACCGCCTGATTCTTGCCACTGCGGTTGAGATCCGCTGTCATCACGCGCTCACCGTTGATCCAGACCACGAACCCCAGCGTGGCCGAGAAGGTGCGGTGTGACAGTCGGATTTGCACCGGGCGCGCCTTGGCGCTGTACACCCAACGCACAGCGTAGAGCACGTCATTCTCCCTGCCGAAGGTCAGGCTGTAGGGCACGACCGCATTGGGATCATCGCCCGCCGTGTAGTCCATGCACGGAGTGTTGATCTGCCAGCCATAGCTTTTTCCGCCGTCTGTGAAGGGTTCCAGAAAATGCTTGCCCGCCACCAGATCCGTCTCCATGAACGGCACACGGTTATCCGGCTGATAACGCCGCCCGCTCATCCACGCGCCGCCATTCTCCGGCCCGCAGACCACGCGCCATGGTACCGGGATCTGCACCGTCCGGCGGATCACCTCTTCACCGGCCTTAGCCAAAATCGTCAGCGGCGTCTGCAACCGTTCGGGCGTGCCACGCACGGTGAACACCGCCTCGGTCCGGGTCACCGGCGCCTCGGCCACGAGCCACCCCTCGGGCACCTCCAGCGAAAAGGTCGGCACGCGCGCAACGGACGCCCCGGTGCCGTCATCCCAATAGCACTCGATCCGGTAGACTTGCTCCCCGCCCTTGGCTTCGATGCCGGGCTGGGGTTTGAAACGCCAGGTCACGGTCGCCTGAGCGGGCCGGAGTCCGGTGATCGCGGCATCGAGGCGCGCGTCGAACAGGGCGGTCAGTTTTGCATCCCGTAGCGCGGCAGCCATACCGCGCGCGATGGCGGTGTGTCCGAGCGGACGCCGCGGATGGACCGTATCCGGAATCACCAGATAGTCCTGTCGCGCCTTTCGGGCACGCGCGATGACATCGAAGAGCGCGCCGCCCGTTTCTGCCACGCGGCAGTTCTCTTCGCGCGCCAACTCACGCACAAGTTGCGTCATCCGGTCACGCACACGGTTCTTGGGGGCGAGCGGATCCTCGGTGAGTGGCGTGATCTCGCACAGCACAAACTCGCGCGGGCTAACACGCTTGCGGATCGCCCGGATCAGTTCGCGATACTTGTCCTGCCACATCCGCAGCGACGCTTCCTCATCTGTCACCGTGGGCCGCAGGATGTCGTTCATACCGAGCAGGACCAGCACCAGATCGGCCGGACGGGCGAACGCGGTGTGGACATCGAAGCCGCCGGTGTTGGCTGGTACGGATTCGGTCCGGCTCTTGACCTCCAGACTATCGGCCCAACTGAAGACCGTATGCCCGGAGAATCCCAGCCCGATCACCTCATTACGGGAAGCGGGATAAGCCGTCTTCAGCGCGTTGGTGAACTGATGGTAATAGCCCTGCATTTCCCCGACTGCCTGCGCCGTGATGCTGTCGCCTACGAAAATAATCCGGTCATTCGGCCTCAGCAGCGATTCCGCGCGACACGCGCAGGCCAGCATCAACCCTACCGCAACCCATCTCCTCGTTCTCATCCGCTTCTCCTCCTTTTACTCTCCGGCACCCGTCCGAGCCGCACCCGGTCCCTGTCGGCAACCGCCTCATCCTTCCTCTTCTTTACAGAACATGTGCGCGTTTACCGGACCGTCACGACAAGCGGTTCCGCGAGCGCCGCGGCGAAAGCGGACACCTGTTCCGTCCAATCCTCCGGCCTGACGAAATCCCCCGCGCCGCTCCAAGCCGCTCCCGCGTACCAGACGAGAGGCTTATCAGGGGACACCGCGTCAACCAGATAGACATTCTTACCGCCGTCGCCCATCAGGTTCCCCGCCGCAGGCAGAAGGATCGCGGTGGCGATGGCCCCGGCCCCCTTCTGCTCGGGCCCGTAAAGCGCCAACCACCCCTGATCCGGACGGCACGTCAGAAGCCCGTTATGCCCGTTTTTCACCGAGATGTCCATTCCGGGTCCCGCCGCCAGACCCGTCGCTCCGGTGAGGGTAAGGCGACTCTCGAACCGGGTGAAGTGCGAACCCGCGTCCAGACTCACTCGCCGCGTCTCCGCAACCTGCGCCCCGTTTCCGCACGCCCAGGGCGCGTAGGTCACTTCGAACACGGTCCGCACCGGACCGTTCGCGATGTGCTTCCATGTGGCCCAGTTTCCGCTGACATGGAACGCGCCCGCGTGGAACACACCCAATCCGCCGCACCCGCGGCCCGGACCGACCTTGTAGAAATCCATGCCTTCGCCGTGATCGTCATGATACCGCCTGTGTTTGTACCAAGTGTTGATCACCGGGTGCCGGACTTTTTTGCACCAGACATCGATCCCGCTGGAATGCAACCCCTCGCCCTGCGGCGGCGGCAGCGACACGGCGGGTCCGTAGATCCGGTAGGCCATCCGGTCGTTCTCCCATGCGAAATCATCCATCCGCTCCGGGACATGCCGACTGAAGCAGATCTCCGGGGAAACAGGCGGCGGAATGCCGCTGTCCTCGAAAACCCAAAACTCCCGGGTCTGGCGCGCCGCGAAATAACTCCGGAAGATCAGCTCGTCAGGCACGCCGTCGAGATCGCTGTCGATGAGCTGATGCGGCAGAAAGGCGGCATTACGGACATCGAAGACGCGCGTCTTGGCCGCGTCGAGTTTCAGCTCCCCCCAGTTGAGGGAGAGGGTTTCGGCACTCCGGAAGCGCTCCGACGGATTGGTCGCCGTCACGGTTTTCCGTTCGGGGTGCGCATCTGCCACAATCTGCTTGCGCAACTCCATGGCCGCGAGCAGATAAGACCCGATCGCATAAACCGCATGCGTGTCCGCGTTGAAGGCCTTTTCCGGCGCCCAACCCGGCGGCTGAGTCCAGCCCAGCCGACCCTCCCCGTTGATACTGGCACTGATCACGGCCCAGGCCTTCTTGATGCCGGGCAGGTACGTCTCCTTATCGAGCACGCCGTTGTTGACACCCCAGAGCATCCCATACACGAAAAACGTGGTGCAGCTCATCTCGGGCAGGTCGGGGTCATCCGGGTCCAACAGACTGGGCCGCCACGCGCCATCCGTCCCCTGCGTTTTCTTCAGGGCTGCGGACATTTCCCGGAAGAGCTTTGTGTAGTCTGCCCGGGCAGGCCAATCGGCAGGCAGGTCACGGAGCATGAGTGCCAGCCCCCCATAGACCCAGGCATTGCCGCGACCCCAGAAAACTTTCTTCCCGTTTTTCGTCCGCTCGGTCAGATAGCGTGAATCGCGGTAAAAGAGCGACGCCTCTTTGTCATAGAGCAAATCGGTCGTCAGTTTGTACTCCTGATCCAAAAAGTCGAGGTAACGGCGGTCACCGGTGAGTCCGTACATCTTGACCCAGACGGGGGGCGCCATGAAAAGCGCGTCGCTCCAGCACCAGCGTTTAGCGCAATCCTTCTCCGACCAGTTAAGGGAACCCCGGTGGCGGTTCGCGAGGATGTATTCGAAATTCCGGCGCAGCCGCGCGGCATAGACCGGGTTATTGTCGAATGCCGCCAGTTCCAGCCAGGCGTGCCCGATGCAGTGGTCGTCCGCGTGGTAGGTGCGCTCCCGATGACCCCACGCATGATGCGCACCAAGCTGCCGGATCTGATCAAGGTATGGCAAGGACGGATCAGCGAGTCCAAGCGCCGTGATCCCCGCGTACAGCGTCCCGTTTTCCCAGACGAGACTCCGCTTGGGATTGGGGCGCGCCCAATCGGCGACCCCGCGCGCATTCCGGTCAACCGTTTCCAATGTCCACTCCGCTGAAACCGCCCGCGCAGTGCGGTCCGGGATCGCGCTCAACAGAATGATCAGAGCAAAAAACATCCGTCGTGAAGCCATCGTACCCTCCGGTTTGTGCAACGGCTGCATTGCGCCGTACTGATTCAGTAACCGGATAGTAGCGTTTTTGACTCCCTTCGTACAGCCTCGCGCGAAAGCCATGCGCATCAAAATTTTTGAGTGGGACGCGCGCCCCATCGTAATCACGATCAGGATCGCTATCGTTTTTTCGTCCCCGTACTCGGGCGTCTCCTCGGAGAGACATCCCTGCCGCGAAGGCCCGGCACGGTTTCGGCGGTCCGGCTCCACGCTGATGGCACGCAACTATGGACGCCCCGCTGAGGTTTCCGCACGCTCGAATTCAGCAACCAACGTCTCCAGCTTGACCGGCCATACGTACCTTCGGGGAGAGCAGTCAACCTCACTGGATAGAGCCTTGAGGTTCTCCTCCGCCTGACGCCACTCCTCCCGCAGTTGCCGCAGCCCCTCCGGCAGGGCCCTCTTCGCCTCCTCATGCCGACCGGCGGCAATCAGGTCATTCGCCGCGCGCAAGGCATATCGGGCGCGAGCGGTGGCCAGCCAGAACGGGGCATACTTGGCCAGCTTCATGAAATACCGGCGACGGACCGAGTCCAACCCGTCCAGATGACCGCGGGCCTCCGTCAGGTCTCGAATGACGGTTTCCGCAGCCTTCACCTGCTCACGCATCCGCTCGGACGTGTCCACGATTTTCTCGATGCGCTTCCGTTCCAGAGTCGAGACCTGTTCTACCGTCGGATCGAAGAGCGGATCTTTCCGAACGGAATTCCAGTAGGCAAGCGCCTTGCCCGGATCCCGGATGTAGGACGGCAACACGCCCGACGACAGAATACGCGTCATGTACGGCGCGAGTTCCGTTCCCCAAAAAGCCGCACAGAGGCGCGGCAGCACCTGTTCCATCACGATCCTCGGCCCCGTATGGTCAACCGCCGCGTCATAATATGTTCCGCCGTCAAAGGCCTCCGCCCCGGGCATGTTTCGGTTCCATGTGGATTCGACACCCAACAGTAGAGATTCCCATTGGACCGCGTCGAAGTCGGTTCCCTGAGGAAGATAGGTGTTATCGGCATTCTCCTCGTACACGGAGCATGCCTTGCGCGAAGTTGTCTGGAAGATGCCTGAGAACTGCGGATACTGGGCGAAATGAATAGGACGCGATGGCACATATCGCCGAATCTGTTCGGCCAGCCATGGCGGAGACATCCAACTGCTGAAAAAGAACTCCTTGTTTCCGATCCCTTCGCTGACCTTTGACCAGTATTCCGTATGTGACTCTCTCCAGAGGTCGGTGCGGTCCTTCTCCGGTGTCAGCAGCGCACTGTATGTGTACGGATAGATGCAGGAACCGACGATCACATTCGGACATCTCCGCCGCAGCACACGGTTCCAAATCTCTAGCTGGTGCACCGTCGCCTTCCACCGCTCGTGGTCATTCCAGAGACTGCGGCATTTCGCGCAACGCTTGCTCCAGAACTCGGGATCCTTCCAACCTCCTCCGTCGACGGGATGGATTTGAACAATCCCGTCCTCCGCGCCGATGTTCTGCAGGATGTCTGCGCAGTGGTTGACGGCCTTCTCGGTTCCCTCGTCGTCGGACCAGCAGTAATACCATTCGTTCCAGGTACGGAGGTCCTTGACGCACGGCCACTTCTCGAGGGTCATGCCCTCAGGCTTGTTGGTGCGGCGAAAAAGCGCCGTGGAGATGAAGTAATAGGAATAGATGCCGCGGTCCCGCGCGTATCGCACAAGTTCGCGCCAAGTCGCGAGTTTCTCGCGAGGCGCCAACTCATCGAGTCCGAAAAAGTCGCTGATGATATTCAGCTTGTGGCGCATCATCACGTCTAGCGCCGCCTTGATGCCGTCAACACCGTCGGACTTCCCGTACGGCCATAGCCCACGCCCAAGGGAAGCTCCACCGCGATAGAGCACGTCTGGCCAGTCGCGCACCATCGCGCACTCAACCCTGCCTCCCTTCGCCGCCATCTGCCGAAACGTCACCGCACCATAGAGCGCACCGATGGCGTCGTGCCCGACGATGACCGCGCATTTCCCGTCGACGCGGATCGCGTAGCCCTGTTTCTTCGCCGGCACGTCCAGCCTGAAATCCGCGACCAACTTCTTGCCGAGCGCCGAATCGGCAATAGCGATGAATACGCCTGCCTCCGGTAGCGCATGCCCGGCATAGGCCGTCTTTTCACCTGTCGACGGAATCTCGTCCGCACCAATCCGGCACTGTCTCTGGTCCTGATAGACAACCGGCGCCGCCGCATAGTCCGCAACGCCTTTTGACGAAACGTATTCCTTCACCTCGGGCTGGAGCACGGGACGCGCCAGTATCGTTCCCGCCATCACTCCCCCGAGAGCCACGACCCCCAATTTGAAGTTGTTCATACGGCAGTTTTCATGTAGACGCATAAAATGGATATCCCTGTTGCTTCAGGGCACACCCCCGAAGCCGACGAAAACAGAATACATCGTGTTGCGGCAACCCGTCCAATGAATTTCTTAACTCGGTTTGTTCCGGGTTTACCACTATCGGGATCGTTTTCCCGTCCTCGTACTCGTACCCGTCGTCGACTTGCGACCCGCGACATTCGACTTGCGGCGTTTGATCCGCCTCCCCGCCCCTTACGTTGAAGGGGGCATCGTGTCCGGCATGCCGAGCGCAAGATATTTCGAGCGGGCGAGATCACGATATTCGAGTTCGACCTGCGCCGCGCGCGGAATGTCGAGCGAATCAAGATACGCGTGACGCGCCGCAAGATCATCATCATCCGTACACCTAGGCACAACAAGAAGCCGCACTTCGAGTTTCGCCTTCGCCGCCACGAGTCGCTCAAGGTTTTTCCGGATGATTTTGTTCGGAACGCCTGTGTACTTCCGATGGCGCGCATCGTCATCGGCTTTGTAGTCGGGAAGCCACATGTCGACAAGCGGGAGCATTGCCTCGATCGCCACGGGCGGCGCATAAAGCGAGGTGTCGAGGCAGGTGTGAAGCCCCGCCTTCTTGAATGCCGTGAAAAGCTCGGCCAGCCATTCCCAAAAAAGGAGCGGCTCGCCGCCAGAAAGGGTCACGCCACCGCCCGACGAATCGTAAAACGGCTTATCCTCAAGCGCCTTTGCGACGATCTCGTCGATCTTCATCGGCTTGCCGTAGAACTTGAGCGCGCGGGTCGGACAGGTCGCTTCGTCCATTGTACACTTTTCACAACGTCGGCAGAGATGCTGGAATCGCGCGGTCTGGCGTTGGGCCGAAATCGATTCGGGGTTATGACACCAGATGCACTTGAGCGGACACCCCTTCACGAAGAACGTGGTCCGCACGCCGGGGCCGTCCCAGATCGCCATCCGCTTCGTATCGAGCATGAGCGGCGTTCTGACTTTCCCTCCGCCTGCGGCGAAAAGCGGCGCCACAGCAAAAGCCGCGGAAGATCCGATGAATTCCCTTCTGTTCATTGCATGATGCTTTCCGCCCGCAGGATGTAGGCATCCTGTTCGGCTTTGGGGATATCATTCCATCGTACGTTCCAGCCGCACACGCGAATCTGCAGGTTCTCATATTTCTCCGGATGCTTCTGGGCATCGCGGAGTTCATCCGCCGAGACAACGACAAATTGAATCTGAAGCCCGCCGTTCGCATAGTAGACATCAAGCAGCGTCCGCATCAGCGCGAGACCACGGTCGCCTTCCACGGTCGCGGGATGGAGCATCACGTCGAGCGGAAAGTCGCCCGGCCAATCGCGGGAATCGAGTGCGCCGAGGGTCTGGATGAGCGCCGTCACGCCTTCGGTATCCGCGCCCATTGTCGCGGACATGTTCTTGGAGAACTCTTCGCCCGCCTTGCGTCCGTCCGGCGTCGCGCCTGTTGCCGCACCCTCGTAGATAAACGCGCGGGCGCTGTGTCCGGAGAGAACGTAAATGCCGCCGCGCGCGTTCGGCTTGCCGTTGACCGCCGCGGCGAGTGCCTTTGAGACCGCAGCCGCCGTCGCGTTCGCGTCCGGATCGTTGTTGCCCCACTTCCTTTTCGAGCGTTTCATCCGAAGACGCAGGTCGTCACGTCCCTCCCAGTTCGCAGCCATGAGTTTGCCGAGGTCCGCGAGGGACATCTCTTTCTTTTCGTAGACAAGATCTTTTACCGCAACAAGCGCGTCGACGGTCGTGCCCATCGCAGCGATCAGGATCGCAGTGTTGTTTCCGCGTTCCGAGCCATTCGCAAAAGCATCACGTCCCGTTTTGACCGCGTACGCGACACCGAGCGTCGTGATGTTCGCGGGGTTGACGTCATCCAGATGCTGCTCGAACGCGCTCGTGATCGCGAGACAGTTCGTACAGACGTTCACCATACGGCGGATACATTCCGCCTGGAATGCCGCATAATCGGCTGCGGAGAACTTTCCGCCTTTCGCGTCGCGCAGGACGAACTCGACCTGTTTGAGCAGGTTGATGTAGCCAACACCAGTCTTATTCGCGCCGTTCGCGAGCACGATCTCGTAGCATCCGGTCGTATAGAACGTGCGCGCCTCTTCTTTGGTGGCACCATAATGTTCGAGAATGCGCCGCGCCGACTCTTCGCCGATGAACGTGAGCGAACGGTTGCGTCGCGCCATGCTGAGGAGCTTGTCGAGGATCTCTCGCGGCGTCGACTTGCCGATCTTCACATGGAACTTCGGCGTCGGGAGGGCGCACTCGTCCATCACATCGAGAATGATCCGCGAAAGCGGATTGTACTCCGTCGTGCCGTCCGCTTTTGTGCCGCCCATCGTCACGGGCTGGCCCCAGTAGTTGTCAACCGACCCCCATTGCCAGAGGAAGTGCCTGAATTGCTCGCGAAATTCAGCTTCGGTCGTCCGTCCCGCCGCAAGATCAGCCTGATAGTACGGCCACAGGTTCCTGTCGATAATCGAAAGCGAACGACACTGCATGGCGTCGAGATGCTCACACATGAAAAAATAGAGATCAATGAACAGGAGCACCTCATAAGCCGTCTGCGGCGGACCTTTAGCAAGCTGATCCAAGGCGGCGATCTGTTTTACGAGGCGGGAGCTTTTTCCGTCCGCCGTACCGAGCCGTTTGCGCGCCTGCGCGGCAAAACGTTCGATCAGTCTGATCGATGCGTCCGCCGTGATGCGGAGCGAGCGGTAAAAGGGCGTCCCGTCATCGTGCGCGTCCACGCGGTCGCGCATTCCGGCGAAGCCGAGCTTGAACATATCCTCCCAGACGGGAACAGAGTGGTCAAAGTCCTTCCAGACACGCCAAATCCCGTCACGGTTGCCTTTGTTGATCCGCCCGGTGATGTCGGGGTAGCACTTGCGCGCGATCTCCCCGTTGCGCCGCCAGACCACAGCGGACATCGGGCGGTCGTATCGATTCCAGATTGAAATCGCCGGATACCAGTCGAGCGGCGAAACGTCGATCGCCATCTGGTCGCAGAGCATCGCGTAGACCTTCGCCTTCACGACGCGCCAATCCTCCTTCGGCTCGAGCCCGGACGCCAGCGCGAGCGCGTTCGTGCGAAGCGCGTGCGCGGCAAGGCCCGTCGACGGATCTGTCACGTCCCCGCGAAACTTCCACTCGACGTACCGCGCCTCATTTGTCAGCGTCGCTACCGAAGGCGGTGCGGGCGGCTTGGGCATCCAGCTTTCGCCACGCCCGAAGGCCAAGGACGCCCCCATGACCCAAACAAGAAAGCGTATTTTTCTCATATCACGAATCCCTGCCATCCCATAGGGCAGACCGGGAACACACCGGTTCCTATAGTCGGCACCTATTATACAAGGAGGGCAAAAGAGTCAATCAGGAAAACGCGCGAGGCCAGAGGGAAAGGCAGCCTCTCGTTGACAATCCGGATCGTGCCCCTGTAAAATGACCGTATTCAAGAAGGGACCGCCGCGTGCTGTAACGCTGGCAGATATACAACAATGAGCCTCAACGATATCCCTCAGGGCGAGCGTGTGCACATTGCGCTCTTCGGTCGGCGCAATGTCGGCAAATCCAGTCTGATCAACGCGCTCACCGGTCAGGAGGTCTCCATCGTTTCAGCGGTCAAAGGCACCACCACCGATCCGGTCCGCAAGGCGATGGAACTCCTGCCGCTCGGCCCGATCCTGATCTTCGATACGCCCGGTTTGGACGACGAGAGCGAGCTGGGCGCACTACGGATCGAGCGTACGCGTGACGTGCTGAACAAGACCGACGTGGCGATTCTGGTGCTGGAGGCAGACTCTGGTATCGGCGACTGCGAGCGCGAGGTCCTCGATCTGGTACGCGCCAAGGGTATTCCGCTGTTGACGGTCTTCAACAAAGTCGACCTCCGGCCGCCTTCGCCCTCGGCACTGCGTCAGGCCGCCGAGGAGTGCAAGACGCCGCTACTCACGGTCTCCTCCGTTACACGCGCGGGCATAGAGGATCTCAAGCTGGCACTGGCCAAAGTCGCGCCGGAAGACGATGCGGAACGGCTGGTCGGTGACCTGCTGAAACCAAACGACCTCGTTGTGCTGGTCACACCAATCGACTCCGCCGCGCCCAAAGGCCGCCTGATCCTGCCGCAACAGCAAACCGTGCGCGACATCCTTGAGGCTGGCGCGCTGGCGCTGGTCACGCGCGAATTCGAGCTGCGCGCCGCGCTCGCCACGCTCGCCCGGCCTCCGCGACTGGTCATTACCGATTCACAGGTTTTTGAGAGCGTGGCGGCCGAAATCCCGCGCAACGTGCCGCTGACCTCTTTCTCGATTCTTTTCTCGCGCTATAAGGGTGATTTGGCGGAGCAGGTGCGCGGTACGCGCGCGATCGCGTCGTTGAAGGACGGCGACCGCGTGCTTGTGGCGGAAGGATGCACACACCACCGGCAGTGCGACGATATCGGCACAGTCAAGATCCCGCGTTGGCTGCTCCGGCACACCGGCCGCAAACTGGTTTACGAACACACGAGCGGCATGAACTATCCGAGCGACCTTTCCCCTTACGCGCTCATCGTCCATTGCGGCGCCTGTATGCTCAACCGCCGTGAAATGCGCTACCGCATCCATCAGGCCAAGGCCGCAGGCGTGCCGATCGTCAATTACGGTGTGCTGATCGCACACCTGCACGGGATTCTTGAACGCGTCATTGAACCCTTCACGCAATGAGGTCCGTGCACGGTGCGACCCCGCTTTTTCGCGGTGCATCCCGGCAAATCGGGTATTGGACCGGGGGGCTGACCTCTGCTATAGTGGTTCCGACATTCAGAAACGTAGATTGGGAGACATCATGAGAAACATCGAAACACCTGACCGTCAATCCTATCGCCGTATGACCACGGACGAGTTGCGCAACCGCTTCGTAATCGAAGATCTGTTCCAGCCCGGCCAAGTCAACCTCGTCTACACGAACACCGACCGCGCGGTGGTCGGCGGGATCGTTCCCGAAACCGAGCATCTGGAACTGACGGGGGGACGCGAAATGGCCTGCTCCTATTTCTGCGAGCGGCGCGAGGTCGGGATCATCAATCTCGGCGAGCCCGGAACCGTGGTGGTGGACGGTACCGAGCACGCCTTGGCGCGGCGCGAATGCCTCTACGTCCGGCGCGGCAGCCGCGGCCTCCTCTTCTCTAGCGCCAACCCCCAGAAACCGGCGTGTTTCTATCTGGTTTCCTATCCCGCGCACACCGATTATCCGACCGTGAAAGCGGGGCTCAAGGATGCCAACCGCATCGAACTCGGCACACTTGCGGAGTCGAACCGCCGCACGATCTATCAGTACATCCGGCCGGGATTTATCCGGAGCTGTCAGCTCGTCATGGGGTTCACCATGTTGCACGAGGGAAGCGTGTGGAACTCCTTCCCGCCCCACACGCACGACCGCCGCACCGAGGTGTACTGTTACTTCGATCTTCCGCCCAACGGTGCGGTCCTGCATCTGCTCGGCGCGCCGGATGAGACGCGGCATGTGATGCTGCGTGAAAAGCAAGTCGTACTCTCACCCGCGTGGTCGGTCCATTGCGGCGCGGGCACCGGCGGGTACGCTTTTGTCTGGGCCATGGGCGGTGAGAATCAGGAGTTCGACGACATGGACAAATGCGACCTCGCCTCTTTCCGTTAATCCTTTAACCCCAGGATGCGTGACACCCTATGAAAACACTGCTGCTGTTCTGTTGCCTGCTCGCCTCCGGACTCGGCGCCGCTGACCTGTACGTCGCTCCCGCCGCGAAAACCTCTGAACCGCCGGACGGCTCGCGACGCCGCCCGTTCACTTCGCTGACGCAGGCGCGCGACGCGATTCGCGCGGCGCGGAAGGCTGGTTGTTCAGAGGCGTGGACCGTGCATGTCGATACGGGTTTTTACCCTGTGAACGAACCGATCGTGTTCAGTCCCGAGGACTCCGGGACCGCCGACGCGCCGGTCACCTACCGCGGCCGGGGTGCGGACCGGTCACGCCTGTGCGGCGGCCGTGTGATCACCGGCTGGCAGGTGCAGCCGGACGGCCGGTGGCTGGCGGATATCCCGTGCGACGCCAGCGGCACACCCGCCTATTTTGAGACCCTCTTCGTCAACGGTCGGCGTGCCCCGCGCGCGCGGCATCCCAACCGCGGGTTCTTCAATCCCGCCGCTGTGCAACAGACGATTCTGACCAACGCCTCTCCGCGCGGGGTCTACGCCCGGGCCACCCTGACCGGCCGTGCCGGTGAACTCGATCCCTTGGCGCGCAGTCCGCAGCCTGAATGGCGTTTCGCCCAAGTGGTGGTCCACCACAAATGGGACACCACGCGCCGGATGATCGCCGGGTTCGATGTCGGAAAGGCGACGCTCATCACCCAGGGCGCGCCTTGGAAGCATTGGAACAAGTGGCAGACCAACTCCCTTTACTATGTCGAGAACGTCCGTTCCGCACTCGATGCGCCGGGCGAGTGGTTCTATGACGGCGTCAACCGCAAACTCCACTACCTGCCATTGCCGGACGAGCGGCCCGAACGCGCAGAGGTTGTGGCTCCCTTATCGGGGGTCAAGACGCTGGTTGTCTTTCAGGGCGATCCGGTCGCCGGTGTCTTCGTACGGCACCTCACCTTTGAAAACCTCGGCTTCCTCTATACCGATTCGCCGCGCCGCCTCAACCAGATCGCCTGCGCGTTTCTACCCGACGAAATCTGCGGTCCCCTGAACGCGCCCGGCCCTACCCAGTTCGAACCCCACCAAGCGGCCGCGCACACCGAAGCGGCGATCATGGCGGACGGCGCGCATGGGGTGACCTTCCGTCGTTGCGACATCGCGCACACCGGTGAATACGGCCTCTGGTTCCGCGCGGGCTGTGTCAGCAACCGGGTGGAGCAGTGCGCACTCACCGATCTGGGCGCGGGCGGCATCCGCATCGGCGATCCCGGAGCCAAGGGAGTGAGCGCCAGCACCAATGCCGCAGTTCAGGCGCTGACATCCTTCAGCACCGCGTTCAACACGGTCGACAACTGCATCATCACTCACGGCGGACGGTTCCACGCGAGCGGCACCGCCGTCTGGATCGGCCACAGCCCCGACAACAGCGTCACCCACTGCGAGATCAGCGACCATTTCTACACGGGCGTCTCTGTGGGCTGGGTCTGGGGGTACCGCGGCAGCGCGGCACAACGCAACACCATCGCCTTTAACCGTATCCACACGATCGGGCAGCGCATGCTGGGCGATATGGGCGGCGTCTACACGCTGGGGACCAGTTTCGGCACCTGCATCAGCAACAACGTGATCTTTAACGTCGACTCCTACACGTACGGCGGATGGGGACTCTATCCGGACGAGGGTTCGGAGGGCATCGTCTTAGAAAACAATCTCGTGTACGACACCAAGGACGGATCGTTCCACCAGCATTACGGTCGTGACAACGTGTTGCGCAACAACATTCTCGCCTTCAGCCGCGAGTGCCAGGTGGCGGTCACCCGGGTAGAACCGCACCGCTCGCTGACCGTCGAGCGCAACATCATCATCTGGGAAAACGCCCCAAACTTCAGCGACACCCGTTATACCCGCTCCATCCAGGCCAAAGTGGACTGGCAGAGCAACCTGTGGTGGCGGACGGACGGGCCAGCTGATTTTAAAGGCATGACCTTCGCCGAATGGCAGGCCATGGGGCGCGACACGGACGGGCTCGTGGCGGATCCGCTGTTTGAAAACGCTGCGGAACGCGACTTCCGTCTGCGGCGCGGTTCGCCTGCGGAACAGATCGGCTTCCGTCCGTTTGATTTCTCCCGCGCTGGCGTGTACGGTGACCGCGCGTGGCGTCGTAGAGCGCACCAGTGAGGCAAGGCCATGGCGTCCCGCAAACACAGGTTTTTCACAACCCCTTGGCAGCTCATCCGCTTTTTCTTGCCGGTCGTGACGCTGCTGACGGCCGTAGTGTATGCGGTGACGCTTTTCCGTCACCTCTATCCCGGAACCCCGGCCTTCCTGACTGCAATGGCTGCCGGTCTCTGCCAGCAAAACGATCTGGCGCATCCGTTGTTCAGTCTGATCATCCGACCGATCGCGCAGTTGCCGTACGCCACCCTGCCCGTGCGGCTCAATCTCTTCTGCGCCGCCTGCGGCACGTTGGCCGCGACCCTCTTTTATCTGCTGACCGCACGGCTGATTTTCATTTGGGCCGCTGAGAATCCCGGCGGCAGTATGGCGGCCCTGCCTCCCGGCACGGAAGGCATACGGGAAGACGAGGGCGATCTCCCGAACCGCAATCGCATGTCCTTCCCGCTACCCGCCAGCGAGATGCCGATCCTTCCCGCCTCGGTTCAGGCCCATAACTGGCGCAGTGCGCGCGCCGCGGCCCTCGGCGGCATGGGTGCCGCCCTCGCCTTCGCCTTCTGCGGACCGTTCTGGATCGCCGCGACCCGTCTCTATCCCTTCGCCTTTGATCTCGCCCTGTTCTTCCTGCTTCTGAATCTACTGATCGCCTATGACCAGAAAGCCCACCCTTTCTTTTTGTTCGCCTCCTCTTTTCTGCTGGCGGCCTGCTGCGTGGAGTCCCCTCTCTTTCTGTTGCTCCTTCCGGTAGGGAGCGGATTTCTGCTGCGATCGCTCCTGCTGAATGAACACGCCACTTTTTACCGCACACTAGCCGTGGTGTTGACCGGTCTGATTGGGTTTCTGACGGGCGGCATGCTCCTATGGCGTGCCAGCGCCTTATGCGCCGCGGTCCCCATCCCGGCACCCCGCCCGATCCTGAACGTCCTGACCGCGACCATGCTGGACGAACTTGCCCGCTGGGTGCCCAGCTTCGGCTGGAGCTACATCTTCATGCAACTGCTCTTCCCCTGCGCGATCGCGCTGTTCATTTTCGCCTTTTCCTTCCGCAAGCGCACACCGCTGCTGTTCCTCATGCAGCTCACGCTGGCCGCCACACTCATCCCCAGCCTGCTCAACCTGCGCATGTCGCCCTGGGCGATTGCGCGTATGACCTCCCGCATTCCGGTCTTCAGTTCCACAATCGTCGCTTTCCTGACCGGCCTGTTGATTGCCGTCTGGTATCTGATGCGCGAGATGTTCGACGAACAGTTGTCCGAGGACCTCGATTATTACGAATACCGCGACCATCCTCTCGTTTGCCGTATCGGCCGATGGCTCTGCTGGCCCCTGTTGGCACTCGCGTGTCTGGTGCCGTTCCGCAGTTTCACGGACATCGATCCGCGTGAAGGCGCCTTCGTCGATGTCGTCACGGACCGCATCTACGCAACGCTGGACACCTGTGACTGGATCGTCAACAGCAGCACTCTCACGCATCACCTGATGCTCCGCGCCTTTCAGGACGGGCGTCGGCTACGGCTCATCGAAACGGAAGAGAGCCCGGACGGCGCCAACGCGAAGCACCTCGGCACCGCCATCCGGGAGGATCCCTCCCTTACCAGAATCCAAGCCCGGCTTCTGAACGCGGCCGACCTTTCGCCCGTTTCTTTCCTGCGCGAATGGCTTACCCAGGAAACCAACGCCTACTCCCGCATTGCCCTGTTCCGCACTCCGGTCTTCTGGCGCGAGAACGGTTTCACGCCCCTGCCCAACAGCATTTTCTTCAACGGTCTGCCGCAAGACGTGTCCGTAGACCTCGCCCAACTGCGCGACCGGCACCAAGCTTTCGTAGAGTTCCTGCAACCGCACCTGTTCCCCGCAACCCCGGACAGCATCCGCCTGTTCGCCAAGATCCGCGCGGCGCTCGCCGGACAACTGGCCTGCGCTGGCAATGAGCTGGCGGTTCTGTTCGCCGGGCAGAAGCGCTTCGAGGAGGCTGCGGAGTTGCTCGCGCAGACCGAAGCGCTGATGCCCGACAACCTCAGCGTACTGCTGAACCGCTACCATCTGGCCCTCGGCCATGGCCTGCGCGCGGATACGCTCCCCGCCCTGCAGACACGTCTGCGCGAGATCCCGCGGCGGTACGCCCGTACCCACCTCCTCACCCCCGCCTCGGTCCAGGCCCAAACCGGAACGCTGATCTCTCCGGATATTCTGGAGCAGGTCCGCAAGAGCTATTGGACGAAGTCCGGACTGCTGCAGCAGTTGTCGCACACCCTCTCGCCTGGGCAGCCGGACCCCTTTCTGGCCGTACGCGACAAGAAGCGCGAACTCTACCAGACAATCGCCAAACATCTGGAGACGTATGAGTTTGACATAGCGGACCTCCAACTCAACCTGCTTCTGGATATCGATGACCGGGACCGGTTCGCGCTGGTGAACAAGGCACGCTTGGCCATCGAACGCCGTGACCTTCCCGAGGCCGGGCTCTGGATGGATCTGGCCAAGGAAAACGGCGTCACTCCCGCCGAACTGATCTGGCACGAAGCGGCCCTTCTGATTCTCGACGGCAAACTGCCCGAAGCCCGCGAACGGCTTAACACCGCGCTCAACGCCGCACCCGCCGACATCGGATTGTGGGGTCTGCTGGCGGAGATTCTGCTGCAACTGGAGGAGTATCCCGAACTCGAGATGCGCGTCTTCCCCGTGTTGCGCAGCGCCTCCGTTAAAAAAGAACACTATCTCATGTACAAAGTCCGCGGTTATCTGCTCCGGCACAACGGTACGGAACACTACCGCGCCGCACGCGCGAACTTCCTGCGAGCCTTGGAGTTGAACCCTAACCTCAACGACGTGCGCGAGGAGATCCTGCGGCTTGATGACGTGCTGGAGGTGCCCGCTTTCAGTGAACAGGACGCCTGCGCGATTCTGCGCCAGAATCCCGACCACGCCTTCGCCAACTACCTCTGGGGCCGCGTGCGGCTCGAACGCGGCGAAGTGGACCTCGCCGAAGACCTCTTCCGCCGGAGTTTGGAAACTGAACGCAATGCGCCGGCGTTCGCGGGCCTTGGCACGGTCCTGCTGGAAAAAGGCGAGCACGCCCTTGCCGAAAAGTTTTTGCGCCGTGCACTCGACGACGCGCCGCAGCGCCTTGACGCCTGGCACGCATTGGCCCGTCTGCTGTTGGCCACCGGACGCGCCGATGAGGCCTCCCGGGCCCTCGATGCCGTGCTTCAGGCGAAACCCGATGACTTCTCCGCTCGCCTGACGCTGATCCGTATCCGAATGGCGCAACGGAACCTCCGGGAGGCCGCCGAACAGATCTCCGGTCTGCTGGAGCAGGAAGCCCATCTGCCCCGGCACATCCTCCGGGAACTCAAACCCCTCAGCCAGCAACTGCTCCGTGACCTCGCCAACTAATCCGTGCCGCATGAGCCTGCTCAAAAAATTCGCCGCTTATCTTGAATATCTCGCCATCCGCTTTCTGGGCATG
>JAPXSY010000061.1:0-18505 GCA_033812795.1 Kiritimatiellia bacterium
GTGCAAATCTGTGGATAAAACCAGAAAACGCAAGACACGCTGTTGCGGGCGGGGACGCCCGCGCTCCCGACTCACTGCCCCCCCTTTTCACCAGAAACGCATTGTCTTCGCACACTCCTGTCGCTAACCGATTACGCTGAAGCGGCAGGGGGTATTGTCCGGAAGCGGCCAAACCGGTATACTCCTGCGTGAAAGGACAACTGTTCCGCGCCCGAACGCCCTGCCACGACTTTTCAGGAGATCAGGGAACGCGGGCGGAGGAGAGGCGGTGCCTTGTTGATCGGGCACATGGGTAAAACAGGGGGCGTAAAGAACGAAAGGGGGGTGACATGATGCGCAGAGGAATCCTTTGGATCGTCGGGTTGACGGGATGTGCGGCGGCAAGCGTACTGGGGGCGCCGGGCGAGGTGACGCTCGCCGAGCGCGGAAAGGCGGACGGCATGGCGATCGTCCGGTCCGAGGAGGCGTCGGCGTCGCAACGCCACGCCGCGGAAGAGCTTCAGCGGTTCACCGAACAGATGACCGGTGTGCGTCTGCCGATCGTGACGGACCGGGAACCGTTGCCGGCGCGCGCGGTGCTGCTGGGCGTCACACGCCACACCGCCGCGATTCTCGGCACTGCCGCCGATGCGGCCGCGTTCGGCGACGACGGGTTCCGCATCGTGACCCGTCCGCCGCATCTGCTGATTCTCGGCGGTCCGGTCCGCGGCACGCTGTACGGCGTGTATGAACTGTTGGAGCGGGTTGGCGGCTGCCGCTGGTACGCCTCCTGGCACAGCGTGATCCCCCGGCTCGAACGTTTCACCGTGCCGAATACGGATGAGACGCAGAAACCCGCCTTCGCGTTGCGCGAGCCCTTCTGGTTCGACATGTTTGACGGCGACCTCGCGGCCCGGAACAAGGCCAACGGCAACGCCATGCGCCTCACCGAACGGCACGGCGGCAAGATCCGCTTCGGCGGCGGGCTCTTCTGCCATACCTTCAACCGGCTCTGTCCGCCCGAGGAGTTTTTCGAAACCCACCCGGAATATTTCAGCGAGATCGACGGTCGGCGCATCAAAGAGCCCTCCCAGCTCTGCCTGACGAACCCCGACGTGCTGAAGATCGTCACCACCCGCGTGCTGGAGCGCATCCGCAAAGACCCCACGGCCAAGCTTTTCAGCGTGAGCCAGAACGACTGGCGCTACCCGTGCACGTGTCCCGCGTGCAAGGCGATCGACGACCGTGAAGAGTCGCACGCCGGAACGCTGATCACCTTCGTCAATCAGGTGGCCGAGGCGGTGGAGCGGGAGTTCCCGGAGGTGTGGATCGAAACGCTCGCGTACCAGTACACGCGCAAACCGCCCAAGACCGTGCGGCCGCGCCGCAATGTCGTGCCTCGCCTCTGCACCATCGAGTGCGACTTCTCGTATCCGCTGGATCAGAGCGCCTACGAACAGAACCGGAAGTTTGTCGAGGATATCCGCGGCTGGAGCGCCATGACCGACAAACTTTACATCTGGGACTACACCACCAATTTCCGCCACTACACCGCCCCGTTCCCCAATGTGCTGGCGTTGCGGGACAACGTGCGGTTCTTCCGCGACCACCGCGTGGTCGGACTGTTCGAGCAGGGGGCCTATCATGGACGGCACGGCGATTTCGCGGAACTCAAGGCCTGGCTCCTCGCCAAATGGCTGTGGAATCCCGATCTGCCGACAGAGCCGCTGCTCGCGGATTTCTTCGCGGGATATTACGGCGCGGCCGCGCCGCTCGTGCGGCAGTACTTCGACGAACTGCACACCTTTTACAACGATCCGGCGAAAAAGCCCCTGCGGATCTTTGACGACGTGCGGAGCCCCGTCCTGCCGGACGCGTTTCTCGACCGCGCCGCGGACTTGTGGTCCCGGGCAGAGGCAGCGGTGCGGGATTCGCCGGCCCACGCCTACAATGTGCGCATGGGGGCCTTTTCGGTGTTGTACGCACGGCTCTCCCGACTTCCCGCAAGCGAACAGAAAACCGTGTGGGTCACCTCGAATCCGCAGCAATATGCGGTCCCGGCGGAATACCGCGCCTTGGCGACCGAACTGCTGAAACGTTTCGACGAGGCCCGGAACATCCGTCTCGCGGAGAGTTTGGAGCGGCATACGAAAACCATCACGGACTGGCGGGCGCTCATTTCGCCGCCACCCCTGCCGCCTCCGGGAGACCGGGCGACCATCGAAGACGAACAGCTGTCGCTCGGCCGGCCGGGCGTGTGGGGCGAGAAAAAAGTGGCTGATCCGCAGGCCGGGGACGGCTTCGCGCTCAAGTTGTTCAACACCCACTACGAATGGTGCACCTCGCTGCCGTTCGGCAAGGTGGCCTTCGACCCCGGCGCGCGGTACCGCATCCGGATACGCTTGCGTGTCGAGCGGGTGCCGGGGCAGGAGGGGACGGCCTTCTGGGCCGGCGTGTATGACCCCGTGAACAAGAAAGGCCACGGGAAGACGGTCGAGCCCAAGACCTCCGCCATAGGCGACGGATACGCCTGGTACGATGTGGCCGAGTGGGTGCCGGAGAGCGCCCACTACGTTTGGATCGGGCCGGGACGGTTCGACAAGAAGACCCAAAACGCGAACCCCGCGATCCGTGCGGTCTATATCGACTGCCTTGAGCTTCAGCGCTTGGAAAAGTGACCGGACGCGGGAGGATCCGGCAATGAGACGCAACACACGGCTCCGAATTTTCGGATGGCTGGCGTGCGCAGCGGTGGCGCACGCCCAAGCCCCGGCCAAGAGGCCCCCTCCCGAACAGCGCGGGGAACGGTCTCCCCCGGCGGTGGTCACCAACGCGGCGCCGCACGCCGCGCAGACAAACGCCGCGGCAAAGGCGCGGACCCCGGCCAAACCCACCTTCACCCGCAAACAGGTGGAGCGGCGTCTCCGTATGCTGCAAGAGCTGCGCGACCGCGGCCTGATCCTGCAACCCTTCTATGAGCGCAAAGTGCGCGAGTGCGAAGAGGGGCTGGTGGAATAGCGCAAAGGTAACATCCGGCTTTTCTGAGCGAAACAAAACATGACCTACCGATACCGACGCGACGCGGTGCGCCTGCCTGACGCGCAACTCCATCATATCACCCTCCGGCTCGCGTTTTACGAGAGCCATGTGGATGGCGCGGCCCTCCTGTTTCTGACCGCGCGCGAGCCGTTGACGGCGTTGCGACTCGATGTGCGTGACCTGGAGATTTTCGAGGTTGCGGTTTCGTTGGCAGAGACCCTTTCCCCCGATGACCGCGAACGGTTTGCGGAGCCGTTTCCGCCAACCGACGGCTTTTCCGCGTGTGCCCACACTCTTGACACGGTGGCCCGCAAGCTGGTGATCCCGCTGCCACGACCGCTGGCCCCCGGTGCGTCGCTGCGGGTTTACGTACGCTGCCGCTGTGTTCCCTCTGACGCGCTGCTCGAGGGACTCTACCGGGACGTCACGCCGCCCGGCGCGCCGCAACAGTACATTTCGCAGTGTCAACATGCGAGAGCGTATCGACCCGCTCCGCCACCCTTCCGTGGCAGGGCGTCTGGCGGCTTATCTGGACGGGGTTCCGTGACATGGGCGGAACCGTCCATGAAACACAGGCAAGATGTCCGTGCCACAGCCGAAACGAAGCAAAAACTCCTAACTGATCCGCAGGGGCATCAACACGTATAGGAACGGGATGCCGCACTTGATCAACGCGGGGCTGTGACCGTCATTCATCTCGATAAAGACTTCGTCATCGTCCATATTTTTGAGGGGATCCATGACGAATTCGGGATTAAAGATGATCGAGATCTCCTTGCCGCCGTATTTGACCGGAACCACATCGCGCCCTTCGCCGACTTCCGGCGTGTTGATGCTGACGATCAACTGGTTCGCGGAGAACGTCAATCGCGTGGCGTTACATTTATCCGTGGTCACGACCGAAACGCGGCGCAGCGCTGCCAGCAACGCATCGCGCTCAATCACGACGCGCTCATCGCACGCCGCAGGAATCACCTGCCGGTAGTTGGGATACACGCCGTCGATGAGTTTGCTGCTGAGCATCGTCGTCCCCAACTCGAAAACCGCTTGATTCTTCTGCGCGTAGATTTTCAAATCCCCGTCGTTGGAGAGAATGCGCATCAATTCGCTGACCGCCTTGATCGGCAGGATCATTTCCGTCTCGGCCTCGGGCGGGAATTCAATCTCATGTTCGACCAGAGCCAACCGGCGTCCATCCGTGGCGACCAGCGTCAATTTATTCTCTTTGAAGGCCATCAGCACGCCGTTGAGCACACGGCGGGTCTCATCCTGCGACACGGCGTAACTGGTTTTGCGCAGCATCTCGCGGAACGCGCCCTGATCGATTCGGTAGCAGAACTTCCCTTCCGTCGCCGGAATCGGCGGATAGTCCCGTGTGGGCAGCCCGATGATCTTATAGAAAGAGGATCCGCTCTGCACTGTGGCCTCATCCTGATCATTCACTTCGACCAGCACCTTGCCCTCCGGCAATTCGCGGATCATGCCGACCAGACGCCGAACCGGAAGCGTGGTGCTTCCCTCGCGCTCCACCTCGCACTCCACCTCGCACCGCTCCGCAATATCCAGATCGGTTGTGGTGATGCTCAGTTTTCCATCTTTCGCCTGCAAGAGCGCATTCGACAAAATCTGCAGTACCCCTTTGGAACTCACCACATTCTGCACTGTCTGCAAACCGTCAAGAAAAGCGGACCGCATAATCGTCAATTTCATCGTTTTCTCTCCCATGGCCAGGTCATTGCGTTAATGACCCATAAAAGGTGCGATTGTAGTCTATTACGGGTATTAAAGTAAAGAAAGAACAGTCCTAATAGTAGAGAGGCAAGAACCTTGTGGATAACTCTACAACCTGCTTTATATGAATAAGTTATGAAAAACAAAACAGGAATGAAATCATGTTGATAACCCTTCAATAAAGGTAGAAGAAAAGGCGTACAGGGGGAGGGGGCTGTTAAGAACTGCCGGGTTATGAAGAGATGTGAGAAGCAAATCATAAGGAAATCAACAGGTTATAAAGAGGCGGTCATATTTGGAAAGAAACGGGATCGCGGCCCAGTTTGCGTGTGATCTCGCGCACCGAATCGCGTAAGTCCTCTTCAGTCTGGATGCGGTCCTGAATCGTCTTGCAGGCATGGACTACGGTGGCGTGGGTTTTGTCGAAAGATTTGGCGATCTCGGGAAGGGAAGAGCGGGTCAGTTTGCGGCACAGGAACATGGCGATTTGACGCGGCGCGGCCACCGAACGCGGACGCCGCTTGCTCGACATGTCGGTCATGCGCAGGTCATAGTAATCGGCTACCATGCGCTGGATGTCGTCAAAGGTGAGATCCTTCTGGCGTTCGTCATCGAGTTGGTCTTTCAGCAGGTTGCGGAGCGAATCAAGCGTTATGGTGCCGTTTAGGGAGGCGAAAGTGATCGCTCGGGTGAGCGCACCCTCAAGGCTGCGGACATTTGAACGGATGTTATCGGCGATAAACACCAGCATCTCATCCGGTAGTTGAACCTTGGACATTGAGTGCTTATAGCGGAGAATCGCCAGACGGGTTTCGAAATCAGGCGACTCGATTTCCGTGACTAAACCCCATTCAAAGCGCGAGACCAGCCGCGGCTCAAGGCCTGAGAGTTCACGCGGAGGCAGATCGCTGGTCATGATGATCTGCTTATGGGCGTCATACAGGACATTGAAGGTGTGGAAAAACTCCGCCTGCAGGCTGTCCTTACCAGCCAGAAACTGGATATCATCCACCAGCAGCACATCGGTTTTGCGGTATTTTTTCCGGAACTCCATGGTGGTCCGGTTTTGGATGGCCTCCACATATTCATTGAGAAGCGTTTCGGTCGTGACGTAAAAAACGCTCATACCGGGTGAGGAGAGGACTCGGTGTCCCACCGCCTGCATCAGATGCGTTTTGCCGATACCGGTTTGGCCGTAGATGAAGAGGGGATTGTAAGCGCGGCCGACCGATTGCGACACACCCAATGCGGCGGCGTGCGCGAAACTGTTCGACGGGCCGGTCACGAAATTTTCAAAGGTGAAAATCGGGTTGAGCTGGTTGGAAGAGGTCCGGTTCGGGGTTTTTGGACGTCGGCGCGGCGCGGGTTTGGTTTCCTGCGGCGGATCATCCGGCAACCCTTCCTGCGCTTCCGGGGCATTCACCACAAAGGTCACGGAAAGTTCGGACGGCGCGCCCGCCAAATGGAGGGCGTCCAAGATGAACCCTTTGTAATTATCCTCCAGCCAAGCTTGGGAAAAATCATTCTCAACTTCCAGGGACAGACAGTTTTCCTCCAGCGTCGCGGGACGGATGATCTCGATCCAGCGGGAGAAGACATCGGCGTTGAGTACGGATTTCAGGTGATTGCAGGCGTTAGCCCACAATTCTGCGGCAGCATTCATAACGGCACTCACAAAACAGGTCGGAAAAAGAGGTAAAAGGAGGCATTGGAACAGTCCCCCGCAACGTGTACTGTTGAACCACAATTGAAGAGAGGGGACAAGGGGAAAAGATGATCAATCGGCCAACAGGTTATCAACAAGGTGCTGTAGATAATGTAACTTCTTCTGAAAATAACAGTTAAAGGCAAAAAAAACCCCGATATCCCCAATATGATCAGACCCCGGGTTAAAATTATCAACAAGCCCCCCGTTCAGGGCATCAGGATGACAGGATTAATATGATTTTTTTAACCGAATGCGTATGCGGGACTGAGGCGTCCGCGGACGGTTCGGGGAACCGTCCCTACCAGCGGGCGTCCCTGTCGATCGTCGCGGGTCGAATGTCGCGGGTCGCGGGTCGACGATACCGATCCCGATACCGATCCCGACCCCGATTTGGATGAAACCCTGAAACCTTGAAACCCTGAAACCCTGAAACCACGAAACCTTGAAACCAAAGAGAGTTGGAGGTTCAACTGCTCTTTTTAGGTTAAACGTCAGCGGGGTTGACTTCCTGCCTTGGTTGGGGTTACGATTACCATCGTTGGGGACAGGGCTTGCTGACAAAGAGTGGCGAAAAGAAGGAGCGTGAAAGACGATGAAAAACAGGAAATTCCATATGTTTTCCGCTGTCGGGTTGACGGGTTGTCTCCTCTTCGGGGCTGCCGGTGCCGCGCTGGCCGATACGATTTATAAGGCCGACACCGCGACCCTGAACACCTCCGCCGACTGGGTCGGCGGCACGAACGCCTCGATCGAGCACATCGGCCGGTTCGATAGTTTGCTCAGCGCGGCCAACGCCGCGAGCCTTTCGTTGGGCGCGGACCTCGCGTTGGGGGGGCTGTATTTCGCGAACAACCTGAAAGGGCCGGTGTCGATTGCCGCCGGGAATACCCTGACCCTCGGTGCCTCGGGTATCAGCGCCTCCTCCGCCAACCAGACCGTCACCTTCAACCACGACATCCAACTCGCGGCTGATCAGACTTGGCGTGCAGCGAACAAAGCGTTGACACTCAACGGCGACCTTGCGGGCGATGCGGGGATCACATTGATCAAGACCGGGAAGAACGATTATAACAACCTCTGGAGCCTGACCGCCTCGAACACGTTTGCCGGAACAGTGGATATCCGCGAAGGGCATCTCCGGCTCTACAACACCACGGGGTCGCTGATTTGGGCCGATGTCATCGTCAGCACCGGCGCGGAGTTCCGCGTCAACGGGACGGCCGGCATCGCCCCGGCCGAGGGGCTGCGGGGGAAACGTGTGACGCTCAACGGGGGCTTGCTGCGCCTGACCGGACCCGGCACGATGCCCATCCACGAGACCTTCAGCGGACCGCTGCGCATCGGCCCCGGCTTTTCGGAAGTGCTCGCGATTCCGGATACGAATCCGCTCAAGCCGGTCAGGTTGACGTTTCAGCGGCTGGAGCGTGAATCCGGGGGTGTCGTGTTCCTGCACGGCAGTAATCTCGGCGATCAGCCGTTCGGCGTGTCTGACAGCCGTTACGCCAACATCGAATTCATCGAACCGCCCACGCTGGTCGGCGGCGGCGGCGCCTACAACACTCCCAACGCGAGCATCATCCCGTATGCGGTGTGCAACCCCTACAGCTCCGATCCGCCGTATTACTTCGCGACGTACGAGTCGGGCTACGGCGTTCGTCAGCTCAAATCTTACGCCTCCGGCATTCTGGACGGCAGCGTCACCACCACGAACGCCCGTCTCACCACCACGGCGACGCTCAACCAGTCTACCACGATCAACGCCCTGATCTTAGAAGGGGAGGGCAGCATCGAAGGCCCCGGTACCCTGACCCTGACCAGCGGTGCCCTGATGTCAGCCGGGAACCGAAGCGTAAACAGCATCGGCATCAACACGCCGGGAACCCTCGCGTTCGGCACTGCCGAGGCGATTCTCAATTTCCGCTACCGTACCAACACGCTGGTCATCGGCAGTGCCGTGACCGGTTCGGCGGGGCTGACCAAGGGTTCTGCAGGAAACCTTTCGCTCCTCGGCCCCGTGGATATGGGAGGAGTCATTGATTTCGCCAACGGTCGGCTGACGGTCGGTGACACCGTGAACGGCCACATCCGCCTTTCCCGCGACGGGACTCTCGAGATGCTCTCCGGCAGCTCGATATCCGGGGCGGTCTCCGTGTCCGGCGGTAACGTCTATCTGACCAACACCTGCGCCATCTCCGGCGCATTGGACATCGGCGAGAGCAGGACGGTGACGATGTCGAATGGCGGCAGCGTGACGGGCAGGATTACCGTTTTTTCCGGCGGCACCCTGACGCTCAACAGCGGCTCGGTCATCTCGGGGAATCTGACCAATTTCGGCACGTTCAACTACAACAGCACGGATACCGAGCCCATCACGATCTCGCTCGACGGGCTCGGCACCGTCTACCAGCGTAACGTCAATATGCCGCTCACGCTTTTCCAAAGCCCCGGTGAGCACTGGGTCGGCAACATCGTCCCGACAGAGGGCGCGACCGTCATTTTGGACGGCGAGCCTGACGCGACGACCGTGGTGAACAACATGCTTCCCGAACCGGCGCGGACAAAGTGGACGATCGAGAACGGAGTCTGGATCTTCAACCCGTTGCATCCGTCTAAGAACCTGAGCGCCGACGTTACGCTCAACGGTGGCGTCCTGACCGTCACGCCGGAGACGCGCAGGTTCACCTTTTACACTGCGGGCGGCACCAACACGCTGACCATTACGGGGGGGGTGCTGATGGATCAGCCGGAGACGGCTTGGAGCTTGCGCTTCGGCAATCACCATGGTTCCTGGGAACAGACGGGGTGCAATTTCATCGGCGTGCAGACGGGCGGCATCGTGCTTGTGCAGAGCAAAGAGTATCTGCACCTCGGAAGTCTGGCGGATCACACGACGGCCACCTACGACCTATCTGGCGGCACGGTGTATGCGTTCGGGCAGAGCGATAACGCGGTCTCGATCGGCTCGGGAACGAACAACAACAGCCTCGCCGCCTTCACGCTGAGGGGTTCTGGCAAACTCGTGAGCCGTAAGCGCATTTATGGGAACCGTGCTGAAGAGGGGGCCAATCAGGTCTTCGCCTTCCAGGGCGGCACGCTGGCGACGGCCTCGTATGAGGCGGTCAACCTGCGCTCGGAGCCGGGCGGCGCGCGCGGGACGCTGTTCAACGAGGGCGGCACGCTCGCGCCGGGCGACTTCGGCGTTCCGGGCCGGACCCTCGTGAACGGCAGCTACACCAACGCGCCGAACGCGGTGATCGCCCTCGATATCGGCGGCGCGTCCCAGGCCAATTCCTTCACGAATGGTGCGGGGTACCACGATCACCTGATGATCACCGGGAACGCCGTATTGGACGGCGCGCTGCGGATTTCGCTGATCAACGGCTTCCTTCCCGATCCGGCGTCGCTCTTCTACGCGATCAGTTGCGATAATCCGATGACATTCGCGGCGGGAGGCTTCTCCAACGCGGAGGACAATCAGGTCTGGGCTGAGGACGGTTTCGCGCGCTTTGACGTGACCCTCTCCAACGACAGCAAGCACCTCCTGCTGGGCAATGCCGCGCTGAACCAGTGGGCCGGGGCTTCGGGCGGCGACTGGGACGCGTCCGGGGCCTGGAGCCTGACCAACCCCGCCACGGCGGAGTTCGGCGCGTACTTCGGCCCGAACCTGACCGCCGCCGGGACCGTGACGGCCGAGGCCGGCCGCACGCTGCGCGGGCTGGCCTTCAACAACGCGGTCTCCTACACGGTGGCGGGGCCGGGCGCGCTGACGCTGGCCTCGGACGGCGCGTACGGCATGCCGCGCATCCTCTCGCTGCTGGGCAGCCATACCCTGACCGCGGCGCTGGTCCTGCAGGACGCGCTGACCGTGGACGTGGCGAACGCGGCCGGGACCCTGACCCTCGCGGGCGGCGTCACGGGCGGCAAGGCTCTGACGAAGCTCGGCGCGGGCACGCTGGCGCTCGCGGGGCGGAACGTCTTGGGCGCGGTGACGGTCGCGGCGGGCGCGGCGGCGCAGACCGGCGGCGTCTCGGCCTTCGACGCGCTGGAGGTCTCGCCGGGCGGGGTCTTCCGCCTCGTCTCCGGGACCCTGACCCTCGCGCAGGGCCTGACGGTCGCTCCGGGCGGCGCGTTCGACTTCGGCAGCTACGGCGGCGGCACGCTGCGCCTCGCTGTCGGCGCTCCGGGCGGCGCGGTCGACACGGCAACGGAGTTCTGGGAGGCGGTGGCGGACGGCCGGGTCACGGTCAAGGGCCAGGCCGCGGCCGACCCCTCGCTCTTCATCCTCAAGGAGGAGCAGTCCGGCGGGGTGACCTATGTCACGGTCACCCTCAAGAGCTTCGGCACGCTGCTCCAGTTCAGGTAATGGGTTCCGGGTTTATCGAAATCGCTGTCGGGATCGGGATCGCCATCTCGTCCTCGTGAGGATGGTTTCGCGAACCGTCCGCTCCGGCGGTAAAGTGCGGGCGGACGTCTCGGACGCCCGAAGTGACGGCAATGCTGAACGTTGACCCGCGACGATCGGCAAGAACGCGTGTGTCCGACCGGTCCGTTTGATCCGCCGTTACGGGCGGGGCCGGTCACTCAACGCGCGGGAACCGGGTCTTTTCTCGCGCTTTTCAGAATCCGGTATTCCTGTTATACTCCCTTCTCATGTTATGAGTAAGAAACCCACACAATTCGATTTCTGGTTCGCGGTGAACAACACGCGGATCGTGGTGCCGCCCAAGCGTCATTTGGAAACGTTCGGCAACACGATCATCCGTTATCATTTGGTGAGCGAGCTGATGGACACGGTCGGCAAGGTGCGGGTCCGGGAGGGCCGCATGCAGGCGTTGCGGCCGCAGATCATCACGCCTTCCTCTTACTCCACCATGATTCTGGAGGGGTTCGGGGAACAGGCGCAGCGTTATGTCGAGTGGCTGAAGGAGCATGAGGACACGGTGCGCATTCTGCGGTACGGTTACACGCTCAAGCAGGAGGCCTTCAGCGAACAGGTGGTTTCGGATGCGACGGAGGCGGTGTTGGAGCGTGTGAAGGCCGAGGCCGAAGCGCACAACGACCCGTTTGCGGCGGTGATCCACGGGGTGGACGATCCGTGGGATGTCTGTCTGGTGCGGCTTTTCTGGACCGTGATCCACAATTCGGCTCAGGAGAACATTCGGGAATTGCACGAGCGGCGTCTGTTCGAAATGCAGGATGGCATCCCGGCCGGTCTGCGCGAAGAGATCGAACGCGGGTTCCAAGCCGCGGCGCAGGACGCGAAGCTGATCAAACCGCTGGGCCGACTGCTGCAAGAGCACGGGCTCTTTGAGCGGTATCAGGACCGCTTCTTCAGTCTGGTTCAGGGGAAAGGCGGAACATGACCATCACGGAAAAAATTCTGGCCCGCGAGTCGGGCGCGAGCGTGGTGTCGCCCGGCGACAACATTTGGGTGAACGTCGGGATCCTCCTGACGCATGACGTGTGCGGACCCGGCACGATCGGCATTTTCCACCGCGAATTCGGTAAAGACGCCAAGGTTTTTGATCGCGAGAAGATCGTGATTCTGCCGGATCACTACATCTTCACGGCGGACGAAAAAGCCCACCGCAACGTGGACACGCTGCGCGTGTTCGTCAAAGAGCAAGGGCTGCCTTATTTCTATGACCCCGGCACCGAAAATTACTGCGGAGTTTGTCATGTGGCGATGCCGGAACTGGGCCATGTGCGTCCGGGCGAGACCATTTTCGGCACGGATTCCCATACCTGCACGCACGGGGCGCTGGGAGCCTTTTCGACGGGCATCGGCAACACCGATGCGGGGTTTATCATGGGCACGGGTAAGCTGTTGGTCAAGGTGCCGCCGACCATCCGTTTCGTGTTGGACGGCGAATTGCCCCCGTACCTCTCAGCCAAGGATCTGATCCTCCACATCATCGGTGACATCAGTGTGGACGGCGCGACCTACCACGCGATGGAATTCACAGGTTCCGCGATTGAAGCCCTCAGCATCGATGAGCGCTGCACGATTTGCAACATGGCGGTTGAGGCCGGCGCGAAGAACGGCATCATCGCGCCCGACCGGAAGACCATCGATTACGTTAAGGCCCGCACGAAGAAGCCGTTCGAGCCTTTGTTCAGCGATCCGGACGCCAAAGTTGCGGACGAGCGCCGCTACGACGTCTCCCGGCTTGAGCCGGTTGTGGCCAAGCCGCATCTTCCCGACAACAAAGCGCTGGCTCGCGCCTGTAGCGACGTGAAAATCGATCAGGTCTACATCGGTTCCTGCACCGGCGGCAAGCTGGAGGATTTCATCATGGCGGCCAAAGTCATGCAGGGCAAGCGGGTCGCCGTCCGCACGCTGCTTGTGCCTGCCACACGGCAGGTGGAGAAGGGGCTTGATGAAACCAAGATCGGCGGACAGAGTCTGCGGGCGATCTTTGAAGAGGCGGGCGTCGAGCCGATCGCGCCGCCCTCCTGCGCGGCCTGCCTGGGCGGGCCGGTCGACACCTTTGGGCGTACCCATGGACACGAGGTGGTGGTCAGCACGACCAACCGCAACTTCATCGGACGCATGGGCTCAAAGGACGCGCGCATTTATCTCGCCTCGCCCTACACCGCGGCGGCCTCATCCCTCACAGGCCACATCACTGACCCGAGAACTGTGAGGCTGTGAGGTTGTGAGGTTGTGAGACTGTGAGGCTGTACAAATCTTGCAGCCTCAACCCCCAACGCGGGCGGAGCCCGCAATCTCAAAGAACGAGGGTGAAACAACTTGTTTTTATTGTGCTCGTTGGTTCGTAAGGCACTGATGAACTAAGAAGTGGCGGGAATGGGGCGGACACGCTATGATAACACTTCGTTTTTTTACCGTGGGAGCACTTTATGGGCAACACAAAACGCAAGATGGTGGTGACGTCGGCTCTTCCGTACGCCAACGGGGACATTCACATTGGGCATTTGGTCGAGTATCTGCAGACGGATTTCTGGGTCCGGTTTCAAAAGATGCGCGGCCACGCTTGCGTTTATGTCTGCGCGGACGATACGCATGGCACACCGATCATGGTGCGCGCGCGTGCGGAGGGGATCTCCCCGGAGGAGCTGATCGCACGCAGCTACGAGCGGCACACCCGCGATTTCGCGGATTTCGAGATCCAGTTCGACCAGTACCACTCCACCCACAGCGAGGAAAACCGCGCTCTCTGCAATACGATTTTCGAGTCGATGCGCCAGAGCGGTGCCGTGACGGTACGCAAACTGCCGCAGCTCTACTGCGAACAGGACGCGATGTTTCTGCCGGACCGTTTTGTGCAGGGCGTCTGTCCGAAGTGCGGCGCGGCCGGACAGTACGGCGACGCCTGCGATGTCTGTAGTCAGACCTATCCCGCCGAAGAGCTGAAGGAGGCTCATTGCACCTTGTGCGGCAACGTGCCGGTGACGCGCGACAGCGAGCACCTTTTCTTCGAACTCGAGCCGTTCCGCGATTTTCTGAAAGCGTGGATCCCTGACCACACCGCGCCGGATGTGGCCAACAAGCTGCTGGAGTGGTTCAACGAGCCGCTGCGCGGTTGGTGCATCTCGCGCGATGCCCCCTACTTCGGCTTCGAGATTCCCGGGTATCCGGGCAAGTTCTTCTACGTGTGGGTGGACGCGCCCATCGGGTACATGGCCTCCCTCCAGAAATGGTGCGCCCTGCATGGCGAGTCGTTCGACGCCTGGTGGCAGCAACCGGGGGGCGAGCTGTACCATTTCATCGGGAAGGACATCGTGCGCTTCCACTGTCTCTTCTGGCCCGCGATGTTGCACACGGCCGACTACAAGACGCCGGACCAGGTTTTTGTGCACGGTTTCCTCACGGTCAACGGCGAGAAGATGAGCAAATCCAAGGGCACCTTCATCAAGGCGCGCACTTGGCTCGAGCACCTCAAGCCGCAGGATCTGCGTTTTTACTACGCCTGCAAACTGAACGGCACCACGGATGACATGGATCTGAACCTCGGTGATTTCATCAGCCGCGTGAACTCCGATCTGGTGGGCAAGATCACCAACCTCGCCTCGCGCGGTGCGCAGATGCTGCACAAGAGTCTGGGCGGTCGTATGGGAAGCATGGATGTGGAGGGCCGCGCGCTGTACGAGAAAGCCGTGGGCAAGGCCGAGCGTATCGCCGCGCACTATGAGAACCGCGACTTCAGCAAGGTGATGGTCGAGGTGCGCGACCTTGCCGATCAGGCCAACCAGTATTTCGACGGTCAGGCACCCTGGGCTCTGGTCAAAACCGATCCCGAGGCCGCGCGCGCGGTGATGACATCGATCCTGAACCTGTTTCGCGTGCTGACCATCTATCTCCAGCCGGTGCTGCCGGGGTATGCGGCCCGGGTGGCGGCACTTTTCAATGAGCAGCCGTACGTCTGGCCGGACATCGCGCGCCCGGTTGAGAATCTGCCGATCGGCCCTTACGTGTATCTGGCCACGCGGGTGGAGCAGGCCTCTGTGGAGCGGCTGATCGAAGCCAGCCGCGAGCCGGAGCGTTCCGCTGTTCCGGCACAGTCCGCAAAACCGGCCGCGCAACCCGCCGAACCGGTGCGGGAGACGATCGACTACGACACCTTTTCCCAGATGGATCTGCGTGTGGCCGAGGTTCTCAGCGCGGAACCGGTGGAAGGCGCGGACAAGCTGCTCAAGCTGCAGCTCGACATCGGGGAGGAGCGTCCGCGTCAGGTTTTCGCGGGCATCCGTCGGCACTGCGACGCCGCCTCGCTGGTGGGCTGCCGTGTGGTGATGGTGGCGAATCTCGCGCCGCGAAAGATGCGCTTCGGTGTGTCGGAGGGCATGATTCTCGCGGCGGGCAATCCCGATGGCACGCTGTTTGTGATCCAGGCCGATCCGGGCGCGTTGCCGGGCGCGACAGTGAAGTAAGGAGAACTTCACAACGCACGCCCCTTTGCGCAATCACCCTTTGAAAATCACGAATTTGCGCATCGCGTAGTTGATCAGCAGGGCACAGAGAATGTTCGCGCCGAACGCGAAGGTGGTTTGGATCCCCTGATACGTGATCAAAAAGGACTGGATCGCCGTACCAAGCACCATGCTGATGCCGGAGACCGCGAAGAAAAGCAGGAACTCCATCACCCAATGGTGTCGGCCCGGCTTGAAGACGAACAACCGGTTGAGCACATAGCAGAAGGTGTTCGAGAAGAGAAAGCCGATGGCGTTGCAGAACCCCGCGTTCCAGGCGCGGACGGACGCGGACATCGCTGGCGCCGTGAGGCCGAGCAGCCGCACCACGATGTCGTCTTGGGTCAGACAGGGGAAGAGAAACCATCCGCACAGAAAGAAGGTGAGGATCTGCACCCCCGTGGCCATACCGCCCACCACGCCGTACTTGATGAACTGCACCAGCGGATGGGCTTCGCGGCTCAGACTCGTTCGAATCAGTTTCAACATGGGCGGGATCATACCATAACCGTCGCAACGGAGCCACTCTCTTTGGTTTCGGGGTTTCAGGGTTTCAGGGTTTCGGGGTTTCATCCAAATCGGGGTCGCTATCGGGATCGATTGCTTCACCACGGGACACTTTCTTGGGTTTCGGGTTTCAGGGTTTCTGGTTTCAAGGTTTCGTAGTTTCATCCAAATCGGGGTCGCTATCGGGATCGGGGTCGCTATCGGGATCGGGGTCGCTATCGGGATCGGGAACGTCGACCCGCGACCCGCGACATTCGACCCGCGACGATCGACAGGGACGCCCGCGTTTCCGACACCGCAGGTCGCCCGTCGCGGGGCGACATAAGGTCTGACGGGAGAAGCGGGCGTCCCCGCCCGCTGGTAGGGACGGTTCCCCGAACCGTCCGCGGACGCCTTAGTCCCGCATACGCACCGGTCTCCAAAACTCAGTCGATCGCGCTTGCGACGAAGTGGAGCGACGAATGCTCCTTTTAGATTTAAGAGTTAGCCCGCCGCGCGCCGAGCTACGGGAAATCCTGTCAATTTATAGGCAAGGGTCTTTTGCATTGCCGACCTTCCGTTCACATGCCATAATATGCGGCAGAGTAGTTAAAATCGGAAGGAGTCCTTATGCGTGTTCTAGTCCCTTTGGCTGACGGGTTGGAGGAGTTGGAGGCGGTCACGATCCTCGACGTGCTGCGCCGCGGCGGGATTGAGACCGTTGGCGCGGCCTTAGGAGAGTCGCTGCAGGTTCAGGGCTCGCGTGGCGTAAAGCTTCTGGCCGATGCGGTCTGGGACAATCTGGACCTTGAATCGTTTGATGCGCTCGTCCTGCCGGGCGGCGGCAAAGGTACCGAGGCGCTCGCGGCGGACGAACGGGTGCTCGACGCGGTGCGGGCGTTCGACGCGGCGGGCCGATTCGTGGCCGCGATCTGCGCGGCCCCCACCGTACTCGCCGTGGCCGGGGTGCTCGAAGGACGGCGTGCCACGTGCTATCCCTCGTGCGCGCCGCAGCTCGGCGCGGCGTTCGACGATGCGCCGGTGATTGCGGACGGCAACATCATCACCAGCCAAGGTCCGGGCACTGCCATGCTCTTCGCTCTGGTGCTGGTGCGCCATTTTGCAGACGAAAAGACGGCCCGGCGCGTGGCCGACGGTCTGCTGACGCATTTCTGAGACGGTTCAGATCCGACGCGGCGCGCGGATGCCGAGCAGGCCGAGGCCCTCGGCGAGAACCTGCGCTGTCATGGCGCAGAGCCGGATGCGGCTGTCGCGCACCGCTGGTTCCGCCTTCAGCACGGGTGACCGCTGATAGAAACTGCTGTAGGTCTGGGAGAGGCCGAACAGATAATCGGCCAGCACGCTGGGCTTGAACGTCTCTGCCGCGCGCGTCACAACGGCGGGGAATTGCAGCAGGCGCAGGGCCAGCTCCTTTTCGACCGGTGCGTCCAGCAGCAGCGTGTTGCTGTTCGGGTCGGAGCCCGGAACCTGTTCGGCGTATTTGTCCAGCAGACTGCAGACACGCGCGTGGGCGTATTGCAGGTAGGGGCCGGAGTTGCCCTCCAGCGCCAGCGCCTTCTCCCAAGTGAAAACGATCAGCGTCTGCGGGTCGTGGCTCAGGTCGGCGTATTTGATCGCGCCGATGCCGATGGCGGCGGCCAGCTCGCGCTGTTGCGCCTCGGGCATGCCGGTATGCGCGGCGCGAATGATCTCCAACGCGCGGCGCTCGGCTTCATCCAGCAACACCTCCAGCTTGATCACGTTGCCCTGGCGCGTGGAGAAGGTGCCCTCGGGCAGGCGCATCAGCCCGAACCACACATGCTCCAGACGGGCGGTGCAGCCCAGCTTGGCGCACACTGCGAAAAACTGCCGGAAGTGAAGCTGCTGCCGCTCGTCGGTCACGTACACGATCCGGTCGGGCCGGAACTCCGCCATGCGGCTGCGCACAGTGGCGATATCGGTCGCGGCGTAGTTGAATCCGCCGTCGCTTTTGCGCACGATGCAGACCGGCATGCCCTCGGCCTCGAGGTTCACGACCAGCGCGCCCTCGCTTTCCTGCGCCAGCCCTTTTTCTTGCAGCAGACGGATGGTCTCGGGCAGGATGTCGTTGTAGTAACTCTCGCCGCGCGTGAGGTCGAAACGGACGTCGAGCCGTTCGTAGACGCGATCGAACTCCTGACGGCTGATGGCGATGAAACGTTCCCAGATCGCGCGGTTCTCCGGGTCGCCTTGCTGGAGTTTCACCAGTTCAGCCTTACAGGCGTCGAGCCAGACGGGGTCTTCTTTCGAGCGGTTGTAGCTCTGCACGTAGACCTGTTCGAGCGTTTCAACGGTCAGGGTTTCGCGTTCGGCATCCGACAGGAAAGTGCGGTAGCCCTGAATCAGCAATCCGAACTGCGTACCCCAGTCCCCCAGATGGTTATCGGCGATCACGCGGTAGCCCAACGCGCGGTAGATGCGGTCGAGCGCGTTGCCGATGACCGTGGAACGGATGTGGCCGATGTGCATGGGCTTGGCCACGTTTGGGCTGGAATAGTCAATCACCACCGTCTGGCCTCGTCCGATGTCCGGTATCCCGAAGTGCGGCGTGGCTGCGAGCGCCGCAAGTTGCCCGGCGAGCCAGACCGG
>JAPXSY010000062.1:0-17488 GCA_033812795.1 Kiritimatiellia bacterium
CGCGTTTCCGACACCGCAGGTCGCTTTTCTGGGTTTCATGGTTTCAAGGTTTCTGGTTTCAAGGTTTCAGGGTTTCTGGGTTTCATCCAAATCGGGGTCGGGGTCGGGATCGCTATCGGGGTCGCGGGTCGACATAAGGTCTGACGGGAGAAGCGGGCGTCCCTGCCCCGCGTGGCAGGGCGGTTTCCCCGCAAACCGCCGCCGGGCCATGCGGACGCTTCGGGGATGCGTCCCTACCGGTTGGCGGATGCCTTGGGTGCACCGTAAAACCCAAAGTTTACGGGGCTTTGCTAGAACTCTACCCGTTCAACTGCTCCTTTTGGGTTCAATGCCCCTTGGTTGTTGGTGTCGCGCTTGTCATCGGTAACGGGGCGCATTATACTTCTGACTTCAGCGGATCGGGTCGGCTCAACGCGGTGCCGACGTCGAAAACGGGAAACAGGACATGCGCAAACTGCTGGTTATTCAGGTCGCCGGATGGGGGCACGCGTTCTCCGAACGTCATGGCGTTCGGAGGATCGCGGGGTTGCCGGTCTGCTCTTCGGAGGCGGTTTTTCCGGCACTGACCTGTGTGGCTCAGGCCGCGTTGCGCACCGGGCTCGATCCGGCCGGGCACGGGATCCTCGCCAACGGTTTTTTTGACCGGACCCTGCGCAAAGCCTGGTTCTGGGAGCAGGCGGCCACGCTGGTTGAGGGGCCGCGGATTTGGGAGGCGTTCCGTGGCCGCGGCGGGACTGTGGGTCTCGCCTACTTTCAGCAGAGTCTCGGAGAATCGGCGGATCAGATCCTCTCGCCCGCGCCGATTCACAAGCATGGCGGCGGGATGATCCTGGCGCATTACAGTCGTCCGCCGGACTTGGAAGCGCGGCTGACCCGGGCCGCGGGCGGCCCGTTCCGCCTGTGCCGTTATTGGGGGCCGCTCGCGTCGGTCGATTCTTCGGAGTGGATCACGCGGGCCGTGGCCGCATGGCTCGCGCAACCGGACGCGCCGGATCTGGTTTTCGCGTATCTGCCCGGACTCGATTACGATCTCCAGCGGTTCGGGCCGGAGCATCCGAAAAGTGTGCGGGCGCTTACAGTGGTTTGCGCGGAAATCGAACGGCTCTTTGCTGCGGCTCGCGCCAACGGGTATGAGGCCCTGGCCTTCGGGGATTACGCGATCACGCCGGTGACGCATGGCCCGGTTTTCCCGAACCGTGCGTTGCGTGATGCGGGGTTGTTCGCCGTGCGCGCGGTCCGCGGCAGGGCGTATCCGGATTTTTACCAGAGCCGCGCTTTCGCGCTCGCCGACCACCAGATCGCGCCGGTGTTCTGCCCGGACCCCGTCGCCCTGCCGCAGACGCGGGCCGTTCTGGAGACGCTGAATGGTGTGGACCGGGTACTGGACTCGGCAGAGCAGGCCGCGCTCGGGTTGGCCCATGCGCGCGCGGGCGAACTGTTGCTGGTGGCGAAACCCGGCGCATGGTTCGCCTATCCCTGGTGGACCGATCCCCGTGAAGCACCGGATTACGCGGGTCATGTGGACATCCACAACAAACCCGGCTATGATCCCTGTGAACTCTTTTTCGGGCGCATGCCGCTGCGGACCGGCGCCGCTGCCGACCGCATTCGCGGCACGCACGGACTCACCGGCGCGGGTTACGAAACCGCATGGGTCTCGACCGTGCCGTTCTCATTCAAAACCTTGCCGCTTTTGGCAGCATCCATTCGGGCGTGGCTTGCCGCATGAGTAACCTGATCCAGAAATTTACGGTTTCGTATCGGTATCCGGTGTGCTTTACACGACGGGTCTTCGATCCGTCCAACCAGACTCTGGCCAAGATACTGAAACCGTCGGCCAGCGGCCGGGCGCGTGCGTTGGTGGTGGTGGATGCCGGGGTGGCCGAAGTCGCACCGGGGCTACCCCAGCGTATCGAGCGGTACTTCCGTCTGCGTTGCGGGAAGATCGATCTGGTGCGCGCTCCGATGCGTGTTCCGGGCGGAGAACAGGCTAAGAACGGGTGGGCCGGGGTACGCGCGCTGATGACCCTTGCCGCGGAAACCCATCTGGACCGGCACAGTTATCTGGTCGCGTTGGGCGGTGGCAGCGTGCTGGACATGGCGGGTTTCGCCGCCTCGCTGGTTCACCGCGGCCTGCGCCTGATCCGTCTGCCGACCACCGTGCTGGCGCAGGGCGACGCGGGCATTGGGGTGAAGAACGGCATGAACAGCGGGGAGGTGAAAAATGCGGTGGGCACCTTTGCCCCGCCGTTCGCGGTGATCAATGATTTCGACTTCCTGCAAACCCTGCCGCAGCGCGAGTGGGTCAGCGGCATCGCGGAGGCGTTCAAAGTCGCGATCATTCAGGACCGGCGCTTTTTCCGTTTTCTCCTGAAGCATGCCGTAGCCTTGCGCGGGCGCGATCAGGCATTGATGGAGACGCTTGTCCGCAAAACCGCCACGCTGCACCTGCGCCATATCGCCACGTCCGGCGATCCCTTTGAATACGGTAGCGCGCGGCCGCTGGATTTCGGGCATTGGGCCGCGCACCGGCTGGAGAGCCTGTCGAACTTCACGTTCGGGCACGGCCAGGCCGTAGCTGTCGGCATCGCGCTCGACAGCACGTACGCGATGCTCAACGGGCTGATCTCCCCCTCGGAACGCGACGCCATCCTCCAGGGGTTGACCGCGAGCGGGCTGCCCGTCTGGACGCCGCTGCTGGAACGGTCTGGCGCGAACGGCGCGCCGGATGTGCTCGTCGGCCTCGAACAGTTCCGCGAACACCTTGGCGGCAAACTCTGCGTCACGTTGCCCAACCCGCTCGGCGCGAAAACCGAAGTGCGCTCGATCCGTCTGCCGCTCATGCGGAAGGCCATCGGCTTACTGCGCCCCGGTGAGAGGCGCATGGAGAAATTGGGAAAGGCTTGATTTTTACGGCTTGCTGCCGGACGTATCAATAAAAGAGCAGTTGAACCTTCAACTCTCTTTGGTTTCAAGGTTTCTGGGTTTCAAGGTTTCTGGGTTTCAGGGTTTCTGGGTTTCTGGTTTCATCGGGGTCGGGATCGCTATCGGGGTCGGGATCGTCGACCCGCGACCCGCGACATTCGACCCGCGACCCGCGACATTCGACCCGCGACGATCGACAGGGACACCCGCGTTTCCGACACCGCAGGTCGCTTTTCTGGGTTTCATGGTTTCATGGTTTCTGGGTTTCATGGTTTCATCCAAATCGGGGTCGGGATCGCTATCGGTATCGGGATCGCTATCGGGATCGGGGTCGACATAAGGTCTGACGGGAGAAGCGGGCGTCCCTGCCGGTTGGCGGACGCCTTGGGCGCACCGTAAAACCCAATGTTTACGGGGCTTTGCTAGAATTCTACCCGTTCAACTGCTCCTTTTGCGTTGAGTTGAACTTGATTGCGGTTGTTCCGGCCCGCTTTTTACGATAACGTAAGGGCGTATGGGGTGGCGGGGCAAAACGTTGGGAGGCAGCATCGGCTCGTTTTTCGGTCCGTGGGGGGCACTGGCCGGGGCTGCGGCGGGTCATTTTCTGGTCGACCGCAAAAAGACGCGCCGTGCGGTCAATTCGCCGCTGCGCCTGCTGGCGGTCACGGCTGCGGCATTGCGCGAGGTGGCCGAAGCGGATGGCCGGTATACGTTGCGGGAAGACCGGGTGATCCGTGCGGTTCTCGACGGAATCCGAGGCGAAATCGGCGCGCCGCTCGGCCCGCACGAGTTGGCGTATCTGATTGACGATGCCGCGCGTATCGATCAGGGGCTTCTCCGGTTGGCGGCCTTGGCGCGGGACATGCCCGGACTCGGGCATGCCGCCGTGGTCTGGCTGTGGCGCGTGGCGGTCAGCGAAGCGGGCGAGACGTCGGACGGGGCCGCCCGGATCGCGCGCTTCGCGCAACAGGCCGGCCTTTCGTCCGGGGAGGCGCGGTTCTGCGCGTTGCCGTACAGCCGCACGGCCTGCGCCGACCCCTCCGGCGTTGCCCGGCGCGCGGACTGCGACACGCTCGGTGTGCCGTATGATGCCGACCCCGTGCAGATCAAAGCCGCGTATCGCGCGCTGAGTCTGACCTATCATCCCGATAAACATGCGGGTCTCGATCCTGCGATCCGGGCGCTGACCGCCGCGAAATTCACTGAGATCAAGGCGGCCTACGACCGACTCCGCGGAGGGAGCCGCGCCGGGTTGTTGGTGCGGCTGGCGGGGGCCGACCGGCTGGTTCCGTACGCGGACGGCGTGACGGCGGCTTGCTTCGGATGCGGCCGGAGTGTCCGCCTGCACGAGGAGTCCGATCCGCTGACGCTGCGGTGTGACGCCTGCCAGATGCTGTTCGCAATGGAGCCTGAACGGCTGGCCGCGATGGAGAACAGTCGGGGCGCATCCCCGTTTTCTTGATCATGACAATATGGGCACGGGGTTGACGGCTTTCCGTGCTCCCCTCATAATGCAGTTCCGGTTACGGTCCGGTGTGGCGGGTACGGTCTTCCGGTGCCGGGTTCCGGATGGTGATTGAGGAGTAGATGAAGACGAGGCAGATGTTGGACGAGGGCCAGTGGATTGAGATCGGGCACGGGAGCCGACGCAAATGTTTCCGGGTCGGAAACGAACCGGTCTGCGTGAAATTTTACCGATTGCCCTCGGAGTACACGCACAAGACCACTTGGGGGGTACGGCTGCACATCGGGCTCGCGCGGTTCCGGCCGCATTTCAACGTCAACTGTCAGGAGTGGCGTTATCACCGCGCCTTACGCGAACGTCTGCCGCCGGACCTGTTCGCGGCCTTTCCGGAAATGCTCGAACCGCTCTTCTCGCCGTCGCGTGGCTGGGGGGTGGTCGAGAGCCTGATCGAGAATGCGGACGGTTCGCCTATCCGCCGGGTGATCGCGGAGATGGCGCGGACGGAAGACGAAGGGTTGCGGCGGCGTCTGTATGCGGCGGCCGAGGGGTTGTTCACGCAGTTGGCGGAACAGGCCGTCTGTTTTTACGACCCGCCCAACGTGATGGTGCAGTGGACCGGGCCGGAGACGTTCCGCCTGCGCATTGTGGACTTTGAGCCGCGAGGGAGGGCCTTGGTGCCCGGCCTCTCGCGGATCCGGCCCTATGTCCGCGCCAAAGTGCGGCGGCGGTGCGCGCGATATCTCAAGCGGTTACGGGAGACGTTTCTGCAGACGGGTTAGGTGTGCCAATAATCTGCGATCCAGGGGGCGGGCAGGGCATGCTGATGGGGACGTTTGCCGCGATACCCGCGCAGGGCCTCGTCCGGATCCGGATAGCCGTGGAAAACCAGAATCCGGGTGTCACGCGGCAATCGCGGGGTGGAACACAGGTTCAGGGGGAAGGGCCGCAGGCTGTGCCGCTTGAAGCTCCTCACCCAGGTTTCCGGCCACCAGTGACATTCGCGCATCGCGTAAGTGAGAAACGCCTGTTCGGTGCGGAAGTGCGCGGGGTCGACGGCCCGATCCCGTTCGCGGAGAAAGGTGTCGCAGATATATTGCGACTTTCCCGCCTCGAACCGAAAGACCGACGAGTTGCCGATGGCCGGTCGTGGCCGGAAAAGCAGCTTACGCGTTTCGATCCAGTTGTGAATGATGCAGGGTTTGCCCGGATGAAAGTCGAAGAAGCAGTCCAGCTCGCCGGTGAGCACGACATCCAAATCGCAAAAAAGCGTGGGGCCCTGCAATCCGGCAAAGCCATCGGCCGTCACCAGTAGTTTCAAAAACACATTCGGCCACGCGATGCTCATGCCTGGGTTTTCGGGAATCGGGAAGGTCTCGATCCCTTGGTCGAGACCCTGCGTGTCCTCAGTCACGCATACGAATCGGAAGGGGCGGTGCAGAAAACGCCGGAAACCCTGATACAAGGCGTTTGCATAATACGCCGGATAGCGTGACCCCCATTTTAAACAAAGGATGTTCACGGGTTCGTTTTGTGTGGTTCGTTCCATGAATGATACTCCTCCTTGTATGAAACAGAATATTTGAGACGAAGCCCCGTGTCAAGAGAGCGAAAGCAGGATTACAGTACAGCCTCACTTGGCAAAGTAAATGCGACTGGGGCGGTCGCATTTACTTTGAGAATCTCGTTGTTGCCTTTTCAGGGGAATCGGTTCGTGACAGGAGTGCGATCGAAGGTCATGCGTTTCAGGGTTCCATTGCGGCGTCATCGCTATCGGTATCGGGATCGCTATCGGGATCGGGATCGCCGCCATCATTACATTTGTCGCTGCGGGCCACTGCGCGGGCGCAACAGTCGATCCCGATCCCGATAGCGATACCGATCCCGACCCCGATTTGGATGAAACCGTGAAACACATGAAACTTCATGAAAATCAGGAATTCCCCCCTGGCGTTCCAAAAAACCCGAGCGATGCCATCCCGTGTGTTCGTGGTTAAATAATCGATTCCGATCCCGATACCGATCCCGACCCCGATTTGGATGAAACCCAGAAACCAGAAACCAGAAACCCTGAAACCAGAAACCCTGAAAAGCGACCTGCGGTGTCGGAAACGCGGGCGTCCCTGTCGATCGTCGCGGGTCGAATGTCGCGGGTCGCGGGTCGACGATCCCGATCCCGATCCCGATAGCGACCCCGATTTGGATGAAACCGTGAAACACATGAAACTTCATGAAAATCAGGAATTCCCCCCTGGCGTTCCAAAAAACCCGAGCGATGCCCAAAAAATCTGCGCAATCTGCGTAAATCTGTGGATAAAAACCCGAGCGATGCCATCCCGTGTGTTCGTGGTTAAACAATCGATTCCGATAGCGATACCGATACCGACCCCGATTTGGATGAAACCCAGAAACCCTGAAACCAGAAACCCTGAAAAGCGACCTGCGGTGTCGGAAACGCGGGCGTCCCTGTCGATCGTCGCGGGTCGAATGTCGCGGGTCGCGGGTCGACGATACCGATACCGATACCGACCCCGACCCCGATTTGGATGAAACCATGAAACCCTGAAACCTTGAAACCCTGAAACCATGAAACCAAAAAAGTGTTCCGTGGTTAAACAATCGATTCCGATAGCGATACCGATACCGACCCCGATTTGGATGAAACCGTGAAACCCTGAAACCCTGAAACCAAAGAGAGTTGAAGGTTCAACTGCTCTTTTAATGCATATAAGGCATGTTCTCGGAAGAGGTTGTTGAAACGTCACGTTGCGATTGTCCCGTGTTTGCAAATCCGGTATGATCAGAAACAGATCGGTACGGCATGTGTAACGATAGGGGAATGGCGGATGAGGGTTCTGAAACGATGGTGGTTGCGGAGTCGAGCGTTTCGCGCGGCGCAACCGGAACTGGAAGCCTGCCGCGCGACCATGGAGCGGCTGTTCGGCGGTCCGGTCACATGGCGGCGCACGGGAGGATGCGGCCGCGATGTCGTTTGTCTGGTGTCGTGCGGGGGGAAGCCGGTTGGGGTGTTGCGGAGGGTCGCGCCGGTTGCGGTGCGCGCAAGCGGGGAACCGCGGAAGGAGCAGCCTGCCGTGCCGCTCGGTCCGGAGGAAAAGATCAAGCGCGAGTGGCAGGCTTACGCGGTCGGTGCGCCGCACGGGTTGACTCCCGTACCGCTGTGGCGCGCGGAGCGGATCCTGATATGTGCGTACGTGGATGGGGTGCCGCTCAAAAAGGAGGCCGAGCGCAATGGAACCTATCTGGATGTGGCGGCGGCGGCTTTGCCGCACATTGCGCGGTTGCACCGGTTGGGTGTTACGCATCTGGACATGAGTCTTTCGAACATTCTGGCGGAAGAAACGGGACGGCGGGTGTTCGTGGACTTTGAGTATGGCCCCGCAGCGGGGCTGACGTTCGAACAGCAGTGCCTGCATGACTACCTTCGGTTGTTGGAAAGCGTCTGGAAGTTTCTGGATCCCCCGCAGCGAGGCCGTGTCGGGCGCGTTTGGGACGAGGCGCTCCGTGCGCATGCGCCGGATCAGGTCCGCGCGGCCGAGATCGCGCCCTTGCGGCCCGCATTGACGCGTATTCTCGCCGCGCCTGAGATGCGGGTTTTCTGGAAGGGACTCTGATGTCGCGGGACGAGGTGTGCGGGCGGATGCGTTGCGTTCAGTCGGGAAGGGCTGGCGACGGCCCCCCGTTTTGGAACGGGATCGCCACTTCCCGCGCGCGGGTCACGGCGCGAACGCGTTTGGAGGGGCCGACGGATCCAGCGCGGAGCGCGCCGCCGCCAATCGGTCGAAAACCTCCTGCATCGCCTCCGGAGGAAAAAACAGGTGCAGATGGCCGATCGCTTCCGCCTCATTATCCGTGGTGTGCATGGCGTTGTGTTTGTGATACAGCCCGCCTTCCTGAACGATCTGTTCGCGAAGTTCCCGCTTGAAGAATTGCCGGCTGTTCAGCACGAACGAATGTTCTTGAGCGCGTTCCGCCCGCGTGCGCCAGATCGGCGCGGGATCAAACACCACAACCGCCACAACGGGCCAGCCGCCCCACCGCCATTTGTTCCCCCGCATGTGGCGGGCTTTCCGGAGCCGGGTGAGCCAGGGAATATCACGCACGGCCAAGATCGTGTAGTGGCGGGCGATTTCATCCAAGAGGCGTTGGCGGAAACCGTGGCGAATGACTTTCGACCGCAGGACAAAAAGATTCATCTCCCCCTGGTTCTCCATCTCCATACACAACGCGAAAGCGTAAAAAGCGCTCTTGAAGCGGTTTTTGAACTGATGCTGCAGGTATGCCGTTCGACGGGCCGCGCTAAAGCCGTAGCCATGTTCCTTCAACCAGCGGTGCATATCTAACAACGAAAGGTCGTAAGGCAAACCGAGCGGTTCTCCCGCGGATCGGACTTGGGTGTGCCAGGGGCTGTTACGGAAGGCGAGCGGGTCTTCCGCGTCCGCACCGCTGGTCTCGGCCAGATGATAAGCGAGATGATAGAGGAGCGCGTCATACCGGTCGCGGGGAGCAGGCATCGGCAGGCCTGAGGCGTCCTGTTGGGTGTGAGCCAACAGGTTCTCGGCGAGGGCGGTAGGCAGAAAAGGATGCCCGAGATAATCGGTGCCGTTTTCCCCGTTCACGCTATACACCCGATACGGGTTCCGGGGGTGCCGCCATCGGCAGCCCCAGTGCTGGTCTGCAGGCTGGATCGCGCGGTCTTCCAATACGATCACGTGCCGGTCCCCCGGGCAGAGGGGGTTTTTTGCCGTGGGCGCGTCGAGATTCCACAATACCGCATAACGGAAACGGTTCTGGTCAAGCCAGGTTCGAAAAGGAAGGGATCGGTTCGAAAGGTCACTCATGCTGTCACGTCAGGTCTGTCGGGATATGAATTCCGGCAATCATAGCCGCATCGATTAAGGAACGCAAGCCTGCGAGACTTCGGATCCATGATCAAACAAACATGAACCGTGATGCGTTTCATCAGTAAGATTACAATTTGTTAATGTTGCATATGCCTCTTTAGGTCTGTTTAAGGGTTTGTTACCATTACCAACATTCAGAGGAGCCAAGACTGGAGTGAAAATGATGAATGCAAAGGACGCATTGCCACACTACAAGTTTGCCGAAAAGTATGATCAGGCGCATGCGCTAACGTATTTCAACAAGCACAATTCTGGTCTTGGACGGCGTCTGTTTACTTGGCGTGAAGTTGGCATGGCGCGGAAAGCGCTTGTTTTGGCGGGCCGCCCCCATTCTGTACTCGACTTGCCTTGTGGAACAGGCCGTTTTTGGTCGATGCTTGCCGAGGAGAAGAGCCGTAAGATATTCGTCGCTGACAATAGCCGGGCGATGATAGACACAGGATTGGCTTTGCGCCCGCGAGAGATCGTATCGCGCATTGAAAAATCGTTCCAGTGTTCAGCCTTCGACACCGCATTGCCTGAAAACTTCGTCGAGAATGTTTTTTGCATGCGTTTGCTGCACCATATTTCAAGAAGCGAAGACCGGATCAGGATGCTTCGGGAGTTTGCGCGAGTGAGTTCAAGATCCGTGCTCGTGTCACTTTGGGTCGATGGCAATTACAAGGCTTATCGGCTCAGGCGAAGACGGGAACGCCAGGCCTCCGTTGATGGGCGAAAAGGAGAGCATGATCGCAACCTTGTGTCGCGAGCGGAGATTGAAAGCGAAATCAGTGCTGCGGGGCTCGACATTATTGGACATGTCGACTTCCTCAAGTATTGGGAGAAATGGCGAACTTATGTTCTGGCGGTAAGGCAGGGCGCTATAAACAGCCGTCGGACACACGCATGATGGCCGGCCGTCCCGAGGCCAAGGACGGGAACACTTTGCCGGCGATGACGCGGTCGCGTGCGGGTCAGCGGAAGACGTGATCCGCCCACTCGTAGTCTTCCGAGTAGGGTTCGTTCAACAGGGTTTCGATCATGAACTTCAGGGTGCGCCGGCTGTCGAAGAGCTGATGATAACGTGCCCGGCCCGCGGCGGCGACGGCCTGCCGTTCGTCGTCATGCTCCTGATAGTAGAGGATTTTTTCGCACAGGTCGCCGTGCTCATGGAAGAAGACCGCCTCGCGTTCGCTGAAGAAGCGCTGCATGCCGCCCCGGTCGCTGAGAAAGGTCAGGATGCCGTTGCCCATCAGGTGCGCGATGCGGTCTGAGGAGTAGAGCGGCCACTCCTCCCGGCGGTTCAGGTTGAGGGCCATTTTACTTTCGGCGAGGGTCTCTTCGTAACGGGCACCCCAGACCGGCGGGTAACCGAACATGCCGTAGATACCGAACCGCAGTTTTCCGGACAGGTCACGCTCCAGAAGACGCAGGAACGCGTTGCGGTCATCTCCGGCGATCTCCTTGCCGCAGAAGAGCAGGTCATGCCGGAACGTCTGTTTTTGCGAGTTGTCGCAAATCTCCATGGCGGGATCGGAGGGGTTGGGCATGTAGGCCACAACGTTTTTGCCGGTACAGAACGCTTTAAGCGCCTCGCCGCCGGTGGTGACGAAAATCGCGTCGGTGACCGGCATCCGCTCGCGGATCTGCTGGATATGCCAATCCATCCAGATGGGGTCGATGTTGAAATGCGCCATGCGGATGGAGGGCAGGGCCGCACGGATCGCCTCCAGGGACCGGTTACGGATGTAGTCGCAATGGCCGATGAAGAGGATGTCCGGTTTGAAGTTCAGGGCGGTCTGGATGAGCTTTCGGTTTGCCAGGCGCGCGCCGATGCTGCGGATGCCAAGCGGCGCAAGGAAGCGGGCGACGTCACGGTCGCTGAATTCGGCCAGCCGGTGGTTGTCGCGGATGGCGGCGCAGACCAGCTTACGACCCGGCCCCATTTTAAGGTTGCCGTACTGTCGGATCTGCATGTTGTCGACCATCAGGATACGCATCGGGGCTCCTTGGTGTGGGGGTTACGTCACATCCGGTCGGCGGTGGCGCGCGAGAGATAAGCGCCGGTGGCGGTGTCCACGAGGATCGTCTCGCCCGCCTCCAGATACTCGGGCACCTGCACCACCAGGCCGGTATCACAGGTGGCGGGTTTGCTGCGTGAGGTGACGGACGCGCCCTTCATCACCGGGTCACAGGCGGCGATGCGCAGCGCGACCTTCTGCGGCAGCTCGACGGTGAGCACCTTGCCTTCGGATATCAGGGCAAAGAGCCCTTCCATCTCCTCGATTAGAAAGGGGATCTGTTCTTCGATGAGGTCCTGCGACAGGGAGAACTGGGAGAAGTCTTCGGCGTCCATGAAGGTATAGAGGTCGCCTTCACGGTAGAGGTACTGCACGGCACGACGCTCGAAATCGATCTCGTCGAACGGCTCCTCGCCTTTGCAGGAGACATCCTGTTTTGTTTTGGTGACAAGGTTGCGGAATCGGAACCGGTAAATCGAGGCGGCGCCGCGGGCGCTGGGAGTGGAGACCTTCAGGTCTTCGACAACGTGGGGCAGGCCGTTGATCCCGACGAGGCTGCCTTTTCTCAGGTCACAAGCTTTGGCCATAAGCCTTTTCTCCGAAAAGGAAAAAAGTATAGCGTGTTGGGTTCGGCCTGTCGAGCGCGGGAAATCCGCGCTTTTCGCGTGTAACGGAAAACGCTATCCTTTCCTTTTCCCCAACGCGGGAACGTAAGGAGGGGGCATGCGGAAGACCGGGGCGAATCGGGTGATCGTGATTACCGGCGAAGGCAAGGGCAAGACCACGGCCGCGCTGGGCTTGGTGCTGCGTGCGGTGGGCCACGGGCTGGGCGTGTGCGTCCTGCACTTCATCAAAAACCGCCGGGACACCGGGGAGGCGCGGGCCCTGGCCGGATTGCCGGGGGTGGAGGCGCACCAATGCGGGCGGGGGTTCGTCCGGGAACGGTCGGGTCCTGTCTTCGAGGCGCACGCGCGCGCCGCGCACGCGGGATTACGGCTCGCCGCCGCCAAGTTGCGCGATCCCGCATTCGGGATGGTGGTGCTCGATGAGATCTGCGGGGCGGTCGCGCTCGGCCTGCTGCCGGTTGAGGCGGTCTGTGCGGCGGTGGCCGGAGCGGCGCCCGGAACGATCATTGTGCTGACCGGGCGCGACGCCGCGCCGGAGTTGGTGGAACTGGCGGACACGGTCAGCGGGATCACCTGTGTCCGGCACGGTCTGGAGGCGGGATGGCCCGCCCAGGCCGGCGTGGAGTTCTGAGCCGCGGCACGGGCGTCACGCCCGTGAAAAGCATGGGCAAAGATGCCCATGCCGCGCATGCAGGGCCAGAAACGCATAAACCTCGCGCATCCCTGCCGCTGACCGAATGCGAAAAACTTTTTCGCGCGGATTGACAGGAGGGCCTCCTTTGGGTAATCTAAGCGAGTTTTCTTTTTTTCCGGGACTCGGTTCCGGGACAAGGGAAAACAGACATTGGCAAGGTTAAAGGGACTCCAGCACGATGGCCTTAAAGCCCCCTTGGGGCTGGCGGGCAATTGGGCAAGGGGTTCTTTGCCCCCTTTGGGGGGTTGGGGACGAGGCCAACATAGCTCAGTCGGTAGAGCACTTCCTTGGTAAGGAAGAGGTCGTCAGTTCGATTCTGATTGTTGGCTCCAGCTTTGGCGATGGATTTTTTTGTCAACTCTCACAGGAGAAAACCAAAATGGCGAAAGAGACATTTGTCCGCGAAAAGCCGCACGTCAACGTCGGCACGATCGGGCACGTTGACCACGGCAAAACAACGCTGACGGCGGCGATCACCAACGTTCAGGCCCTCAAGGGCTACAACGCCCCGATCAGCTATGACCAGGTTGCCAAGGCCTCCGAGTCGGCGGGCCGGCGCGACCCCACCAAGATTCTGACGATTGCCACCTCGCACGTCGAGTACGGCACCGAGAATCGTCACTACGCCCACGTCGACTGCCCCGGGCATGCCGACTATGTCAAAAACATGATCACCGGCGCGGCGCAGATGGACGGCGCGATCGTGGTCGTGAGCGCGGCGGACGGGCCGATGCCGCAGACCCGCGAGCACATCCTGCTCGCCCGTCAGGTCGGTGTGCCCGCGATCGTGGTCTTCCTGAACAAGGTGGACCTGGTGGACGATCCCGAGTTGCTGGATCTCGTCGAGATGGAGATCCGCGAGTTGCTTTCGAAGTACGAGTTCCCCGGCGATGACATTCCGGTCGTGCGCGGTTCCGCCCTGCCGGCGACCAAGGCCACGAGCGTGGATGACCCCGCCTGCGAGTGCATCACCAAGCTGATGGATGCGCTGGACAGCTATATTCCGGAGCCGGAGCGCGTGTTGGACAAGCCCTTCCTGATGCCGATTGAAGACGTGTTCTCGATCGAAGGCCGCGGCACCGTGGTGACCGGGCGTGTCGAGCGCGGCGTGGTTAAAGTCGGCGACGAAATCGAGATCATCGGCCTCCGTCCGACTGCCAAGACCACCTGCACGGGCGTGGAGATGTTCCGTAAGCTGCTCGATCAAGGCCAGGCCGGCGACAACATCGGCTGTCTGCTGCGCGGCACGAAGAAAGAGGAGGTCGAGCGCGGCCAGGTTTTGGCTAAGCCGGGCTCCATCACCCCGCACACCGAGTTCAGCGGCGAGGTGTACGTCCTCAGCAAGGAAGAGGGCGGCCGCCATACCCCGTTCTTCAAGGGATACCGTCCGCAGTTCTACATCCGCACGACCGACGTGACGGGAGACATCACGCTCCCCGAGGGTGTGGAGATGGTCATGCCGGGCGACAACATCTCGATCGCCGTGAAGCTGATCTCGCCGGTCGCGCTGGAGGACAAGATGCGTTTCGCCATCCGTGAGGGTGGGCGCACGGTCGGAGCCGGCACGGTTTCCAAAGTGGTGAAGTGAGCACGAGAATTCCTGTGAGCGTGCCCGTCCGGGGCGTTACGGCGTCCCGGATGCGGCACGGGTTCCTTTACAGGGAGTGAGGCGGATATGCCCAGAGAACTAGCGATTTTGGCCTGTACCGAGTGCAAGCGGCGCAACTACACGACGACGCGCAACAAGCGGACGATGACCAATCGTCTGGAGATCAAGAAGTATTGCCCGCACGATCGGAAGCGCACGTTGCACCGGGAAACGAAGTAGTTCAACCATACGTTAGGCCAGTAGCTCAATTGGTAGAGTACCGGTCTCCAAAACCGGGTGTTGGGGGTTCGAGTCCCTCCTGGCCTGCCATGTACCGTTGCGGCAGAGGACGCGGTCCAGCTGAAAAAAGCTGCGGGGTTTTGTGTCCTGAAGGAAGGCGGATTGAACGAGGTTCCTGAAACATGAGTAAGGTGAAAGAGAGCATCCGGAGTTTTGTCGCGTATCTCGGCGAAGTCGGGGTCGAGTTCAAAAAGATCACGTGGCCTGATCGTCAGGAGCTGGTGGACTCAACCGTCGTGGTGCTCGTGTTCATCGTGATTCTGGCCGTGGTCGTGCTGTGCTGTGACAAGACGATCCTGTTTTTCCTGCAGCTCATCCACGCATAATCTGGAGGGGGCCATGACGAAGCAATGGTTTGTGCTGCACACGCTGACCGGCCAGGAGCAGAAGGTCAAACGGTCGATCGAGGCACGTGTGCGGATCGAAGAGATGGGGGAGTATATCGGCGAGGTGAAGATCCCCACCGAGAAAGTTTCCGAGGTGAAGAACGGGGTGAAGAAGACCGTGACGCGCAAGTTCTTCCCCGGATATGTGCTGATTAATCTGGCGCTGTATGATGAGGCGCGCAATGTGATCGAGCCCACCTGGCGGTTTCTTAAGGAGACGGGGGGGGTGATCGGGTTCATCGGCGGTTCGCGTCCGTTGCCGCTCTCCCCGGATGAGGTGGACTCCATTGTCAATCAGGCGGCGGAGAAGAAGGAAAAGGTTGTGCCCAAGGTTCAGTTCGAGCCGGGCGAGGAGGTTAAGATCACCGACGGGCCGTTCATGAGTTTTAGCGGCACGGTCGATGAGGTGGATCCTGACCGGGGCAAGCTGAAGGTCTCTGTGGCGATCTTCGGGCGTACGGCTCCGGTCGAGCTGGAATACTGGCAGGTCGAGCGCGCGGTCAGCGACCGCGCGTAAGGCGGCTTGCGGGAACCGGCGCGCGCGGCGCGCCGGCGGCTCGTCAACTGCGGCCCGTTCGCACCGGTGGGGATGCCGGGAGGGCCGCGACAGACACGAAACAGGGTAAGTATGGCAAAGAAAATCACGGGTACCGTGAAACTGCAGATTCCCGCAGGCGCGGCGAATCCCGCACCGCCGGTGGGCCCCGCGTTGGGTTCCCAAGGCATCAACATCATGGCGTTCTGCAAAGAGTTCAACGCCAAAACCCAGGACAAGGCCGGCCTGATCATCCCGGTGGTGATCACGGTGTATGCCGACCGCAGTTTTTCTCTGGTGTTCAAGAGTCCCCCGGCATCCGTGCTGCTCAAGAAGGAGGCGGGTCTGGCCAAAGGTTCGGGCGTGCCCAACCGCGACAAGGTCGGGAAGGTGACGCGCGAGCAGGTCCGCAAGATCGCGGCCTTGAAAAAGGCGGATCTGAACGCCTCCAGCGAGGAGGCGGCGATGCGGATGATCGAAGGCACCGCGCGGAACATGGGCATTGAGGTAGTGGACTGAGAAGGGGGGACGCGAAACATGGCCAAACACGGTAAACGGTATGTCGATGCCCTGAAAAAAGCCCCCCAGGGGCCGGTGAGTCTGGAGGAGGCGGTGGCCTTCGTCAAGGCGAACCCGGGTGCGAAATTTGATGAGACGGTGGAAGTCGCGATGCGCTTGGGCGTGGATATCCGGAAGTCGGATCAGACGGTCCGCGGCACGGTGACGCTGCCGCACGGTTCAGGCAAAAAGGTCCGCGTGGTCGTTTTCGCCGCGGGCAATCACGCTGATGAGGCGAAGGCCGCAGGTGCGGACGAGGTCGGCTACGAGGATCTGATCGAGAAGGTCAAGAACGGCTGGACGGACTTCGATGTGGCGATCGCCACGACGGACGCCATGAAAGAGGTGCGTAAGATCGCCCGCGTGCTGGGCCCGCGCGGCCTGATGCCCAACCCGAAGACCGGCACGGTGACGGACGATACCGCGGCGGCCGTGAAGGCGGCCAAAGGCGGCAAGGTCGATTTCCGCATGGACCGCACCGGGAACGTTTGCGTGCTTTGCGGCAAGCGCAGTTTTGACGCTGAGAAGCTGGTTGAGAACATCAAGGCGGTGGTGGATGCGGTCCGGGCCGAACGTCCGGCAGGCGCCAAAGGCACCTTCATCCGGTCACTGACGGTAAGCGCCACCATGGGCGTGGGCGTGCGTGTGCTGGTCAAGGAAGCCGCGGAATAAGGAGGCGGAGGCATGAGAACCGAAAAAGTTTCCATTCTGAACGAGGTGATCGAGCGTGTCAAAGACTCGGATTTCTGCTTCGTTCTGAATTATGGCGGGCTGAGCGTGGCGCAGTTGACTGCGTTGCGCAAGGAGCTGGCGAAACACGACGCGCGCGCGATGGTGGTGAAAAACACCTATCTGGGCCGCGTCGCGAAAGAGCAGGGGTGGGCGGATGTTTCCGGCATGTTGACCGGCCCGACCGCGATCATCACGGGACGGGGCGATGTGGCCGAGGTGGCCAAGGCGCTCGTCGAGTTCGTGAAGAAAAACGACAAGGCGGCGATCAAAGGTGCGAACCTCGATGCCGCCATGCTGTCGGCCGCGGATGTGGAGGCGCTTTCCAAACTGCCGTCGAAGGATGCGATGCGCGGCATATTGCTGAGCACCCTCCAGGCTCCGGCCACCAGCCTTGTGCGCGTGCTCAACGCGCCGCTGCTTAACGTCCTGTATGCCCTCAAGGCATATGAGGAGAAGAAGAACGGATCTGCGGCATAAACCGTGTCGTAAAAACCGCGGGATGGGAGGGCGGCGGGTGCCGGCTCTCCCGGGTGCGGATACGGGCCCTGCCGCTTGTGAAGCGGTGATGCCCGCGGGAACCCCGCACGCGGCAGAACGCGTGCGGTTGCACAAAAAAAAGGAATACAACCATGACGAACGAAGAAGTGATTGATTTTCTGAGTAACCTCTCGGTGCTCGAAATCTCGAAACTGGTCAAGGCGCTGGAAGAGAAGTGGGGCGTGACCGCTGCCGCGCCGGTGGCCGTTGCTGCGGCACCTGC
>JAPXSY010000063.1:0-16989 GCA_033812795.1 Kiritimatiellia bacterium
AGCGTCAGATGTGTATAAGAGACAGGAGGGAGGCACAGTAGTAGAAGCTCTTGACGCCGATGTTGGTGACACTGTTGCCGATGGTGACGGATTTGAGCTCGATGCACTCTTCGAAGGCGGATCCACCGATGTTTTTGACGCTGTCGGGGATGATGACTGAGGTGAGGGTTGCGCAGTTTAAGAAGGCCTCGTCACCGATGTGTGCGACGTTGTTGCCGATGGTGACGGACTTGAGGTCGCCGCACCCTAAGAAGGCTCCGTTGCCGATGTGTTCGACGCTGTCGGGGATGGTGACAGCGGTGAGGGCGCATTCGTAGAAGGCCTCGTCACCGATGTTTGTGACGTTGTTGCCGATGGTGACGGATTTGAGGGCGTCGCAGTCGTAGAAGGCTCCGTTGCCGATGTGCTCGACGCTGTCGGGGATGGTGACTGAGGTGAGGGCGGTGCAGTTGTAGAAGGCATCGTCACCGATGTGTGCGACACTGTTGCCGATGGTGACGGATTTGAGATTGACGCACTCTTCGAAGGTAGAGTCTTCGATGGATGTGACGTTGTTGCCGATGGTGACGGATGTGAGGGCTTCGCAGTTGTAGAAGGCTCTGTTGCCGATGTGCTCGACGCTGTCGGGGATGGCGACAGCGGTGAGGGAGAAGCAGTCACTGAAGGCCTCGTCACCGATGTTTGTGACGTTGTTGCCGATGGTGACGGATTTGAGGATATCGCAGCCGTAGAAGGCTCCGTTGCCGATGTGCTCGACGCTGTCGGGGATGGTGACTGAGGTGAGGCCGCACACGGAGAAGACATCGTCGTCGATGGCGGTGACGGGATAGCCGCCGAGTTCGTTGGCGATGGACAAGGGGCCGGAGTAGGCGAAATGGAAACCGGTGATGGTGGCCTTGTTATCGGTGACGGTGTAGGTGTAATCGCCTTCGGTATATTCGGTGGCGGATAAGACGAATGGGGAGAAGAGAAGGAGATGCGCGAGTGCGAAGGCACGGAGGCGCAGTGAGCGGGACAGGCGTGCGGTGCGGGATACGGTGCTGTGGTTCACGGCGTTACACATCATGGTTGCTTTCCTTTCAAACAGAAGGGGATATAAACATGCTCCGAAATGCGTTCACGGGATACAGTATAGAGAAGAAGGATGCGGTGAGGCAATGGGAAACTAATAACGAATAACGAATAACTAATAACGAATGGCGGGACGTAAGAAGTAATAGGTAATAGGTAATAGGTAATAGGTAATAGGTGATAGGTAAGAAGTTTGTCATCGGGCCTGCGAGGCGCAGGGAGGGGCAAGCGTCTGCTTGCCCGCGGACGAGCGACGCTCGTCCCTCGTGCGCCCAGCATGGGCATGTACTAGTCAACTGAAAGGAGTTGACCGCAAAAGCAGTGACAGCAAGCGTAGCGAAACGGCAAGGCCGCGACCGCAAGGGAACGGGCCGGAGGAAGCCGCTGGCAAAGACACGACCTCAGGAACACGAACGGGCAGTGAGGCATGGTTCGGGCGATGAGTGTGCGAGGAAACACGAAATCTGACAGTCACCGAAAGACGCACTGTGTAGAGCCCGGCGGCACGGGTCGAAAGTACATGCGCCTTACCTGGGGAGGCCCCGCGCGTGAGAGCGCGCGGGGAGTCAGCAGAGGCCGTAGTAGTGAAGAGGCCCGCCGAAAGGCGGGAGGAGCGAAGGGCCGAAGGACAACGAAAGTGCGGTCAACCGACCGTCTTGGAAGCATGGCGGGGAGGGCTGTGAAACAAAGGGGCGCGACAACTACGGTAGCCACCCCTGCGGCGCGGCGGGCCGGGGCCGGTGGATTCCGGCTCTGTCCAGCCGCGCGCGGCCTGAGTCAGGCTTCCAGCGGCATGGAGGTGATAGATGATGCACAATGAAGCGAACATGGCGTTGCCACGCCGTGGGACTTTGCGGGGCGCGTTCGTGACCCCCGCCGTGTCCAACCGCCGTATGCGGAAAACCGCACGTCCGGTGGTGTGGGAGGGACACGGGGCGCAATCCCCGTGTCCCCACCCGATCCCGCCTGCGGTCAAAGACAAAAAAGAAAAATCTGCGGATAAAACCAGAAAGCGCAAGACACGCTGCTGCGGGCGGGGAAATTTGTGTCTCCAGACTTGTCCCTGTGGCGAACCGGTTCAGGTCAGGCCGACCAGATCGCGGATATCCTCGAAGGAGAGCGTCCGCATCAGCGCTGCGTCCGTGGTTCCGAGGGTGGCTTGGATGACGGCCTGTTTTTTCCGTTGTAAGGCTAGGACCTTCTCTTCGACCGTGTGTTCCGCGATGAGTTTGATGCTGTAGACGGTGCGCTTCTGGCCGATGCGGTGTGCGCGGTCCGTGGCCTGATCCTCCACAGCCGGATTCCACCAGGGGTCAAGATGAATCACCATATCCGCGCCGGTGAGGTTGAGTCCGGTGCCGCCGGCCTTCAGACTGATCAGGAAAACCGGAATCGAGGGAGTCAGGTTGAACCGTTGGCATTGGGCCAGCCGGTCTTGTGTGGCCCCGTCCAGATAACAGCAGGGGATGCCGCGCTGATCCAATTCGGCCCGCAGGAGTTTAAGCAGGGTGACGAACTGGCTGAAAACCAGAATGCGGTGGCCACCGTCCATCGCTTCGTCGAGCAGTTCGAAAAAAGCCTCGAATTTGGATGAGGGCGCTGCGTAGGAGCCGGGCGGGTGGTGGTCTTTCAGCAGATCCAGATGGCAGCAGGCTTGACGCAGGCGCATGAGCATGGCGAGGATCTCCATGCGCGAGCGGTCGAACCCTTTAGCCCGGACCAGATCGCCGATGGAGCGGCGTGATACGGCGAGCAGATCCGAATACACCTTCTGCTGGTCGGAGGTGAGCCGACAATACGAAACCCGGACGATTTTGTCGGGCAGGTCGTGGGCCACATCCCGTTTGAGGCGGCGCAGCAAAAAGGGATGGAGCTTGCGGCGCAATTTGGCTTGCGCGAGTTCACCCTCGCGCCCGCCGGCCGCGATGGGCAGTTCATAGCCGAGGCGGAATCCCTCGTACTCGCCCAAGTACCCTGGCATCAGAAAATCCATGATCGACCAGAGGTCGGCCACGCTGTTTTCCACCGGTGTGCCGGTGAGCACCAGCTTGCCGACGGCATGAATCTGTTTGGCTGCCACGGCGTTTTGTGTCGAACGGTTTTTAATGTGCTGCGCTTCATCCAGCACGACAACAGCGAACCGCAAGGCGCGGTAGGCTTCGAGATCGCGGCGCAGGAGCGCGTACGAGGTGATCGCCAGGTCGTATTCGGCCACACGCGGAAAGAGCGTGGCCCGGTCAGGACCGGAGAGGATCACACGGCGCAGATGGGGGACAAAGGTCTTCGCCTCACGGTTCCAGTTTTCGACCAGGCTGGTGGGGCAGACGATCAGCGCGGGTTTCCCTCTGGTTTCGGCGTCGCTTCGCTGCAAGCTCAGCCAGGCGAGGGTCTGCACCGTTTTGCCGAGCCCCATCTCGTCGGCCAGAATGCCGTTAAATCCGGCTTCCTCCAGAAACCGCAACCAGTACACGCCCTCCTTCTGGTAGGGGCGGAGAGTGTTTTCCAGCATGCCGAGCGGGATCGGGGTGAGCCGTGTGTGCGCGTCGCGGTTGCGTGCGCTGGCGCGATCACGCCAGTCCGGCGGGTCTTCTACGTCAATCCCGTCGAGCGCGTTGAGCGAGGCATGCACGAAAGGGGCGTAGACCGGAGGCAACAGAAAGTGGCCGGGAACGGGGCTTTCACGGCTCGGGCAGTCCTCGAACACGGCGCGCATGGCGTCTACGGCCTCCCGGTCGATCAGCAGGGTGGTGCCGTGATGTTCGAGAAACGCGTCGCCGCGGTTGAGGGCGCGCTGAATTTCGGCGGGTGGCAGTAGCGGGCCGTTCTGCCGGTCAAAATCGAACCCCACGTCAAACCAGCCGGAGGCGGTCTCGTTGATCCGGACCACCGGAGTGATGACCGGCAGGGTGTCGATGAGCGAGGACAGTTTTCCGGTGAAGGTGATTTTCCATCCGGCGCGGCCCAGAGACCGGTAACCGGTGCCGAGGAAATTGAGTACCGGCCGTGTGCCGACCAGCGTGTATTCGGGGGGGGTGCCCTCAAAACCGTACGCTGTCAGAAGGCGGCAGGCAGCGGCTTCGGCGGCGGAGTTGCGTGTACGGTACTTAAGGATGTCCGCAGGATCCGGCAATGCGAGTTCCCCTTGCGTTTCCGGGGATCCGGCAGGGAGGGTGTGAGGGCCGTAGCAGGCGGAGAGCGTGGCCCGGAGCGAGGCTTGGGAGCCTTGCAGCGTGAGCCGGAAGACCGGTTCGCCGGGCTCGGTCACGAACAGGTCGGGCGGCACCTCCATCATCACCGGCGTGTGCGCTTCGAGAGCGGGCAGATCACGGTGCAGAAAGGTCAGGACGCGATCCCGCGTGATGACCTCGTCCCGGCAATAGATGCTGTGGTACGGGATGGGCAGGACGTTTTCCATGGGCCACAGGTGACCGTTGGCGAGAATGCGGCCGCGCCGTCCGTACACGAGGAAGACGGGCAGGCTGCCGGTTTGGAGGAACGGAAGTTCCGCGAAGGGGTAGACGATCAAGTCGCCCGAATCCGGATCCAGATCCACTTTGAGCAGGGTCTTCATGGGGATCTGCTCGACCGTCAGGGTTTCGGATCCGGCTGTGCGGAGAATCGCCTGCGAGGCGACATCCAGAAGATTCAGAAAATCGGCGGCATCCACTGTGAAGCGCTCGGGCGGGGGACCGCCGACGATGTCCTCGATCACGGTAAGCAGGATGTCATCCGCGGCCGGGAGCGCGAGCTTTGAACCGCGCGGGACAGCGGCCGGGTCGGTGAGGCCGGAAGGCAGATCGAGTTGCAGCCGGACCCCCACCTCCGCGTTACGGAATTCGGAGACCCAGTCTGGAGAGAGGGTGAGCACGATCCGGGCGGGAAGACCGTCCGCGCCCCGTTGCAGGTAATTCTCCGGGGGGATTTGGGCGATGCGCCGGGCGCGCCGCAGGTCCTCCCGGTATTTCGCCTCGCGTTGCGGATCGGTCTTGCGCAGCATCAGGGTGATGCCGAGGGCCACGACGTGCGGGCAAACCAAGCCGCTGCGGACATGGGTGGGGCAGGGGCACTGGCTTTCGATCAGCCCGTTCGCCAAGAGGCGGAAGCGGGTACGGATCTCGGACGCGCCTTCGCGCGCGATCACACCGGAAACAGAGTCGCCGCAAAGTTCGGCTTGGAGCACCGCGCCGCGTTTTGCCAGCCTTTCCGCTTGCGCATACACCTCCGGACCGCCCCACGCGATCATTTGTTTCCGGGTTATGGCGGAAAGCGGCATACGTCAGGATGTCGGGACGGGGGAGAGGTGCGGCTCATGCAACGGACCTTCCACCACGGACTCCCGGGCCGGCTGGCGTACGGGTTGCGGCATGGTCATGACACTCAGCATGCCCCAGGCGATCAGCCCCGTGATCAATCCGACCAGCACACCGATTTTGAGCCATTCGAAAAAGGCGACGTGCTGGTGTCCGCGTTTTTCCAGCAGGCCGAGCGCGACAATGTTCGCTGTGGAGCCGATGGCGGTGATGTTGCCGCCGAAGCAGGCGCCGAAAAGCAGCGCCCACCAGAGAATCGAGAACTCGGCGGAACGTTCGACCAGGGTTTGGATCACAGGAGTGAAGGCGGCCACGAAAACGATGTTGTCGACAAATGCCGAACCGAGGGAGGAGATCAACAGCACGAGCGGCGTCATGGCGCGTGGTCCGCCGTTGACCTGTTCACTGAGGCGGAGGGCCAGGTTGCGGGTGATGCCTTGCTCTTCCAGCGAGCCCGCGATGGAAAAGAGCAGCATGAAGAAGAGCAGGGTCCACCACTCCACATCGTGTTCAATGTAGTGGCGCGCCTGTTGCGGCCGGTAGATCATGAGCAGGCCGGCGATGATGAGCGGCGTGATGATCAGGAAGGCGTTTTTGTTTTCCGTGCCGGTCAGGCCGAGAATGTTTTCGATCTGATGGTGGAACGCGATGATGGCGACCGTGGCGAGCAGGACAAACAGCCCCCGGCGGTACGGGATACGGATCATGGGGGCCAGCCCGTGATGGGCGGTGCGATGCTCGTCCATCTTTTCCGTCATCTCGTGGATCGGTTTACGGAACCACAGCAGCACCACGCACAGGGTGGCGCACAAGGAGACGAACGCGATCGGGGAGGCGCCCGCCAAGAATTGGCTGAAGTTGAATCCGGCCTTGTTGCCGATGAAAATGCCGACGGGGTTCCCGAGCATGGTGGCGGCCGAGCCGATATTGGTGCAGAGGACCGCGATCAGGACAAACGGCGTCGGCTTGATTTTGAGGGTGTCGCAAACCTGAAAAACGAGCGCGAGGACCACCACGATCGAGGAGACCTCGTCCACCACACTGGAGAGCAGGGCCGAGAGAAAGCAGAGGATCACGGTGAAGGAGGTGCCGGTCATGCGTTTCCGGTTGAGGATGGATTGGATGATCCAGGTGAGGAACCCGAGGTCTTTGAGGGCGCCGACGATCACCATCATGCCGACGAGGAAAAAAATGATGTCGAGTTCGGTGGCGCGCAGCATGCCGTGCAGCGTCATGGCGCGCGATCCGATCAGCACGGCGACGCCGAGAAAGGCCACGGCGACACGGTGGGTCCAGAAGAACAGTGTGGTGCAGATGACGCTGACGAACGTGCAGACCGCGACCACGGCCAGCGGTTGGGGCGCCAGTCCGATCAGATGGGCGCCCCAACCGGCTAACGCGGTAATGGCGGCCATGAAACCGATCTTGATCAGAATGCGGGGTGCGGGTAAGGTGACGACGGGTTCGCTGTACATATCGGAAAACTCACTCCCGGAAAATTTTACTCAGAAAACGCGACAGGGTGATGACGCCGATCAGCTTCTTGCCGTTCAGCACGTAACAGCGGGAGGCATTGTGGCGGATCATCTCGCCGGCGACCGAAATGGCGGGGGCCTTCATCTGCACCGAGGCGAAATTCTGCAGCAGGATGTCGGAGAGACAAGAGTGCTGTTCGTTGCGCAGCACGGTGGTGAACGGTTCGAAATTGACGATGGGGGAGAGATCCGACATCCAAAGAAGGTATTCGGGCAGGCAGACCTTGAGCAGGGCGCCGGCCCGCACCACACCGACCATGTCCCCGTCCCGGTCGAGCACCGGAATCTCGTTGATCTGCTGCGATATGAAACAGTCGATACAGGTTTTCAGGTTGTCATTGTCGCGCAGGGAGATGAAGGTGTCCTCCATGATGTCCGCGGCGCACACAAAATCCGGCAGCACCATGCCGCCCCGCTCGAAGAACCGCATGACCTCATCCGGCGTGCGCAGGCGTGAAACCGCTTTCGCCGCGGTGCGGTCGCGCAGGATGCTGGCGAGCGCGCGCAGGATCTGGAGATAGAGTCCGGGCTGGTCACGCGGGATCAGCACCAGCAGGATCAGATGCACGGGCGGCTCATCTTCCGCAAAGGGGATGCCCTGTTCAGAGGTCGCGATGCCGACATAGGGCCGCTGCAGATCCATGATGCGCGCATGCGGAATGGCGATTCCGTTCGCCACCACCGTGTGGGTGGCATCCTCGCGCTCGAGGATTGCATCGTAATAGGCATCCGTATCGTTAAACCCGTGCACATCGGAGAGATGCGTGAGAATGCGGCGGATGCAGTCATTGCGGGTGAGCTGCTCCAGATGCGTCAGAATGTCATCCGCACTGAAGAACGACGTGAGGGACAGGCCGGGTTTGGGTGATGGGTCAGGTTTGCTCATGTCTACGTTCCGTTCACCGCTGGTCGGGTGGGTCCTTCTTTTGCGTCTGCCGCGATTCCGGACCGAACAGCGATGACTATACCGTTTCGGTTGCGGAAAAACAACGCAGAACCTTTCCTTTGGATACGATTCAACTTTGTTGCAGGGACCGGGCCAGCAGAAGATCTGCGTCCCGCGCGTACGGGACGCAGGATACCAGCCGCCCTTCCGCCGATGCGGGCAGGCCCTCCACGCGGCAGGCAAGGTATTCGCCGGTCCATCCGCTTCCGCGGCCCGCGCTGTCGATGCGTTCGATCAGCACGCGGACAGTTCGTCCGACCCATTGTTCAGCGAAGGCCTCGCGCAACCGGGTCCGGATACGGTTCAGTTCCCGTACGCGCCGTTTGCGTTCGGCCGGCGGGACGGTGCCGTCGAATGTGGCGGCCGCCGTGCCGGGACGCTCACTGAACGGAAAGACGTGCAGGTTGTTGAACGGAAGTTGGGAAACCCAGTGTTTCGTGCGCTCGAACCTCTCTGGGGTCTCGCCCGGAAACCCGGCGATCAGGTCCGCGCCGAGACCGAGATCGGGCATGCGTTGAGCCGCATCGGAAACGGTTGCGGCAACCTCCTCGATCGTATACCGTCGCCGCATGCGCGCGAGGACGGCGTTATCGCCGCTCTGGATGGGCAGGTGCAGGAAGCGGCAGATGGTGGGACATTCCGCCATCTGCGCGATCACCTCGCGTTCGACGGTGCCGGGTTCGATCGAGCCGATACGAAGGCGGCCGAGGCCCGGCAGGGTGGCGAGTGCGGTCAGCAGGTCCGGTAGACGGCGTCCGGCGTCCGCATAGCAGGCGATGTTGCATCCGGTCACCACGACTTCGGCGAAACCCGCCGCGATCCGTTCCCGCGCCTCTTGCACGCATGCGTCAAAAGGGCGGCTTTGCGGTTTACCCCGCGTGTGGGGAATGATGCAGTAGGCGCAGGCGAAATCGCACCCGTCCTGGATTTTCAGGGTGGCGCGGTGGGCGAGAGGTCGGCAGGGTACCGGCGGACGGGGGGTGTCGATGCCAAGGTGCCGCAGCACACGCGCCACCAGTTCATCTTTGTGTTCACGCGGTATCACGAGGTCGACGGTCAGCGCGTCGAACGTTTGCGCCGCAACGGTTTCCACTGCGCATCCCGAGACCACGAGCAATGCTTCGGGCGCATTCCGCCGCAGTTGCCGGATCTGCTTCAGGCAGGTGTCTTCCGCTGTGCGCGTGACCGTGCAGGTATGGACAACCACAATGTCGGTGGGCATGCCGAACGGCACATTCGCGATGCCCGCTGCCGCGAATGCGGCCGCATACTGTGCGGTTTCGGCCTGATTCAGCCGGCATCCGAAGGTCTTGAAGGCAACCGTCATGAGCTTCGGCAATGCGGTCAGGTGAAGAGGGACGTGGAGAGGTAACGCTCGCCCGTGTCCGGCAGGATGACCACCAACTGTTTTCCCGCAAACGCATCGTCTGCGGCCAGGCGCAGGGCCGCGGCGACCGCCGCGCCGCTTGAAATGCCCGAGAAGAGGCCTTCTTCGCATGCCAGACGCCGTGCGGTTTCCATTGCTTCCTGCGTGGTCACGGTTTCGATCCGGCCGATCAGCGAGAAGTCCACGATCTGCGGGATGAAATTGGCGCCGATCCCCTGAATGCCGTGGCCCGACGGATTGAGGGGTGCCCCTGCGGCACGTTGCGTCAGCAGGGGACTTTCATCCGGCTCGACCGCCACCATGCTCACCTCCGCGCCGATGTTCCGGAAATACCTTCCGGTGCCGATCAGGGTTCCGCCGGTACCCACCCCCGCAATCACAGCGGCGACCTGGCCCTCGGTCTGACTCCAGATTTCCGGTCCGGTGGTCCGTTCATGGATGAGCGGGTTGGCGGGGTTGGCGAACTGGTTGGGCATGAAGAGTTTTCCGGAGGAGTCGTTGAACAGTTCCTGTGCCCGTTGGAGCGCTCCGGCCATGCCTGCGGTTGCAGGCGTGAGATCCAGGCGCGCGCCGAACGCGGCGAGGATGCGCCGGCGTTCCGTACTCATGTTTTCCGGCATGGTCAGCGTGACCGGATAACGCCGCGCGGCGCCCACCATGGCGAGGGCGATGCCTGTGTTGCCGCTGGTGGGTTCGACGATCCCCATGCCGGGCTTGAGCAGGCCGTCCCGTTCGGCCTCCCAAATCATGGATGAGGCGGTCCGGCATTTGACGGAATAGGAGGGGTTGCGCCCCTCCACTTTGGCGAGCACAGTGGCCCGCAATCCCTGTGTGAGCGTATGGAGCCGCACGAGCGGTGTGTTCCCGATCGACAGCGAATTGTCAGTGAAATATGGCATGGCACCCTCTTCTGAATCCAATCACTTTAACAGGTTCCCCTGCGGCGACAAAGGACAAAGCATTTTACGCATCGGTTCAGTCTTCCAACCAGACGGGGAGTTCCGCCAGACTGTGCAGAATTGGAGCGCCGCTGCGGGCCAAGCGCGCGGCGGACTGGTGGCCCTGGGAGATCAGGACGCAGGCCACGCCCAGATCCGCCGCTACCTCGTGATCGTGCAGGGAGTCGCCGACCAGCAGCACCGCCGACGGGTGCAGCGCGAGCCGTGCCAGCAGTTCGCGCCCCAGTTCCAGTTTGGAGTGCCCGTACAGATTGTCTACCCCGAAGACGCCTTCAAAAAAACGGGTCACGCCGAAATCGTGCAGCATGGTGCGGAGGAGGGTCTGTTCTGAAGCCGAGAGCACGGACTGGCCGATTCCGAGGCGCCGGATGTGCTCCAGGACCTCAACTGCGTGAGCATGCAGCCGCAGCGTGGTGTCGGCCTGAAAATAGTCGTGGAATTCACGGGCCAGGGCATCCCAGTCCTCCTCCTCCAATTTAAATCCCGCAGACCGGTAGAAGGTCCGGACCGGAAAGCCGAAAATCTCCCGGTAGGTCGTGAGATCCAGCGCAGGCAGCCCGCGGTGTTCGAGCATGGCGTTCACGGCTTGGAGACCCGCCCGGGTGTCATCGAGCAGGGTTCCGTTCCAATCCCAAATAATATGGCGAACATGCATACTTGCAGACGGTTCCTTTATCGCCTTCCCGGTGGCGTCGCGGGTCACCCGTCCTGTGAACCGCGGGTCCGATTCAGGCCCGCACCGCCGCCTGATCCGTGCCCCGGGGTGCGGCGGACAGCAATTCGCCCACGATCCGGAGCAGGGTTTCGGACTGAAAGGGCTTGGGCAGATAGGTGAAAGCGTGCCGCTCGTTGGCTGCGGAAAGGATTTCGGACGTGGCGTATGCCGTCAAAACAATGATGGGTACGGTCGGGTCGAGGTTTTTGACTTCATGCAGAAAGGAGACGCCGTCCATGCGCGGCATTCTCAGGTCCGAGATCACCAGATCGAAGAATTGGGTCTGGAAGAGCTGGAGTGCGGCCAACCCGTTGGATGCCTCGCACGTTTCAAATCCCTGTTCATTCAAAAGATGCTGAATCGTCAGCAGAATCGTTCGCTCATCGTCGACTATCAGGATCTTAGCCATTACAAGCGGTTCCCCAAGACATCATCGGTTTGTCAGGGTCGATACGCAAATACGCAAATGATTCTAGCAAAAGGTGTGCCATTTCGATCCCTTCCCGGAGGACCGGCGGCGCGACGCATGCGGAGGAGGGATGCAAAATGAACGAAATAACGTCGTTTTCGAGTTCGGGCCTCGTGAAGCACAAAAGTTTCGGGAGCGGATGCCGGGGGATGCGGGGCGGGCCCGGTTTTGTCATTTTTTAGAAAAGAACGGGGGTGTGCGAGGCACACGCTTGAGAATTCCGCGAACCGGGTCTCAGGGTAAGGTGCCGATCGCCCGTCCCTTTTCGGATGACACGTCTTGAGAAATTTTAGGGGTTGACGGTTTTCACCCTTCCCTTGCATGATAGATGCCAATCTTTGGAACCGGAATGTTTCTGGCCTGTCTTGGGGGATGGTAATACTTTCAAGGAACCTTTCCGCCGACCGTGAGCGAGGTCGAGAACGAGACCGCCCGGCTTGTGCCGGGTGGTCATCGGTTTCGGTCGGAGTGAATCGCTAGGGAGGTTTTTGTGGGGGACGACGTTCGATCAGGTAACGGCGACGGATTCGTGTTTGCCACGCTGCGGGGCGCTGTTGTGTCCCGGGCTTCGGCGTCCTTGACCACCCGTTTAGGCTATGCGGTCGAGGAGGTGGAAAACCGATCACTCAAGAATTTTGTACACGCCGACGACTGGCCGGAAATGAAGCGGTTTTTAAAACGGGGCGCTGGAACAGGGGGAGCCCAAGCCGAAATCGGGTATCGGATCCGCCACAAGGACGGAAGCTGGCGATACTTTGTGTCGACGCTGGTGCCTTCAGAGGATGGAATAGGTGAACCTGGAACCGTGTTGTTCGTTTCCAGAGACGTCACGAAACGAAAGAGGCTGGAAGACCAAATCATTCAGGATCAGACATTACTGAAGACTGTTCTGGATGTCGTGCCTGTCATCATTTGCGTTAGGAACAAGGAAGGCCGTTACTTGCTGGTGAACAAGCAGGGAGAAAATTACTTTGGGAAACCCGCATCTTCAATTATCGGGAAGTTGGCCGGGGAAATTAGTCCCAACACTGAAAAAGTGGCTGCCTATCTTGTCTGGGAAGGCGAGGTCATCGCGTCCGGAAAACCGAAATATATCTCTGAAGAAATCTTGAAAAATCACGTCGGCGAAATTCACGTGTTTGATGGTTTGATGGTGCCTATCTTCGTCAATAACGAGCAGGCTGTTTTGTTCATGGCGCGTGACAACACCGAGCGCTACAATATGGAACGGGAAAGGCGCGAGCTTCGCGAGAATCTGTATCGTGCGGACCGTTTGGGGCGGGGCGGCGAGATCGCTATGGCCCTGACACACGAGATCAGCCAGCCGTTGACGGGTATCTTGAGTAACGCGCAGGCAACCCAGCTTATGCTGGCGCAGAAAGAGCCGGATTTGACGGAAATTGCGAACATTCTGGCTGACATTGTGGCAGACGTTAAACACGCCGGAAATGTGATTAAAAGGTTGAGTTCGTATTTGAAAAAGAAGAAGCCCGTACTGGATCGGATCGATGTCAATGAGGCGATCCTTGAAATTATCAAATTGCTTCGGTCCGATTCCGAACTGAAAAATGTCGCGGTGTCAACGGAGTTGGCCGCGAATCTCCCAAGAATCATGGCGGATCGGATCCAGATTCAGCAAGTCGTGCTAAACCTGATCATGAATGCCGGGTACGCCATGGCGGAGCAACCGACGGATCAGCGGCGCATCACGGTGAAGACGTTTCTGGATGGCATGAAAGCGGTGATGGTGTCGGTGTGCGATACGGGACCGGGGATTGCTCAGAAGAACCTGCCCCGGTTGTTCGATGCGCACTTCACGACGAAGGCGAACGGAATGGGCATCGGGCTTGCGATTTGCCACTCTATTCTGGAGGCGCACGACGGACGGATATGGGCGGAGAACAATCCGCACGGCGGCGCCACGTTCATGTTTTCGCTGCCGAGCACGAAAAAAAACCGACGGTATGTGAAAAACGGTAACGTTGCAGTAAGGGGCTCTTTTGGAGGAGGTGTCCCATGAAAACGAACGATCCTGTATCCGAAACCGCATCCGCGGCGATCCGGCCGACGATATTTCTGGTTGACGACGACCCCTCGGTGCGCAAGGCGCTGCCGCGCCTGTTGCAAGCCGCGGGCTATGAGGTAATAACCTTCGCATCGGCCCAAGAGTTCTTAGACCGGCCGCGGTTTGATGGGGACGGGTGCCTGGTGCTCGATGTTCGGATGACTGGAATGGACGGCTTGGCGCTTCAGGAGGAACTCGCCAAAGATGATTCGCCTCTGCCCATCGTTTTTATCACGGGGCATGGCGATGTTCCCATGAGTGTGCGGGCGATGAAGCGGGGTGCCACTGATTTTCTGACAAAACCGATCGACCAGACGGATTTGCTGCAAGCGGTTCAAGCGGCCATTCAAAAGAATGGTGTCCGGCGCAAGCAGGCGGAAGAACGGCAACAGGCATGCGACTGTATCGCCACTCTGACCCCGCGCGAGCGCGACGTGATGAAACTGGTTGTGGCTGGCCTGCTCAACAAGCAGATTGCCCAAAAACTGGGCATCTGCGAGGCGACCGTCAAGGTGCATCGCCGCCGAGTGATGAAGAAAATGGGTGTCGCCTCAGTGGCAGGACTGGTTAAAATCTGTTTTCTATGCGATCACGCCGGTTGAACCGGGGTTCTCATCCGACGCAATGTCCCGGACTATCGCCGAGCTTTCGGCTGCAAGCCCCGACATCTTAGACGCGACAATCTTTTTGCATATTTTGAGGGGTTCGCGGGGTCTGTCTGTGTTATACTGGCCTTGCTAAATGGGCGTAGACCATGTGTCGAGAGTGAAAACGACGAAGGTAAAGGAAAGCAAATGAACCGACGTGACTTTCTGAAGGCCGCCGCCGTGACGGGGGTCGTGGCGGGACTGCCTGCGGCATCACATGCGGCGGCGGGCTCCGCATACAAAACGAAGCTCGAAAAGGCTCTGATCGCGCAGGTGGCGGACGATGCGACCTGTGAGCGAATCGCAAAAGCCGGGTTCCCCGGGGTGGAACTCACGCGTAAAGGCATCACGGTCGAACAAGCCATCGAAGGTCGGCGCATTGCGGAAAAGCACGGTCTGCGCATCCATTCGCTGATGAGCGGCGGAGCTGACTTCAACAATCCCGATCCCGACGCGCGCAAGCGCTCCTTTGATGTTATGGTCGAGCGCATACGGGTCACCGCCGCATACGGCGCGAGCACGATGCTGCTGGTGCCATGCCGCGTGGGCGGGATGACCATGCCGAAGCCTTCGCAGTTCAGCATCGACTTTGACCCGCAGACGCTACATGTCCGCACGGTGGTGAGGGGCGACAACGCGCCGTTTGCCGCCTACATTGATGTGCAGAACCGCTCCACCGACCTGACCCGCGAGGCGGTCACCAAGCTGATTCCGGTCACCGCGCGGGAAGGCGTGATCATCGCGCTTGAAAATGTGTGGAACAACCTTTGGGTGACACCGGAATTCGCCGCCGCGTTCGTGAAGTCGTTTGACTCGCCTTGGGTCAAAGCGTATGTCGATCTCGGCAACCATGTCCGGTACACCGCGACCGAAAACTGGTTGCGGGCGATGGGTAGCCTGATCGTGAAACTGCACATTAAGGACTTCCGCATCAACCGCAGCATGAAGAACGATGGCGAGTTTGTCGGGCTAGGTCGCGGAAGCGTGAACTGGAAATCGGTGCGGGATGTCATCGACGAGGTTCGTTACAACGGCTGGGTGACGATCGAAGAAAACAACTACTCAGACGCCGAATACAGTACGATCATGGATCGGTTCTTCGCCGGTCAAGCGTTGACGGAAGGCGCGTCGTCATGATCCGTGTCGGCATCATTGGATTCGGCTTTATGGGGCGCATGCACGACCGTTGCTGGCGCGCCCTGCCGGATGTGCGGATCGCGGCGGTGTGCGACCCTGATGCGGCGGCCCTGAAGGACGGCGGCGGACTGCGCGGCAACATCGCGGGCGCTTCCGAGAGCGTGGACCTCTCCGATGTCGCGATTTACTCCGATCCCGCCGAGTTGTTTGCGCGTGAACGGCTCGACGCGGTCTCGATCACGGTGCCCACCTACCTGCATGCCGATGTGTCGGTGCGCGCGCTGGAAGCCGGTGTGCATGTGCTCTGCGAAAAGCCGATGGCACTCTCCAGTACGGAAGGGCAACGCATGGTGGACGCCGCCGCGCGCGCGGACCGCTACCTGCAAATCGGGCACTGCATCCGCTTCTGGCCGGAGTACGCCAAGACCAAGGAGATCGTCGCGGACGGGACATACGGTCGCGTCATCTCGGCGGCCTTCAGGCGCTTCTCCGCCACGGCACACACCCGGCGCGGCCACTGGTTTGCGGACACCGCGCGGAGCGGCGGCATGCTCTTTGACCTGCACAGCCATGACACGGACTTCGTGCAGCATCTCTTCGGTCTGCCGGAATCGATCATCAGTCATGGCGATCTTGCGTCGGGCGATGCGAACCACATCCTCACCGCCTACCGTTACGCCGACGGCACGCTCGTCACGGCCGAAGGCGGCTGGGCGATGACGCCGTCGCACGGCTTTCAGATGGCGTTCACGCTGGTGATGGAGCAGGCCGTCATCTGTTTCGACAGCAAAAAATCGCCGGCGTTCATGGTCTATCCGGTGTCGGAAGACCCCTTCTCGCCGCCGGTTGAAGCCGGCGACGGCTACGAGCACCAGATCCGGCATTTCGTGAACCGCATTCGAGGCGAGCGCGTGCCGTCCGTGATCTCGCCGCATGACGCGCTGACGACGCTCCGCCTGCTGGAAGCCGAACGCGAATCGCTGACAACAAGGCAAGCCGTTGAAATCAAGGAGGAGGTAATCGGTTGATGACAGCGGTGCGCGAAGATCATGCGTTTCTTATGAAAAGTGAAGCAGAGAGTCGGGAGCGCGGGCGTCCCCGCCCGCAACAACGTGACTCCAAATTGTGCGCGTCCAGTTCTGCGGGCGGGGACGCCCGCACTCCCGACTGCGTACACACAAAACACGCACTCAACCCGCATGCCCCTTGTCACGAACCGATTACAGGAGAAATGTTGACGATGAACGAACTTAAAAACCAACCTGATACCGTATGCGGCTGGCCGCTGTCGGTCTGTTCATGGTCGCTGCGATGCGATCCTGACGGCGTGGCGCGCGCCATGGAGACGCTCGGTCTGCGCCAAGTGAATCTGGCGCTCAAGCCTGCTTTTGCAGAGAGCGGCGTCGATTATCTGGCTGCGGTCCGACGTCATGCGTGGACGGTGAGTGCCGCGACGATCGGATTTTTCCATGAGGACTACACCTCGTTGGAGAGCATCCGGGCGACGGGCGGGATCGTGCCGGACGAGCACTGGCCGCGCAGCCGCGAGATGGTGTTGCGCTCGGTCGAGCTGACTGTTGAACTCGGCGCCCCGTTTCTTACCCTGCATGCCGGCTTTATCGAAGAGGAGGAGGGGGCGGCCACGCAGTGCATCCGTGAGCGCCTGACCCTGCTTGCGGATGCAGCCGCCAAGCACGGTATCGGGCTGCTCCTCGAGACCGGACAGGAAACCGCGGACAGCCTACGAC
>JAPXSY010000064.1:0-16906 GCA_033812795.1 Kiritimatiellia bacterium
CAAGCTCCCAATCGTCTTGTTCTCCAACCGTCCTCATTGAATGATCTTCTCTCCTGCTATTTTCCCACGCTCTGGATTTTCCGCTTTTGCTCGCTACACAAATTCCGCTTTTGAAAACTACACGACACGAATCGATACGCTGTTTGACGGACGGGCTGGAAATCGCTATGATAAAAGACCATATGGAAAGCGGGTTACCGTATTCGATCGGTAATGCGCTTAGCGAGAGGAGTAAGTATGATTCGCACAACACGTCCCCCGATCCGGGTCGGGCTTGTCGGGCTGGGGCGGGCCGGTTTGGAGATGCATGTCCCCGAATTGGAGCAATACCCGGAATTGTTCAAAATCATCGCGGTCTGCGATCCGGTCAAAGAGCGGCGCGATCTGGCGGTGGAACGCATCCCCGAGTGCCGTACCTACCGGCGTTATGAAGATCTGCTGGCTGATCCCGATGTGGAGCTGGTGGATATCGCCACACGATCCGACGAGCATGCCGCGCATGGGATGCAGGCCCTGAAGACTGACAAGTGGGTGAACATGGAGCGTCCGTTCTGCCGCGATTACGATGAGGCGCTGGTGTTGCGCGCCGCGGCGATCAAGGCGTCGAACCGGCTCCTCGTGCGCCACAACTACCGGTTTGAGCCGGCGTTCATGCAGGTGCGCGAGGTGATCGAATCCGGCGTGCTCGGCGAACTCTACGACATCAAGATCCGACGGGGCGTGTACGAACGCCGTGACGATTGGCAGACGGTGAAGCGTTGCGGCGGCGGGGCGGCCCTCGCGTGGGGCACGGCGTTTCTCGATCAGGCGCTGGAATTGTTGAGGACGCCGCCGATCAAGGTGTGGTCCGATTTCAAGCGGGTCGCTTCGGTCGGCGATGCCGAGGATTATGTGCGGATCATCCTGCGCAACATGGCCGGTCTGACCGTGGACCTCGAAGTGTCCGGCGGGCGGATCGGCGAGATGCCGCAATTCATTGTGACCGGCACAAAAGGGGCGTTCACCCTTTATCCCGATGCCGAACAAGGCACCTTGCGCTATCTGGATCCCAAACAGAAGCTTGCCCGGCGCCGGTCGAGCGTGCGCACGCCGCCGTTAGGCAGTTTCGGCACAGCGGAGACGCTGCAGTGGTTGGAGACGTCGGTACCTGTCAAGCCCAAGGCGGAGTGCGGCATGTCGCTGATCTGGAAGTATGTCTACCAGGCCATCCGGGAGAACAAGCCCTACCCCGTGCCGCTGGACGTCGCGATCGAAACCATGCGGATCCTGTCGCTGGTCAAGAAGGAGAGCCCGTTCGCCTGAACGGCTTTCGGTTCAGACGAACAGCGGCACATGCGTGAGGGCTTCGCCGTCAAACAACCCCTTGTCGGTTAGCTTGAGCTTGGGGATCACCGGCAGGGCCAGAAACGACAGGGTCATGAACGGCGCGGTCAGGCGTGTGCCGAGCAACTTGGCGAGCCGGTCACAGTCCGAATAGGAGCGCGCCACGGTTTCCGCGTCGTCTGTGGACATGAGTCCGGCCAGAGGCAGGGAGAAGGCAGCGAGCACTCTGCTGTTGTCATCGGCCACGGCCAGACCGCCCTGACGGTGGATCACCTCGTTGAGGGCCGTGACCAGCGCGGCGTCTGTGGCCCCCACGGCGATGAGATGATGCGAGTCGTGGGCCACGCTGGAGGCGAGCGCGCCCCGCTGCAGACCAAACCCCCGGACCAGGCCCACGGCAGGACGCGCCGGCGCGTAACGGTTGCACACCACAAGCTTGAGCAGATCGCGCTCAGGATCGCAGACCACCTTGCCGGCGTTGAGCAAAGGATCCAGTTGCAGAAGGTCGGTCACGAGTTCACCGTCGCGCACACCGATCACGCGCACGCGCCGACCGGTCGGTTGCGGGAAACTCAGGTCCGGAACCGAAACGAAGGAGGCGGCGAAACGGTTTGCGATCTCAGGTTCACCATTCGGCAGGAACGACACGCCGTCGCGGGCGACGCAACGTCCCCGCAGCCAGACTTCGCGGGGCTTAAAGGTGTTCAGGTCATCCACAATGATGAAATCGGCGGTGTGGCCCGGTTGCAGCAAGCCGAGCGGCAGGCCATAGTGCCGGACCGGATTGACGCACGCCGCCTGCAGGATGGCCTGAAGCGGAATGCCTCTCGTATAGGCCTTGGCCGCGATCGTGTTGATGTGGTCGTGAAGCAGATCATCGGGATGCTTGTCGTCACTGCAAAACATGCAGTGTTCGGGATGGCGGGTCAGGAGCGGCAGAAACGGTTCGAAAAGGTGCGTTGCGGAACCGTAGCGGATCTGAAGTTGGATACCGCCCCGGATCTTCTCCCGGGCTTCGTCAAAAGAGAGGCTCTCGTGGTCCGTGGTGATGCCGGCGTTGGCGTAAGTCCGCATCGCCTCGCCGGTGAGCCCCGGCGCATGCCCGTCGATCGGCAGGCCTCGGGCCCGGGCCGCATCCAATTTGGCGCGCACCTCAGGATCCTCGTTGAGCACACCCGGCACATTCATCATTTCCGAGAGATGGGTGATGCCCGGCAGACCGAGCAACCGCGTGACGGCATCGGAATCCAGTGTCGCGCCCGCGGTTTCAAAGGGTGTGGCCGGTACGCAGGAGGGTACGCCGAAACCAAAAACAAAGGGCGTCTGTTTCGTCAGGCGCAGCATGAGTTCCACTCCCGCCTCACCCAGCACATTGGCGATCTCGTGCGGATCGACCACAGCGGCAAGGGTGCCGTGACGCACTGCGACCCGCGCAAAGGCGGCTGGGGTGAGCATCGAGCTTTCAAGATGCACGTGGGCGTCCACCAGTCCGGGCATGATGAACCCCGGGTCCGGATCAGGCTCGGGTGTGATGGTGTCGATCACGCCCGTGTCGGAGACGGTCAGGCGCGCTCCGTATGCCGTATTCTGGACCGGATCCAAAAGCGTGCCGCAAAATGAGAGAGACATAAGACTCCTTATCCATTCGAGCCGCACCTTAACAAAAACCGCTTGTCGCGGCAATGCCGGCGCCACGGGCGCACCGATTCCGACAGGGGTAATCTCCGGTTCGTTCAGGGTTAAGCCGCAGTGCGCCCGTCCATTACCATCAACAGAAACGTCTGCCCGAAGTACGTTTACTTCGTTACTCCGGCGTCAGAAGTGGAATCACCTGCCGCCGGTTACGGCGGTAGACGTGGAAATCGCTGTCAAGGGACATAACCCGATGCTTCGGAAAAAGCTCCGACATTCTGACGAGGCAGGCATCCGCCAGCGACATGGGGACGTCGGCATACTTCCGAAGGAGGTCACACACGGGCACGATTTCGTTGTTCAGGCAGAAGTCGCACTTGAGTCCGCCGGATCTCAGCATCCCTCCTATTTGCGAGACACCCCCGGATGTTGTGCGCAGAAGAAAGATGGCTTCAGAAAGCGCGGCCTCGCAGGTGAGCAGCGGCCCCGATGCCTGCTTGAGCTGTTCTACGGTCCACGCATGATAAGTGTCGCGGGCATTGATGAGCGCCACGAGGGGACCGGCATCGATGATGACCGGCGGCCTCATTTCCCGTATCCTTCCATGTGGCGGGCGTGAGACGACAGGTCGCACGGCCCTTCTACAGTGCCGGAAAACTCCCTGACACAATCGTAGGCTGACGGTTCAGCAACCTTTGACTGGTCTGCATCGATATACTTTAGCACGGCTGCTCGGATCAGTTCCGAGCGCGACGTCTGGTGCTTCTCAGCGATGACGCCCAGCTTGTTCACAAGCGACTGAGGCATCTTAAGCGTGACCGTTATCATGGCCTCCTCCGAACGGTATTACCCATTTGTAAAAATGGTAACACCCTTCTGGCGCAAGGTCAAGGCCGCTTTGGTAATCGGTTCGTGCGCTTATGAGCGTATCGCCGCACGGATACGATGAGTTTGGGGCGGTATCGATTTCAACCGACGTCATCGGATTTCAGAGGACGGGAATTTGACTTTGAAGTAAGAATAAAATGGCGCCAGCGTTGACGGTGGGCACAAAGACGCGTACAATAGTAAGCACGTAAGCGCTCGAAGTAAGAAAAGTAAGAAAGGAACTGGACATGAAGAAGACGATGGTTTTCGCATGCGTGTGCATGATATGTTCTGCGGCTCTCGCGGGTCTGGACCCGGCTCACCGCGTGATGTGGCGTGACTCCGTGACGGAGGGCTTTTACAATGATGCCGCAAACTGGGATGGCGAGTTGCCGGCAAACGGCATCGACGGAAAATACGGTTGCATCAGCTTTCAGGCGAACGACGTGACGATCAAGGTGCCGCCGGAGGGTCTCGTCGAGAACTCCGGCACGGTCTTTCTCGGCACGGGCAATGGTACGCACACGCTCACGCTCGACACGCGCGGCACCTACTGGGAAAAGAAGGGCTTGAGAGCCACCAACACCTGGTGGGGTGTGCCGTTCTCCCAGAATTTCACGGGCACACACATCTTTAATTTCGAAGGCCTCTCTACGGTGCCGAACACAGCCCGCGTCTGGCGCTTTGACGACGCCCTCTTCACTTGGAAATCGACGGGTGCGACGAAGCAGGAATTCGATCTCTGGAGCGGAACGCTCGACATAGCCAAGGCGCTCTACCTCGGTTCAAACGGCGGCGAGGTGCACTTCACCATCCATCCGGAAGCGACGCTCAGCGGCTCTGCCGAAATCCAGCAGCGCGCGAATGCCGTCACGCACACCACGTTTTTGGGTGGACGCCACTCGCTTAACGGCATCTATCTCAAGGATGGCAATTCAAACGCCGGACGCACCTGGCTGCATGTCACGAATGACGCAGTGGTCGTTTCGCGGGGCGGGCTTTACCTCGGGAACCGGTCCGCCGGTCTGTCGGTCGGATTGCTGGACCTCACCTGCACGGCGCGTATGGAGGTCACGAACGGCGTCATGCTCGGTGCGGGCAATACGAGCGTTGTGAACGCGCGCAACGAGGGGCGTGTCGACATCCGTGAAAACGCATCCTTCTATTCGCATAATACCGTCTATTTCGGTAACACGCAGTGCTCCACCGGTATGGTGACGGTGACGGGCCACGGTCTTTTCGACGGTGCGTCTAGCTTCTATATAGGCGCGTCCTCGAATGCCGTGGGGCATCTCGTGGCGCAGGACGACGCCGCGGTTGTCTGCGGCGGTGTGCTTTACATGGGGAACGCGAAACAGGCGCGCGCCTACGTGACGCTCAAGGACCGCGCCACGCTTTCCGTGAGTCCCGTCATCGGCAACTGGATGTGCCTGGCACCCAACACGGATGACGCCTATGCCCGCTTTGAGGCGACGGACGATGCCGTGGTTACGCTTGGCAATCTGTCCTCGATCGAAATGACGATGGGCGGCACCTCGCGCGGGGAACTGATCCTCTCCGGCAACGCGCAGCTGCTCGGCGGCACGGGATCGGCCCTCACGAACAAGAGCGCGGTGGCGGGCAACACCTCCGTCTCGCTCTCTTCCAACGCGCTGCTCGCTGTGCGCGCCGTGTACGGCGGCTCGCCGACGGACGGTTCGCAGACCATGACATTTACGGCGGATGGCGGCACGCTCGCCGTCTCCGGTACCTCCAAGCCGCCGGTCCCGTTCATGAGCGGCTGTGTGGCGACGCTCGGCGCGCGCGGTTTCACGCTCGACTCGAAGCACTTCGATGTGACACTCGACCAAAATTTCACGGCGGCGGGCGGCGCCACTTCCGCAACTTTCACAAAGACGGGTCTCGGTACGTTCACGGTGATGCGCGACTCCTCCCACCCGCGGACCGTCCTCACGCAGGGCACACTCGCATTCGCGAACGGCGCCTCGCGCTTCGGCAACGCGCTGGAGATCGCCGAAGGCGCGCGCCTCGCGCTTTTGGATGCCTCGGCGTCCATCGCGGCCGACTCGATCACCTTCACCGGAACTCTGGAAATCGACGTGCCGCCAGACTACACGCTCGGCAATGCGCACACGATCCTTGCGCTCGACACGGCGCTCACGGCGGATCAGTTCGCGCAGATCGTGGTGGGCAATCCCGAGAAGGGCAAAAGCTATACGTTCACGCAGAGCGTGGACAGCCGGACCCTGTTCGTGACGGTGGCAACGGCGACCTCCGGCGCGTACACTTGGAATGCCGGCACGGGTGTTTGGGGCCTCTCCGGCAACTGGACGCCCGCAGGCGTGCCCACGCATAATGATGTGGCGACGGTGGAGTCGGACGCTGCGATCACGATGGACGCTGCGGGTGCGGTGGGGTCGCTCGCCGTGCAGACGGCGGTCCCGGTCACGCTCTCGGGCGGCGATGCGCTCTATGTGGCGGATGGCGTCTCTGTGGTTGAGGGCGGTTCGCTCACGGTATCCGCGCCCGTGCGTAACTCCTCGACTCTGGTAAAGGACGGTCCCGGTACGCTCACGCTGGTCGGCACAAACACCGTCACGATGTCCGGCGACTGGAGGCTCAACCGCGGCGTGACGGCGTTTACTTCGGCGGCGGCGCTCGGCGCGCACTCCGCCAATGCGTCAGCGATCACGATCAGCAACTGTACCTTCCGCTATGCGGGCGAGGCGACGTCCCTTACGCGTCCGCTACGCATCGCGGGTGAATACTGCGCGGTGCTGGACATCGTGGGTGACCTCACGTTTGACGACCTGAAAGTCAGTTACGCAGACACGGTCGGCGGCGGTATCGTGAAAACGGGCACGGGCACGCTCACGCTCAACGCGCCCAGCGGCACCACTTTCCTTTCCGTGCGCGGCGCGGAGGGGCGCAGTGGCAACCAGGATGTGTACGGCACGTTCGCGCCGTCGAACGGTGAGGTCACAAATTGGAACGGCGTGGGACAGTTCTCGGTGCTGGACGGCAAGGTGCTCGTCCAGGGGCAGGGCAAGGACGTCTCCACCGTGAAGCAGGAACATCACTGCTCCCTCGGCGGCAGTGTCTGGAACACCACGGTCGCACCGGAACTTTATCTGAAGGATGTCACCTATGTTGTGGGCAGTGGCAACGGTTACCACATGCTGGTGGATGTGCTGATCAAGCAGGGGTGTCCCGCCGCGAAGCTGATCCTTGATAACGCGCATCTCACGGCGAACGGACTTTACATCGGCTATAATAAGCAGAGCGGCAACACCGACACGCCGCAGACAACGCTCGCGATCACGAACAGCACGCTGGACATCACTTGGATGTTCAGGGCTCCGAGTGCCAGCGGCATGGCGCCGATGATCCGGATCGGTCAGGGCGGCCTGATGCGCCGCGTTACCAGCACGCAGGCGGGTGGTGTGTACTTCGACCACAACCTTGACGTGCGCGTGGAGGACGGCGGTTGCATCGAGGTGGGCACTCCGCAGAACCTCTACCTGGGGGGTAACGCCAAGGGCGACTTGGTGCTCGCGAACGGCGGGGGTATAAAGGTGCACCGCTTCCTCGCGCAGAACGGCAGCACTGCGGCAGCGGTCGCGTTTGACGGCGGTTACGCGCAGTTCACGCTGAATGGCGGCATCTCGACGGTGGTGAACCCCGCGATAACCTGTTTCCGCGCCGATGCGGGCGGCGGTGAGCTTATCACGGCGGCGGGTGTCACCCATACCCTTGCGATTCCGCTACGCGGTACGGGGCGCTTCACGAAAGCCGGGGCGGGCACGCTCGTCTTCACGAACGACCTGACCGTGTCGATGGTGGACAACTTGCCCGTCTATTCGGAATTGGCGTCATCCACGGTGAAGATCGCGAACGGTGGCGGCTTCGAGGTCGCTGAAGGTACAGTCAAGTGTGTTGCGGGCACGACAGATGCCGCCAGCCGTTTCTCCGGCGTGGGTACGCTCGCAGGGTCGTTCGGCATCTTGACGCTCGATGTCGATGCGGAAGCGACGGACGGCCTCACGTTCGCGGACCTCACGGCCACGCAGGTGGTTGCCGACTTCGGGCGCGAGCGCGATGATCCTGTCCCGTCGGGCGGCAGCGCCGTTGTCGCGAAGATCGGCGCGGGAGCCTCGTTCACGGGGATGGCGTGGCGGGCGAAGAATCTCGGTGCCGACAGGGCGGCGGATTTCGTATGCGACGCGAACGGTGTTGTGACGGCGCACTTCCGTAACATCGCCGGCCTCATAATTTACATGCGCTGACGGATCGACCCCGTTTCTATCGCCTCCTGCATCACCCCCCGGGGGAGACTTATGAAACACCGATTAAAAAAAACATCGCGGCGGGAATTTCTTGGGACTCTGGCGGTTGGCGCAGCGGCCAGCGTGTTAGAAAACGGTTGCCGGTCGGCCTGTCTGTCGGGCTGGTGGACGGAGCCCATCGAGCCGTCCTCGTCAAAAGATTTTTGTTTCACCGCGCCGTTTGACGGCGGCATCATTCACGAACAGAGCGGCACGCCTGTCTTGGGGTTTGAAACCGGAGCGGACGGGACGCGCATGCTGAAAGTCGAGGTGTCGGGTGTGGTTCCATCGGGTGTGACGCCCGAACTCTGCACCACGGACGGCCGGACCATTCCCGTGACGCTCCAGAACGGTGCCTTCCGCGGCACCGCACTGCTCCGGGACCGGGTGACGGATATCCGGGCCCGGGCCCGGATCGGCGGGGAACGCCGAGTTATCCGCACCCGGCCTGTGTGGGTGAAAAACTCCACGCCGCGTTTCCGCTGCTACATTGACGACCACAGCTTCTTTTTCCGGGACATCAACCGCCAGCGGTACAAGAGCATCTTCGATTGCTTCTACCTTGGGAAACTCCGCGACCTGAACCGGAACTTCGGCGTCAAGATCAACCTGAACTGCTTCAACACGACGCCGGAGCGCGACTTCAGCCTCTCCATGTTCCCGGACACCTACAAGTCCGAATTCGAGGACAACGCGCACTGGCTCCGGCTGGCGTTTCATTCCGAGAACGAGTTCCCGGACATCCCTTACCTGAACGCGACGCCCGAAAAACTGGCCGCGGATTTCGATCTGGTCGCCGGGGAGCTGAAGCGGATCGCGGGCTCGGCCTACACGGCCGGCCTGCAGATCCACTGGGCGGATGTCCCGCCGGACTGTTATAAAGTTCTGGCCGACCGCGGGGTCAAGATGCTCCCGACAAGGGGCCGCAAGCCTGACGCGAAGGAAAAGAAGATCTGCGATTATCACCTGCCGGACCCGGTCCTCGAGTATCTGTACTACCAGCAGGGGTGGATGCATTTCGAGAGCGGCCTGATCTTCTACAGTTCCGGAACCGGCACGCGCGAGTGGATTCCGGTGGACAAGACCGTTCCCGGCCTCCTCAAGCACATTGAGAATCCTGCCAAAAACCATTTGCTCAATATCGCCGGGCATGAGCAGTTTTGGTGGCCATTCTACAAGAACTTCGTTCCAGACCTCTACGAGCGCTACGCGGCGGCTTTCCGTTTTGTTCTGGACCGGGGGTACCGGCCCATCTGGATTGAGGACGGGTTTTTCGGCGGCGCGAGTTAAAGTTTTACGCGCGAGTCTAGGCCGGACATTCAAGCCGGGGCTCCACTCCGGGCGAAAACGAAGGGATAACGGGAACGTCGAACGGCGAAGTTCTTTCGTTAGGTTGGTAGGGACGCCTCCCCGAGGCGTCCGCATGGCCCGGCGGCGGTTTACGGGAAAACCGCCTACCTTTGCATACGGTCTTCGTGTGACAAAATGATCAAGTTATAGATAAGGCAAAATCGGGATCGCTATCGGGATCGATTGTTTAAATCACGGAACACACGGAAAGGCATGGCTCTGCTTTTTCAAACGCGAATGATGCGAATCCGCACGCGGCGCGGCTGTCACAGCCCCGAAAGGGCGCTACATACCAGATCAGGGCAACGCCCTGAGATCCGGGCAAAGAAAACGATATGAGCCCTGAAAGGGCGTGACAATCTTACTTCTTACCTCCGTGGGAACTTGAAGTCGCAATTTGCGACTTCAAGTTCCCAGCCTTCTGCGGAGTCAGAACAAATGCAAAATATCCGCAGGTGAACCTGAAACCCAGAAAACCGAACAGTTGACACAGCAAAACCTTCGGTGTAAGTTTACTTCTGTGGAGAGGGGGACGCTTGAAACCGATCATCTATATTGGAGCGGACTTTGGGAACGCGCCTTATGCGTGGCTTAAAGAGTCGATCAATGGCGTGATCCATTCCAGTAATATCGCCGATTTCGTCACTGGCTTTCCTGATGAGTACGGCGTTTCTTCAGGTCTTGATGAAAAACTGGGCAAATGGGCCGTTGAGTTTGAATGCAAGTGCGACGATCCTGGTTTTGATTGGGATCGCTGGAACGGGACGGGGATAGAACTGGCTCGTGAACTGAAAAAAGAATTAGGGGGTCGGTTCAGAGTCTTTTACGCATACCCTTGCGAAGATCCGAATTACGACTACGATACTAGCACTTTCGAGCTTTATTGAGCTTGCGACGATGGGCACCGATCCCGATGCTCCGCAAGGCAGGCGAAAAAATTTGGAGTGCGGCGGCAAGCGGTATTCCGCGCGACGCCGCTTTTTGAGCGTTGAACCTTCAATTGTGCGCTTATTCGTGAAGGGCTGAAAGTACGGCTTGCGGATTCTTTGCGGCCACGGTGAGGAGTGCCCGCGCGGGACCTTCCGGCTCTCGCCGGCCCTGCTCCCAGTTCTGAAGGGTATCAACACTCACACCAATCATGCGCGAGAACACTTCCTGAGTGACGTTCAACGACCGCCGCACCTTTTTTATGTCGGGCGGCGAAAACTCAAAACGGCGGCTTGCAGGTTTTTCGCCTCTCTTGATGCTCCCCGCCTCTTTGACGCTAGCGAGCAACTCGTTAAAATCATTTTTCTTCATGAAGCCACTCCTCGACGACCGCTTTAAGCTGTCGTACCTGATCCGTTGTTAAGTCCTCTGTCTCGTTCTTACGATATGGGAACAGCATGAACAGCGTTTCTGGAACCTACCAGTAGTAGATGATGCGCGTTCCGCCGCGTTTTCCCTTTCCTGAACTTGACCAGCGCAATTTCCTCAGGCCTCCGCCGCCCGGAATAACACTTCCTGCACCGGGATTCCCGACAAGAAACATCTGCAACGCCCGATATTCCTCGTCGGACATGCAGTTTCCGATACGGCGAGTGAACACACTGGTCTCCACAATTACCATGCAATGAGTGTACGCCATTGGCGTAGCACTGTCAACGGCGGCATCGCAAGTTTTGTTTTTAGCTTGGCTATTGGAAACTTGAAGTCGCAAGTTGCGACTTCAACTTCCCGTTCCCCCCTTTAAGATCACAGTTCGTGATCTTAAACATCCGCGCTGACCGAATGCGTTATTACCTCTTCTTTTCCCCTCTTTAAGGGGTGTTACCCTTTTTACGCCATTTGGCGCCAGGACCGCGTCCGACGCATTCGACAAGGCCGCGATCTTTAAGTTTCCGCAACAGATGACGGATCATGTCGCGGCTGACACTTGGGCAGAGACGCTCAACGTCCGCGACACTGAAATCCGTCAAGAACGACTGAATCGTTTGCTCAACGAGTTCGGTTTTTTCGCCGCGTTGTGCGGCGATCCGACCGGCGCGTTCTTCAAGCTCATCATAGGCTTTCTTGATGATGAAGAGCAGGAAGCCGATGTAGGGCCAGGGGTCGTGCTTGCCCTCGTGCCAGCCTTTGGAGCTGAGTTGGAGGGTTTTCATCGGTTCTCTCCAGAAAGATCAAGTCAAATATCATGCATGATAACCCACGAGCGGATTTGAACAAGGCGGAAGCGTGGCGGGCGCGATTCAACGACGTTGAATTCGCCCCCGAGGGAGAAGTTAGGAGGGAGGATTTAGCCTGCCGCGCGGCTTCGCCGCGAAAATGCCTTGAAATACGTTTAGGACATGATTCCCGACAGCTTCGCTTCGGCGGGAAGAAATCCATGATTAACATGATGTTGTTCAATCCTGAAAATCCTGTCATCCTGTCAATTTTATAGGCAAGGATTTAGCCCGCCGCGCGGCTCAGCCGCGAAAAACCTTGAATAAGTTTAGGACATGATTTCCGACAGCTTCGCTTCGGCGGGAAGAAATCCATGATTAACATGATGTTGTTCAATCCTGAAAATCCTGTCATCCTGTCAATTTATAGGCAAGAGGTTTTGGGCGCTATCGGTATCGGAATCGGGATCGAATAACGTTCAACTTTCAAGGACTACAGGAACAGGGGGAGGGCCGCTCTCCCCGCCTTGTTCCCGACACTGATCCTATCGGAACGCCTTCAGATTCACCGGCTTGCCCGAAGCTGCGCCGTTGTTGTTTTCCTCGCCTATTGGAGGAGGCAACAGAGGTGCTCCAGTGTTGGTGCAGTTCCCGCCTCCTGACGTCCTGATTTTCTTTTTCTTCGCCTCCGCGATACACTGCTCGCAGGGCTTCTCGATGAGCGGCTTGCGGAATTTTTCGAGAGCGTTCTTCTTCATCTCGATGCCAGCGACCTCCCTCAGCTTGGTCCGGATCTCCGCTTCGTATTGCCGCTGGATCGGAGCGATTTTCTCCGCATACCGCTGCCAGATGAGCGCGTTGTTAGGGAGATTTCCGACAACCGGCGGGCCGAAGACACGGATCTCTTGGTCTGTCGGGTATTCCCGCATCAGCTTCTGGCGCAGCTCTCGTTCGAGCTTCTCGATCTCTGCTATCTTTGCGGCACACTCCGCGTCAAGCGACTGGACGTTCTGGTTCAGCTTGTCTATGTCCCAGTTTTTGCTGGCGCGGTAGGCCTCGACCGCCGCCACATGCTGCTCATGCAGTTTGTTGGCCATCCACTCCTCGTCGAGCAGTTCGACAATATCCTTCGCATCACCGAACTTGCCGTAGATGTTTGCGACTGGCACCAGATTCTTCGCGAAAAGTTCCGCAATTTTCTCGAGCGCGTCGGCATGATCTGGAACAATGAAGATTCCAGCCGCTTCTCCCGCGATTTGCGCGATACTCCTCGGCTGCTTCTCGTCTAGGTGAAACTTAATCTCATTCATCATTTCGCAGGGCTCGTCCTTGAGCTTGTCAATGATGTCCATGACGCTCTGGGGAAGGTCACCCTTGATATCCAAGTTGTCGGGCAGGGGCAGCCCGTCTTTCAGCAGCTGCTCTTTGTACTTTTCCTGGATCGCGTCCATCTTCTTCCGGGCTTCGCGGTCAGCGGCGTTAAGATCCGCCGTCCCTCCTTCGTTCTCGGTTGGCACCCCGCTATTCGGGAGCGAAAGAACCGAGCTGCCCGCCGACTTGTTTCCGGAAGCCCCAAAGGCCCCAGCCTGAAACAGCCCGACCGCCGACACCACAAGACCGACCCTGACGAATGTCCCTTTCATTCTGTGAACACATGCCTTTTGTTTCATGGAACACCTCCTTGAGTGAAAGACCACAAACACTTCCGTCACGCTCCATACGCCACATTGAACATGCTTAATGTGAACCGAAAAACCAATAAAGTCAATACAGGAATCAACCTTTTTTAATTTTTAGTCAACTAACAGGCGGGGGCAGAAGTAAGAAGTAATGGGTAATAGGTGATACGTTTTCCTCGCGGAGCACCGGGAGGGGCAAGCGTCTACTTGCCCGCGGACGAACAGACGCTCGTCCCTCCCCCCTGCGGTCAAAAACAAAAAAGGGAAAACCTGCGCAATCTGCGGATAAAACAGAAACCGCAAGACACGCTGTTACGGGCGAGGACGCCCGACTCCAAATCTCTGCTTCCTTTTTCATCAGAAACGCATGATCTTCGCACTCCCCTGTCACGAACCGATTACATTCATGCACACGAGTGCCCTTGATTCTTTGTGTCCTCTTCCCGTATACTGAAATCATTAAGTTATCAGAAAAAGCGAGGGATGTTGGATGAAACGGTTTCAGAAAAAAATGGTTTACGGAATGGCAGGGGCTCTGTTATTCGCGGGGTGCCGGTCTGACAAGGGTGGGGACTTTCAGGCGGATGCGCCTAAGGACGGCGTCACGTTTTATGTCTCAACCAAGGGCAACGATGCCTGGTCCGGCAGTTTGCCCAAGCCGAACTGGATGGGAACGGATGGGCCGTTCGCCACAGTGACCCGCGCGCGCGATGCCGTCCGTGCGCTGAAAGCGTCCGGACCGCTTCCGGCTCCGGTGACGGTCCGGCTGCGCGGAGGCCGCTACTACGTCACCGAACCGCTCCGGTTCGGGGCTGAAGACTCGGGAACCGAGTCGTGTCCGGTCACGTACGCCGCATACCGGGGGGAAACGCCCGAGCTGATCGGCGGCCGGCGGCTGACCGGGTTCCGGCCAGCGGAAAACGGGCAAGTGTCGCTCGCGTTGCCTGAGGTCAAGGCAGGGACGTGGACGTTCCGGTCGCTGTTCGTCAGCGACGAGCGGCAGGTCCGGGCACGCTTTCCAAACATCGATCCTGCCGATCCGTACCGGCGGGGCTTCCTGTACAACGGCGTCCGCAGTGGGTTGGGGAATGTGGTCGGACGTATCCATAACGCCGGCGACTGGATGGAGTACAAGATGACGGTTCCCGCCGCTGGCGACTACACCTTCTGGATGTTTTACGCGGCGATGAACAACAACCCCTCGATGAAGGCGGGTATGTCGGAGCGCACCGAATTGATCGTGGACAACGGCACGCCGATCCCGCTGCGGAACCTGCCCGACACGGGCGGGTGGAGCACCTTTAAGTGGAGCGCCGCCGCGACCGTCAACCTGACGGCCGGTAAGCATGTCATGCGCTGGCGGAATGTGAAAGGCGGAGGGCTGGACTTGGTGGCCTATGCGTTCTGCGACGACCCGGCCTGGAAACCCGTAGACGAGACTCCGTCAGCCGTCGCCGCCGGACGTCATCTCGTTTTGGTCAGAGCGTCTGACTTCGTCGCCTCGCAAGGGAAGCAGTTGACGGTGAGCGGTTTCAGTGGCAAGAAGTCGGCCAGCCTGATCTCGTGTCCGCCCGATGTCTTCAGACCCGCTTGGCTGGCACCCGACGTTGAACTCCACATCTATCAGTCCGGCTCGTGCCGGGCGTTCATGGAGATTGTTTCGATCCAGAGCTATGATCCGGAAACCCATGACGTCAAGTTGCAAGGCCCGGAGTGTCTGGCACCGCTGGCGGCGGGGGATCGTTACTACGTCGAAAATGTCTTTGAGGAACTCGACAGCCCCGGCGAGTGGTATTTGAATCGGCAGACCGGCGTTCTAAGTTACATGCCCAAACCGGGCTTCACGGAAAAAACCGAAGTGATCGCGCCTGCTGTGAAGCGGATTTTTGACATTCAGGGAACAAACGGGAAGACGCCGGTGACGCACCTGCGCCTGTTCGGGCTGACCCTCCGCTGCACGGATTGGGAGTTGGGTGATGGCAGCGCCGGGTACGGCATGGGCAGTGACGGGGTGGTGTATCTCGGAAGTGCGGAGGGCTGCGTAGTGGAAAATTGCGAGTTCCGTAACACTGGGAAGTATGCGGTCTGCATCAAAGGCGGTCGCGGGAATCGCGTCGAGGGGTGTGAGATCGCGCACAGCGGCGGTGGCGGTGTGCTGATCCTCAACAGTTCCGGCAATACGGTGACCGACAACCATATCCACCACTGCGGCGAGGGCTACAAGCATAATGGCGGTGTGGTCTTGAACGGGACTCAGGCGTCCGGGAACACGGTCTCTCACAATGCGATCCATGACACGTCGCGCTACGGCATTTCGCTGAAGAACGCCGGAAGCACCAACGTGGTGGAGTACAACCGGGTTCAGAACACCAATCTGGAAACGTACGACACTGGCGCGATCGAGGTCACCCAGGGGAACCGCGACTTCCGCTCCGGCAGCGTCATCCGCGGCAATCTGGTCGCCGACACGATCGGGTATTCCTCAACCGGCGACAAGCCCCGTTTTATGTCGTGGGGCATCTATCTGGATTCGTTCGCTGGCGGATACGAGGTGACCGGAAACATTTCCTATCGGAATTCGCACGGCGGAATCATGCTGCAGGGCGGTAAGGACAACCGCGTGACGAACAACATTTTCGTGGACAGCCGTCAGATGCAGGGGCTCCTCGCCAACTATATCGACAACTCGCGCGGTCAGGTGTTGGAGCGCAACATCTTTTACTGGACCATCCCTGACGCTGTCTTGTATTCCACGGGCAAGCTCGTGACCCCGGAGGTCGTCCGGGTCGACAGCAACTTGATTTATCAGGTCGGCGCAGCAAAGCCGCGTATGGGGTGGGGGGGATGGACGTCCTTCGCCGACTGGCAGGCGCGCGGGTTCGACAAACATTCCGTGTATGCCGACCCGCTCTTTGCCGATCCGGCCAAGGACGATTACGCGCTGCGTCCCGACTCCCCGGCGTTCAAGCTGGGTTTTGTGCCCATCGACGTCAACAAAATCGGCCCGGTCAAGCGGCGTTGTTCCTGCTCGATTATTCCGGCGGGGCCGCTGTTCTGGCCGAGAGAGAGTGAATAGTTAATAACGAATAGCGAAAAACGAAGTGAAAAAACTCCTAACTCCTTGCCTATAAATTGACAGGATGACAGGATTTTCAGGATTGAACAGCATCATGTTAATCATGGATCTCTTCCCGCCGAAGCGAAGCTGTCGGGAATCATGTCCTAAACTTATTCAAGGTTTTTCGCGGCTGAGCCGCGCGGCAGGCTAAATCCTTGCCTATAAATTGACAGGATGACAGGATTTTCAGGATTGAACAGCATCATGTTAATCATGGATCTCTTCCCGCCGAAGCGAAGCTGTCGGGAATCATGTCCTAAACGTATTCCAAGGTTTTTCGCGGCTGAGCCGCGCGGCAGGCTAACTCCTAACCCCTTGCCTATAAATTGACAGGATGACGGGATTTTCAGGATTGAACAGCATCATGTTAATCATGGATCTCTTCCCGCCGAAGCGAAGCTGTCGGGAATCATGTCCTAAACTTATTTCGAGGCATTTTCGCGGCTGAGCCGCGCGGCAGGTTAACTC
>JAPXSY010000065.1:0-16871 GCA_033812795.1 Kiritimatiellia bacterium
CCTCCGCCACATCCCGCGCCTCCCGGGTCCGGGCGTCCAACAGGCCCAACGTGATTCCGCCCGAGGCCGCATACCGGATATGGCCGCCGTCCGTTTGGCCCAGCGTCCCGTCCGCCATAACGATGGCTCCGTCTGCCGCCTCGACGTCGATCGTGCCGTCACCGGACACGACGAGGAGGTCGCCCTTGGCCGAACCCGAGACGTTCTGCGCGATGTTCCGCGCGGCCAGCACACTGATAGAGCCGGCATCCGAAACCACCGCCGCGTTAAGCGTGACGTCCCCGTCAACATTGCCGTTCATGCTCCATGCGTCCAGCAAGATGTTCCCCGCTGCCCGCACGCCGACCCCGTCCATATCCGAGGACTGCGCGTCCGCGAGTCCGTCGCTCACTGTGATCGCCCCCCACTCCGTGGCCAGGCGGATGTCACCACTCTCGGATTGCAGATCGCTCTTGGCATCGAGATAAACTTCAGTCAGCGAGGAATCCAGCCCGACGCGGTTCACAAAGGCGCGCTCATCCACACCGGCCGTTTCCGGATCATCCGGGGTTCCCACCGTACCGACCGTCACATCGCCACCGGCCGCAACCTGAATGAAGTTCTGTGACCCGTAACTGTGCGCGGCCAGCACATCCACATCGGTCAACACCGGTCCGTTGCCGATTCCGGGTATGGCACCGATGTCCCCCCCCTGCGAACTGAACTGCGCCCCGGACGCGGTCACATTCACCGCGCCGCCTGCGCTTACGATCCCGCGGGATGCGTCCACGGCCACCAAACCGTCACCCGCATTCAGATGCCCCATCGTGACAGCCCCGTTTGACGAAAAATAACGGATGTTGTCACCCGCCGAACCGCCGCTCGCGCTCGTGGTGTCCGGTGCCATCACAATGTTACCGGTGGTCCGCACATCGATCGTGCCGCCCGCCGTGATATCCGCGTTCTGCCGGAAGGCGTCACTCGCCAGAACCGTCACGTTGTCCGCCGCCGCCCCGGCTGCCGCGTTCAGGATCACGTCGGAGCCCGCACCGTTCGCCGCCAGCAGCAAATCCCCTGCTGTGGCCGTCACAGTCTGTCCCACCGTCAAGGTGCCGTTGATCGTCTCGACCTTGGCGTTTTGCCCGGCTGTGACCCCGGAAACCGTACCGACCGTGCCGACCGTCAGCATGTCGGTTTCGTAGAGGTAAACGCTTCCGTTGGCCGAGGACGCCGCCACCGTCTTGACCGTAAGATCCAGCGGATTCCCTGCGGCACCGATATCGCCTTGCGCGGTCATCCCCAGCTGATCCGCCACAACGTTGACCGTGCGCCCAGCGTTCTGCGCGAATCCCTGTGCACCCACCGTCACGGTATCCGCCTGCAGATCCGTGATCGCGCCCGTACCCGCATCCAGCACCACATCCGCCGCCGTGCCCGCGCCCGCCGAGATGACTCCAACCGCAATGCCTTCACCCGTCAGCACAATGTCGTTCGCATCGTTGTCCGTCAAGCCCGCCACATCCGTCGCCGTGATCTGCCCCCCCGCCGTCACGGTAATCGCGCCGTTGACCGTGTCCACATCAGTCAGGATGATGTCGTCTGTGTCGGCCAGTTTCAGCGAGAGCCCTGCATGCGCCGTCACGCCGTCCTGAAAATCATTCGCCGCATTATCAAGCGTGACCGCGCCCGAGGCCGTAAGTTCGGCAGTACCCGCGATTTCAAGCGCACCGACCAGATCTTGCGCAATACCCTGACCTTCCACCGCTGCGGTAACGTCACCGCTGAACGTGCCGCCCAACTGCATGTCGTTGGCCGCGTCTCCTGCCAGCGTGATGGAAATGGTGCCGCCGTTAACCGTGTCGATTATGATCGAATCACCCGCCGCCGCCAACACGGCCTGCGGTGTCGTGAGCACGCCGTTCATCGAAACTTCGCCGCCCAGCAGAGCCGCCAAGGTCCCGGCGGCGATACTCGCACCGCTGTCCACCTGAACCGGACCGGTGCCGCTGACCGTACCATCAAAATTCATGTTGCCGGCCAGAAAATCCTCATTGGAAATGTCCATGGTCGCGGCCACGAACGCCGCGCCGACATTGATTCTGGCCCCGTTCTGGATGAAGACGCCGTTGGGGTCCACCACCCACACGCCGCCGTTGGCATTGATCTGCCCCGCGATCTGCGTGCCGTCCATACTCGAGGTGATACGGTTTAGGGTCACCGCTGCGGCATCCGGCTGGCTGAAATTCGCGATCTCGCCGGCCGCTATGTCGAAATCGGTCCAGTTGATGATGCCCGCCTGCTCGGCCTGATTGATGGTGGTCACATTCCCGACCGTGCCGCCGGTGATGCCTCCGGCGACCGGTGTGGCGTTCGCCCAATCCAAGGCGTGCACCGGCATACTGGTCATCAGGACACTGAAAGCCGCAACCGCGGACAAGACGCGCCGTACCGGTTTTCCTGCGAACAGGATGGTATGTCGTGTATTCATGGTTTGTCCTTTGCGATCAGAGAGTCCTTGATGAAATCCGTTAAAACTGAAGCTGCCAACTCAGGTAGTATTCCGAAGAGTCGTCGTCTCCGGAGGCCGATGCCACCGGCACGCCGACGTCGAAACGCAACTGGCTGTACCGCATCACGGCGAGACGCACGCCCGCGCCCACACTCAGGAGGGTTTCGTTGTCATCGACGCCGGGCAGCGGGTCGATGAACTCGATGAAGCCGAAATCGGTGAAGGCCACGAACTGCAACCGGTCGAGCGGGGTGGAGCCCGGCTTGCGGCCGAGGGTGTGGGAGACCATATCCAGCAGGATCGGCGTGCGGAGTTCGACCGTCCCGTAGAGGCCGTTGTCGCCCAAGTACCCTTTGGTCTGGTATCCGCGCACGGTGTTGAACCCGCCCAAGGCGAGTTTCTCGGCGGGGATCAGCGGGCAGGAGGCGTATTGGCCCTCGGCCTTGAAAAAGAGGATCCACTGGTGGACCTGGCGCTGCATGTTGTCGAGCGTGCCGAAAAGCGGCTGCAGGCGGGCCAGTTGCAGGCGGCCGATCAGGTAGTCGTCTTCCGCATCGACCCACATGTCCTCCAACTCGTTCCCGCCGCCGGCCGCGAGATTGTACACGCCCTGGAGCGTGGCGAAATTCCGGCCCCGGAACGCATCGGCCCGCCGCGCGGAGTAACTGAGCGCGAGCGACAGCGGCAGCACCGAGACGTCGCGCTGCTGCAGCGAGGTGTTGAACGCGGAGAACTGGTCCTCGATGTAGCGGTAGACGATGCCACCCGAAAGCGAAATCAACCGGTCCTCATCCTCCACCAGCGTGTGGGAGTGCACCAGACCCACGAACCAGCCGGTGCCCTCGAGGTCGATGAACGGCACGACGTCGTCGCAGTCGAGCTCGGACCAGCCCGCGTAGACCGTCGTGGCCCCGCCCTTCCAGATGTCGTGCGGCCGCATGTAGCTGCCCGCCAGCGACATGAGCGAGGAGTCCAGCGACATGGAAGGGCTGACGGTCAGCACATCGTCCGCCTTGGTCAGGTTCAGGTACTGCAGTGTCAGCGAGGCCTGCCACTCGTCGATCGCCTCGATCGCGTAGTTGTTGATGTCAAAGACCGCGTGGAACGGCAGGCTCTCCTTAACCGTCAGGTCGATGTCCGCGTAGCGCACCACGCGGCGCGCGTCCCCCTCGCCCTCCAACGGCTTGCGCACGGCGATCTTGGTGTCCAGCGTCAGGTCGGGGTGCGCATTGGCGTCGTACAGGCAGTCGTAGAGCGTCTTGTAGTTGAAGGTGTCGCCGGGCCGGATGTCCCTGAAACGGCGGGCGATCTGCTCGCGGCTGAACCAGCGGCCGTCCTCGCGGTCATCGGCGAACCCGATCCGCACCTGACCGAACAGGCCCTCCTCGACCAGCACGGTCAGCGTCTTCTCTTTCGCGTCATACGGATCGCGCGGCAGCGAGACGCGCGCCAGATAATAGCCGTCGCGGATGAAGTCGTTGAACACCTTGCGCAGCGCCTCCTGCACCTCCTGCCGGCTGCGCGCGGTCTCGCCCGCCAACGCCGCCTCGAGCGCGCCCTTCACGCCTCTTTTCTCGGCAAAGGACAGGTCGCCTTTCAGCGTGATCGCCCGGATCACCCAAGCCGGGCCGTCGTCCTTTCCGCCCGGGACGGCCGGCGCCTGCGGCGCGGGAATCGGGGCGGCCTCCGACTTACGGGTCACGGACGGCACAACCGGCGTCAGGGCCTGCTGCTCAACCCTGCGGGCCTCGCCGCCCACACCCCCCATTGGCCCCAGCACCTCTTGGGCACGCAATCCCGCTGACCACAGAATTCCCGCCAGAATCCCGACCGCAACCGTCTGTGTCCGCATGGTCTGCCGTCCCCTTCCTGAACCCGTTGAAAGAAGAAAATAAAGAAAACACCGGCAGAATGCGATAAAAACAGGATCACTTGAAGTGATCGACAACATCAAAGTCGCTTCGTTACTTCTTGTCAGCGTCAATTCTGAACCTCACCAGACGGAAGTTCTTCCGATCCTCAACGACAAGCCACTTTCCCTGACTTGCGATCTTGCCGGGTTCCAGGCCGTCCGGAACCTCTGCAGAAGAAAGGAACCCCAGTAGCTCGCACGAAGGTTTCCCGACGGAAAGTTCCGTGCAGACATTCGTAGAGACCTGTTCCCAATGCTTCCGGTTAAAGGCATACGCCGGCGGCAGAAAAGGCTTGAAGCGCCATGTTCCGAGTTTGCCGGCGGCAACGAGCAGGTTGTCCCCGTCCGGGATCAAATCGTACGGCTTTTCCGTCCAGCCGCCGTTCACCCGGAAGATGTGGTCATCGGAAGAGGCGAACGGCCCGTTTTCGTCCTCGTCTAAGTACATCCACCGGATCGTTCCGCCCATCGACATGTACACGTACTTGCCATTCACCGCGAGAGCCGTCAACGGGCGTATGCCGCCCAACCGTTTCCGGAATTCCGTCTCTCCCGGCTCTTTCACATAGAGTCCCTGGCTCGTCCCGATGTACTCCCGGTCCCCTTGTTTCGCATAACCGCACGTGAAATGTTCCTTCCCGACACGGAAGACGTTCCCTTGTGCACCCGCGAGGTTTTCCTCCATCCGCACGAGCGTCGGCGTGCCGCAGTGATAGAGTTCGCCGCCGGATTTCCGGAAGAACCCGAACCCGCGCCGCGCCGGCCAACCGTGTCCCGTCACCTGCGTGCCTTCCGCCGTGAACCGATAGATACGCAAATCGGGATAATACGACACGGCAACGAGATCGCCGGAATCGGGCAAGAACCCGAGGCTGATGATTTCACTCTTCGAAAGTCGTTCGGGGAGCGGGAAGAGCCCACCGCGTTCGGCACCTTTCTCGTCCAACACGAGAAGCGCGTCGCGTTTTTTGTCGTACGTGACGTATTTGCCCTTCGCGGTGAACGGGTGCACGGGATCGTCCGGCACCACGGCCGCAAGGTCGAAACGGAAGTCCCGCGTCCTGATCACGTGTTTGAACGCGAGTGTCGCCGGGTCGACCTCCCAGACATCGTGCTGACCGAGCGCACGAACAGTCTTGCCGTCCCAGTCGAGAAAGCGGCCCTGCATCCGCACGCCTGTCCGGATGATCTCTCCGTCCTTCAACTCGTACAGTTTCCCGTCGTCGCCTCCGAAAAACACCCGTCCGCAGGGGCCCTCCGACAGAAAGGAGACACCGGTGAATTCAAGCGGCGCTTCCCCTTTCGCCGCACTCTGCCCCATGACCCCGTGGAACTGAAGCGACGCCGCCAACAGCAGAGCCGTCATCGGATCGTCCCCCAGCCGAACTTTTTCGGCGCGGCCTGTTTGAGTTCGAACCCCTTCGATTCCTTCAGAAAACGATTGCCGGGTTCCCGATCGTTGAATTGGAACGCGAACCGGAACGTGTCGCCCGGCTTCGGTGCGGACAGATTGAGGAATGCCCACGGGACGGACGCGCGGTACCGGAACCCCTTCGCGGACTTCTCCACCGTCAACGGGGCTTCCTTCAAGTCGATCTGGCCCGCGAGATGGGTGTCGCACGGGAAGCGCCTCACATCCCACGTGATGGTGCGATACATTTCGGGGCCGTTGGGTGTCAGGGCGAACGTGATTTCGCTTTTCGCCTCGGCCGCATTGTCCGCGAGATCGTTCTGCGTGCGTTTTTTGAGCGCGCTTTTCGCGAGCCCCACCTGCACGCTGTCGCCCTTCCAACTGTCCCACCCCGTCCAGCCGTTTGTGGGCGTCGAGTCGGGGATGAAGATGTCGAACGTCAGGAACCGCGCGTCATAGCCGAGCGACACCGTCTTGCCGCCGTCAAACGCGAACGAAGAGGGGACGGGAAGGAAGTTGAACGAGTCCACCGCCGTCGCCACCATCCCCTTCTCCGGCACGACGCGCACCTCGACGTCAAAGAACACTGTCGGATCAGGCGTGAAACCGTCGAATGCGATTTCGATGCGTTGCGTCTGCCGCGCCGCGAGTGAAACGCTCCGCTTCACCCGCGCGTCGGGTTCGCCCGGAATCCGCGTTTCCAGCGCGACCCTATGCGGTTCGTCCGTGCGGTTCTCGAGCGTGACGGCCACGCCGGGGCCGCCGGACGCGAATGACGGCGCGAGGTCGGCAATCCCCACGGGGGCGCGGTCCGAATCCGACATGTATTTCCGTTCGCCCCATTTGAGTTTCGCCTGCGCCGCCTTGCCCCAGATTGCGGAATTCGCATCCAGAACATATTGCGGATATTCGGAAAGGGTGAGTTTCAGGGTACCGCCGGTCGTCTTCTTCCGCGTCACGTTGCCCATCACGTCCGCCACATCGATTGCGTCGCGCCCGACAGGAAGCTCGACCTCTGTTCCGCGTTCGCCCCAGTCCCAGAGCGCGATCACGCAGTGCGAATCGCTTTTGTCCGCAAAGGCGTACCCGAGCACGGTCTCGCCCAGCCATTCGATCGGACATGTCGGACGATGCCCTTCCGTCAGACGCCCGAACGCCGCAAGCGCGCCGAAGACAGGCCGCGGCTGCACTTCCCCCGGCCCCCACCTGTGCTTCGGATAGAGCGGGTTGTAGCATACACCGTAGTCGCCCTCATCCTGATTGTTCGCATCCGCGCCGAAATCGTAACCGTAGAACGGCAGGTTCCAGAGAAAACCCTCGCCGAAAAGGATGAGGTTCTGACGGAGCTGCCCCGTGAGTTTCGTCTTTTCGCCGAGCGGCGAGTTGGGCTCATTGAGCCCGCTCTCCGTGCCGATCATCGGAACGTCCCGCCCCATGTACTCGCGGAGCATGCGCTTGAGCGAACGGACCGTATCCACGAGCCCGTTCGCCTCCGGCGGCGCCGCGATATAAGGATGCACCGCGAACGCGTTCATGTACTTGGCGAGCCCCAGATCGAAGAGCGACCGCAAGAACGCAAGGTCGTTGATCCCCGCCGAAGTCGGCGCGCCCACGTAAGCGTCCGGGTCGAGTTCGTGAATCACCTCCCACGCGATCTGGTGCACTTTCACCAGCGTCTCCGCGTTCGGAGTCTTGAGATTCGCCTCCCATGTCGGCTCGTAGAAACGGCGCTTCTGCTTTCCGCCGCCCGCGGCCACAGCCGCCTTCACGTATCCGGTCACGTCCGCACGGTATTTTGCCTGCACAGCTTCGTTCGTGAGGAAGCTCTTCCAGAAATCTTTCTCTCTGTTAAACAGGTCGAGGTTCGCCACGATGAAGCGATCCTCAGACGGTTTCCGCGCGTCGCCCAACCCGCCGCGCTGGTACATCCACGAATAACTGCCGCCGTGCAGTCCTAAGAACGTGTCCCACAGGTCGATCTCCGGCATCTCGGACGGATCCGCGAGAACCGCGTATGTGAACGCGCCTTTCGGCACGGTCCCCCGTTTCGGGAGTTCGAGCCCGGCGGCGACAGGCCGGACGAGATACACGCCATACCGGTCGGACGGAAGGGTGAACTCGCCCCTCCATTCGCCTTTCTCGTCCGCCACGATTTCCCCCGGCACCGTCGCCACACGGTTCGTGTAGGTGAAATCGTAAACCTCCAACCGGACCGGCCGCTTCTCGCCGGCGGCAAGCCCCTTCGCCGTCAGCGTCGCCTTCGCCTCATGCCCGGCGACAAAAAAATTGTTGGAGGGGTTCGATGTCACGGCGCTCAACGCCGCGGCAAGAACCGGAAGTGCGAATAATGACATCATGCGGTACTCCGATTAGTGAATGCTCAACAAAGTCCCCGTCTCTTTATAGACCCTCAACAAGAGTGCCTTGTTGTCGGCCGAGACGAAAAGCGCGCATCCCTTCGGCAAGCCCGCATTCGCTGTCGCCAGAACTCCCGCAGGAACCGTCACGCCATTGAGGGACTCGACGAGCGCCACAACCTCCGGCTCTTTTATGGCTTTGATGCGCGCGTCGAGGCCGTTCACGATCAGCGACGAATCGGACGACACCGTGAAAGCCTTTGCCTTCACGGGCGCGGCACCCGCCTCGTAGCCGGACGCCGGAATGTCAAACTGTAGATAGGAAGCGTACTGAACAGCGAACGTGCCGTTCGTGACGGAAATCCGCGGCCGTTCGCCCGCGACCCTCACCCAGTTGTTCGAATATCCGTACATCATGGGGGAACCGCTCTGCGCCGTAACGGTGAAGCTCCCTTCGGTCTCCAGCGTGCCGTTTGAAATCGAAAACACGTTCCCGATCGAATACACGCCGACGCTCCCCTTTGAGTAGAGCCGCGAACCGGACACGATCGACAGGAGGTTCGACAGGCTGCGGTAGTGGATGCCGGTCATGTAGAACTGGTTGGTCGTGTAGAATTCGGCGTTGTTCCTGAGTTCCATTACGCAGTGGCCTTCCGTGAACTGGGAGCAATTCAGATACGTGATCTTCGCGACATTGTTCGTCCAGACCGCATCATCGAGTTCGAAGCGGTTGTTCCTTTCGTATGCGAAAATGCACGCCGTATCCGAAGATACGTTGGCAACCGCCTCGTACACGCTCTGCCGTCCCACAATGCGCACAAGGTTATTGGAGGAGCCCGCCTTGAAACCGATCGTCGGCACTTTTCCGCGGAAAACCCCGTTTGACACCAGAAGGGTGTTCCCGAAACACCCTTCATAGGCGTTACCCCCGACAAAGAAACCGTTCGGAACCTCCGCCACACCGCCGTTCGTGATTGCGAAAAGGTTATTCCCTGCGCTGCTCGAATATCCCAATTGGACCCCATCCGCCTTGAGTGTGCCCCCGCCCGTGACCGACACGACGTTGTTCGTCGAATTTGCCGCATTGCCCACTCTCAGCGTCCCGGTAAAGTCCGCCACGCCGCGATCCTCCACCCGCAGATAGGCCGAGTGTCCGCCGGCACCAAGCAATGCGGCTTTCGCTGAAGAGGTTTTTTTGATCAGTGAATTCTCGCCGCGCACGACGTAGCCGTTGTTGAAGCCCGAAGACTTGTCGGACATGAACGACTCATCCGCCACCCCGGTGACAACAAGCTTCGAACCGTCGAGCACCTGAATGCTGGAGTTGTCCCCGTAATTGTATTGCGCACGCGCGTGCAGCGCGGTCACCACCGAACCGCCGGAGAGTTCGATCAGGGCACCATTCCCGCCGTACGTGCCGGCAAGGCCCCCGGAAAGTGTCATGACCGCACCTTGGACATAATAGATGTCAGTGGATTTCCCCCAATCCGTGGAAATCGACGTGCCGGTCCATTCGCCGCCCTTGATGTAAGTGATGTTGTTGCCGCTCACGTTCCGAATGTTGTCCGACAGCGTGATCTTTCTGGGACCGGGATTCGCGCCCGTCGCCTCGTTGCGCATGTCCAAAATCACCGGATACGCGGTATTGTTCACATTGATTTTGAACCCTGCGAAGCTGATGTCTTCGCTAGCCGTGAGCGTGGCCCCCATGAGCGTGGCCTTGAATTCCGGCCGATTGGTCGGGTCGGGAATCGGGGTCTGGTTCCACGACGCGGTCGACGCGAGGTCGCCCTTGCCGTCGGTATTGGGAAACGTGATGTCAACAGCCTGAACGGCAAATGCCGTAAATCCCGCGGCCAGCACGGATCCCCAGCAGCGATGCGTGTGTCTCTTCATGGTCATCCCTCCCTTGTTCTTTTTCGGGTTACTTCAAAAAGAGTGTTGTTCCGGCGTCAAAAAGCAGGCACACCGCACCCGCGCGGGTTGCGACGCGCCAACCGGCGGGAAGTTCCTGCGCGAACATGAACGTTCCGAAGATACCGCCATTCGCCCGGATCAGCGTGAAGATCGTGCCGCGGTTCTCCTTTGTGCAGACGGAAGCGTCCACCGTGAGCGCCGCGCCCTCGGGAATCGTGAAGGCACCGTTTACCTGAAGCGTGCCGCCCGTCCAGACGAATCCGCCGCCGAGCGTGACGTCATCCGCCAAGACCACACGGCCCCCGCCCGACATCCCGGCGCCCTTCAGCCCCTCGATCTCTCCCGTAAACGTCACGGTCGTCCCTGTCTCGGCTCGGAAGATGACATCGCGATAGAGCCTCACCGCCCCCGAGAACAGGGCGCCGTCCGCGTTCGCCGTGCCGCCGAGCACCGGCGTCGCCGACGCGGGCGAAAAATCGTGCACGCGGATTTCGTTCGCGATCGTGTACGCGCCGTCCGCCAGAAGCGCTGGCGAAGCCCCTGCCGGCGTCTCCGCATCGCCCACATACACCATCGCCTGACCCAGTGCGCCGGAAGCGCCGGCCGTCGCGGGCGAGTTGTTCCCCACAAGAAGCGATCCCGCGCGGATGATTGTATGGCCCTCGAACGTATTCGCCGCGCCCGAAATGCGCTGCGCGTTATTCCCCACCTTCACCAGCTGGAGCGCACCGATCGAATTCCCTCCACAGTACACGCCCAGCGTACCCTCAAAATCGGCTGCCGGCACATCATCCTGGCCCAGGAAAAACCGCCCCGGAATGTAAGTCTGAATCGCCTGCGCGGTGAGCGTTCCCTTTCCGGAAAGGCGTCCGAACCACAACATGAAACGGTCCTCGGCAATCTGGGTGAACGTGTTGGTCACGCCTTCCGGCACACACCATTCGGCGTTGCGAAACCCCAGACCCTGCTCACCCGTGACCGGCACATGGGACGTGAACTTGCCGCGGAAGGCGGCGTCGTGGTAGCCATAGCACTGAATCTTGGCTTCCGTCGCGCTCGTGTTGACCACCCGGATCTCGCCCGTGCCGCCAAAGAACTCGGTGCTCTTGTCGAGACCGTAAAAACTTCTGCTGTCGGCGAGCGACACGTTTTGCCCCTGCAGATCCACGGTCGCCCCGCCAGCACCCGCCACGAGCTGGCGCTTGGCTTGCAGTTCCATGCGGTTGCCGCCGCCGTTCGCTCCAGCCTGACTCGGCGCGATCCACCGCGGGCCCTTCAGACTGACCCCGTTCCTGACGGTCATCGTCTCCGCTCCCTCTTGGAAGCCCGTAGCGGCGATAACCGTTCCCTCCGCGAAATCGGTCCGCGCGAAGTTGGGTTTGTAACCTCCTTCGTCTTGAGTCGACATTTTAGCGCTATTCTTCAACTCGAGGGTGCCTGCGCCCGTTTTTCGGAAGAGGCCGCCGCCGCAGACGTTGATTCCGTTTTCTGAAAGGGTGAGCACGTCGTCCGCGTCCGGAACCTTGAGGCCGCCGCCGGTCGACGAAACCCGGAGGCTGAACTCTGTGCGCGTGGTCGCGCTCAAGACCGGATTGATTACGCCGTTGAATGAAAGGACGCCGCCGTTTGAAAGAAACACGTACCCGCTGTTCCACGCCGCGTTCGCCGTGCCGAGCGCGTCCGCACAGTCCACCTCCAACTCGCCGCCCACCACGTAGACCAGACCGTTGAAGGTCTTCGCGCCCTTGAGGAAGGTCTTGCCGGGACCGCCCGTGATGAGTTGTGTGTTGGCAACGTTCTTCGCGAGGTCGCTTTCGATCGTCAGGGTCGCGTTCGTGTTGAAGTTGAGGATGCGGATGAGGCCGGAACTCTTGATCGCGCCGCCCGTGATCCGCACGGGCGTGTTCCCCATCGCGGGCGTCACAAGGATCGTGCGGCCATCGAGCGTGAGATCGCCCGCAAGCGTGAGCACGATCTCGGCTCCGCCGTTCGGCGTGTTGAAGCGGATCACGTCCGCCTCCGTACTGGCCGGCACGGGCACTGCGGCGAGCGCCGGCGTCACGTCAACGATGTCGGTCTTGCCGCCCCACGTCGTCTGATACGCGCTGTCCGGCAGCGGCACGGCGCGTCCGCCGCTCGTGTAGACCCATGATGAGCCCTCGTACACGAGGAATGCGTAGTCGCTGTTGTACGTGTGGCTGCCAGCCGAACCCGCACCCGTAAAGTAGGCCCCGCTGTTGTCGGTTTCGAGGTTGACGCAGCCAAGCAGGTTATTGTCGGCGTTGAAAGCGAGGTTGAAACGCTGTCCGTCTTCCGCGCGGAACGTTCCGGAGAGGCCCGCCTGCGGCGTCCCGTACCAAGCGCCGGTCCGCACGGTCGCAGGGTCACCCCGCACAACAAAGGTTGCGTCGTTGTAAAGATAGACGTGATCCATCTCCCAGTTGTTATTGTTTGGACCGAACTTCACGTTCCCTTCACGGGTCGTGTCGAGCACAACCGTGCCGCCCATGATACAAAGCGAAGTCCCCGTGCTGACCCGGTTGGTGAGCACAAGCGTGCCGGGACCGTATTTATAGAAAGCCGGTTTGACAAGGCCGCTGACCGCGTTGGAGGCCATGGTGCATGTCACGCCCGCGTCCAGAAAAACGCGGAACCCGCCCGCCGCGCCATGCACGTCGGCCGTGAAAATGTCGGCGTCCTCAGCAGAGGTGACGCGGTAGATGCCGCCGTTGAAGTAGATGCCGCCGGTGCCGAACGCCTCCGCGCCGCGTGCCGTGAAGAACCCCTTATCAAGGTAAAGTCCACCGCTGAATGTATTGGCGCCGCTAAAGACCGTGTCCCGTCCGTTCAACACATGGAGCGTCGCCGACCCGCCCGCTTCTGAAATCGGGCCCGAGATCGCGAGACCGCCGTCCGTGTCGATCGGATAGAAATTGGCGGGCCAGTTGTTCCCGGTCAACGTGCCGCCGATCCAGGTCTCCCCTTCGAGGATCACGTTGCCCTGCCATTCGGAGAGGTCTCCCGGGCGCGCCCAAGTGGAGAAGAGCACCCCGTTTGTCCCCCCCAAACAGGTGCGCTTGCCTTTCAGGCGCAGGGTCTGCCCCGCACCCGTGATGAAGCCGCCAAGATCCACACCCGCCTCATCGTTTGTCGCGATGACGCTGTTCGCCTGGCCGAAAGGCGTGCCCACCCGCGGCAGATTCGAGGTGTCTTTGGCGCGGGCGAGACCGCGGTTTACCGTGAGATCCCCCGTGAACTCGCTGTCCCCCATGAAGATCACCCCCAACGTGGCCGCAGTATTCTCGATGGTGATGCCCTTTCCCCCGCCGGAGATTTTCCGGGAGAAGATCACCCCGGCCGCCGGACCGTCGCCCTGACTGGTTGTGTAACTCCCATATTGGTTCGTGCCCGTGAAAAGATGACGGATCGCGAGATTGTCGGCAAGGACAACGGGAACGTCAAAGAGGTAACGGTACGGTTTTCGCGCCGTGCCGCCGTTTCCGCCTGTGCCGTCCTCGATGCGGATCTGCGCGTCGTTCCCGTTGTTGTCGAACGTGAAGGTGTTGGTGGTGAGGTGGAAGTTGTTTCCGAATATGCCCTGCGGCGCAAGCGTGTCCGTATGCCGGAATCCGTTGTTGACGACCGAGAAGAGGAACTGCCCGCCTTCCGCAGGCATGGTGCCGAACGTTGAGGTGATCCTTCCTGCCATGCGGTTCGTTTCGTCCATGCGGATCTGCGGACTGCCGCTGCCCGTATCAAGCGTGATGCCCGCGCCGGTCGGCGCGCTGCCGCTCGTCCAGAGCCGTCCGTCACCCCATAGCGTACCGTAGTAATCACCTGTCGTGATCATCGTGTCGTCCGCGCACAGGCTGACCGCAATTGCGCAGAGCATCGCCGCCGCTCGCATCACCGATCTCACAGACACGACATTCCCAGCCGAACTACGCTTTACTGCTTTTGTTTTCATTTCACCGTCTCCTGATCACGAAACAACACGACGAGCATCCCCGGTACCTTTTCATTTTCCACAGTTACCTCTTTATTATGCAGGGGGGGGACAGAAGGGGTCAATATCGAAAACGCACCGGACTACGCGCAGGGCGCAATACCGCATGAAATGTGGAGTGCGGGAACAACCGACAGACGGCACCGCTTTCGCACGGGATCAAATCGGTTTGCGTTATTCTATTAGCCCAGATCCGACCCCGTGAAGGCCAGCGGCAACAGTTCCGCCAGCGTGGCCGACGTTACCGTGCCGCCCTTGAGCCGCGCACTGAAAACCGGCATCCCGGGCGCACAAAACTCTGCCAGCACCTGACGGCATGCACCGCAGGGAACCGCCGCGCGCCGCTGTCCGCCCGCCACCGCCAAGGCCGTGAAACTGCGGCATCCCTCGCTGACCGCCTTGAACAGCGCGACCCGCTCCGCGCACACGCTCAGGCCATACGAGGCGTTCTCGACGTTGCAGCCCGTATAGATCTGGCCGTCCGGCGTGAGAAGCGCCGCTCCCACCGGATAATCGGAATAGGGCACGTAGGCCTTGACCGCGGCCTCGCGCGCGGCCTTCACCAAGCTGTCGCGCAATGACTTGGGGACCTCAGGGAGTTTTTCTTTTTTCATCGCAACGTTCCTGTCGGACGGGTCGGACAAGTCAGACCCGTCAGAGATTTTCTAAAATCAGCTTCCTCTCCGCCACCGGTTCGCCCGTGATGCGCACGGCAGCCGCGGCCTCTGCCGCCAACGGATCAAAGCATGCGGCATTTTTTGCAAGTAACCGCATGAGCGGCTGGCCTTTTTCCACCCGTTCGCCGGTCTGGACCAAACGGTCGATCCCGGCTGCGGGATCGATCTCGTCCGTCGTGACCGTGCGTCCGCCGCCGAGCCGCAACACCACCCGGCCCAGCTTTTCGGCATCCACGGTGGCCACGATCCCGTCCTGCGGCGCGGGAATCTCCCGTACCGCGCCGGGCTGCGGCAGGCGACGCGGATCGTCCGCCACACGCGCGTCGCCGCCCTGCGCGCGCACCATGCGGCAGAAACACTCCAGGGCACGGCCGTCGTCGAGCCGCGCCGCAAGTTCGCGCCGCGCCTCCGTCGGGTCCGCGTACACCCCGGCCAGCAGAGTCATCTGCGCGGTGAGTTCGATCGTCAGCTCGCGCGTATCCGGCGGCCCGCCGCCCTTCAACGTCTCCAGCGCCTCGGCCACCTCCACAGCGTTACCCACGGTGCGCCCGAGCGGCTGCGCCATATCCGTAATGAGCGCTGCGGTCCGCCGACCCAACGCCCGGCCCACGGCGAGCAGGCCTTCGGCCAGCGCACGCGCGTCCTCCCGTGTGCGCATAAAGGCAGCCGGACCGCATTTGACGTCGAAGACCAGCGTCTCGGCACCCGCGGCCAATTTTTTGGACATGATGCTGGCGGTGATCAGCGGGATGCTGGGCACCGTGCCGGTGACGTCGCGCAGCGCGTAGAGCTTTTTGTCGGCGGGGGCCAAACGGTCGGTCTGCCCGATGATCGCGCACCCGACCTCCGCGATCACCCGCTTGAAGGCCTCCACCGAAAGGCATGTGTTATATCCCGGAATGCTCTCCAACTTGTCCAGTGTGCCGCCGGTGATCCCCAGGCCGCGCCCGGCGATCATCGGAACCGCCAGCCCCGCCGAAGCCGCCAGCGGCGCGATCATGAGGGAGAGCTTGTCTCCGATACCGCCGGTCGAGTGCTTGTCCGCCGTGGGACGGGGCCATCCCTCAAAGGACACGAGGTCGCCCGAACGCATCATCGCGTCGGTCAACACCGCCGTTTCCGCAGCGTTCATCCCCCGGAACAGGATGGCCATAGCCAGAGCCGACATCTGGTAGTCCGGCACCGACCCGCGCGTGAACCCCTCTATGAAATCGCGTATCTCCGCCTCTTCAAGCGTTCCGCCATCCCGTTTTTTCTCAATCACCCATTGAGGAATCATGTCCCCTCCTTCACCGTCCACCGGTCTTTCCAAACCGCTCTTTCAATCCCCATTATTCGGGGGAAAGTATACCCCAAAAGCCGGGCCCGCACAACTGCGGTTTTTCCGTCCCCGCGCCCCGAAGTTTTTGGTATAGTGTCCCGCACCATGACCTCACATACCGCGTTTCAGGAAGCCCTGCGCACTACCGGACGTTACGCCACCGTCTCCGAGCGGCATCAGCAGAACCCGATCCGGATCCGTGCGCTCTCTTCTTTCCTCTACGCCTTCACCATTATCGGCATTGCGGTCCGTTGCACGGTGAGACACCTCTTCCGTGCCTTGGACTACGAGGAGTGGGGGCGGATCTGCATGGCTTCGGTACGCTTCGCCGAACGGCTCGGCGGGATTGTTACCTTCGAGGGCTTCGAACAGCGCGCCGTATATGACGGGCCGGTCGTGTACGTGTCCAACCACATGAGCACGCTGGAAACCATGGCCTTCCCGACCACGCTGCTCTCGTTCGGCAAAATCGCGATCGTGCTTAAAAAGAGCCTGACCGAGATTCCGCTGGTCGGCAAGGCCGCTCTGCACATCGGCTGCATTCCGATAACGCGCAAAAACGCGCGCGAAGACCTGAAAACCGTACTGGAGGAGGGCGCGAAACGCCTGGCCGAAGGCCATTCGGTGCTGCTCTTCCCGCAAGGCACGCGCCAGGCGGTTTTCGACGGCAAGAAGTTCAACTCGCTGGGTTCAAAGCTGGCCGAACGCGCGGGTGTGCCCGTCGTGCCGCTGGCGGTGAAGACCGATTTCCTCCAAACCGGCAAGTGGTTCAAGGACTTCGG
>JAPXSY010000066.1:0-16211 GCA_033812795.1 Kiritimatiellia bacterium
GTGCAGGCTCGGCGGGCTTCTCCTCAGCCTTAGGCGCGGCCACAACAGCCGGTGCAGGCGCGGCGGGCTTCTCCTCCGCCGCAGGCGCGGCCACAACAGCCGGTGCAGGCGCGGCGGGCTTCTCCTCCGCCGCAGGCGCGGCCACGGCGGCGGGCGCGGGCTCGGCGGGCTTCTCCTCCGCCTTAGGCGCGGCTACAGCGGCGGCAGGCGCTTTTTTCTTCTGTCCGCCTAAATCCTGCAGGAGCGCTTCGAGATCGTCCTGGGCATGCAGAACCGTCATCGCGCAACAGGCCATGACTCCGATACCCGACACCAACAACCACCTTGAACTATGCGTCATCTGGGGGGACTCCTCTTTGTGTGGCAGCTATCCAATCCTATCTGGTAATAAAAATCAGGCTTACTATACCGTAGACGGCGTTCACGAATCAAGCTTGCGAACAACTTTTTGTTGTCCGGTCGCCTGGCTCTCGATAATGACCGTCGTTGTGTCCGCGTCGATCGTGAGCACACGGTAAGTTTCCTCACGGACCTTCAACGTGCTGTTCTCAATCACCGTGTACTCGGTCTGATCAAGGGGCAGAACAATCACCGCCTCGATATCCGTGTTTTTGTCACGTTCATTGATTTGCAGCACGATCTTTTTCTTGTCGCTCTGGCGGAGCAATGTGACACGTGACACATCGACCCGCATTTTGAGACCCGGCATCCGCGGATTATCCCGATCCTCGAACTTGATTTCAACCTGTTCGGCCACATAGTCACTGTCGCCGATACGTTCGCCTTCACGGATCCAGAAGGTGCGCGGGATCGGTGCGGTCTGGTTGAACACCAGCTGCAGTTTTCCGTCCGGCATTTTGTTCACGCCACTGAAGATCAGCGGCAGACGCTTACCGCGCAGTTCTTTGACACGCAACAGATTGACCAGCGCCGGGTGGGATTTCGGATCTTTGGGATCCGTGCCAGCCAGAAACTCCTCGAGATTCGAAAAACCGTCGCCGTCCAGATCGCCTTTGGCGTCAGCGGGATCCAGCGGGTTGAGCCCGAGGCGGATCTCCTCCTTGTCGGGAATGCCGTCGCGGTCCGTATCCAGCCCCACGTCCATGTCCGGCGGGATCGGCTGTTTCCCTCCGCAGAAGGGGCAGACCTCCGCCGCATAGGGGATGGGTTTCTTGCAAGCCTGAATCACACAGACCACCCGGCGTTCCGGAGTCAGAAATCCGGCTTTCTGGGTTTCCGCGGTATCCAACTGGAGCGGACTGCGCACCAGCCGTACCGCGTCATCAAACTCCGCCATCTCAATAGCGGCCAACGGCGCGGCAGTGGGTTTGAGGCTTTCGAGCTGGCGCGTGTACTGGGACTCGGCCTGTTTGCGGGCCGCGCCGACATGGGTGAGGTAGAAGAGGGAGATCAGCAGAAAAATGAGCACGCCGACGGCGATCAGCTTGTCATAGTGCCGCAACAGGGGGAAGCTGGAAAGTTTCATGGCCACGGGTTACACTCCCTCGAACGAATACACATCAATATCCAGCCTCACGCTGACCGGCGGATCGAGATCCGGGTCGGTCACGATCCGCTCGACGTGCGGGACCGTGGCGAGGTCCACCGCCTTGGCCGCGGCATCGGCGGACGCGGCCCCCTCTTTCTTTTTGGTGTCGCGACGTCCGATGGGATCATCCGTCTTGCGGAATTCGGTCTCCGCAACCACCACGAACAGGTTCATGGCCGCCAGACGGTTGAGCGCCCCGATAAACGCCGCGGGCCGGGCGAGAAACTCGAACGAGAAGCGCTGTTTGGAGAAGACTCCCCCGGCCGTCGCGTCACGGGCCGCGGGCGCGGCCTCCTGCGCCTGCGGCTCGTCCCGGCGCCGGCGCCGGCGCGACGAGGAGGCCTCCTGCGACCGGTCCGGACCACCGGCCTCGGTCTGCGCGTCAAAGGTTTCGCGCTGCACCGCCTTGATCTCCAGAACACCAGCCTCGCACAGCTCATTGCACAACCGCTCGATGATCGTCAACTGACCGGTCAGACGGTCCACATGCTCTGGGGCGGGCAGGCTGTCCGACTCGCCGAGGTATTGATCGAAGCCGAACAGGAACCCGGGCGCGACGATGCGCCCGTTGGCGGCGCCGGGCCGTGCCGACAGCGCGCGCACCGTGGCCTGCAGCGTCTGCTTGAACCCGGTGGGACTCTTCGACTCGATGTGCAGGTCACCCTGGTGCAGCAGGTTGGAAGCCGTGGCCAGCCAAGACTCCAGTGCCTTCTGATCCTCCTTTACCCGTGCGATGGTATCCGGATCGGGGAAGACCTTGCCGCGGTAGATTTTCTGCACGGCGGCATAGTCGGCATTGCGCACCGAGGCCGCCTCCTTATTGGCCATCCATGCGGAAACCAAGAACCAACCCGCGCCGAGGCATACCCCCACCGTCAGCACAGCCAGAATGATCAAAATGAGTTGTTGCCGCTTCATCGTGCCGCCTCATCCTTCGGGCCGGACGCCGCCAGCGTCGCCTCGATTGTGAATTCGATCAGATACGCCCCGATGTCCTTGACACCCACGATACGCACCCCCTGGGGTTCACCGCTAAAAACCGATTGGGTTTTAAGCCGGTCACGCAACTCCTCGACCGCCGTGGCCGTGCGGCCGGCGGATTTGGCCTTCTCTTCGATCTCCTTGTGCTTGTCCGCCCAGCCGCGGCCGACGATGCGCAGTCCGGTGACGGTGCCCGCCGCATCGCGCACCGGCGCGAGTTCGGTCAGCCACATACCCTCGAAAAGACTCTTGCGCACAGCGTCCACACGCTTCAGCCAAGCGGTCCGACACCACATCAGATCCCGAATCGCCTCTGCCTTCTCCCGCACGGCCTCGCGGCTTTTTTCGGCCTGCGTCAGCGAGGCCTGCTTTGTCTTGCACAAGCTCAGCTTGGCCGCAACCTGCTCTCCTTGGAAGGCATAGAGTTTGCCCATCTGCTTGAGGTAGAGCGTCCAGATGCCGAGACTCAGAAACACGCCCGCCGCAGCCAAACCGAAAAACGGGATGCGCCGCTTCAGTGTCTTGCGCTTTGTGATTTCCGGCGGCATCAAGTTAATCTCAACCGGGCACGCCAGCGAACGGCGCAACGCCAGCCCCACGGTCTCGGCCAGCACAAATGCGTCGACGCCAGCCTTTTCACGGTCGATCCGGTTGCTCACCGCCACATTCGTGAAGGGGTTGAGGTAGAGCACTTCAACCTGAAGCTTTTCCCGGAAGAACGTGTCGAGATGCGGCATCACCGACGACCCTCCGGTCAGGAAGATCCGGACGGGCGCATTGCCGCCCTGCTGGCTACGGTAAAAATTGATCGACCGGCTGATCTCCGCGTGCAGGCGGGTGACCACATTGCGCACGACTTTGGAGACGCGTTCGGAAACCTCGTCCTCAGAAGCCGAAACACCCCCCAGCGAGACAAAGGCTCGTTCGCACTTCAGGGCCTCAGCCTCGGCAAAGGAGATCTGAAAACTTTTAGCCAGTTCTTGCGTGATGGCGTTACCCGCCACGGGGATGCAGCGGTTGTAGATCTTCTCGTCCTCCAAGAAGATCAGGTTGGTGGAACGCGCACCGATGTCCAGCAGTATGGAGCATCCGTCCAACTCGGCATAGTTGTAGCGCAGACAGTTGTACAGGGTCATGGGCGCGACATCGACGGTCTCCGGATCGAGCCCGGCCTCCACCACGCGGTCGGTGATGTCACGCACGTTTTCGATCTTGGCCGCCACGATCATCGCGCACTGCTCACCGGTGGAGGCGTCGCCGATGAACTGGTGGTTCCAAACGATTTCCTCCATGGGGAAGGGTACGTTCTGCTCCACCTCGTACTGCACCATCTGCAGCAGCTTATCCTCGCCGACAGCGGGGAGGCGCACGAAACGGGGGAACACCATCTGTCCGGAGAGCGACAACATCAGCGGCGCGTTCCGGATACCATGCGTCCGCATGATCTCGCGGATCGCCGGAACCAGTTGCGCACCGGTTTCGGACTCGTTCTCCGGCTCGACGCCGAAGACATGGGTTCCGTAATTGAGCAGTTCCGGCGGCCTCCCGCTTTTGACGGAGAATTCGGCCAGAACCAATTTGCTCGCACCGACATTCAGCGCGAGGATGCGATCCGTCGAGAACACTATTGCACCACCTCGTAATCGTCCGCGTTGATCAGGGCGAACGGGGTCTTTGAACGGTCAAGCAGGCCAGTGCGGCGGGTTAGCGCGGCATTGTCCAGCACCTTGCTGTCCTTCCACCACTCTTTCGGGAGGGGGATCGTGGATTCGGACTTGCTGTCCATCACCTTGCCCTCCTTGTTCGTGATCTCCAGCGCCACGGCCACGGGCTCGCCATGCCGTTCGACCTGACTCGGGGGAAGCGCGACACAACTCATGTGCTCGCCTTTGGAGATGTCAATATACCGGACCGTAAGGGTGTAGTAGCTGAACCCCTCTTTGCCTTCTTCGTCCTTGCCCTTGGTCATGACATGATAGGTGAAGACCAACTCGTCGGTCCACTTCGCGCTGCTGTTGTACTTGACTTCGAACAACGCCCATTCGCGCGGCCGACGGGTGACTTTCGGCATCGTGTTCTGGACATTCACGTTGAATTCGGGGGTGCGCACCATCGCCGTCTTGTTGGGAGGAGGCATGCGTGTGATGTTCACCTCCTCGCGCTTCTCCGTCCGCACAGCCGTTGCCTGACCCATACGCGTCTGCCCACGGCTCATCTGGGCCATAGCCGCTTCCGTACAAATCAGCATGGCCACCGCCACGCCCATCACGCTCATACCCGTCCGTCCGACAACCGTCTTGTTCATGATCGTTCTCCCAATCGTGAATCCAACCTCTCCACGCAAGCCGCTGTTACCACATGTAGTGCGTACAATTTAATGCGGAGTGAGACGGAATGCAACCCTGAAACAGAAAAAGTTCTTCATCGGGACATATCCCTTGTTGCCGCAACGGGTGCGGACAAGCGAAAACGGGAATGAAAACAGGGGGGGGAACGCGCCTGTTTGCCCGTCGTCCCCGTCCTCTCGTGTACGTGCACGGGCACCGCTTCGCTGTGTACGGGCAGGGTCCGAAGGCACAACGGTCAATTCGGGAATGCGCGATGACCAGATTCTCTCCGCCCCGCCGCTTGACATCCCGGGTGCGATGGATTACAGTGCGCCCCTTCCTGCGGTGCGTCTCAGGAGACACTCCCCGCTGCGGGTCATCTGGCGCTTGCGTCCGGATTTCGCTTTACACCCGGCGGGGGGGGACTCTATAGTGTGCGCCGGAAAGTAACGACAAAAAAGAAAGAAATCGCGGAACAAGGACCGTAAAGCAGACTATGAGCCAGATTGACAAGACCGCTATCCGTAAGCAATTCCAACGCCATGACCGGGACACCGGATCGAGCGAAGTCCAGATCGCCGTTCTCACCAAAGAGATCGAGATGCTCACCGAGCACCTCAAGGCGAACAAGAAGGATCACAGCTCGCGTTATGGGCTGATCCGTAAGGTTAACACCCGCCGTAGCTTGCTTGACTATCTCAAGCGCGAAGACGAGGCGGTTTACCAGAAGATCATCAAAGAGCTCGGCCTCCGGCGTTAATCGTGCGCGAAGGCGGCCGTGCGCCTGTCGCGCGCGGCCGGAAGCGCCCGGACCGACATCCCGGGCGCGCTTTCAGACGGACCTCTGCACTTGTTCGAATAGGCCATCTTTCCTGGCCAAACGCTTTCCGGTCCTTGTCCGCTGAAAGGTGACACACGATGAAGGATACAACCTCTGTCTCCGTCCAAGTGGGCGGGGCCACGATGACCATTGAGACCGGACTGCTCGCGCGTCAGGCTGCCGGAGCCACCGTCTGCCGTCTGGGTGATTCCCTGATGTTCTCCGCTGTGACCTGCACGGACAAGCCGCGCGAGGGGATCGACTTCTTCCCGCTGCAAGTCGAATACCGCGAGAAGTATTACGCGGCCGGCCGGTTCCCCGGCGGATTTTTCAAACGCGAGTCGCGGCCGAGCGAGAAGGAAATCCTCACGGCACGCATCACCGACCGCCCCATCCGACCGCTCTTCCCGGAGGGCTATCGGAATGATGTCCAGATCAACAACATGGTGCTCTCGGCAGACACCGAGAACGACACCGACATCCTTTCCGTCAACGCCTCCTCGGCTGCCCTCCATATCTCTGATATCCCCTTCATGGGGCCGATCGGCTGTGTGCGTGTGGGCCGTATCCATGGCGAATTCGTGATCAACCCCACGCACTCCCAGCGCAAGGAGAGTGACCTTGACTTGGTCTACGCGGGCACGCGCGAGCGTTTTCTCATGATGGAAGGTGGCGCCGCGGAGATTACCGAAGAGGATTTCCTCGCCGCGATGAAGGTCGGCCATGCAGAGGTCGTCAAAATCATCGACGCCCAGCACGAGTTGCGCCGGTTGCTCGGCAAGCCGGAAAAGAAGATCGAAGAGGTCGCGCCGAACGCGGAGAAAATGGCGTTCCTCTATGCCGAGGGCGAGACCGCTCTGCGTCAGGCCCTGCTCATCGTCGACAAGCTGGAACGCCAGAATGCGGTCAATGCGATCAAGGAAGACTTGCAGGCCAAGGCCCTCGCAAAGTGGCCGGAAGAGGTCACCGCCGCATCCTTCGTCACGCTCTTCGACACGCTGGAGATCGACCTCGTCCGCAGGAATATCCTTGAGGACGGCAAGCGCATCGACGGACGCGCCGCCGATGAAATCCGCAAGCTCTACGCGCAGGTTGGCGTCATGCCCCGGGCTCACGGCTCGGCGATTTTCGAACGCGGCGAGACCTCCGCCTTGGGGTCGGTCACGCTCGGCACCAAAAAAGACGCTCAGGAACTCGATGCCATCACCGGCGGCGAAACCAGCAAGTCTTTCTTCCTTCACTACAACTTCCCGCCCTACAGCGTCGGCGAGGTCGGCAGGCTCGGCGCCACGGGACGCCGCGAGATCGGCCACGGCGCCTTGGCCGAGCGTTCGCTCGCCCAAGTCATGCCGCAGGATTACCCGTACAGTATCCGCGTGGTCTCCGACATCATGGGCTCGAACGGTTCCTCCTCCATGGCCTCCATCTGCGTTGGATCGCTGGCCTTGATGGATGCGGGCATTCCGATCAAGGCTCCCGTCGCGGGTGTCTCGGTCGGCTTGTTCACAAATAAAGACGAAAGCCAGAAGATTCTGGTGACCGACATCTTGGGAGCGGAAGACCACTGCGGCGACATGGACTTCAAGGTGGCCGGAACCCGCAAGGGGATCACGGGCTTCCAAGTCGACCTGAAACTGCGCGGCCTGACCTGGGATGTGGTAGAAGCCGCTCTCGCGCGCGCCAAACAGGGACGGTTGCAGATCCTCGACTTCATGGAGTCCGTCATGCCGGCTCCGCGCGCCGAACTCTCGCAGTTCGCGCCGCGCATCACGGTCATGACGATCCCGGTGGATAAAATCGGGGCGCTCATCGGCCCGGGCGGCTCGAACATCCGCCGCGTGTGCGAGATCTCCGGCACCCAGATCGACATTCAGGACGACGGGTCGGTCAGCATCTTCGCCAACAACGCCGAGTCGCTGGCCATCGCGCAGAACGAGGTCTTGGCGCTCACCGCCGAAGCGGAAGAGGGCAAGATCTACGAAGGCACCGTCACCGGCATCAAGGAGTTCGGCTGCTTCGTCGAGATCATGCCCGGCAAGGACGGCCTCTGCCACATCAGCGAGCTCGCGGACCGCCGTATCGGCTCCGTCGAGGATGTCTGCAAGGTCGGCGACAAGATGACGGTCAAGTGCATCGGCGTGGACGACCGCGGCCGCATCAAACTCAGCCGCCGCGAAGCCATGCGCGACCTCGACCAGCAGAAACAGAACGGCTGAACGCCGCGCTCATCGTAATCTGAAAGCCCGCGATAATACCCATCGCGGGCTTTTTGTTGGTTTCTGACCCGCGACACTCGACCCGCGACGTGGCACGGGCATCTTGCCCGTGTTGCATGGGCGAAACGCCCATGCCACGAATACACTCCCCGCCCGCGTTCCCGACACCGCAAGTCGCCCGTCGCGGGTCAATCCCTAACTCTCGGCTATCTCCGCGCTACGCACGGAGTTCAACCGTAGATCGGACCGAAGTTCTTGCAGGCGCGGTAGTCCGCGCCGATCGGATCGTCGATGCCGAACAGACCCCAGGCGTGCGGCCGGAAGATCTGCTCTTCGGGCACGTTGGACATCGCAACCGGAATGCGCAGCATGGCCGCAAGCGTGGTCAGATCCGCGCCGATGTGGCCGTAGCTGATCGCGCCGTGGTTGGCGCTCCAGTTGTTCATGACGCTGTAGACGTCGCGGAAAGCGCCCTTGCCCGTCAGGCGCGGCACGAACCACGTGCAGGGCCAGGTCGGATCCGTGCGCGCCATCAGCGTCTCGGTGACGCCTGCGGGCAGCGTGGTGGACCATCCCTCGGCAATCTGCAGTATCGGGCCGAGCCCCTTGACACGGCTGATGCGCGTCATGGTCATCGGCATGCCGCCCTCGGAGAGGAAGCTGGAGGAGAAGCCGCCGCCGCGGAAGTACTCGACGTTGGCCGGCATCCAGCGCGTCGCCTTGAGACACGCCTCCGCCTCTTTCGCGGTGATCTCCCAGAACGGCTTCATCGTGGGCTTGCCCTTGAAACGTTGCTTGCCGGTGGCATCGAGACAGGCCGCACCGGAGTTCAGCAGGTGGATGAACCCGTTGGCATTGAGGCCGGTCATACGCTTGCCGGTTACACGCCTAGCCGCGTCCGCGCTCCAGAAGGTGCGCACATCGGCGAAGATCTGGGCACGGTTGGTCAGCAGATACATCAGCAGCATGCAGATGCCGTTGAGCGCGTCGTTTTCCGTCGCCACAATGTACGGCGCACGGATGCCGTTCCAGTCGAACGAGCTGTTGAGGATCGCTTCGGAGAAGTCGCCGTTGGGTTTGTAGTCGGTCCACTGGCGCTGCCCCTGAAAGCCTGCCGCAATGGCATTACGCCCCACCGCCTCTTCGCCGAGGCCCATCTCCGCCAACACCGGATTGCCGACCATCAGATCGCGCAGGGCCAGCGTCATTTTGATGACATACTCCCAGTCGGCATCCTTGGCGGCGCGCGATTTCTGGAGCCGCTTCTTATTGATGTCCTTGCCTTCTTTGCAGAACTTCTTGGCCCACGCCAGCGCCTTCTTGTACTCGGCCTTGTCGTAGATGCCCTCCACGGCGCGCCGGTCCAATTCGCACATGTCAACGTTCTCAACGCGAATGCCGAGGTAGTCCTGAAAGAGATCCGGATCAATAAACGAACCCGCGATCCCCATCGACGAGGTGCCCACGGCAAGATAGGATTTGCCGCGCATCATCGCCACTGCCAGCCCGGCCTTGACGAAGCGCAACAGTTTTTCCTTCACGTCGTCCGGTATCGTCGTGTCGGTGCGATCCTGCACCTCACGCCCGTAGATCCCGTAAGCCGGGAAGCCGCGTTGCGCATAACCCGCGAGCATCGCGGCCAGATAGACCGCGCCGGGACGTTCAGTGCCGTTGAAGCCCCAGACCGCCTTAGGCGTATGGGGTGCCGTGTCCATCGTCTCGGTGCCGTAGCACCAGCAGGGCGTGACGCTCAACGAGACCCCCACATTCTCGCGCTCGAACTTGTTCGCGCAAGCGGCGGCCTCGGCGCAGCCGCCGATCGTGGTATCCGCGATCACACACTGCACCGGCGAGCCGTCGGGATAGGTCAGACTCTCGGAAATCAGCTTGGCCGCGCTCTTGGCCATGTTCATGGTTTGCGTTTCTAACGACTCACGCACCCCGCGACGCCTGCCGTCAATGATCGGGCGGATGCCCACTTTCGGAAAACCGTTTTCGCACCAAATCGTTTTACTCATTCGTGAACCCTCCTTATGAATAAGGAATAGTGTACCACCCGATCCTCCTTTTGACTAGTCCGCTTTGCGCAATTTAAAATTTTACAAGGGAACCGGTTATCTGAAAGAGGGACGGGCGAGCCGGAAACGCGCGCACCCCGGCCGCCAACCGATTGCCGGTTCAAGCGTTCGTCGGGTTGCCGGGAACCGTTTTTTTTGGCAGACTCGGGGTATGGGCGAACCGGTTCTGGTTCCGCCCGTCCTGAAAAAGGAGACACATGAAACCGAACTGTCCCGATCTTTTTTCGTTCCGTACCGCAATGGCATCGCTGCTGCTGGCCGCAACCCTGTCCGCCGTGGCGCGCGCGCAGGCTCCCTCCCCTGCCCTCTTATTGATCCCGCAACCCCAATCGCTGCGACTCGAGGCCTCCGGCGGGGCTTTCACCCTGAATGCCCGCACACCGCTCTCCGGCGAGGCCGCTCTGGTTGAGGTGGTGCGCGGAGTGCTGTCGGAACATGCCGCCCTTGATGCGCTGCCGTCCGGTCCCGGCGGCATCACGGTGAGCAAGCCCTCCGACCCGGCTGACGCGCTCTGGAAAAATGACCAGGCCTATCTGTTGCGCGTACTCCCCGCAGGCGTGACCATTGAGGCCGCGGGCCGCGACGGTGCCCGGTATGCCGCGCAAACACTGGTCCAGCTGCTCCGCATCGCGCCGTCCGTGCCTGCGCTCACGATCCGCGACTGGCCCGCGATCCGCACACGTCTGGCGATGATCGCGACCGACCAAGGAGGATTCCAGGTGATCGACCCCGAATACTGGAAGCGCCTGATCCGCGAGCTGGCCTCTTACAAGATCAACGCGATCATGCCCTATTTTGATGGCGGCACGTACAAGTACCGCAAATACCCGTTTCTCGGCAACAAGGGCGATGACGGGTTCACGCTCGAAAAGGCCCGGATGCTGAGCGAGTATGCGGAACAGCGCGGTGTGCGGCTCATCCCTCAGCAGAACTCGCTGGGCCACCTCGGCGGCGTGCTGGGCCACAGGGAGTTGCAGCATCTGCGCGACGGAGGCGGCACGATCAACATGGTCAGCCCCGATTCGCTCGCCTTTCTCGGCGACCTCTATGACGAACTGACGCAAGCCTTCCCGTACGCGCACGCGATCCACGTGGGGGGCGATGAGTTCGGCCACGATTTCGGCAAGAACCCGCAGGTGGCGGCCCGTATCGCGGAGATCGGCAAAGCCGGGGTGTACGGCGCGTTCATGACCGCCCTCCGCGACAAGCTCCGCAGCCGCAACCGCGAGATGATGATCTGGAAGAACGAACAGGGGCTCACCCTCGAAGCCGCTGACCGGATGCCGCGCGACATCGCGGTGTTCGACTGGAACTACGACGCCCGACAGGATTATCCCTCGCTGGACACGTTGTTGGAGGCGGGCTTCACCCAACCTTGGGCCACCCCGGCCGTGACCCGTTATTACAGCAGAGGGAACGACTGGGACGCAACGTTCGCGAACATCCGCAACTTCGCGGCGGCCGGTATCCGTCGGCGTGTGCCCGGACTCTGCACCTGCACCTGGGTCCACGGCATGTGGGGCGGACGCAACCTGTTCGAACTGAACCTCTACGGACTGGTCTTCAGTGCCGCTTGCGGCTGGAATCCGCCTCCCGAAAACGAGACCACCCCCTTCACCCGCGCTTTCGCGCTTCAATGGCTGGGATGCCGCGATCCGCAAGCCGCCGTCTGGGTCCGCGACGGCATCCACACGCCATACGGCACACGCACGGAGCAGAAATTCTGGCGCGATAACCGGGTGCAGGAAAAATACGCCTGCTCTCCCTTCTCCACGCTGATGGAGTCGGTCGCCACAACGCCCGCGCTGGAGCAAGACGCGCGTGAACTGATCGCGTTCTGCGATCGTGCGGAAACGGCGCTCGACACGCTCGCGCGTTCCGCCACCCGGAACCTCCGCACACTCGATTACTTCAAACACGATGTCCGGATCCAACGTCTGGCCGCGAACCGCATCCTGACTGCCGCGGAACTGTCGCGCTGGGTCGCGGGCCTGAAGATTCCCAAGCCGGTTCCGGAGCGGAATCTGTTGCGTCTCACGTTCGACTCCCTTCCAACGAACGACGCCGTGCGGGTCAGCCCGACAGCCCGCATCTCCGGCGGCACGCTCGCCACCGTGCCCGCGGATCATTGGGCGCGGAAGGGACTCGATATCGGTCCGCTGCCATTGCCCGAAAGCGGCGTGCAGATCGAATATGACGTGTGCCCGCTGCAATCCGGGAACCAGTATCAGCAGTTCGCCTCAACCCGTCCCTCGACGCACCACTTCATGGCCTTCCTCGGAAAAAACCGGCGTTTCAGCCTGTACACCCACGCCGGAGGCGTCTGGAGCGAACAGGCCACGCTCACCGAACCATGCGCGACCGGAACGTGGTATCGCTGCACCGTGCAGATCCGACGCGACAACCTCTCCTTCCGGGCCGTGGAGCGCGAGACCGGCAAACCGGTCTGCCGCTCGGGTTTCGTGCCGATCGATCCTGTGGGGCCGCAGCTCCACTTCTCCCTCACGGACAATCACGGCGCCACGGGAAACCGCGCGCCCGCCTCGCTGTGGGATCAGGTGACCGTCTCCACGCTGAAGCCCGTTCCGGACCAGCCGATTACCCCACCCGCCGACCTTCTGGTCCGCTTCAAGCGGCTTATCCAGGAACACAACACGATCGAGGAGACTTTCCGCAAATCCGTGCTGGAGGCAGGCGGCGGTTCGGCGGACACCGGCAACCTCAGCAAAGGAGCCACGCAGTTCCGCAGCCGCCAAGGCCGCGAAGATACGGAGAAACTGCTCCGCATGCTCACTGCGGGCCGTCTGCCGGTGAACCTGTGCGAGTGAGTGGCCCTTTTTGAACGTTCAATCTAAAAAGAGCCGTTGAACGGGTAGAATTCCAGCAAAGCCCCGTAAACATTGGCTTTTGACGTATTGAGATGCGGGCGGAGCCCGCAATCTCAAAGACTGTGAGACTGTGAGGCGGTGAGGGTGTGGTTAAATAATCGATTCCGATAGCGATAGCGACCCCGACCCCGATTTGGATGAAACCATGAAATACATGAAACTTCATGAAAATCAGGAATTCCCCCTGGCGTTCCAAAAAAACCCGAGCGATGCCCAAAAAAATCTGCGTAATCTGTGTAAATCTGTGGATAAAAAACCCGAGCAGTGCCATCCCGTGAGTTCGTGGTTAAATGATCGATCCCGATAGCGATAGCGACCCCGACCCCGATTTGGATGAAACCATGAAACCAGAAACCCTGAAACCTTGAGACCTTGAAACCAAAGAGAGTTGAAGGTTCAACTGCTCTTTTATAGGTTAAGCAATCGATTCCGATAGCGATAGCGACCCCGACCCCGATTTGGATGAAACCATGAAACCAGAAACCCTGAAACCCTGAAACCTGAAACCATGAAATCAAAGAGAGTTGAAGCGTTACCGGAAGAAATCGATGATCGTGTTATCGCTCTCCTCCACGCCATGCGGATGATGGGCGTAAGAACCGCGGGCAACGACTTTGAGTTTCTCGGGCTTACCACCAGCGGCCCGGAATGCTTCCGCAAAGCGGATGCAGTTGGACTTCGGCGGGACCACGGTGTCGACGCCGCCGTACAGAAGCAGAACCGGGATTCCGGTCTCGGCTATGGTTTTCGCCATGTTCACCGGCATGCGCGGATCGTCCTTCCACCCCTGCTCGGGCTGGGTCTTTTTCCAATGATCAGGAACGCTCGAAAAATTCTCGAAACTGAGTAGCGGCGCGTCCAGATAGATCTTCGCCACGTTTTCGGGAAACGTCGCCGCATACCGGATCGAGAAGAATCCGCCCCAGCTCATACCGATGAGCCGCGCCTTGGGCGCAAACCCGAGGTCCTTCACCAGATAATCCTGAAAAGCCTTTGACACGGCGAGCCCCTTCTCGTTCATGTGCTCTTTGAACGTGTCCACGGAAACGTGGTGATAGCCCATCTTCAGCATGCGCGGGACGCTTGTCCGCGGGACAAAAGCCGTTCGCCACTGCATTGTCCAGGTCCAGGGGGTTCCTTCGATCGGCTTGACTTCCGCCGGCGGTTCCACCACCCAAGCGTCATATCCCTGGAAGTCGAAAACCGTACGCTGACCACCGTACCAGATGTCCGTGCTCTTCACCTTGTGCTTGGACGCGATTTTCTCAGTCAAATTCCCGGCCGACGCCGTCAACGCCAATGCCGCAACACCCGCGAAAATGAGATACTTGTTCATCCTGTTCTCTACCTTGATGAGAGTTAAAACCCGTTGCAGAACATCCCGGTCTCACCACTGAGCGTCCTGCTTTTCCCCGTATGCCTCTTTTTTGTAACAATTTTCGGATGACGCGGTCAAGGTCGGAGTCGAGGTGCCGACAACACAGAACGCATCCCTGTTGCGTGGACGCTCCCGATCCTGTCCCCGTTTTCATGAATGTCGACTTGCGCCCCGCAACATGCGCCCCGCGACGTTCGGGTTGTTGGGCAAGGCTCCTGATTCGACTGATCCGTCATTGCGGGCGGGGACACCCGCATTCCTGACTGGGTAGGGGACGCATCCCCGAGGCGTCCGCTAAGCCCTCCAGCGACCGTTATGCACGAAATCCGGATTGAAGCGTGTGCGGGGTGCAGGCGTTTCAGCCGGTCGGCCGATGGAGATCGCGGCAATCGGCAGGATCGCCTCGGGCACGCCGAACTGACGGCGGATACCGGTCACGCGGTCTTCATTCGGATGGACGCCCAACCAGACCGCGCCAAGCCCGAGCAGATGCGCGGCAACCAGCAGGTTTTGGACAGCGGCTGAACAGTCCTGCAACAGGTAGGAGAGTTCTTGGCGATGGGCCTGTGCCTGATCGCCGCAGACCACGATGCCGAGGGCAGCCTGACGAAGCATCTGTCCGTACGGCAGCAGATCCGCCAGCGCATCAAGATCCGCGCGCTCACGCACCACCAGAAAACGCCACGGGTCGCACGCTCTGGCTGACGGCGCGGCCATCGCGGCCTCCAACAGGGCACGCAACTCATCGTCGCTGACCGCCTCGCCCGGACGGTAAACACGGACACTGCGCCTTCCCAAGAGAGGAAGAATCTTATCGTTCATGGGGTCACTCCTTTCTCCATTCACATCTATGCGCCCGGCCCGACCACAAGCGGTCTTTTCAACGCATCGTTCTGATCAACTCAACCGTATCGTTAATCGGCACGCCTGTCAATGATGCCGCAAGGGTGTCCGTAATCGGTTCGTGGCAGAGGTGTGCGAAGACAATACCTAAAAAGAGCAGTTGAACCTTCAACTCTCTTTGGTTTCAGGGTTTCTGGGTTTCTGGGTTTCTGGGTTTCTGGTTTCAGGGTTTCAGGGTTTCATCGGGGTCGGGATCGCTATCGCTATCGGGATCGCTATCGGAATCGATTGTTTAACCACGAACACACGGGATGGCACTGCTCGGGTTTTTATCCACAGATTTACACAGATTACGCAGATTTTTTTGGGCATCGCTCGGTTTTTTTTGGAACGCCACGGGGAATTCCTGATTTTCATGAAGTTTCATGTATTTCATGGTTTCATCCAAATCGGGATCGGGATCGCTATCGGGATCGGGATCGCTATCGGGATCGGGATCGTCGACCCGCGACCCGCGACATTCGACCCGCGGCGGTCACGCCGCCGCCTTTGAACGCCGAACTCAGAACGTCGAAGTGAACACTCCTAAATCCTAAATCCTAAATCCACCTAAATCCGCGCGTAGCGCGGAAGACGCCCGCGTTCCCGACAGCGCACACACAAACCACGCGCTCCACTCGCATACCCCCTGTCACGAACCGATTGCAAGGGTGTCCACATTCTCGCCTTGCCGACATCTCGCACGTATGCCAAACTAAACTTTATGTAATGGAAAACGCGGTGAACAACTCGGCTTCCATCCAAAAAGGAGAAGGCAAAAATGAACTCAAAAGAAATCACACGTTATTTCGAGCTGCGCAAGCAGCTCTTTGAGATCGAAGCGCAACTGGAGGCCCTGAAGCCCGCCGTGGCCGAACAGCTCCGCCAGAAGAACAACTTCGTCCGCCTGGACGGCTACGACCTGAAGTTGAGCACGTATACCTCTTACGAATACTCGCCGCGAGTCACGGACCTGCAGCGGACGCTTAACGAGACCAAGCGCAAGGAGCGCGAAGAAGGGGTGGCCAAAATCAAGGAGCAACGGGACATGCTGGTGTTGAAAGCCCACCGTGAAAGCAACGTCCGCGAGGA
>JAPXSY010000067.1:0-15901 GCA_033812795.1 Kiritimatiellia bacterium
GGGAGTACACCACGCGTAGCGCGCGTATCCCGCGCGCCTTCATCTCTCTGCGCATCACCTTGCAGAGCGGGCAGACCGAGGTCGCGAACAGATCAGCCACCTCAAAGCGCATCGGGTCGAGTTTGTTACCGGCACCCATGCAACTCACGATCGGCACGCCTGCCTCTGCCGCGCACACGGCGAGCGTCACCTTGGCGCTTACCGTGTCGACCGCGTCCACCACGTAATCGCAGGCCGCGAGATCAATGGCATCGGCGGTTTCCGGCAAATAGAACAGCGCACGCGTCTCGACCTCCGCCCGCGGGTTGATATCCCGCACACGCTCGGCCGCCACCTCCGTCTTCAGCCTCCCAAGCGTACTGTGCAGGGCGAGAATCTGGCGGTTGAGATTGGAAACGCTGATCCGGTCATGATCCACCAGCAGGAAGCGTCCGACCCCGGCGCGGGCCAGCGCCTCGACCACATACGAACCCACCCCGCCCAAACCGAAGACCGCCACGCGGCTGGCGTGAAGCCGTTTTATGGCTGGTTGCCCCAACAGCAGGGCCGTTCGTGAGAAAGCGTCCATGCGCGGCGTCCCATCCGGAATCACAGGGCCGACTGCTCCTCTTCCTGCTGCGCGGCTGCGGCCTCCTCCGCCTGTTCGGCGGCCCGCGCCTCCGCCTCCTCCTGATCGCGGCGCCGCATCTCATTAAGCGCGGCCTTTCGCGCCAACTCGGCGAGCTGTGCCTGCATCTTCTCTCGCGACGCCTGCTCCTCCTTCTCACGTTGCAGGGCACGCTCGCGGTTCCGCTCGACATACGAGGAGGGAGGGGGCTTCGTCACTGGCGCGGTGCCGCTGGCCGGTCCGCCACCAGCGCCGGCCACTGTTCCAGCCACCGGCCGCCGCACTCGGCGAGTGAGCCCCGGAGGGAGAACGCTCGCTACCGGAACTTCCCCCGCTTTCCTGGCTCCCGCTGCGGGTGCGCCTGCAGCCGCAGCGGCAGGGGGCTGTAGCCCCTGTCCGAGTTTCAGCGTGATGGCGACACCCTCCTTCTCGATGGTCGCGGTCTCCAGATCATAATCGGCTTCGAGCACCTTCCAGCCGTCCGCCTCGTCGCCGACCAACAGATAATGGTTGACCGGCGGCTTCTGCGAGAGATCGGTGAATCCGATCGCGGTGCGCCCTTCGGGTGTGATGTTCACCGCCGACATGTTGACCTGCTTGGCGAGTCTCTCCTGCTCGATCTTCTCCTGCGCCGCGCTCTTCGCGCTCTCGGCATCCTGCGCTCCGGCACCTGTTTGCGCGGGTGCAGCCCCGAACGGCATGCGGTCGAGAATCGGCTGGTAATATTCGAACGGTTTGGGCACATACCGTTCGGCCGTGCCGGAAGCGGCACCTGCCAGACACAGGACAGCCGCCGTGAGGATCCGCCTTCCCGCGACCCGCTCTTGCCACCGCACATGATTCCCCGTACCGTTCATGTCAGAAAGTATAGCAGACCGGACCACAGTCGTGAAAGAGGAATTCCACCGCGTGTGCCGCTCTGGGCGCATCAAGGCAAGCCGGAATGAACAAGATTTCTGTTCGCGTTTTCGTCTGCGTGCGCCACTCCTTGCCTAAAGCTGCTAAATTGCCAGGATTACAGGATTTTCAGGATTGAACAACATCGTGTTAATCATGTCCTAAACTTATTCCAAGGTTTTTTCGCGGCGGAGCCGCGCGGCGGGCTAACTTCTGTCTCCCCTTTCCGGCCCCCGGTCACCGGAGTTTGCCGAGAACGGCCAACGCCAGATTTCGGGGCAGTTCCTGTTCCCGCAAGGGCCAGGCAACGCAAAACAGGTTGAGGTTCTGATAGAGTGAGATCTCGTTGCGTTGCCAGGCCTGACAGCCGATGACCATCACGGGGAGCCGTTTGGTTTTGGGCTCTTCGCGTAGCCGCAACACCAGATCGCGCACATCGGTATCGGTAATGCGGATGTCGAGAATAAAAAGCGCGGGCTGGCGTTCCCAACACTCGTTCAGGGCTTCAGCGGCCGACCCGGCGAGGGCCACCGCATACCCCAGTCGGGCGATGCGTTCACGCAGCGTGTCGCACAGATCGGGATCCTGCGAATAGACCAACACCAGCGGTTTAGGCGCGAGCGGCAGGCGGACCGAGACCGCTGTGCCACAGTCGGTGCCTGGAACCGGACTGGTGAAGGCGAGGCTGCCGCCGTGCAGTTCCACGATCTCGCGGGAGATCGACAGGCCGAGGCCGGTTCCGCTGACATGGTCCCCGACACGGAAATAGCGTTGCGACACCTTGGGCAGCACCTCGGGCGGGATACCCAACCCTGTGTCGCTCACCGTCAGCAGGGCCAGTTTCGACTGGTCGGGATCCTGCGTCAGCGTGAGGGTGATCGTGCCGCCCTCGGGTGTGAATTTGACCGCATTGCCCACGATATTGAGCACCACACGCTCGATTTTCTGCGCGTCGCACCAGCAGAACAGCTCGCGTTCCGCGAAATCGAAGCGCATCGTGATCCGCTTGGCGTCCGCCTGCACTTGCAGGGTTTCGGCGCCCTCGCGAATGACCGCGCCGAGCGGTGCCACCTTCCGGGTGAGAACCAGCGTACGGTTCTCCACCTGACGCAGATCGAGGATGTCGTTGACCGTGGCCAGCAGACGGTGGCAGTCGGACTGGAGCCGCTCCAGATAGCGCACCGCCTTCTCCGGCATGGGCCCGATCACCCCCCGCAACATGTTACTGACCGCATAGATCATGGAGGTCAGGGGCGTGCGTAATTCGTGAGAAACGTTGGAGACGAACTCCATCCGCGCCCGGTCATGCGCCTGAATGCGCTCCATCGCATGTTCGAGGTCCTGCTGCGCCTGCTGGCGCACGGTGATGTCGCGCACGAAAAAACAGAGTTGTCCCGTGGCGTCCAGATCCACCTGGTTGACGGCGATCTCGGCAGCGAAGGAGGTGCCGTCCGCCCGTTTGCAACGGGCCTCGACCAGCGTGTATTTCTTGTTGATCAGGTTGTTGTGGATGGTGTCGAGCAGCGATTCCGTCGCACCGGAGATTAGCCGCAGCACCGACTGCCCGATCAGATCGCTGCACGGAATCTGGAAAAACTCCACAGCCCGTTCGTTGCTTTCGAGAATCTGGCCGGAGTGCGAAGTGATGAGCACCGCGTCGTAGACACTTTCCAGCAGTTTATAAAACGGTGTGTTCCGCTTCTTCAGGCACTGCGTGCGCCAGGTGCGGCCGCGCCCTTTCGTCGCGCTGACCGCAGTGTCCCGCGGTTGCCTTTCGGTCGGCGACGGCGTGACTTCGATGCGCATGGTTTTGTCCGGACGCTTCGATTCGGCCTGCATGACACCCCTGTTAGCGGATTCGTGTTTCCGTGTGCCTAGTGAAAAGGCGCCCCGGAACCGGGGCGCCTTCCGATCGGGTTACTCGTGCGATTTGTTCTTCGCCTCATTCACCCGCAGTTTGCGGCCCAGCACATCACGGTCGTGCAGCGCCTTGATCGCCGCCTCCGCCTCCGGCCGGTTGGGCATTTCGACAAAGCCGAAGCCCTTGGACTTGTGGTTGAAGCGGTTGGTGATGATGCGCGCGGATTTGACCGTGCCGTACCGCTCGAATTCCTTACGCATCTGCGCCTCAGTCATGTCGTAACTCAAGTTGCCGACATAGATCTCGACACAGTCGCCGTCTCCGCCCGAAGCGTAACGGCTGGCACCGTTTCCGCCGATTTTGGCGATCAGATAACCGGCTACGAAACCAATCACGCCCGCACCGATACCGATCGTCACCGGATTGGATATCACACACTGGCTCAAACGAACCTCCTTGGGTTTTTCTGTTTGCTCGGACCACACGACTCTGCCGGGGGCAGCACTGGAACCCCGTGCACACAACCTGTCGGTGCCGGGGCTTGCGGGCCGCGCCGCGCTTGATCGCGCGACGCACAGACCCCGCCTCAGCGCGTTTCCAGGAATCCCTCCAACTTACGCAACCGTGTGGGGTGACGCAACTTGCGCAAGGCTTTGGCCTCAATCTGGCGAATGCGCTCGCGCGTCACGTTGAACTGTTTTCCGACCTCCTCAAGCGTGCGGGAATATCCGTCGGTCAGGCCGAACCGGAAATCCAGCACCTGACGCTCACGGTCGGTCAGTGTCGTCAGCACCTCCTGCAGGCGCTCCTTCAGCATGCTGTAAGCAGTCATCTCCGAAGGATTCTCCGCAGACTTGTCCTCGATGAAGTCGCCGAAATGGGCGTCGTCCCCGTCCCCCACCGGGCTTTGCAGCGAAATGGGCTGCTGGGCCATACGGTAAACGGCGCGAACGCGCTCGACAGGGATGTCCATCTCTTCGGCAGCCTCTTCCGGCGTGGGCTCACGCCCCAGTTCCTGCACAAGTTTCTTCTGCACGCGCAGAAGCTTGTTGATCGTCTCGATCATGTGAACCGGAATGCGGATCGTGCGCGCCTGATCCGCAATCGCCCGGGTCGCCGCCTGGCGGATCCACCAGGTGGCATACGTACTGAACTTGTATCCCCGGCGGTACTCGAACTTCTCCACAGCCTTCATCAGGCCGGTGTTCCCCTCCTGAATCAGGTCGAGGAACGAGAGGCCCCGGTTCATGTACTTCTTGACGATGCTGATCACCAGCCGCAGATTGGCCTCGACCATTTCGGTTCTGGCCTTCTGCCCGGAGCGCAGCACCTCGCGCAACTCCTCGAAGCGTTCGAGAAACTCCTCGGGGTCCATGCCGAACTCCTGCTCGATCGACCGCATTCGTACCGCGATCTCCTGCAGGGTCTGGTCCCGTTTCTTGGTCTGCCGCTGCTTGTTCAGCTTGGCCTGCTCGATCAGCAGCGCCTTATACGGCCGGTAGATCTTCTCATCCGCCTCGGTGCAGAGACTCTCCAGAATCTTCTGCTTGAAGTTCAGACTCTGGAACACGTTGAACAGTTCGAGCCGCGCCTTCTCCAACGCCTTTTCGAGACGCTTGCGTTTGGGTGCGTTCCGGGCGCAGGCAGATACCGCCTCGTACGCCTTCAGGATCCGGTTGCGGACATTCTGCAGGTTCTTTTTGAGCTTGCCCGCCCCTTCTATGTAGGCGTCGCGGCTGTCCGCATACTTATCGGTCACCACCCGGTCAAATCGTTCCATACCGGTTTCCAGCCGGTCGATCAGCTCGAGATAGAGGCGCGGCGTGAAGGCGAACTGGTTGAACATCTCGCGCTCTTTGCTCTCGGCCACCTCGATGCGCTTGCAGATCTCCACCTCCTGCTCGCGGGTGAGCAGCGGCACCTGGCCCATCTGATGCAGATACATGCGGATCGGGTCATCAAAGAAATCCATACGGGTCCCGCGCCCGCTCTGCGCCTCCTGCTCATGCTCGCTGCGGAACCGCTCCACCTCCGACGCATCAATGATCTCAATATCCATGCCGCGGAGAATCGCCAGATACGATTCGATGTCCGTATCCTTGATCACCGCACTCGGCAGCATCTCGTTGATGTTGTCGTAGGTGAGGTATCCGCCCTGCGACTCAGCCCGCTTGATCAGCGCTTTGATCCGCTCGCTACGCTCCTCGCGCTTAACCTTGGCCTCCAGATGATGGTTCGCATCCAGCGCCAGTTCCGTCTCGTACCCGACCGTGAACTCCGCGCCCTCGAACTCGCCCTCGACTTCTTCACCCTCGCCGATTTCCAGTCCCGCCTCGTAGGTTTCGCCGTTGTCGATTCCGAAATCGTCCAAGTCATCGCTTTCCTGCAGCCCGCCTGCCAACCCTGTTTCGGACGCGACACTGAGGTGCACCAACTCCTCGGTATCGAAATTCAGGTCGTCCTGCCCCTCTTCAACCGCCTCGCCGGGATCTGCGTCCGGTTTTTTCAACTCGTCGGAGTCCGCGTTCTTGGCCTTGGAAATGTCTGGATCGGATGCCGGCATCTTGGCCGTTGAAGTCGGCTTCGGCGCAGACTTCTTCTTCGGTTGGACCGCGGATTTGGCCGCAGGCTTGGAAGCGGGTTTCTTCGCGGGTTTCGCTGTGGACTTAACCGCAGGTTTCGCTACGGGTTTGGCAGCAGATTTCGCAGCGGACTTGGCCGTAGGCTTGGGAGCGGGTTTCTTCGCGGGTTTCGCTGTGGACTTGGCCGCAGGTTTTGACGTGGATTTCACCACGGCCTTGGAAACCGGTTTCACTGCGGGCCTGACTCGCTTTTCTTCTTCTGCGGCGCGTTTGGACGAAGGCTTCCTGGTCTTCTCCGCAGGCTTCTTGCCCCCTTTGACGGGCTTGGCCCCGGCAGCTTTTTTCAAGCTCTTCCCCGTCTTTTTCTTGGCGGACGCTGCGCCATGACCCGCTTTCGTTTTTTTTGCTGCCATCGGAATCGCACCCCTTATATCGGAACCTGAACAAGGCCTCGCTGCCGCAACCGGGCAGACTTCACCTTATACGCCGAAAATGGAGGTTAAACTTTAATGAAAGCCGGGGAGCGTGTCAAGCGGTGCGCGGCAACAGCAGCGATTCCGGGCGCATTCTCGAGTCCCTGACCGTTGAGGTTTCGGGGTTCGGCGTCACGCTTGTCGGCGCGGCGCCGGACCGACGAAACCGTGCCCCGCCTCCGGGCAGGGATACCTCCCCGAGGCGTCCGCCTCACCCAACAAACAAAACGTCGCAGGTCGAATGTCGCGGGTCGCAAGTCGACGCACACGAGAACGGGGGCTTGATTTCATGAAGTTTCATGTGGTTCATGGTACAAAACCCGGAACCCGAAACCCCTTTTCCGCCCGTCTGCCGTCTGTTTTTTCGCGCTTCCCGCAGAGGGGGTTACCCGTTCAGGGTCCAGCCCGCACGGTATTCGCGCTTCAGCAGCGCGTCCGCCTCCGCACTGTTCGTGACCCGTCCGGCCTTGCCGTCATACTGGAGTTTCTTGCCCACGCGGTAGGCCACCAGACCGAGGCACATCTGCTCGATCATGTCCGCGCTGTACTCGAAGTCGCACGCGGTCTTGAGGGAGGGGTTTTTGCAGGCCTTGATCCACTGCTTCTGGAAGTGCCCGACCGATGGCAGCAGATCCTCCTTCTTCCTCGGCTTGTAATAGGAGAGGCTCCCGTCCTTCCCGAGCGGGATCAGCGCGCGCGAGGAGAAGTCAGCCACCAAGATGCCCTCGCTCCCCTTGAACATCGCGCCGTGGCCGATCTTTTTGATGTCCACGTACGAGCTGGGAGGATTGGGCATCGCGCCGCCCTGATACCACGAGATACCGATCGGTCCGCGCCAGTCGTTGGCCGGATGCTCGAAGCGCAATTCGGCGTTGACCGGCGTCACGTCGGGATTGAACGGCTCACCCTTGCCCTCGGCGGTGGTCGGCAGACCGCAGTCCACCGCATTCCAGAGGAGGTCCATGGTGTGGCTGCCCATGTCGCCGATCTGGCCGATGCCGAAATCCCAGTACATGTTCCACTTCAGGCAGTTCGCACCCGGACCGCCCGCAAAATACTCGGGGTTGAACGGATGGTCGGTCTTCACCGGACCCAGCCACAGGTCATAGTGCAGGCCTGCGGGCGGCGCGCCCGCAGCCGGGAGATATCCGGGTTTGGGAATCTTGCGGTTACCCCAGGCGTACGCGCTCTTCAACTCGCCGATCGCGCCGTCGTGGATCATTTCGCGCACGCGGTTGAAATTGTCGTGCGAATGGCGCTGCATGCCGACCTGCGTCGCGAGTTTGTTCCGCTTGGGCAGCCAGTTGGCCCGCACCACACGCGCCTCCTCGACCGTGATGCCCAACGGTTTCTCGAGATAGACGTGCATGTTGCGGTTCAGCGCCCAGTTGGCGATGAACGCGTGCGTGAAATCGGTCGTGCAGATGACCACCGCGTCAATGTCTTTCTGCTCCAGACATTTGCGCCAGTCGATATAGGTCTTCGCCTTGGGGAAGCGTTTGACCGCATCCGCCAGGTTACGCTCCCAGCAATCGCACAACGCCACGACATTCTCATCCGCGATCGAATCGAAATGCGCCAACCCGCGTCCCCATGTGCCGATCAGCGCGATGTTCAGCTTGTTGCTCGCGGCCGTGGCACCGCGCAACCCGCCCGGCAGCAGGATCAGGCCCGCACCGGTCGTCATCGCTGATTTCAGGAAATCACGTCGTTTCATCCTCTTCCTCCCTGTTATGGAGGCTGCGCCTCCTTGATCCGTACCGCCGACTCCCCTTTTTTGAATCTGGCGGCTTTCTTTTCACGTTTTAGAATATCATGGTCGCGAAGCCGCGGGCGAGTCCAATTTTCGTGCACCTCTTACGAATCCGGCCACAAACAGCATTGCGCGTTGAACACCAAGATGCCCCTGCTTTTCATGAAGGTTCCGTTTTAGGGTTTCTGGGTTTCTGGTTTCAGGGTTTCAGGGTTTCTGGTTTCAAGGTTTCAAGGTTTCATCCAAATCGGGGTCGGGGTCGGGATCGCTATCGGGATCGGGATCGACTGTTTCACCACGGGACACTTTCTTGGGTTTCTGGTTTCAGGGTTTCAGGGTTTCATCCAAATCGGTATCGGGATCGCTATCGCTATCGGGATCGATTATTTAACCACGAACACACGGGATGGCACTGCTCGGGTTTTTATCCACAGATTTACACAGATTACGCAGATTTTTTGGGCATCGCTCGGGTTTTTTTGGAACGCCAGGGGGAATTCCTGATTTTCATGAAGTTTCATGTGTTTCAGGGTTTCATCCAAATCGGGGTCGGAATCGCTATCGCTATCGGGATCGGCTGTTTCACCACGGGACACTTTCTTGGGTTTCTGGTTGCCAAGGGGCGGCCAGGTCTTTTAAACTAACAGCACGAAAGCGAGGTTCAAGTGATTCTACCGATCGTGACATTCGGACATGATGTGCTCAGGCAAAAGGCGACGCCTGTGCCGGAGGTCAACGAGGACGTGCGGCAGCTCGTGCGGGACATGCTCGAAAGCATGTACGCCGCCAAAGGCCTCGGTCTGGCCGCTGAGCAGATCGGCCGCACGGAGAGCGTCTGCGTCATCGATGTGCCGAAGGAGGCGGAGAAAGAGGAGTGCCGTGAGGAGAACGCCGCGATCCCCATGCCGCTGATCCTGATCAACCCCGAAATCACCGCGACCCAAGGCCGGCAACGCAATGAGGAAGGGTGCCTCAGTTTTCCGGAGATCGGCGCGCCCATCACCCGCGCCGACCGGGTGACCGTATCGTTCACGGATCTCGACGGGAACCGTCAAACCCTCAGCGCGCGCGGTCTGCTCTCGCGGGCGATCCAGCACGAGACTGACCATCTGAACGGCGTGCTGCTGGTGGACCGGATGTCGCCCCTGCAGCGCATGTCCGTTTCCGGTCAGCTCAAACGCCTTCAAAAAGCCGCGCAAACCGAATGACCGGCCAAGTCCCCGGTCACCGGTGACGCGGCTTTCCATGCGGTAACCAAAAGAAAAAAATGAAACTGATGAACCTGATGCCGCTTTGCGGAGCGTTCGCGCTATGCGCCCTGACCTGCTCCGCCTCTGATTGGCTCTCGCCCGCCGCGCCGGGACGCGCCTACCCGGAAGACGAGGCCGACCGTCAATGGGCCGTCCTCTCTTCGGATCTGACCCGGAAAGCCCGTTTCGACCAATTCGCCGCCGAGACGGTCTGTGCCGAAGCGCTCATCACCGCAACCGACCGCGACCCGCTCGATATTCTGCTGCGCCGCACAGCCGCGCTCCTCGCGGACCTGCGGCGCCAGACGGGTGTCCGGGATTTAACTCCTGAAAGCCGGGAACTCGCCGCCCTTCGCGAACAGGCGGAAACCACAAATCCGGAACAGGTTGCCGCGCGCCGCGCGTTTTTCGACCGTGCGCTGCGGCTGCGCCGCCGCATCGCCTTCGCCAATCCGCTGCTCGACTTCCGCGAAATGCTCTTCATCAAACGCGAACTGCGCGGCGTGATGGAGCACTGCTGCGATCAGTTTTACGGGCAGCAGCAGCGCTCGGGCGGGGGCCTGTTCGTTCTGGCCGATCCCTTCGGCGACCGCCCCGCGCTACGCGACATGTTGGCGAACGCGCGCGTGACAAATGGGCCGCTCAAAGGACAGCCCCTTGCCTTCGGCACACGCGCGACGCAGGGGAAGGACGGCGGTTCGATCGTCTCGCCTGCGCTCGACTATGACGGCAAGCGTATTGCCTTCGCGTATGTGGAGGGCGTCGGCTCGCGCAAACACATCCGTCACCTCGACCATGCGCGTGACGGCCACTGGGAGCGCGGCTTCTGTTACCATATCTTTTCGGCCGGTACCGACGGCACACGCCTCACGCAACTCACGGACGGCACCTTCAACGACTTCCAGCCCTGTTTCACGCCGGCCGGCCGAATCGCCTTCATCTCCGAGCGGCGCGGCGGATATCTGCGCTGCGGCCGGCACTGCCCCGCCTTCACGCTGTTCGATATGGCGGAGGACGGCTCGGATATCCGTTGCCTGAGTTTTCACGAGACCAACGAGTGGTCGCCAGCCTTCACCCACGACGGCATGCTGCTCTGGACGCGCTGGGACTATGTGGACCGCCACGGGTGCGTGGCCCACAAACCGTGGTTGACCACCCCCGACGGCCGCAACCCGCGTCCCGTTCACGGGAATTACTCGCTCCGCCCGTTGCGGCCCGATATGGAACTCGACACCCGTCCCATCCCGGAATCCCACCTCCTTCTGGCCACCGCCGCACCGCACCACGGACAGGCCTTCGGCTCGCTGGTGCTGATCGACCCGCGCGCGGAAGACGATGACGCCATGGGGCCGGTGCGCCGCCTGACCCCGGACGCCGGTTTCCCGGAGAGCCAAAAAGGTTCGCAGACCTACGGCACCCCCTGGCCTTTGAGCAAGCATTACGCGCTCTGCGCCTACACCCCGGTGGAGGCGCTCGGCACCGGGCAGCGTCATCTCTTCGGGCTCTATCTGCTGGATTGCTTCGGCAACAAGGAGCTGATCTACCGTGACCCCGGCATCGCCTGCCTCAACCCCATACCGCTCCGCGCCTCCCCCCGTCCGCCGGTGTTGCCGGAACAGCGGCAGCGCATCGCGTCCGGCGAACGCGGCGAAGCCACCGTGATGATCGCCGACGTCTACAAGAGCCAGATGCCGTGGCCCGAAGGCACGGTTATCACCGCGTTGCGCGTTTGGCAGATCTTTCCCCTCTCCGTGGCTTCGGCGGAGGTGACACACAACATCGGCATCCAGATCATCGAGGGCCACGACTCGATCAACCTCGCGCGGGTCGTCCTCGGCACGACGCCGGTCGAGAAGGACGGCAGCGCACACTTCACCGTACCTGCGGGCGTCGAACTCTTTTTCCAGGCGCTCGATGCCGACGGTTGCGCGATTCAGTCCATGCGCTCGGCCACTGCGTTCATGCCGGGGGAGCGCGCATCCTGTCAGGGCTGCCACGAGCCCAAAGGCGGTGCCCCCGAACCTGCGCCGAAGACCGTCACCCTGGCCATGCGGCGCGCGCCTTCCGCGCTCGTTCCCGGCCCCGAAGGCTCGAACCCGTTTAGCTTTCCCCGGCTGGTGCAGCCCGTGCTGGATCGCTACTGCGTGGGGTGCCATGCGGAAACCCTCCGCACCGCGAAACCCGGCGCGAAAATGCCGCCCCGCCTGGACAACGCCATAACCGAACTGCCCGTGAAGGGCTGGATGAACAAGACCACCCGCTACACCGCGTCATATCTGAGCCTTGCCCAGCCCTACGGGTTCACCACATACGGATCAAAGGGGAACTGGCGCTCGCCGCAATTCTACCGCACCATCCCCGGCGCGTTCGGTGCGCGCGCTTCGAAACTGTATGCCCTGATCCGGACCGGCCATCACGGGGTCCGCCTTGATCCCGACGCGCGGCAACGCCTGATCGTCTGGCTCGACTCGGTCTGCCAATTCTACGGCGTGTATGAGAAAGAGGGCGGCGAAGCCCAACTCGCGGGCGGACTCGCCCGGCCCACGCTCCAATGAACAGAAGAGGGGGAGGGGGGAAGAGAGCATAAATCGCAGGCCGAATGTCGCGGGTCGCAGGCCGACTTGCCGGTTCACCTGATCCCGCGTGGTTTCAGCACGATCAGGCCCTTGGTCATGGCCCATGCCTGATCAAGGGGCAGGCGCTTGAGCGCATGGCGAGGCCCCCATGAATCCGAATAGAGCACCTCTCCGTTCTTCTCGTTGTACCCGAGGATCAGACGCACGTGGCCGAACGCGCCGTTCTCGCCGAGCGGCGGATCTTCCGGATAGAGGCCGACAAGACAGGACCAGAGCAGCGGCACGCCCTGATCCGTGTACGTTTTGATGTGCCGCACAAACTGGTTCATGGCCTGACGCTGGCTCGTCCGCGCGGCCAGCAGAATGGCGGGGTCCATGGTCCGCCAGATCGCGGGCAGATCGACCCGGTTGTCGGTGAGGAAATCCTTCCACTCGATCATCGCGGCCTTCCGCTTCCGCGCGGCAACGTTATACTGTTCGATCAGACGCAAGTGCTCGCTCTTCTCGAAATGGACCTCGGCGTCCGGCGCGATCAACTCTTTCTTATCAAGCTGGAACTGGCGGCCGACCTTGGCGATGGCCTTGGCCATACCCTCCAGCGTGGTGCCCCCCTCGGCCGCGGTATCGGCAAGCTGGGCGATCTGATGCTGATCGACTTGCAGTCCGTAATAACGCAGCACGCGCTCAGAGGCGGCAGCGGCGCAATACCCTTTCTGGCCCTGGTCGACCATCGGCACGTTGTCGATCCGGACATCCCCCTCGGGAGCGCGCACGACATTCTCCCGGATGGTCCGGGCGTTCTTGGCGCGCGCGGCGGTCATGCCGCCGGTGACCGCAGTCATGCCGCCGCCCCCCTTGCGGATGGGGACCAGCAGGACCGTGATGAACTCGGCGCTGTAGGGGACATTCTGACCGCCGGAGCGGTGCGGTTCCACGCAGGCCCACTCCAACTGCACCCCCGGGGTTTTGCGGGTCCACTGGTGCCGCCAGATCCTATAGTTCGCCCGGTCGCTGGATGTTCTGCCGGTCATGCCGGTGTCCTGCAAAGCGGCGGAAAGCTTCTCTTTGACCGTTGCCACCTCCGCCTCGAAAGCCTCTTGATCCCGCACACCGGCGTCACCTTTGTTATAGATCGAAAGCTCGACGCGCCGCACTCCCTCCGGGGTGAAATAGACGCGCGCCTCGTAAAGCGGCAACCCGAGAAAACGCAAAACCTCCTTCTGGTTGGACATCACGGTTTGACGGCCGTCCACAAAACGGAATCCGAACGTCGCATGCTGACCCATGAACGTCTCGGCAGTCAGGGACCAGCTGTCGGGGGCAGTGAAAAACACGCCCAGGTCCATCGGGGACTGCTGTTCCGACTCGGCGCGCAAAGCCAACGGAAACGCGATGGCCGCAACACGAAAAACGGCCCGGAACCATGAACTGCACTTCGGAGTGATGTTCTGGTTCATAATACGATCCTTTCTAAACCGAGCGGCAGAGCCGGTGCGGCAGGCACCTGCCCGCATCTCAGCCCATCAGTCCGGCCACCGCCGCGCCGATGACGGGCGAGTCCTCCACCCGGATGAGTTCGTAGGCGATCCCGCGCGGTTCGAGCAGCGCGGCCAACTCACGTCCCACAAGGTTACGGAAATCCGCAGTCAGCGTGCGGTAATAGGTGGAACCGTCCACATTAACGCAGACCGGCCGCGCGGGATCGCGGCCTTCGCCGGTTTTGAGGATGGCGGAAGCGAGGTTCACCGCGGTCAGCACAGCCGCACGCGCGTAGAGCGGCGTGGCGAGCCGTACGACGGTTTCGCGGTCCTCCGCAGTAAAAACCGCATCAAGAAACGGATTGTCCGAAGCGGGTCGGCCTCCGCAGAAATCGTCGAGATGCTTATTCGAGAGCGACGGCCAGGCATCGATCGCGGCAGCGGCGGCAGGCTGGAAGAGCCCCGCTTTCCGCGCTTCGCGCAAAACCGTAAGCCCGAGCGAACCCAGATAGGCGCCGGAGATCATTTTCTCGAAGGTGTAGCTGCCGGGGTCGCGGGTCTCGGCATCCATCAGACTGTCGAACCGGCTCTGGGTCACCCGACGGAACGCGCCCGACTCGACATTGATCACCATCGACCCCGCGGGGTCGAGATCCGTGCGTTTGGTGATGCGCGCGTTGCGCTCCACGTAAGCCGTGTTGGTGCCGGTGCCGAGAATGAACCCCACATAGGCCGAATAGTCATGCGTGACCCCCATGCTCCGGCCCGCGAGCAGCGTGGCGACCGTGTCGTTCAGGATCACGATACGCCGCGTGTATCCGCGCCGCGCCAGATGGCGTTTTAGGCCGGCGCCTATCCGTTGCCCCTCCACCGAGGGGGCCTGGATCTGCTTGCTCCAGCGGATCAGGCGCGCGTCGCAGTCCGGCAGGATTTCAGCGGCATAGGAGAAGCAGAAACCGATGGTCTCGGCAGCGTCGATCACCGGCATCAGGAATTCCGCGAAAGCGTCAAAAAACGCCTCGGCTTCAAGCTCGCCCTCTGTGCCGGGCATGGAGCGTTTGCGAAAGGCGCTGATCTCCGGCCGGCCCGCAGCGTCCAGCGCCACGACCGCAGCGCGCAGGTTCGTGCCGCCCGCATCCAGCACCACCACCGGAGTGCCGGTCCGGACCGGCTGTCCGATCGAGAGAAAAGAGGGGATCATCATCAGCGAGGACGGCCTGCCCGCCAACCCGGCGGCCATCTCCTCGTCAAACACCGCGAGCAGGGCTTCGCGATCAATACCCTCGACATTTACCCCGTTTTCCGCGAGGAACAGCTCTTCACGATTGCGCATGGGCTTCTCCCGTACATTCTGTTTGAGATAGAATGCTATTTCAACGCTCCCCGGCGTTTTTGTCAATGCGGAATTCGGACACGCAAGGAATCGCGAAAAAGCCTTTGCCGAAACCCGTTCGACCGTGTATGGTAGGGACGATGACGAACAGTCTTGAGGATTATCTGGAGACGCTTTATCTGCTGGCGCAGGCCAACGGGCACGCACGCGTTCGGGATGTCGCGGCGGCGCTTCACGTCAAGATGCCCTCCGTGATCAAGGCGGTTCTCGAGCTCAAGAAAAAAGGGCTTGTGGTGCAGGAGCCCTACGGGGCGGTGGAACTGACCGCCGCGGGCGTGCGGGCGGCCAGCGCGATCCTCGGCCGCCACACGCTGCTGAAGACCTTCCTCTCGCTGATTGGGGTTTCAGAAGAGAACGCGGAGAAAGACGCGTGTTCCATGGAGCACTTCCTGAGCGCCGAAACCCTCGCGCGCGTCACGGAATTCGTGCGCAAGCACAAACGGAAAACCTGAGTCCGGACAAAGGGGCGGCATGTCACACCGCAGTGTCAGAGTTCTCCTCCTTCTCCTCCTCCTGCCGTTCTTCCGCGCGAGCGCGTCCGATCCCGGCACGGCCCTGCAAACCGCGACCGCAGTCAAAGGCAGTACGCCCGGACTGATGCGCGCGGGCCGCGGCCTTGCCGAGGTGCCGCGCCAGGCGGCGCAATGTTTCAGGCTGCCGCTCGGCCTCACGCAGATGCTCTTCTCGCCGTTTCCGGAGGTGACCTTCTCCGAAGGGTTGCGCAACACCGGCCGCGGCGTGGTCGCGCCGTTCCGGTTTTGCATCGCGGTGCTGGAAATGCCGTATGAGGTGGTCGGCGGGCTGGGCGATGCCGTAAGCGGCGCATTGCCCTGAGAAGGAGCCGGCCTTTGCGCCGTAGAAGGCGGGGCGGTTCTTGAGTTTCGTGGCGTCATCCTCAAGCGGGGACTTGAAGAGCGCCGCGTGGACGACGTAGATCCGGAGCGGCATGCCGTAAGCCTCGAAGGCGTTTTTGAGGCTTGCGTTCCATCCGCCGACAGGTATAAAGTGTTCCCGACGCTGGAGTGCGGCGT
>JAPXSY010000068.1:0-14834 GCA_033812795.1 Kiritimatiellia bacterium
CCGCGATTTTCAACGTGGCGGATCTCGGGATCGTGGGCGACCTGTTTGAAATCCTGCCGATGCTGATCGAAGCAATCGAGGCAAAACACAACGGCGCGAAGTAAGTCAGGAAAAACGGAATTTTTTTGGGGAGAGGGCATTATGGCGAACACGATGAAACAGCCGATTCACACCGACATCCTCTGCGTGGGGGCCGGCGTCGCTTCGCTGGCGACGGCGCTGGCGTTGCTGCGCAAGCTCAAGGCGCAGGCGAAAGGTTCTTTGCCGCGCGTGACGATCATTGACAAAGGCCGCAATGTGGGCAGCCACGTGCTGTCCGGCGCGGTGATCGACATGAGCGGGTTCGAGGGGCTGCTGACCAAGGAAGAGGCCGACAAGATACCGGTCGAGGCGCGCGTTACCACCGAAGCGTTCCACATGCTGTTCAACGCGACGAGCGCGATGAAGATCCCGTGGGTTCCGCCGATGATGCAGGCGCACGGCTATCCGGTCGGCTCGTTGACCAAACTCACGCAGTATCTGGCGCAGCTCTGCGAGAAAGAGGGCGCGGAGGTCTATACCGGGTTTGCTGCGACCGAGCTGATCGAGGACAACAAAGGCCGCGTGATCGGTGTCAAGATCGGTGACAAGGGTCTGGACCGCGAGGGCAAGCCGAAGAGCAACTACACGCCGGGCGAGGAAGTCCATGCCAAGGTTGTGGTGCTGGGCGAGGGTGCCTGCGGCATTCTGACCGACAGGCTGATCGCGCGCAAGGGCTTGCAAGGGCGGCGCGGCCAATCCTACGCCGTGGGGATCAAAGAGGTGATCGAGATCCCGGCCAACGAGGCGCGGAACGGCGAGATTGCCCACACCTTCGGCTATCCGGCCGACTGGAGCACTTACGGCGGCGGGTTCATTTATCATATGTCGCCTACGCAGGTGCTGGTCTGCTACGCCTACGCGCTGGACTATGCCCATCCCGAGGTCGACCTGCACATGCTCTTCCGCAAGTTCAAGGCGCATCCGGTGGTGGCCGAGCATATCAAAGGCGGCAAGGCCGTGGCCTACGGCGCTAAAGTAATCCCCGAGGGCGGTGTCTACTCAGTACCACAGGTGGTCGCCGACGGCGCGTTGATCGTGGGTGACGGCGCGGGTCTGGTGGATACGTTGCGCATTAAGGGTATTCACATCGCGGCGCAGTCCGGTCGCGCGGCGGCCGAGACGCTGGCCGAGTGCTGGAACAAGAATGACTTTTCGTTCGAGGCGCTCAAGCCCTACGGCGAGCGGCTCAAGCAGACCGAAGGCTGGAAGCAGCTCGAGCGCGTCAAGAACGTGCGCGCGCCTTTCTCGACCAACCTGTTGCTTGGCGTGATGAGCGCGGGTTGCGCCTGGGCGACCTTCGGCAAGTTCCCCTTCTGGATGGTGCCGATGGCACCCGACCACGAGGAGATGCTGCCGCTCAAGGGCGGGCGCATGCCGGAGCCGGAGAGCATGGAGACCAGTCCGGTCTCGCCCGACCGCCTGACCGACGTCTTCATGTCCGGCACGATCCACGACGAGGATCAGCCGTGCCACCTGAAGATTCTGGACCGCGCGAAGTGCGAGGAGTGCATCAAGCTCTACGGCGCGCCCTGCCAGCGCTTCTGCCCGGCTGAGGTGTACCGCTTGGAGGACGGCCACATCCATGTGGACTTCTCCAACTGCCTGCACTGTAAGACCTGCCAGATCAAGGATCCGTTCCAGAACATCGTGTGGGACTTTCCGCAGGGCGGTGACGGCCCCCGTTACACACGCATGTAAAGTTGATACGGGGCGGTCCTTCTCGCCATTGCACCGGGGTTCCGCTATACTCACGACATGAATGGTTTTTTGTGTCTGATCTGCGGGGATGACGATTATCTCGTCGAAGCGGCCGCCCGGGAGCGGATCGCGCGGTTTCTGCCGGAGGCGGACCGTGCGCTCGGGCTGGAGATTATCGACGGGCGCCGCGACACCGGGGACGAGGCCCGCAAGGCGGCGGAAGCGTGCATGGAATCGGTGCAGACCCCGGGTTTCTTCGGCGCGGTCAAGGTAACGTGGCTACGCAACGCTACATTTCTGACTGGCGGCGGACGGGTTGCGGAGAGTTTGGCTGCCAAGGAAGCGGTTGAGCGTCTGACAATCTGGCTGAAGGGCGGGTTGGAAGAGGGGCAGGTGCTGGTGATCACCGCAGCCCGGATTTTGCGGTCCTCGAAATTTTTCAAGCTCTGCCAGAAGCAGGGCGAGGTGGAAGATTTCGGAGGAAACCTCAAGTCCTGGGAGTTGGAGAAGCGGGCTTCGCAACGTCTGGACGGGCTACTTAAAAAGGCCGGGTTGACCTTGGACGAAGAAGCGTACCGCGAATTTCTGAACCGGGTAGGCTGGGAGACGCGGCTGCTGGTGCAGGAGGTCGAGAAACTGCGTCTTTATATCGGTGCGTCCGGCCGGGTGACGATTGAGGATGTACGGACGATCACTTCGGTCGGCCGCGAAGCTGAGGCGTGGGATCTGCTCGATGCGTTCGGTGAGCGCAAGCCGGCGGAGATGTTGAAGGCACTGTCGCGGATGGACGGGCAGAAGGGGATCGGAATCATGCTCGCCGTGATGTTGGAGAAGCGGGTCCGCGAATTGTTGGTTCTGCGTGCGGCATACGACCGCAAGTGGCTCACCACCTCGGGATGGCAGCGGGATTTGCCGCCCGAGGCGGTCGAACAACTCGCCGCCCTGCCGGTGAACGACAAGACGATGAGCGCGTGGATGTTGAAAAAGCGGATGCCGCAGGTGTTGGCGTATTCGCTACAGGAATTGCGGGGCGCCCGGTTCCGGCTGTTGGATCTGCGCGAAAAGCTCGTCTCCACGGGTCTGCCTGAACGTTTCCTGATCGAAACCGTGCTGTTGCGGATTATGGCGCGCCGCGCCGTTTCTCGGCCTGCGGCGAGGCAACGGGTGGCGGGAGCGCGATGACGCGAAGGACGCAGAGAACGGGATGGCGCGCGCTGGCCGCAGCGGGACTGCTGGGGGCCGCCGGTGCCGTGTCGGCGGCCTCGCTGGATCTCAACCGGGACGGAGTGGTGCGGGTGGCGGTGCTGTCGGCCCCGCGACAGGCAGGCGGAATGGGTATGGATGCGTTCGTCGCCGACCTCGAAAGCATGATCCGGGCGGCGGATGCCAGTGTGCCTGCGCGTGTGACCCTCGAGCCCGTCGGTGACGGGTGCCGCACATTGATGGGATGGTGGTACCACCCCGACCGCCAAAGCGAGCGCAAACGTCTGTTGACCGGACAATACGATTTGCTGTTGCTGGCAGAGGACGAGTCGGTGGTGCTGGGATACCCCGAATTTTTTTTCGAGGGGGTGCGCGCTTTGTCGCAGGCGGCAGGGGGTGCGCGGATCCGGCCGGCGTTGGTGCTGCTCGCCAAACCGGCCACCTCGTTTCGGGATAAGCGCCTGGACGCGGTGGCCGAGTTGACCTATCGTGTGGGCGACGGCTGCGGCGTGGAGGTGATTCCGGCGGCATACGCCTGGTACGAGACGTTGCGGCGCAACCGCATGTCCGGCAACTCTTCGGTCCGGGTACGGGCCGCGACCTTTCTTGCCGCCGCCACCGTCTATACGCACCTGAGTGGCGATCGTGTGCCCAAAGCCGCATGGGAGACCGGTTGGACAACCAAAAAAATCACGTCCGCGCTGGTGCAGTCCGCGACAGAGGCGGTTGCCAATGAACGGGTCCGCGCTCACTACAAAGGCCCGTTCCGCGGGGTGGTGCGGATCGATCCGCGCATCACCCGACGTCTCAAGGTGTATGTGCCCAACACGGCCGAGGATGATCCGGTCCGCCAGAATCTGCAATACATTTTGGATGCCGCGTTTCAGGACGGGTTCTGGCGGTCGCCTTCCGACTGGTACCGTTCCGGATTCGACCGGTATGCCGCGGCGTTCGATCTCGTTTACGGCGACCGGCAGCAGATGGATCTGTATCTGGATCCCGCGCGGTACACCTCGTTGGGCATGGGTGTTGCCACCAACGGGCCCCAGCCCTGCGCGGCGGTCTACTCCCGCACGCCGCAGGGCGATGGGGTGGACGGGCGTGACACGCTCCGGACCTTGGAGGCGAACCTGTTGGAGGGGTATGATCACGCCAAGGCCAACGGCCTGACCTTTATCCCGTATCCGCTCGCATGGGCGCGCGTGTACCGTGAGAATGCCGAACTCGTGCGGGAGGTCGTGCCGGGAAGCGCCAATGACTGGCTCGTCTACATGCTCGCGAACATGCTCTACACTGTGGTCACCGACCGCTGCCAGCCGCCCCCCGACAAGCGCAAACCAGGAGGGGGGAACGGAGCCCATCCACACGGCTATCACGAGGTGTGCGCCCGTATCGGGTACGAGACGGTCGTGCAGTTGGCAAACCTGTCTCAACCCGTGAACACCCTGCTTTTGCGCAGCGAGACCTACCGGATCGACCGCCAGAACCCCGGTTTCGCAGGGGTCCGATTGCTCAACCGCCCTTCGAGCGAGGTCCGTGTCTTTTGCGCCACCGACATTCCCGGCGTCGCCCAGTTGTCGCGTGAAACTTTGGTGTTCACCCCGGAAAACTACGACATCGAGCAGACCGTACGGGTCGCGCCTGCGACCGACCGTCCCACGCAGTTCTTTCATTTCATGGCCAGTGCGCAATCCGAAGACCGGGCGATCGACGGCGCGAACGATCTGCGGCCCTTTCTGTTGAATTACGATGCGTCGGAGGAGGGGAGTGTCGTGTTTGATCGCGATCACCTTTCGCCCCAGACCGGATTCGATGCGGTGTTGCGGCCTGAGCAACGGCCTTGTGATCTGGTGCGCGTCCGTGTGGAGCAGCACGGCCAGGTTACGGCGGAGATCTTTTTCAGTCCCGATTATTTCTCGGGCATGCCGGTTCGGATCATGCCCTCGGCCGCGGATTACCAAAACGGGTTCGCGCAGGTCACGGTACGCACCCTTTCCGCGGACGAACGGTTCAATAACCGCACCTTCCTCCACACTTTCCGCGTTTCAAGCGGCAGTGATCCCGTGCCGCAGATCCGCGTCACCGCGCCTGCGGCGGACAGTGTTCTGGACGGACCGGCTTTTGTGGCGGCCCGTGCCGAAGCGGAACGGTCCGACAGGGTGAGGTCTGTGGCGATCTATCTCGGACCTAAACTGCTGGGGAATTCGTCCACACCGGTCTGCGCGGTGTCGGTGGAGCAGGCCCCGCCCCAGTCCCGTCTTGGCGGGGGCGACTACACGTTGCGCGCCGTGGCGATCCGCGACGACGGGCTGGTGGTTTCTTCCCCGCTGCTCTCGTTTCGTGTGCGCGAACCCGTTGGTCAGGGCGCCCCCCTCTCGAACGGCCCGCCGTCCCCCTGACCTTTGGCGTCGGAATTTCGGATGACCGCGTTCCGCGTCTTGACAGGCTGAACACTGCGCACCTACACTTATACCTTTCAAAACGGGTCGGGTGCGGTATGCCGCGCACGGTACGGCGGAGGGATGGGACCGGTCCATGAGGTGGATAGTTTACAACCTGTTGTTTGCTTTCGTGTATACGGCGATGATGCCGGTCTTCCTCTTCCGGATGAAGCGGCGCGGCGGGTACCGCGAGCGTATGGGCGACCGGTTCGGATGTTATCCTGACGGCATCGCGCGGCAACTCCGCGACATGCGCGGGGCGGTGTGGATCCATGCCGTGAGCGTGGGTGAGGTGTATGTGGCCGGGCAAGTGATGCGGGCGCTGCGGGAGCGGATCCCTTCGCTGCGCTTCGTGTTCAGCACCACCAGTTCCACCGGATGGCGTGAGGCGGAGAAACAACTCGGCACGTCGGATGTGCTGATCTACAACCCGCTGGATTTTCCCGTGTGCGTCCGGCGGGCGATGAGTCGGATACGGCCTGCGGCCCTGATCCTGACGGAATCGGAGATTTGGCCCAACCTGATCCGTGCCTGCCACGGTTGCGGCGTGCCGCTTTATCTGGTCAACGCGCGCGTATCGGATCGTTCGGCACCGGGATACCGACGCCTGCGTTTCTGGTTCGGGCCGGTGTTGCGCAAGTTCACCGCGATTCTGGCCCAGTCGGAAGAGGACCGGCGGCGGCTGGTCGCCGCAGGCGCTGACCCTGCGCGCGTCGAAGTCACCGGCAGTTTCAAATTCGATGTGGCGAACCGCGATCCTGAAGCGGAAAAGGCTGTCGCCGCATATCTGGATCGTTGGGATGCGGGGGCCGGGCGTGTCGTGTTGCTGGGCGGGTCGATCTGGCCGGGCGAGGATGTCGTGCTGATCACACTCTACGCCAGGCTGCGGCGCACCTTTCCGGCATTGCGGCTGGTGCTGGTGCCGCGGCACTTTGAAAAGGCGGACACGGTAGAAGCCGCGATCCGGCGGGCCGGGTTCGCTTGTGCGCGGAAGAGCCGGACCCCGTTACCGGAGGAGGGGACGGGGGCACCGGAGGGTGGCGCGACGATTGTGCTGGGCGACACCACCGGCGAACTGATGGGCTTCTATGGGAATGCGGCGCTGGTGTTTGTCGGCAAAAGCCTCTGTGAACACGGCGCGCAAAACATGATCGAGCCCTGTCTCTGCGGCGCCGCCACCCTGATCGGACCGCATACGGAAAATTTCCGTCCGGTGGTGTCCGATCTGCTGGAGGCCGGGGCACTGATCCAAGTGCCGGATGCCGAGGCGTTGGAACGCGAGATCGCCCGGTTGCTGGCGGATGACGCGGCGCGGCGCGCGCTCGGGGAACGCGCGTCTGCGGCGGTTCTGCGCCGCAAGGGGGTGGTCGGGCGGTGTGCCGACACACTGGCTGCGGAGTTGCGGAAAACCGGATGCGTCCGGTAGGGGCCCGGAGCAAAGGAAAGAACGGGAGAGACGGGATGGGCAAGACGCTGTCGGTGCAGGGGATTGTTGAATTGGCCAGCGCGTATTACGGCTCGGCGGTATTGTTCGCGGCGGTTGAGTCCGATGTGTTCACGCGGATCGCTGCAGCGGGCGGGGAGGTGGAGATCGGCCCGTTGGCGGAGGATCTGGGAGCGGACCCGCGCGGTCTGCGTTTGTTGCTGGATGCCTGTGTGGCCATCGGCCTGCTGACGAAGACCGAGGAGCGGTACGCTGTGACACCGGCCGCCGCGATGACGCTGGTGGCGGGCGCACCGCAGGATCTCACGCGTGCGGTACGGTACAACCGCGACGTGTATCCGGCATGGGGTCGGCTCACGGAGTTGGTCCGGACCGGCAGGCCGGTTGAGGCCCCGGAGTGTCATCTCGGCGCGGACGCCGACCGCACCCGACGTTTCGTGCTCTCGATGCATGGCCGAGCACTGGGGATCGGGCGTGGCGTGGTGCCGCTGATCGACGTGAGCGGATGCCGTACCCTGTTGGATCTGGCGGGCGGTCCGGGTACCTATGCGGTGCTGCTGGCACAGGCGAATCCCGGGCTGCGGTGTGTGACGGTCGATCTGCCGGAGATCTCCGCTGTGGCCGCTGAATTGGTGGACGGGGCCGGGATGGCGGATCGCGTCATCTGCCGCCCCGGCGATTACCATACGGACCGATATGAGCCGGAGGCCTACGACGCGGTGACGATTTTCGGCGCCCTGCATCAAGAATCACCGGAACGGATCCCGGATATTCTGCGGCGCGCGGCCGACGCCTTGCGCCCCGGCGGACGGATCCATATTCTGGACATGATGACCGACGCAACTCACACGTGGCCGGCTTTCTCCGCGCTGTTTGCGGTGAACATGGCGCTCACCACGCGCGACGGATGGGTCTTCTCGGACGGGGAGTTGCACGGTTGGTTGCGGGAGGCGGGATTCGAGGCGTGTGCGACGCTCCCCGTGCCGCCACCGATGCCGCACTGGCTGGTCAGTGCGCGTAAGCCGGATCACGGTCGGCAGTAGACCCCTTCGAAGATCGTCTGGCCGTTTCGGAGCACGATGCAATAGGGGCCTTTTTCGATGAACTCCAGCTGCTTATCCTCTGAGACATACCGCACACCCGTGGTGGAGATCGCCTGATAGAGCGTCACCCGCCTATTGTCTCCGGGGAGGAGGAGGCGCACCTTGCCTTCAAAAGTGCAGACCAGTCCATTGGGCAGGGTTTCGCTGCGCTTTTCCGAACCGTAGTCAACATGCAGGATCTCGGAATCCATGTTGATGAAGCGCGCCTTGCGCGTCACGTCAAAACGCAACGCGGCACAGCCGCACAGCAGCGTCAGCACAAACAACCGAATGAAACCACCCGCCGCATCACGGCAGAAAGATGGGAATGGGGTGAACATCCGTACAGTATACCCCTCCTTGGGCCGGTGCCGCAAGCGTCGCCGTGCCGATCATGCCTGCGTTATATGCTCCAGCGGCGGTATTGTTTGTCGCGTTTGTAATTCGTTTCGTCCCCTGCCGCTGCCAGCATCTGCTGTTTCGTCTCCCTGTCGGCGCGGAACGATGCGCGTATGGCGGTAGGCGGGAGGAGCCCGGGTTGCGGCGGTCCCGTGAAAACGGAGAGAAACGGAACCAACATCGGAAGCGCCTTCCGATAGAGGAACGACCGGTTTTTTGTGCAAAGAGTGTTCATCAAGAACGCTGCCTTCCTTTCCTCTTCCTTCGCGCATTACTTATGCATGGAGTCATGATACTCTTTGGCGATATCCGCATCCTCGCGGCGATCCCCACGACGCATGTTGAGGTTCTCTCGGGCATCCTGCTCGCGCAGCGTGGTGGCCTCGCCCGCGGCGATGAACATGCTGGCGACGGAGCGGCTGAAAACCACTACCGCGACCACCACGGCGGCGGCGATCAACACGGCAAGAATGACGTACTCCATGTTGACGCCGCCTGCGCGCCGCCGGTTATGCCTGACAAGATGTGGCGTGTTTTTATTCACGGATTTTCTCCACCTACCGGAAGGGTTTCAGTTTGGGCGGTGCCTGCGAGGACGAATCGGCACCGCCGGGCGTACCGCTCGAACTTTCCGGGAGTGGCGAGGGCAACTTCGGTTTCTTCTCTGGGCCATGCTTCTTGTCGAAGGCCCAATCCGCCAGATCCTTGATACTGTCCTTGAAAAAGGTGTCGGTGACCCATCCGGCACCCGTTTCGACCGTTTTTCCGCCGACCCAACTGCCTACCGCCCCACCGATGATCGCGCCGGGAACAGCGCCCACGCCACCGAACCAGACTCCGATCGCGGCACCGGCCTTGGCCCCAAGCGCGCCGCCAGCCCAAGAGCCTGTGAACTCACCCCCCATTTTCAGCCCCTCCTTCACGGCGTTGTGAAGGGCTTCGGTGAACAGCTTGCGGTCACCGCTATTGTAGGTTTCGATCACATGGCCGGTGAAATGGGCGACTTTGAGGCTTTTGAGGACGATCGTGATGACTTTGATCTTGTCGCCCGCGCCCTTGAGCGTGTCTTTGTGCTTATCCAGCAACTCGCCGATGTCTTTGCCCTCTGCAAGGGCTTTTGTGATCGCCTCACCCAAGTCCTTGGTAATGCTCATGCCCGCGTCTGCGGGAAGGTAGTAGGGGGAATCTTGGACCGCATCGAGTCCGTCGAGGACTTTGTCCGCTCCTTTCAACCCGAGTTTCCCGGCTTCGGCGAGAACATCGGAGTGCTGCATGAGACTGGGGCCCAAACTCACGAACGGGGCGTCTGCCATCTTGATCTTGCCGCTGGGGAAACCGCCCGCAGCTTGCGGTGTGGCCGCCGCGACAGAGGCGGCTCCGGTCGGGAGCAAGCCGACCGCCAGAATGGCGAAAACGAATCGTTGGATCAGATGCGCAAGGGATGTTTTCATTTCGGCGCCTCCTTCCCCCAGAGAGTCAGCGCCTTCGCGCTGGTTTCAACATCCATCAATTGAATGTGTCCGATACGCGGGGCCGGTTCCGCGCCTAGGAATTCGGCCTCGATGAACCAACGCGGTGCCGTCGGATTCACCAGTCCCATGATCACGCTGTCCCTGGCTTTTGAAAAGTAGACGGGCGTGAAGGTTTTCCGGGTTTCCGGAGGCAGCGCGCACACCGTTTCAATGATCGCGGGCGATTGCTTTTCGGAAAGGAATTTGCGGAGCGCTGCGGGATCGCCCGCAGTCAGTGCGCGGATCAGCACGCCGCTCTGAATCATCCATCCCTTGTTTTCGGCGGACAGGTAATCCTGAAACATGTTCAGACGCAGCACCAAACGCGCTTTGATCAGGATCAGCTCGCCGACCGGTGAGTCAATGCGGTCCCGCAACGCCGCGGGCAGGAGTTCCGGCGCTCCCTCCGGCGGATAGAGCCGGGTGAACATGGCAACCGACGGCGCATAAAGACGGGAAATCGCCACGGTGAGCGGTTCGCGCAACGGATGCAGCGAAAACGATCCTTCCGGTGTGATTGTGGCGGAGTCGCCGCGCAGGCTCTCGCCGCTGACAAAACGGAAATCCGAGAAACTGGCCTTGGGGGAGGGGCCTGCCTCAACCCGCTGCTCGATAACCAGAAGAGCGTCGGACCAGGGACTGTACAGGGCCACGATGCCATGCGGTCCCTTCATGCCGCCCACCCAAACCACGGCGCTGGTGAAGAAATCTTTGAGCGCGATGGTTTCATGTTCGTTAAAGACCTCGCGCACATCGCGGGTCCACTTGGCCTGAAAGGCGCCGGAGCCCCATTTTTTCACGGCGCCGTCCACATCCGACGCCGCATGCAGCCGGAACAGGTTGACCGTGAGGCCATGCAGGATACCGGCACCGACTTGTTCGGCGGTTGGCTCGCTTTCGGAGGATTTGTCTCCGGTGTTGTCAGCTCCGCTGGCGGAAGGCATGAAAACCATGCCGAGTCCGGCGAAGGCGGTCCATGCGGTTAAGATCGTCATACGGAGTCTCCACTCGAATGAAGGTCGGGTTGGCCTTTGCATTGTTCTGTCCTTTCTTTATTGGGCGGTGTCCGGTTCAGTGAACCACCCAGGCGTCGGTCTCGCTGTACGAAACATTTCCGCCGCCCATCAACTTGGGGGCGCGCTCGTTTTCGGGCGAGCCGCCCTCTCCGTAAAGTGGTTGCCAGGAACCCTCTTTGATTTGGGCGAGGATCTTACCGCCGGAAGTGCCATCCCAGTTCCGGTTCTCCCCTTGCGTCCAAGCGCGGTAGAGCGGCAGCAGCGTGGCGTCCCAGTCGCTGGTCTTAAGGTTCCAAAGGTCATCGCGGTCGACGCGCTCTTCCCAGGTCTCCTCATATTCGCCGTTACAATCCGCAGGGGGTTGGGTCTTTCCTTTGCCGGGGGGATTGTATCCGGCGCGCGCGGTCGCCACGGTCCACATGTGGCGGGTGCCGTTGTCGACGGTAAAGGGGCGGATGATGCCAAGTTCGCCGCCCGCCACAAGGAACTGAAGCGGATTGTTCAGGCGTCGGGTCACCCCCACCGCAATCGCTCCCTTTTTCGAAAAGAAATTCTTACGCAGGATGTTGGCTTTTGCGATTTCCGAGGTGAAGCGGCTGTCCCGCACCTCTTCGGCTTTGACCTCGCGTAACTGTCTGGGATAGGTGGCGACCCGGCGGCACCCTGCCTTGGTCATGACCCACAGCGAGCTGGTGTAGTGCCATTCCGCGAGCAGTACGCGATTACGTTGCTTGTAAGCGCGCTGGATCCCTTCCTTCTGGCCGGTCTCGACAAACCAGTTTTCCGGCTCCGAGCCTTCGCCGAACACCTTCTCCGCAGTCTTCCCGTCTTCGGGAATGTAATTCGAGTGGCGCAGAAAATCATTTTCCCGGTCCTGCTTGAGGATCTCGGCATAATTTTGGGCGGGATTTTTCTCCTGCTCGATCACAAAGCTGATTCGGGCGCCTTCCGCGAAGCCGTCATTCCAGGTGTCCTTGATATTGGCCCGCAACACTTCGCGCACGGTTTTCTCGATTCGTTTCGGCAGATCTTCGAGTAGCTTCTGCTCCTTCTTGTTCATGTCACGGATCGTCTGTTTATGGTCATCGATCTGGCCGCCCAAGGTGGGGTAGTCTTTGCCGTCACGGCTGGCGTTCTGGCGCGCCTGTTTGATCTGATCAATGGTCACCAGGTGCCGTTTGTTCAACAGGACCTTCTCATGGTTCGCGCCGTTCCCGATCGAGACGTTGTAGCCGGTGACATACCAGGGGACTCCGTTATTGCAGGGACTGGGCGCATTGAAGGCGCGCATCAGGTTGTTGTCGATCTCCCATTTCAGGAGGACGCGCTCCAGCCATTTGTCAACGATGTAATCCATTTCTTTACGGACCATCTGCACATAGGTCCAGGACATGGCGCGGTTGATAGCGGCCACGCGGCTGAGGCCGTCAGCCTGTGTGATCGCGGCCGAGTAGGCTGCGGCATCGGCGGCGTTCTGAAGTTCCACGCGCTGCCGCACGGTTTCGCCGATGGCGTAGACACCCAGACCCATCATGAACAGCGTCAGAAAGACGATGACCGTGAGGGCAAAGACCACTCCGCTCTCGTCTTTCCACAACCGGATGACGGTTCTGTTTGCCGCGTTCAGCATCATTACCACCCAGGGGCCGGGAGGCCCATTTTGGATACAGTCACATAGGGTTTGGGCAAGACGACGGTTTCGGTAAACCGGATATGGGGGTACCGTACCGCATCCGCATCGCCGATGTTGCCTGTGTCGTCAGCCCGCTGCTCCTGCCATGCGTCATTTTGGCCCCACGGGTTGAGCGCCCAGCCGATCATCGGGCCGACAAGGGGAAAGATCAACGCGAAATCATGTTCCACCGTGGCTTTGACGTTCCAGCGTCCGATGTCCTCGACCTGCCCGCCTTTCAGTCTGGTTTTGCGCCTTGCTCCGCCCGAACCCGGAATCTCGCCCCAGCCCGGGATGCGCTTGGCCGGTTCGCCAGCCGTTTCGCCGCGAACGATCCACGCGCAGACCTGGCGCGCGGCCTGCTCTGCGGCCCGGTCCCGCTCGTCTTTGTGGCAGACCAGCGTGGCGCGGGCAGCGCAATAGGCGGCGTAGTGGACCACCTGCTTGGCCATCCAGATATGGGCGAACTGCATGCAGGCCAGAATCAGGGAGAGGATCACGGGCGCAGCCATGACAAACTCCAGCATCACCGATCCGCAGGAACGGGTCGATCTGTTCTGTGGGCAAGCCTGCAAGGGGCTTTGGGTCTCTCCGCTAAACATTTCAGATCTCCGTCTTAATACGCCCGGGATCACACTCTTCACCCTGCCATCGTAACCAGCAAGCCGGCAGAGATCGCCACACTGAAGGGCACGCGGACCTGTGCCGCCTCTCTGGGAGGCAAACCTGCGGCACCGGCCTTACGGTCATAACGCCAATCTACCGCGCATCGCAACAGGTGCCGCAACCGTGCGCCATCCACTTGCCCCAGCGCCAACATCACTAAGCCGAGGATCACCCCCGCCAGGGAGGTGAACCACAACAAGGTCAGGAGCCTGGACCAGCCGACCATGGCTCCAGCCGCAAAAAGCATTTTCACGTCACCACCGCCCGCGCCCCGCAACAGGAAGGGAACCAGCATAAAGCCGCCGGCCGCCGCACCGGCGGCGAATCCGTCCAACAAGCAGTCCCATCCGCCGTAGGCCCAGCGGAACGCCAAGGTTACGACAGCCGCTCCCAAAGTGAGGGCGTTCGGCAAACGCCGCGTACGGCAGTCTGACCAAGACAGAAAACCCGCCCATGCCGCAATTCCCGCCATGCACAGTAATGGGCAGACCGTCTCCATCATTACGCTTACCCTCCGCTACCGCCATCCGGAGGCGGAAAAGCCTCCGGCGGCGGAGCGGTTCTTTGAATAACGGGTCGGACTTCCGACGCGTTACTGATGCATGCTGTCGTGATACTGGGCCGCCTCTTGGGCCTTCTGACTCTGCTCGGACCGCGTCGCGTCCTGAGCCTGCCTGGCGCCGGTGTGGTCCGCGGTCGCACCCTTGGCCGCCGTGTCGAACATGCCGACCAGGGTCTTGCCGAACATCGCCACAGCGACCACCACGGCCGCCGCGATCAGCACCGCGAGGATCACATACTCCATCATCACGCCACCCGCCCGGTCGCCCATCAGTCGGCACAGGATGCGTTTGGTCCGATTTCGATTCCACTTTTTCATGTCCCGCTCCTTTGACGGGTTGACCCGTCGGTTTGTCCGCATGGTTTGTTGTGTTGTGTTGTTGTGTGACAGAGGTCAAGGCAGTGGCAGACACACACCGCACAAGACCATCTGAAAAAGATCCACGAACGCATCGCCGATTACACCGAACCGGTCTCCGTCAATCGCCTCGTCGACCATGAAAGTCCGTTCCGGCACGCTCACCAGTTTTGACGAGACACCGACCAGCGGCAGAACCACCAGAAGCATGAGCAACACGTATTCCATCAGCACATCGCCTCGCGTACTCTGCCCGCGATGTTGGCCACATGCCTTCCGACGGCGCTCTGACACGGGATACCACATGATCGCATTCCTCATCGCATTTGATGAGAGTATACGTTGGTTTCAGTAATTCGGCAAGAGGCAAAAAAAATCAAGGCACCCTCACTTGGCAAAGTAAATGCGACTGGGAAGGTCGCATTTACTTTGATAATCTCGTTGTTACCTTTTCCGGGGAATCGGTTCGTGACAGGGGTGTGATCGAAGGTCATGCGTTTCAGGGTTCCATTGCGGTGCCATCGCCATCGCCATCGGGATCGGGATCGGAATCGCCGCCATCATTACACTTGTCGCTGCGAGCCACTGCACGGGCGCAACAGTCGATTCCGAACCCGATAGCGATACCGATTTGGAGAACGTGAACGTTGGCCATACCCCGTACACGTACCCGTACACGATGACTCCCCCCCCCCCCGTCAC
>JAPXSY010000069.1:0-14715 GCA_033812795.1 Kiritimatiellia bacterium
GCGTCCCGAGACGGGGGGCGCAAGGACGTTAAGGGTTGCCGGGGTCCGCGTATCCCGACGCGGCCGCCCTTTCGAGCGGCGTGGCGGGTTTGTCGTAACGCTTGGAGAAGCCGTGCGAGTCCGGCCTCTTTGTTTGGGAGACGAGCCGCTTGCAGGGGCGGAAGAGGTTGTTGTACAGCGATATCTTCGCGCACGGTGTCCAGTATTTGACGGATGCGCTTGATTTCTGGACACCGCGATTTTGGCTACAGTGTCCATGACTATGGCATACCGCGGGAAACGTCCAAAAACGGTCAATCGGTTGACCCGCTACCGGGGACTATGTTAAAGTGTTAACTCTTTTTTTGACTCAGACGAAGGAGGATACCGAAACCATGAAAATGATGTGGCAGCCCTCGAAGATCAAACGGGCCCGTAAAATCGGATTCCGGGCCCGGATGGCCACCCGCAACGGGCGCGCGATCATCAATGCCCGCCGCCGTAAAGGGCGGATCCGCCTGACCCAGGTGTAAAGCCATGTCCGCAGGCGACAGCCATGACCCGGGCCGGATCGGAAACGGCCGGAGGCCCAGGTTGCGTCTTTTCCGGCTTGATGCGCCCGCCTATAAAAGGGTTTTCGCGGAAAAGAGGTCGGTTTACGGCCGGTCGCTGGTGATGTGGATTGCACAGGGCGCAGACGCCGACCGGAGGGTCGGCGTTATTGTTTCCAAACGGAATTTCCGGCGGGCTGTGGACCGCGCCCGCGCCAAACGGTTGCTGCGCGAGGCGTTCCGCCTGAGCCGCCCTTTTCTGGCACCGGATGCGGATCTGATTCTGATCGCCCGGACCGGCATCGGCGGCCAGACCTGCCGGGAAGTGATGGCGGATTTCGAACGCGTCTGCCGCCGCGCCCGGATCTGGCGGCGCGACGCGGACCCTGAGAACAAAACACATGCGTGAGGAATCAACGGATGGGCAGCACGGCCACATTCATCAGCCGGACGATCCGCAGTATGCTGATCGCGCTGGTGCGCGCGTACCAAGTCGTGCTTTCGCCGCACTTCGGATCGTGTTGCCGTTTCGAACCGTCCTGTTCCGCTTACTGTATCGAGGCGCTGCGGACCCACGGCGTGCTCCGGGGTGGCTGGCTAACGCTCAGACGGATCGTCCGCTGTCGTCCGTTCGGACCCTCCGGGTATGACCCGGTTCCGTCAGGAAAACAAGACGCCGTCCAACCTGAAATGACCGGAAAGAATGTATGAATAAGCAAGAACGGATCATCGCATTTTTATTAGGATTGGCCTTGGTCGGCTGGATGGTGCACAGCCACCGCATGGCCGCGAAACAAGCGCGGGAGGCTGCCGAACGCCCCGTTGCGACGGAAACCGCGGCCCCTGCGGCACCGGCCGCCCCGGCGCAGGCGGCGCTGACTGCCCCCGTGGCGACGCAACCGCAACCCGCCCTCCCTTCCGAGCCGGAGGAGGTCGCAACCCTCCGCGGCGACCGCATGACCGTAGAGGTCTCCTCGCACGGCGCGGTCCTGAAACGGGTCACGCTGGACGGGTATTATGAGAAACCGGGCAAACCCGGTCCGGACAATCCGCCGGTCACCTTTGATTTCGCCGGTGCCCCGGCGCTGGAACTTTCCGGCGTGCCGGGTCTGGCGGACCGCGCGGCGTACCGCGTGCAGCGCCATGAGCAGGAATGCGCGGTGACCCTGACCGCCGTCACGCCGCAGGGGTTGAGCGTGACGCGCCGCATGGAGCTTTCCAACGGCTACAAGATCCGCATCACCGACCAAATCAACAATACGGGCGACAGCGGGATCACGCTGGGCACCAACAGCGTGCAGCTCGGCGCGATCGGCAGGGGGACGTCCAAGAACGAACTGCTCTCGATCGATTCGCTACCCGCTTCGGCCGGGGCGAAAACGCGTCACTGGGGTTCCGAGAAGGCAACCAAGTCCCTTCTGGCGGCTGGCGCGTCGGGCGGCATGGGTTGCGGGCGCGCGCCCTCTGCCGTGGGCCTCGCCGATCACATCAGCGTTCCGATCCACGAGCCGCAGGCCTGGATCGCGCTCAAGTCCCGTTTTTTCGTGACCCTCTTCTCCGCCTCTGAAACCAACTGCGGCTTTGTGGCCGGCATGGCCCGCGATACCGCCCTGCCGACCTACGCCCTGAAGCGGCTCTCCGCCCGCGCGTTGTTCGCCGGGCGCACGCTGGCGCCCGGCGAGAGCCTGACCCGCGACTATACGCTCTATGTCGGTCCCAAGAAACTCTCGCGATTGCAAGCCATGGGCAACCGCATGGATGAGATCATGGAGTTCGGCACCTTCACCTGGTTCTGCAAGTTGCTGGTGCCCACGCTCAACTTCTTCCACCGCCTGATCCCCAATTACGGTATCGCCATCATCCTGCTCACCTTTCTGGTGCGGATCCTCTTCTGGCCGCTTACGCACAAGAGCACCCAGAGCATGAGGAAGATGCAGGAGATCCAGCCGAAGCTGAAAGAGATCCAGGCGCAGTTCAAGGACAACCCGCAGAAGATGCAGCAGGAGACCTGGGCGGTTTACCGCGAGAACAAGGTCAACCCGCTCTCCAGTTGCCTGCCGATGCTGATCCAGATCCCGGTGTTCATCGCGCTCTTCACCGTGTTGCGCAGCGCAGTCGAGCTGCGCTACGCGTCGTTCCTCTGGATCACCGACCTGAGTGAACCGGAAAACCTGTTCGCAGACGTGCTGCCCCTGCCGCTGAACATCCTGCCGTTCTTGATGTCCGGCACCATGGCGCTGCAAAGCTACCTGACGCCCTCGATGGGCGATCCGCAACAGCAGAAGATGATGATGTTCATGATGCCGATCATGATGCTCGTCATGTTCTACGGCTTCCCCTCGGCGCTCTCGCTCTACTGGACCGTAAGCCAGGTGCTCTCCATCATCCAAATGCTGATGATGCGGCGCAAGGGCCATACGCCGCATGACGGCGACATGACGGTAGAGCCGCCGCTGACGCGCCAGCAACGCCGTCAGGCGGCCCGCGCGCATTGAGGAACGGGCGGAATACGACGGACGGCCGCTTCCCCCCCCCTATCCGCGCACCTGCCGGACAACCGCGCGGGCGTCGCGGCAACGTTGCGCCACCGCCTCCCACGCGCCGGCCGCCATCTCCTCTTTCTTGGCGATCCACGTGCCGCCCACCGCAGCCACGGCGGGCAGACCCAGATAATCCGCCAAGTTCGCGGTCGTCACCCCGCCGGTCGGCATGAAGCGTACGCCGGTGTGCCTGTAGGGTGCGGAGAGGGCCGTGAGCAGCTTCACCCCGCCCAGCGCCTCGGCCGGGAAAAATTTCAGCAGACGGCAGCCCAGATCCAGTCCGGCCTCGATGTCCGAGGGGTTGGCGATGCCCGGCACAAAGGGCATGCCCAACTCTTGCGCGGCCTGCGCCACACGCGGGTTGAGACCCGGTGCCACCGCAAACTTCGCGCCCGCCGCATGCGCGGTTTTCATCGTCTCGGGCGACAGCACCGTACCCGCGCCCACGATCAGATCGGGCCGCTCGCGCGACAGCAACCGGATCACCTCCGCAGCGGCGTCCGTGCGAAAGGTGATTTCCGCCACCGGCAGGCCACCCGCCAGCAACGCGTCGGCCAGCGGCAAGGCATGGGATACGGAATCGATGGCGATCACCGGCACAACGCCGATCTCAGCGACTCGGTCCAACACATTCGGCATGATACGCTCCTTTGTCTGCTCGTAAAATAAAGCCATTGTCATCATCTGACGCGGGAGAGTCAATCCCGGACTGTGAACCGGCACGCCCTGCGCGTATTCCCCTTGATTCAAAAGAGCCTCTGTGCCATCATTTCTATACGTAATGATTAGCCCGCCGCGCGCCGGAGCCGCGAAAAAACCTTGGAATACGTTTAGGACATGATTAACATGATGTTGTTCAATCCTGAAAATCCTGTCATCCTGTCAATTTATAGGCAAGGAGACCCGAAATGAGCGAGAAAGAGATCAAGACCGATTGCCCCTGCACATGGCCGGGATGCCCACGACATGGAGACTGCAAAGCCTGTAAGGCCTACCACCATGCCCGGGGCGAAAAAACGACCTGTGAGAAACAGTAGTTTGGGTGGACAAAATGGACGGGGTGGCCAAAAAGGGGCTTTGCGGTTATCGCAAGCTGAAGAGCTTTCAGGTGGCGCGGCGGGCCGCTGATTTCGAAACCGCAAGCGGTTTCACGAAGCGCCCCTATCGCGCCCGCCTCCGATTTCGGGGTTGACTCGTTTCGTCGATCCCCCGCATAATAGGCGGCAATCATGGGAACCGGTTTGTTGCCGGGGGAGCCTGCGGGAGGAAGCGCGTCCTGCGGAATACGGGGGATGCGTTTTATTGTCAGTCGGAAAAACACAACATGTCGGGGAGGCTTGGAATGGGAAACAAAACGAGGTTCGCGTGTCTTTTCGGAATTTGGGCCGTGGCAGCCGGTGTTCAGGCGGGTCAAGTGGTGGTCGCCCCGGACGGGATGACGCCAAAGGCCGCGCTGGAGCACATCCGCGCGGCCAAGGCGCAGGGAAACAAAGAGGCGTGGACGGTGATCGTGAAACCCGGCATCTACGCGCTTACGGAGACGCTCACGTTCACGCCAGCCGATTCCGGCACGCCGCAGGCACCGGTCACATGGGTGGGCGAGGGTGCGGGCGCGACGATTTCCGGCGGCGGGGTGATCCAAGGGTGGAAAAGCGAGGCGGACGGCACATGGTCCGCGCCGATCCCGAAGGCGCCCGACGGGAAGCCCGCTTATTTCGAGCAGTTATGGGTTAACGGACGTCGTGCCGACCGTGCGCGTCTTCCGAATGGCGGTCAGGGAACGGCGAGTTATTTCAAGCTCGTGAAGCCAAGCATCTCCGCAGTGACGAACGCGGCCGGAAAGGTCGCCTACATCGAACGCGCCACGTTGACGAACAGCCTCGCCGCAGCAATCGGGAAGATTCCGGCCGACGAGTATCCGTACGCGCAGATGTGTGTGGTGCATAAGTGGAGCACGGCGCGCCGCATCCTGCGCAACTTCGATCCTGCCACGCAGACGGTCGAGACCGAGTCCCCGCAGGAATGGAGGGGGTGGGTAAAATGGAACGAGCGCGAGACGCTGGTCTCTTTCGAGAACGTGCGGAGCGCCTTCGATGCGCCGGGCGAATGGTTCTATGACATGAAGGCGGGCTGTGTGCGCTATCGGCCGCTGGCCGGCGAGACCATCGCGACCGTCGTCGCGGTCGCGCCGAGCGCCAAGCTGAGCCAGTTGATCGCGTTTCAGGGCGATCCGGACAAGGGCGAATTCGTGCATGACATCGCGTTCCGCAACCTGACGTTCGCGTACAGTGACGTCACGCCGACAGTGGGACGCGCCGTGAACGGCCCGACGGAAAGCTGGCAGCATCAGGCGGCCAGCGGATCGGACGGCCTCGTGACCGCCGAGGGCACGCACCGTGTCTCGTGGGACAAGTGCGTGGTCGCGCACACGGGCAACTACGCGTTCCGCTTCAACGACGGGTGCGTGTCCAACCGGATCATGAACTGCATGATCGAGGATCTGGGCGCGGGCGGCATTTGGATGGGTGCCTCCGGTGGCCACGTCGCCAAGGGCGAGGTCCTCAAACGCCGGGTGATCAAGACGCTTGCGCCGCGCTCGACCGCGTTTAACGTGATCGACAACTGCGTGATCCGCAAGGGGGGCCTGTTCAATCCCGAAGGCACGGGTGTGACGCTCACGCATGTGTCGGACTCGAAGGTGACGCATTGCGAGATCTACGATTTCTACTACACGGGCGTCTCGGTCGGTTGGACGTGGGGTTTTCACGGCAGCGTGGCGCAGCGCAACGAAGTCGCGTTCAACAAGATCTACGACCTCGGCAAGGGCATCATGAGCGATATGGGCGGCGTATACACGCTTGGCACAAGCTACGGCACGACGGTGCATGACAACGTGATCCATGACGTGTGGGCCTACTCCTACGGCGGGTGGGCGCTGTACACAGACGAGGGTTCCGAGGGCATTGTGATGGAGCGCAACCTGTGCTGGAACACGACGGATGGCGGGTTCCACCAGCATTACGGTACGGGCTGCATCATCCGCAATAACGTGTTCGCGTGGAACCGGAAGCTCGGCGCAGTGCGCACGGCGCGTCAGGTGGTGCAGGACATCCCCTGCACGCTGCACTTCGTGAACAACCTGGTCGTGGTGCGCGAAGGCCCGCTCGTCGGGCGCGGCCCGCGCGGCGTGGGCGGCATCTGGGCCGGAAACCTGTGGTACGATTATTCGGGCAAGCCGGAACTCGACGGCCTCGCGTGGGAAGCGTGGCAGGCATGCGGCAAAGAGGTCGGCGGCAAGTACGCCGATCCGCTCTTCGAGAATGCCGATGCGTGCGACTTCCGGCTCAAGCCCGAATCCCCCGCATTCGCGCTCGGGTTCAAAGCGTGGGATTACACGCGGGCAGGCCTCCGCAAGTGAGCGAGAACAGGCCGGATTGTGAAATCACCGTATGCGGCTCATCCGGACGCCCCCCCTGTGGAGTTCCGAAGACACGGCATTGGATCGTTTACCCCAAAAAGAACAGTTGAACCTTCCACTCTCTTTGGTTTCAGGTTTCAAGGTTTCATCCAAATCGGGATCGGGATCGCTATCGCTTTCGGGATCGGGATCGGGAACGTCGACCCGCGACCCGCGACATTCGACCCGCGACGATCGACAGGGACGCCCGCGTTTCCGACACCGCAGGCCGCATCGCGTCGCCGGTTCGCGTTGGAGAACGTGCTGCGCTTCGGCGGCTGCGCCCCCCGGATGTTGTGCCACTCGCTCTCGTGGACGCGCGCCGCCGAAGCCGACACTTTTCTGAAAATTTTCAGGGTTGACTTTTACCCCCTGCATAATGCGTACCAACCATGGGGCCGGTGGGTTGCCGGTCTGCCCTACGGGACGGTAGTGGTTCCAATTGTATTTGACGTTACTGAGCATTCAGGAGATACTACACGGTGGTGAGATCGAACAGGGGCGATTTAATGACCAACATTGAGGGAAAAGGAGTAAAATCCGTGAGAACGAAAAAACTCATCATGAAAAAGAGTAAACCTCTTGTATACATTCGGAGAGCCGTTTTTGTTGTTGCGGTTATGGTGTCCATGGTCACAGAGGCGGCCGATGTGCCGGACATGTTCATCGATTGTGTGAAATCACCCGAAGGCACGCAGTGGGTCGATACGGGTATCGTTCCCGTGAGCGGCACGAAGGTCGAACTTGACTTTGCCTATCTCAATGCGGATCCGGCATCCACGGAGGCGGTTGCTGGAGCCATCGCAGGCGCCAACAAGGAAGTTCGTCCCTGTGGCTACACGTATGGCGTGCGGGCGTATGTGGCGAATGGCGGTAGTGGGCGTTATTCCGGCAGCACGACTTTCCTTGGCGCGCTGGGTCGCTACAAGACGGAGACGGTTTTCAAGAGCCAAAATTGTTCGTATGTAGAGAACGGACAAACCCTTAATCGTCCGGTGGCGGATGACGAATGGAACACCTATTTCTATAATGGGTACGACATTCCTGACTTCGGTTCGGTGACACTGTACCTTTTCGCGGAGAACAGCGACGGTACTGCCGTGAATAAGGCGAAGATCGCGCTTTACGGCGCGAAGATCTGGATTGAGGAAAATGACGTATGGGTGCTGAAACGCGATTACCGCCCTTGTGTTAAAAATGGGACGGCGGGGCTCTACGATGCTGTTTCGGAGACGATTGCCTATTCGGGCTCATCCGATGCGCTCGCTTCGAGTACCCGTGTTGTCTATTCTGAAACAACGAACGGCGTGACGCCGGGTCAGCAGATCATCAACGCGGTGAATGCGTCTGCCGCAGGTGACACGATTCTTTTTATGCCCGGCACCTATACCTTTGCGGCTGACGAATACACCGATCAGGGAACGACAGATAAAACGCGCATCAGAGTGAACGTGGCGGGACTTCGGTTCGTGGCCGCTAACGAGACGCCGCGCACGACGTGGACGGAAGGTGATGAGCCTGTGATCATCAATGTAAACGGCGGACGTTTCGCGAAGATCGACAAGGCGGGCGCATTTTTCTCGGGCCTTACCTTTACGGGGGCGCAACAAGTCGATGCGTGGACAGGTTATAATGCGGGCGTTCTCGGCAACCATGGTACGCACCATTCAACAGCGTCGAATTGCGTTTTCCGCGGCAATTCCGCGTGGCGTGGCGGAGCTTGTAACGGTGGCAACTACTACGACTGCCTTTTCAAGAACAACGTTTCAAAAGTGAGTACGGGTTCGTCGAGCGGTGGCGCACTGATGGATGTTGCAACAGTGAAAAACTGTGTGTTCATCGGCAATCATTCGTGCGCGGCGGCCGCCATCGATGGCGTTGTCCTCTTGGAGAACTGTGTATTCACGAACAACTATGGGACGTTCGACAACTATGCCTGTGCGGCGGTATGCATTAACGGAGGAACGCCCGTTATCCGTGACTGCACGTTCACGGCTAACACCAATAATGCGACCAAGCTTGGCGGCACGGTTCGGTACCGGATCAGCGACTATGACGCGGCCGTGGCCAACAACTACAGGCTTGAGATCACGAACTGCACGTTTGCGGGCAATGTCTCAATTGCAGCAAGTGGCTGGTCGTACGGCGGTGCCGTGCGCGTGCAGTTGGGTAGCGAAAGCCAAGTCGACGCCCGCATGCGGCGGTTCGTGGTCTGCATGGATTGCACGTTCGAGGAGAACGCCGCGACTTTCGGGGGGGCGCTCTATGGCGTGACGGCGAAGCACTGTACGTTCAGAGGCAATTATTCGCTCCATACGGGACAGTCATACTTTTATGGTTGTGATGCCGTCAACTGCGATCTTTTCGATTGCGATCTGGATGGTGGCGAGATCGCCCAGAGTGTACTTACGCGCTGTACGATTCACGATGTTACGAACCGCGCGGTGTTCTATAACTATGCCCCAATGCCAATTTTTGCGACCAACTGTCTGATTCGGAACTGCCGTCCAGCGCAGTCGATGGTTCATAACGTGCAGACCGGCGCATTCGTGAACTGCACGTTTGTCCACAACAAAACGGGGGCCAACAAAAAGTTCTACGGAGGCTCCGGACTCACGACGAACATCAACTGTCTTTACGTCGATAACACGAATGCCGCCGGCGCGGTCTGTTCCGTTGATGTTGAGCCTTCAACCGCCGGGCCGATTCAGTTTCTCTCTTGTGCATTCGGGCCTGATAAGCAGGCGGACTTGCAGGAAGACGAATTCTGTCTCGACTTCGTCTCCCCGTATTTTGCCGGCACGTCGAGTTATATGGAGAAGTTCCCGAAGACGGCTTTCTACACGCCGACACGGTCCTCTCCGTTTTATGGGAAGGGACAGGTGCTGAACTGGACAGAGGCCGATTTGGATTTGGCGGGTAATTTGCGCGTACGCGAGGGGATGGTCGACATTGGCTGTTACCAATGTTGGCTAAAGCCAGAGGGTGCTGTCATTATCTTGAGATAAGCGGAGTATCGACATTAGGGGGCGGATCCGAATGTCCATTGAGGTGTCTTGCGGTCATGCCCCTGTCCATTGCTGTGGCGGGTTTGGCGGGACAAAGCCGACGTTTCATCTCCGTTTTGATGGGAAGCTGGATGCGGAGGCAGAGGAAGAGCCCGGAAAGACAAGCGAAGTCATCTTTGTTTCCGGCGTGTGTGGCCAGGCAGCGCATCTTCCGGCTGCTGCCGGGTTTGAGTATGCTTACGATCCACGTTATCTGAATGATCGTGCGGGCTCGTTCCCCGTTCCATACAAAACGGACAAGTCGGGGCTTTTCCGGCTCGCGGTGAATGAGGGTCAGGTTGATTACCGTTGGTTTGAACTCCTGTCTCTTGAACAGCCTCGTACGATGTCGCTCGCGACATCTTCCGCTCTTGCGCAGCCTAAGAAAACGCTGATTAGAACCTACGACTGCACGCGGGATTATCCATCGAACGTCTTCAATCACTGCGGTTCGCACCTTGTCACGAATGCGTGTGGCATCTACCGGGAATACGAGACATTCAATTCTGGGACGGGGTTGTTTGTGTTTCTCTGTTTTCAGTGCGCTAGCCGACCGCAGGGGTGTCTGGGCGCGTAAAACCTACCGGGCCTGCAGGTTCCCTATGGTTCATAGAGGTGCGGGGAATCCGTGTGCATTTTTCGTCATGAAAGAAGAACGGCCAAAAAGCACATTTGAGCGCATCGGAGACGAAGTGCTTATGGTGCTTGGGTTTCTTTACCTGCTCCACCTTCTCGGGTGCCCGTCTCTCTGGTAAGGCCTATCCTTTTCCCGTCGGGCGCCGCCAGAACCGGATATCAAGACTCACCTGTTAGCCTCTTGCAGAAACTGCTCCTGCTTAGGGATACCACACCACCGCGCGGATAAAACACTGTTTTTTCAGGGCACAACTGTAAAAAAAGGGCGGCGGAAATTCCGCCGCCCTCCGACTCTAAAACAGGTCCGTTTTTTTCCTGCGGTTAGAGAAGTGTCTTCACCGCTGCCACGATGTCGCGGTCGTGCGGCAGGAAGGCGTCCTCGAGCGAGTACGCCTGCGGCGCGATGCCGTCCTTGGCCCCGACGCGCAGCACCGGGGCGTCGAGCGAGTCGAACGCCTCGGCCATGATGCGCGAGGCGATCTCGCCAGTGAAGCTGCCGATCCCGACGCAGTGGCTGGTCACCACGCAGCGCCCGGTTTTGCGGACCGAAGCGAGGATCGTTTCCATGTCGAGCGGCACGAGTGAACGGATGTCCACCACTTCGGCGGAAATGCCGTCGGCAGCGAGCTGGTCGGCGGCTTTGAGCGCCTCGTAGAGCATCGGCCCCCAAGTGACGATGGAGACCGCGTCGCCCGCGCGCTTGACATCCGCCTTGCCGAGCGGGATCAGATACTCCTCCTTCGGCACGACATCCTTATAATTGTACATAATCTGCGATTCAACGAAGAGGACAGGGTTGTTGTCGCGGATCGCGCTCTTCAGCATGCCCTTGGCGTCATAGGGCGTGGCGGGATAGACCACGTAGAGGCCGGGGATGTGGGCGAACACCGACTCCAAGGTTTGGGAGTGCTGGCCGCCGTATCCCTTGCCGCCGCCGACCGAGGCGCGGTAGACGAGGGGCACCTCGATGCTGGCTCCGGACATATAGTGCCACTTGGCCGCCTGATTGGAGATCTGGTCTGAGGCCATGAGGCAGAAGTCCATGTACATCAGTTCCACCACCGGCCGCAGGCCGGTCATGGCCGCGCCGACCGCCGTGCCGCAGATGCAGGCTTCGGAGATCGGGGCGTTGAAAATCCGCTCCCGGCCAAAGGCTTCGATCAGGCCTTTGGTGACCTTGAAGGCCCCGCCGTACTCGGCGATATCCTCGCCCCATTGTACCACGCGGCGGTCGCGCAGCATCTCTTCGATCATCGCCTCTTTGATCGCGTCCTTGTAGGTGATCTGGCTGTCTTCGGTGCGTTTGATCACCGGCAGGTCTCCCACGGTCGGGGCGTTGGCAAAGGACTCCGGCACCGTTTCGACGCGGGTGTCGGTGTACATGTAACGGATCACATCCGCCGGATCAGGATCTTGGGACCAGGCCGCTTGGGCAGCCATGCGGGCGTTGCGGTCCGCGACCTTGGCCTTCAGCGCCTCGATTTTGCGCGGGGTGACCACCTTGGCGTCCAACAGTTGACGTTCGAACGTCGCGATGGGGTCGAGTTCCTTCCAGGCGGCCTCCTCCTCCTTCGTGCGGTATTCGAAACGCGGGTCGCCGAGAGAGTGTCCGTAATTGCGGTAGGTATCGAATTCCAGCATCACCGGGCCCTGCCCCTTGCGGCAGAGGTCGGCGGCGCGCCGCATGGCGTCCAGACAGGCGAGCAGATCCATGCCGTTGACCACTTCGGCGTGCATGTTGTTGTCCGCGAAACCTGCGGCGCGGCGCGCAACCGTGGCGACACCCGCGACTTCGCCGTCCACGCGGCCGGTGAAGCCGTAGTGGTTGTTGATGATGGCGTAGACGATCGGCAGACCGAAGGGACGGTCCGTGTAGGCGGGATCGGTGAATTGGCCCATGGCGGCCCAGTTCAGCGCCTCCAGCACCACGCCGTTGGCGTAGGCGCCGTCGCCTGCGAAACAGCAGGTGACCTTGTTATCCTGAAAGTAACGCGAACTCATGGCCGCGCCCGTGGCGATCGGCACACCGCCGCCCACAATCGCATTGGCACCAAGGTGACCGGCCTTGAAATCAGCGATGTGCATCCCGCCGCCGCGGCCCTTGCAGTAGCCGTCCTCTTTGCCGAACAACTCCGCGATGGCGCGGTAGACGTGTTTTTCCAGCGCGGCCTCGATCAGCTCCTTGCGCCGGGTCGCGCCGCACTCCGGCACACGCGCCTTCAGCTCCTCGACGCTCATGCCGCGGATGGCCGCGCACCCTTTGGCGAGAGAATCGCCGTGGCCGCGATGGGTGGAGGTGATCTGGTCATCGTACGCCATGGCCGCGCAACAGCCCACGGCCGTAGCCTCCTGACCGATCGAAACGTGGGTGGGACCGCGGTACTCGTACCCTTTGCAGGCGTCGTAGGCGCCCGTGCGCAGCTTGACGATCATCTCCTCGAACTCGCGGATCGTCAGCATGTCCTCCAGCACATCGACCGCCTGCGCCGCCGTGATGTTCCCGGCGGCGATTTCGTCTTTGAGCGTACCTTTGTACTGGTAGGCCGGGATTTTTCCGAGGTCGTACTTCTGGGGTTTGAAACCGGGTTTCCGTGTACTGATGTAGTTGTTGGTTGCCATGATGTGCCTTCGTGTTGGGGGTTATACGAGTACGGTTTCGACACCGGCACGCTGGAACGCCTTGCGTTGCGCGGCCGGCATGCGTTTATCTGAGATCAGGGCGGAAAGCGCGGAGAGGGCACCAAAACGCACGAAACTCGTTTTGCCGAATTTCGAACTGTCCGCCAACAGCACGACCCGCGCCGCCCGCGCCATGGCCTGCTCTTTGGTGTAGGCTTCGGCGGGATCGGTCGTGGTCATGCCGGTCTCCGCCGAGACGCCGATGGTGCCCATGAAAGCGATATCGAGATGCAGTTGCCCCAGGATCGACCGGGTCAACGGACCGACGAAGGTTTGACTGATCAGGCGGCATTCGCCGCCGGTGAGGATCATGCGCGGACCGCCGCTGCTGAACACCTGGGCTACGCGCAGAGAATTGGTGACAACGGTGATTTGGGTGTGGTGGATCAGCAGGCGCGCCAGTGCCAGAATCGTGCTGCCACCGTCGAGATACACGATGTCGCGCGGCCGGATCAGACGCAACGCCGCTTCGGCGATCCGCCCCTTTTCAGCGGCCGACATCGCGGTCTTGTCGTCAAACAACGGCTCCTCGTCCCGCCCGTCGGGCGCGATGGCGCCACCGTGGATACGACGCAGCCCACCGGCCGCCTCCAGCGCGGCAAGGTCCCGGCGGATGGTGGCGGCCGACACGTCCAACTCAGCGGCCAACTCCTCCACGCGCAGGATCCCTCGCTCACGTAGCAACGTGCGCACCTTGCGCCATCTGGCCTCGGCCAGTTCTTTGGAAACCGTGTCGCCCATGTTTGATCGTTTTTGCTCGAAAACGATCACAGTTAATCAAAAACGCTCATCGGGTGCAAGCGCGGATGCGCGGAATGACACATTTTCGGTTTTCGTCAAGTCGGGGCTTGACGTCACCACGCGTTTAATCGACAATCAAATGAATGTAACGGGCGGTCACGTTTGCTACGGTTTTCGTACGGGGCCGCACCGGTTGGCAAGAGGTCCGCATGGGTATCGTCATCGATCACGAGGCGCGCAAACGCGCGATTATCGCCAAATCGATCCAGCTCTTTTCCGAGCAGGGATATGATGGGGTGACGTACCAGAAGATCGCCGACAGTTGCGCAATCGCCCGGACCACGCTATACAAGTACTTCCGCAACAAGCGGCATATCTTCAATACCGCGATTTGGGAGGTCTCGTATCTGCTGATCGAACGGTTTGAGGAGATCCTCTCCTCCCGGACCAGTACGGTGGACCGGCTGGACCGCGTGATGCGCGCGGTGTTGACCCTGCTTTTCGAGCAGCGCGTGATTCTGACGGTGATCTTGGATTACGTGTTGGCGGCGCAGCGGGCGGGGCAGCAGATGGATCGGACGATCTCGCGGCATACGATCGGGCTGCGCCGCATCCTGCACCGGCTGGTGGTCGAGGGGCTCCGCAAAGGGGAGTTGCGCCGGATCAACGCCACGCTCGCCACAGAGTTACTGTACGCGCAAATGGAGGCGGCCGTTCTGCGCTTGACCGTGAGTCAGAATGCGGATTACGACGAGTTGTCGCGGATGCTGCACCAGACCATCCAGAACCTTACCGTGCCGTCGGCCGGTTCCCGATCCAAGAACAGGAGGGCGTAAGATGAGCTTGCGTTTTCGGGATATCGCGTTTCCGCTCCTGTTCGGAATCCTGACGTTGCGCGCCGCAGAGCAGGATGAGGTGCGGTTCAAAACCCGAACGTACACACCCGACCGGACCGCAGGTCACGCGGTGTATCGAAGTGAGGCGTATACGGAGTCCGCCGCGAAGCGCCCTATCGGCAAGACGACCGAGCCGAGGGACACGCGCGGCTTTTTCGGGCGGCTCTTCCGAAGCCGCACTGCGGAGGC
>JAPXSY010000070.1:0-14441 GCA_033812795.1 Kiritimatiellia bacterium
CATCTTGCTGAAATCCGCGTCCGAACGCACCTTGCCCGGCCAGTCGGCGTGCTTGAACTGCCCGTACGCGTCAACGAACGGGAAGAAGCGCCCGGCTTCCCAAGAACAGTACTCCGGCAGCGGACCGCCCGTCCCCAACGCCTCGATCCGGGTGATCCGGAAAGTGCGCGGCTGGCCGGTCTGATACACGAAAACCACCAGCCGGTCTGAAGCCTCGGTCTCCGGCGCTTTTCCCTCCGGCCCCGTCAGCCGTCTGACCACCTCACCGCGCAACGGCGGCAGCGGCCCGAGCGGAAGCGTGATCTCCCCGCTCTCGCCCGCCTTGAGTTCCAGCGAGGGCAGTGCCATCAGCGCGTCGCGCTCCGCCGGCATGGCCGTGCCCGGCGCGGCAAAGCGGATTTTGAGAAGGTCTTTGCCGGTGTTCTCAGCCCGGACCGCCAGCCCCGAACACCCTGCCATCCCCGGCTGCACGGGCAGCAGCGCCTGGGGCCAGGCCTCCCGCCGACCCTGCGAGAACACCAGGGCGTCCCCCTCGCGCGTGACGCTCAGCCCCCGCTGCACAACCTTCCCGGCGTCCCATTCCGGCGACGGGAAAACGGGAACCCGATCCCCCGCCGCGGCGGCCGCAGTCGCCCCTCCGCAAACAACCAGCGCCGCAAGCGCAACCTGCACGCGCCTGCATCCCGATGTCAATCGACGTGTCATAAAACCTCTCTCCCGGCGCGGCCTTGCAACTCCCCTGCTCCACCTCGTCGCAAAGCCGCGCACAATTCAATTCATTTGTCCGATTCGTTTTTCATGGCTGTCCCGCCTCTGCGCCGCTACCGGAGCGGCTCGACCAGCAGCAGCGAAACAGCATACGGCTCCAACAGGAACCGCCGCGTGACCTCAGCCCCCCGGCCGTCCGCTTCCTCCACCGACTCGAGGTGCGCGGGTTTCGACAGATCCGCGTACGCGTTGCTGTGGCGGGAGTCTGACAGATAGCGCCGCGCCTGCCACCCCGCAGCCAGTTTCGCCTCCAGCCCGGCCACCCTCAGCTCCACCTCGCACGGCATCGACTGGTGATTCCAGAAAAGAACCGACACGCCGCCCTCGTCCGCGGCACCCATCGCGCCGAGACCGCCCCCGTCCTCCCGTAATCCCGTGGATTCGGTCTGGACCTCGCTCCGCTTCTGCATGCCCCAGCACTTGACCGCCATCCCGAAGGGCGCCATGCGCAACGTGCCGTCCGGCGCGTAGAAAAACTGCGTTAGCGCCGTCTGGCTCGGACTGTGGAACGTCACCCACGGCAACACATGCAGCTTCCGGTTCTTGCGGGAGAAGTACTGGAAAGCCGTCACGCACGTGGCCTGCAACCGGTTCAGATCCCGCGCCACCGGCAGCACCTTCCAAGGTGAACCCGTGAACCCCATCTCGTCCCAGAACATCGGGATGTCGCTCGCGATGCGGTGCGAATCCAGCAGATCCGTCATCCGCTTCTCAAACCCGGCGGCCTCGCTCCATTTTTGGTTGCCGTAGTAGTGGTAGCTGAGGAAATCAAGACGCTTGTCGGGAGCGGGATCCGCCGCATAGAGCGCCACGAATTCGCGCAGGTGCCGGTCCGGCGGAGCACCGGTGGTGGCGGGCCCGCCCACCAGCAGCGGCAGCGCGGGTTTCATCTCCGCGTTCAGTTCGTTGACCGCCTGATACATAGCGCGGTAGAATTCGTAATACTCGTCCGTGTTCAGATTTCCGAAGGCACTCAGATGGAACTCGTTCAGCGCCTCGATGTAGCGCAGGTTCGGGCAGATCGTCTTGTAGCGACGGAGCGCGGTTTTGCAGACCTCCTTCCACTGCGCCATCGTCATGCGCCCCTCCACCACATGGCGCTCCAGGCGGCGGACGTTCAGCAGCACCTCGTCGGCGATGCCCCCGTAGGCCGTGAGGTACGACTCGAACGGCACGTCCGGCATCTCGAAGTCGGCGCCCTCGCCCTTGACCCGGTTCTTAATGGGATAATTCAGATTGTACGCGCCGGTTTTGATGTCCCAGAGATCGTCCAGGCAGACCCAGCAGCGGACGACCCGCGCCCGGCCGTATTCCCGCTCGATCACCTTGGCGAGTTCCAGCGGCGGCGACCGCATCAGGATCGAGTTGTTGATGTACCGTTCGATCTCGCGGCGCGGCCCCATCGACTTCGAGGCGTCGACGGCAACCTGCGCGCGGAGCACATGGGCCTGGCGCATCCCATACAGGGTCGCGCCCGCCGCGCGCACCGCCGCGACGCGCGCGGCATGCGGCGTGTCCGCGACACTGACCAGCCCGTCATAGCCTTCCGCGCCGGCCGCGTTCCCCTCGGCATACCGGCACCCGATGATCCCGGCCACATTCGGATGCCGCAGCGCCGCGCCGACGCGCGCCGCATAGGCGGCGGCCCATGCCGCCTGCCCCGCATCTTCCAGCCCGAGCGGCCGGATGCACACGCCGCCGGGCGTCTTCCGCGGCTCCGCCACCACCAAAACCGGACGCTCCAGATAGGGCGACACCTCAAACGCCGGGATCGCCCCATCGTCCAGCGCGACACGGACCGCATCGGCGTGCCAGCCTGCCAGCCTCATGAGAAGCGGATCGGTCTCGTGAAGCAGGCACCCGAGATTCAACGTCTCGGGAAAGACGGACTTGAACACGCTGGCGACCCCGCTGAAGTAGGTTTCCGCGAACAGCTCACCGAACTCCGTGCGGTCGCGGCCCGTGCCCACGGTCGGCACGCGGGTCGCGTTCAGGAGTTCGGGCCACTCCGCGTATTCGGTCTTCCACGCGGCGTTGAGTTTCGCCACCGTGCCGTAGCGCCGTTTGAGGAAGGCCAGCAGCCAGACTTTCGCGGGTTGCCGCGCGGGCGCTCGCATCACTTCACCCAAAAGCGCATGGATCTGCAGACGCCCGATTCCGGAGTCCACGCCCAACCCCACGCACCAGATGTCCCTCGCCAGACCCCGGCGCGCCTCCAGTTGCCGCCGGACCTCTTTTTGGAATGCCGGGTCAAACGGGTCGATCAGCGGACAGGCCGCATCCCCCGCGCCTTCGACGCGCGGGCCGGTCAGCGTGAGCCGCGCCAGATAAGGCGTTTTGCTCAGCGCGGTGACCTCCGGCGCACTGTCGGCGTCCAATACGTTCACGCCCCAGCTCCGCAGGCGGCGGTGAAGGTTCTCCGCCGTCACCTCAAGCCCTTTCGCGCCGTATTTCTTCCGCGCGTTGGCAACCCGGAAATCCACCGCTCCGCTCTCTTCCGCAGGCCGACTCTCGAAAAACGCCTCTCGGACGGTTTCCCCCGCAGGCGATTCCGCTAGCGTCGCGCCGGCCACGCCATGCGCCCACCAGAGCGCCCCCTCGGGATCCACGAACCACCACCGGCCATCCACCTTCTCCAGCCGGAACCGCCCCGGGGCGCGGCGCTTCGGCCCGTCCGCCCATCCGCCGAAGGCGTTCCAGCCCGGCGGCGCGGGCCGGGCGGCGAGTTCCGCACGCTCCCGTTCCGACATCTTGCTGAAATCCGCGTCCGAACGCACCTTGCCCGGCCAGTCGGCGTGCTTGAACTGCCCGTACGCGTCAACGAACGGGAAGAAGCGCCCGGCTTCCCAAGAACAGTACTCCGGCAGCGGACCGTACACGCCCAACGCCTCGATCCGGGTGATCCGGAAAGTGCGCGGCTGACCGGTCTGATACACGAAAACCACCAGCCGGTCTGAAGCCTCGGTCTCCGGCGCTTTTCCCTCCGGCCCCGTCAGCCGCCTGACCACCTCACCGCGCAACGGCGGCAGCGGCCCGAGCGGAAGCGTGATCTCCCCGCTCTCGCCCGCCTTGAGTTCCAGCGAGGGCAGTGCCATCAGCGCGTCGCGCTCTGCCGGCATGACCGTGCCCGGTGCGGCAAAGCGGATTTTGAGAAGGTCTTTGCCGGTGTTCTCAGCCCGGACCGCCAGCCCTGAACACCCCGCCATCCCCGGCTGCACGGGCAGCAGCGCCTGGGGCCAGGCCTCCCGCCGCTCCTGCGAGAACACCAGGGCGTCCCCCTCGCGCGTGACGCTCAGCCCGCGCTGCACAACCTTCCCGGCGTCCCACCCCGGCGACGGGAAAACGGGAACCCGATCCCCCGCCGCGGCGGCCGCAGTCGCCCCTCCGCAAACAACCAGCGCCGCAAGCGCAACCCGCACGCGCCCGCATCCCGATGTCAATCGACGTGTCATAAAACCTCTCTCCCGGCGCGGCCTTGCAACTCCCCTGATCCACCTCGTCACAAGTCCGCGCGTCATTCACTTGTCCGAGCCGGTTTTCATGGCTGTCCCGCCTCTTCCGGCAGTTGACAGTAGAGCCGAAAGCCGATATTCCCTTGTGTGCTGGTGTGATAGAAGCCGCCGCGGGTTGAAGAGTAGAGCGTGGACAGGTTCGGACTGCTGTAGGTGCCGCCGCGGTAAATGCGTTTGCCGTCCGCAGCCGTCGTGGGGCCTGTCGGGTCGACCGCATAGGCGGTCGGTCCGCTCCAGTTCCAATCCAGGCAGAACTCGGTGATGTTCCCGTGCATGTCGTAGAGTCCGAAGCCGTTGGGATTGAGCAATCCCACGAGCTGTGCTCCGCCTCCCGAATTATTTTTGTGCCAGGCGATGTCGTTGATCGCGGCCCAATCGTCTTTCGAGGCCGCGTTCCGCCCGTTGTTGAAGTGCGAACTCGTGCCCGCGCGGCAGGCGTACTCCCACTGCGCGTCCGTGGGCAGATCGAACAGCAGGGTTTTCCCTCCGCTCGCGGTTTTAGCCCGGAGCAGTCCCATAAAAGAACTCGCAGCCACGCTGTTCGAGGTCGTGGGCCAGTCAATGCCGTCCGTCGTGCTGCCTCGGAGGCTAGTGTAGGAGACATCCCCGACCGGATGGGCGGTCGTCCCCTTGTTGCCGCCCATCACCCGGGTGTACTGCGCGCGGGTCACCTCGAACACGCCCGCGTAAAACGGACGTGTCAACGTGACCGGAACCCCCGTGTTCACCGGCTGCCGCATGGTATAGGTGTCCGGGGGCAGAAGTTTCAGCACGATCCGATCCGTTTTGTAGATGTTGTCGGTCAGCAGTTCCGGCAGCACATTGGTGTAACTCACCGGCCAGGAGGTCGCCCCGGACCCCGCGCTCACGTCCACAATCATGTAGCGCGCGTATCCCGACGCCAGCTGCTCGACGCGGTAGTGGTAGGCGTTGTTCAAAACACTGTCATCCATCACCGAGAGCAAGCCGCCCGTACCCGTCAGATTCTCGCCGATCTGCGTTTCAAAGGGTCCGGTTGGCGACTCGGAGCGGAACACGCCGTACACGGCGTCCGGCAGGCTGACCCAAGTAATCATCGGCACCGCCACAGGGTCAACCCGCGTGATCACGGCGTTTTCTCCCCCTTCCGCCCCTGCCTGCCCGAGGGTCTCATCCTCCGGCAGCCGCAACACCAGCCGCGACCCCATCACGCCCGGCACATACACCTTTTCCGGATCCGCGCCGTTCACCAACGTGTTTTTCAAGTAACTCGTATTGGGCGACTTGGACTGGCCGCCCCGAAACACGCGGGTGTTGACATTGGTCGGCCCCAGCGGATCCGTTCCCGCGTATTTTTCCTCCATCCAATTCCTATCCAGCAGCAGTTCCGCCACATTGCCGTGCGTGTCGTAAATCCCCCAGGCGTTGGGCAGGTAGGAGCCGACCGGCGCATGCCCCGTCTGCCCGTCGATCGGGATGTCGTTGTTCGCCTTGCAGCGCGCGATGTTGGTCACCATAGAGAAGTCCGTGCCATCCGAAGGATTCGCGTCCGTGCCGTTATAGAAATCCGTCGTCGTTCCGGCACGGCTGGCGTACTCCCACTGCGCGCTGGTCGGCAGGTCGAAGTTGTCGCTGCCGGTTTTGGCCCGCAGACGGCCGATCAGCGAATTCGGGGCAACCAGATTGTCGGCGGGCCAACCCCATCCCGCCGCATCGTTCGTGCCGCCGCGCAAATCGGCGAATGAGAAATTGTTCGCCGGACGGGTGGCGCCGTGATCCTGGCTCGCATAAGCCGAACCGGTCATGTTGACGCACTGATCTTGAGTCAGCTCAAACACGCCGATATAGAAGGGCCGGGTCAGGGTCACATCGTATAAGCCGAACATCTTGAAACTGCCCGCGCCGATCAGTTTCAGCACCACCTTCGTTGTCCGGTACGCGGGATCGGTCAGCAGGTCCGGCACGGCATTGGTCACAACCACCGGCCATGATGCCGCATTCGTGCCGCCGGACACATCGAGGATCAGGTAGTTCGCATACCCGGGCGACACCGTCTCGATCCGGTAGTACCGGCGGCTGCCCGCGGCCCCGGATTGCGGATCCGTCAGTGTCGTCGTGTACCCCGTTGCCGTCACGTCGCCCCCGACCTGCGTGTCGTACGGTCCGGCCGCATTTTCCGACCGCCAGACGCGGTACACGCCCAGCGGGTACGACTCCCAGGTCAGGGAGGGCATGCCACCGCCCGGCGTGACGCGTGAAACGACTGTCCCCGCCGCAGCCGCCTGAATTCCGAGCAACCCCATCGCCAACCCCGCGCACCAGCCCCGAACGCAAAAGGCCAGCCCGCTCCACACTTTCTTTTCCAACCGGATTCCTGAAATCACGCTCATGTCTGCCTCCTCCTCAACGCAACGAAATGAATGTGCCGCCCACCGCGATGACTGCCACGACCGCGTTACCCTCCGCACGGATGGTCCGGATCACCTTCCGCTCGTCATCGCGTCCAGTGCCAATCAGTTGCCAGCTCGACAGCGCACCGGGATTCGCGATCCCGTCCGCAGCCGTGAACAGGACCAGGCGCGTGTTCAACGCGAGGGGTGCCTCCTCAGCGCATCCCAGATCGATTGTGCCGCCGCCCGCCACAGTCAACGCCCCGCTGACGGCCACCCGGTCGTTGACCCATGCGCCCTCCTCCTCTGCCGTGCGCAAGGCGCAGGTCACCCCGTTGCCCAGGGTCAGATTCCCATTGACGCTCAGCACCGCGCCGGTCACCGCAGGTTCGAAGCGCGCGACCGCGATCATCCCGGTCGCCTGCAGCGTCCCTTCCGGCACGACCGTGCCCGTCCCGTAAAGCCCGTCAAACACGCAGGAAGCATCCTTCAGCCGACACAGGGAGTTGCTCCCCACAAACAGATCCGCAAGCCCCGCCGTATTCGCGACCGACACATCCGGGCAGTTTGTGACCGCCAGCAGTTCCACCCCGTCCATCGTTGGCAGGCTCACCCTCTCTCCCGACGCCACACCCGCCAAGGCCACCCGGTCATACCCCTCGCCCAGGGCGACCGTACCGAAAACCGCCGTGTTTCCGCTCGCGAACGCCAGCGTGTCCTCCCCGTGTCCGCCGAGCACGGCGAACCCGTCTGCAGCCGCCGTAACCAAGGCGTTGCTTTCGGCCGCAGTGGCCGTCCGCGCCTTAACCTTCGCCAGCAGGGTCTGCAGGGCCGACGCCGCGCTGGCGGCCGAACCGTCCCCCGTGTCCCATCCGTAGGTTCCGCCAAAGAGCACCGCACCGGAGCCCAGCGTCACGTCCACCGCCGTGCCGGCGCAGAGCGCCGCCGCCAGCGTTCCGTCCGGGCCGGCATTCGCGCTCACCACCCCGTCGATCAACCCCGCCCACAAGGTGGCCGGATTCGTCAATCCACCCGCTCCCGACCACGCCAGCGCACCGAACGCCTGATCCGGGCCGGTGCCGTGGAGTTCGCCGCTCACGCGTCCGAGACGCACCGACACCCCGGTTCTGGCCGCATCAAAGGTCCCCTGCGAAAAAGCAGCCATGCCGGTCGGTGAGGCCCCGCTTGCCACCGTCCCGTCGATCGAGACGCACGACAGCGACAACGCCCGATCCGTCCCGACCGCGCCGAACGTCACCTCAGCCACATTCGTCGCGAAGACCGCTGAGAACAGCCCGTCGGCAGGTGCCGCGCTCACGCAGGCCACTGCGGCCTCCGCACCCGCATTCGGAACGACTCCCGCCCGGACGGAAAAACCCGTGGCGCACACCAAGACGCCACACCCCGCCATCGCACGGCACAGCCCGCGCGCGCGCACCCATCCCCTTGCCTGATTGGTCACACCCATACCACTCCTCCTTCCGCCTGTCGGCCAAACCTTGTCTCGTTGATTTATATTATAGGAAAAAAAGGCGTGTTCCGACAATCTCGATAATGCGAACTCGACCCTCGATTTTCCGAACTAACGAAACCCCCTCAGAACACCTCGGGACGGAAACAGGGATGTGCGAAACCCATGCGTTTCTGGTGAAAGGGAGAGCAGAGAGTCGGAAGCGCGGGCACCTCTGGTGGACATTGTTGACTTTGTTGACGTTGTGTGGAGACCTGGACGGCGGAAGCGGTGAGGGTAATTTTGTCTCACACTGCAAAACAGCGCCATTGTGGCTCACTTGGTTCTGCGGATATGTGGAGCCATGAAACACCTCCACTTTTTGTGACCACTCAGTGGTCACAAAGATGAGGTTAAAACCTTGCACCATGCAGCCGCGCCCCGCCCGCGGTCATTTACAGCACTTCGGGCGCTTTTGGGGGCTGTCTCCGCGCGCGCCCTATCGCATGCCCCGCGCGCGCCCGGCGCCCGCCCTCCCACCTGTTTTTACACTCATCATTACGACCACTTGGTGGTCGCAATAAAAATCTGTGGATGAAAAAAAACCGAGCCATGCCTTTTCGTGTTGTGGCACGGTGGGTGCTTATATCAGGGTACGACAAGGAGACCACACCATGACCGATTTGAACAAATGGACCCAAAAAGCGCAGGAGGCGCTGCAGAACGCGCGCCAACTCGCCATTCGTTTTTCACATCAGCAACTTGACTGCGAACACCTGCTCGCCGCGCTGCTGGAGATGCCTGACGGACTCGCCGTGTCTCTGTTGACGCGGCTGGGTGTCGCGATTCCGCAACTCCGCGCCCGTACGGAGGAGGAGCTGTCGCGCAAGCCGCGCGTTTCCGGCGATACCGAAGAGGGCAAGATCTACGTCACGCAGGCGTTGAACGCCATGCTGGTGAAGGCCGGCGACTACGCGAAGCGGCTCAAAGACGAGTACCTCTCGGTCGAGCATCTGCTGCTCGCGATGACGGAGTCGAAGACCCCGGCCGGCCGTTTGCTGGCCGAGGCGGGTGTCGACACCCGCAAGCTGTTGACCGCGCTCAAAGAGGTGCGCGGCAACCAGCGCATCACCACCGACAACCCCGAGGGCCAGTACGAAGCGCTCAAGAAGTACGGCGTCGACCTCGTGGAACTGGCCAAGGCCGGCAAGCTTGATCCGGTCATCGGCCGCGACACCGAAATCCGCCACGTCGTGCGCATCCTTTCGCGCAAGACCAAGAACAACCCCGTGCTGATCGGCGAGCCCGGCGTGGGCAAGACCGCGATCGTCGAGGGGCTCGCGCAGCGTATCGTGCGCGGCGACGTGCCCGAGGGGCTCAAGGACCGCACGATCTTCGCGCTCGACATGACCGCCCTGATGGCCGGTGCCAAATACCGCGGCGAGTTCGAGGAGCGGCTGAAGGCCGTGCTCAACGAGATCAAGGCCGCCGACGGGCGCATCCTGCTCTTTATCGACGAGATCCACACCATCGTCGGCGCCGGCAAGACCGAAGGCTCTACCGACGCGGGCAACATGCTCAAGCCCATGCTGGCGCACGGCGAGTTGCACTGTATCGGTGCGACCACGCTGGATGAGTACCGCACGCACATGGAGAAAGATGCCGCGTTGGAGCGGCGCTTCCAGCCGGTGCTGGTGGACGCCCCCAGCGTCGAGGACACGATCTCGATCCTGCGCGGCCTCAAGGAGCGTTTCGAAAGCCACCACAACGTCCGCATCCAAGATGCCGCGCTGGTCTCGGCCGCTGTGCTTTCTGACCGCTACGTGCAGGACCGTTTTCTGCCGGACAAGGCCATCGACCTGCTGGATGAGGCTTGCGCCTCGATCCGTACCGAGATGGATTCCATGCCGGCCGAACTGGACGAGATCACGCGCCGCGTGACCCGCCTACAGATCGAGGAGACCGCGCTCAAGAAGGAGAAGGACAACGCCTCCAAGGTGCGCCTCGAAGAGCTGCGCAAAGAGCTGGCCGAACTGAAAACGCAGGCCGACGCCATGACCGCGCGTTGGCAATCCGAGAAAAAGGTGCTTGATGAGACGCGCGTGCTGCGCGAAAAACTCGAGGCCGCCCGCACCGCCTATGATCAGGCGGAGCGTGCCTACGACAACAACCGCGCGGCCGAACTCAAGTACGGCATCATCCCTGATTTGGAGAAACGCCTCAAGGAGGCTCAGGACCGGCTGCACGCCGCCGACGGCACCGTCATGCTGCGCGAAGAGGTCACCTCCGAGGAGATCGCTGAGGCGGTCTCGCGCTGGGCCGGTATCCCCGTGACCCGCCTGCTGGAGGGCGAACGCGAAAAACTGCTCAAGCTGGCCGACGTGCTGCATCGCCGCGTGGTCGGTCAGGACGAGGCGGTCGACGCCGTGGCGGACGCCGTGCTGCGCGCGCGCGCCGGCATCAAGAACCGCCAGCGACCGATCGGCGCGTTCCTCTTCCTCGGCCCCACCGGCGTCGGCAAAACCGAACTGGCGAAGACGCTCGCCGCAGAGCTGTTCGATTCCGAAGCCGCCATGGTGCGCATCGACATGTCAGAGTACATGGAGAAGCACGCCGTTTCGCGTCTGGTCGGCGCGCCCCCCGGCTATGTCGGCTACGAAGAGGGCGGACAGCTTACCGAAGCCGTGCGCCGCAAGCCGTACAGCGTGGTGCTGCTCGACGAGATCGAAAAGGCTCACCCCGACGTCTTCAACATCCTCTTGCAGGTGCTTGACGACGGACGCCTCACCGACAGCCACGGGCGCACCGTCAGCTTCCGCAACGCCGTGATCATCATGACCAGCAACATCGGTTCAGAGTTTCTGGCGCTGGATCAATGGGATGGGACGGAATCGCCGGAGGTCTCGCCCGAGATCCGCGAGAAGGTGATGAATCTACTCAAGACCTCCTTCCGCCCAGAGTTTCTGAACCGCTTGGACGAGACCGTGCTCTTCAAGCCGCTCGGACAAGCCGAAATCGCCGCGATCGTGCGCTTGCAGCTCGAAGACCTGCGCGCCCGTCTGGCGGAGCAGGATCTCGCGCTGGAGATCGACGACGCCGCGCTGGCGTGGCTGGCCGACAAGGGCTTCGATCCGGTTTACGGCGCGCGCCCAGTCAAACGCGCCATCCAACGTGCGCTGGAGACGCCGATCGCCCGCAAGATCGTCGGCGGCGACTACGCGCCCGGCGCGACGGTACACGTCACCGCCGATGGCGAGGAGCTGGTGCTGAGCTAGTTGGAATTTAGGATTTAGGAGTTAGGATTTAGGAGTGAGGAGTTTTTCTCACACAAAGGCACAAAGGCCACGAAGGTTTTTTAGGGGGGCAGGGCTGGCCTTTCTTATTGCGACCACGCAGTGGCTCGCAATGATGAGTGCAAAAGGGGCGGCGAGCCGCCCCGCCCTTCGCAAAACTCCTCACTCCTAAATCCTAACTCCTAAATCCTCACTCCTCTCCGCTCACTCCGCGCGGAGCGCGGAAGCGGGCGTGCAAAGATCGATCCAATCGTAGGAGCGGAGCGCGTTCTGCACGCACAGCGCGAAATTGAAGCGATCGGCGCGGCGGATCACCTCTGCCCACGCGAGCGGGGCGTCCGCCAGTTCGAGTTTCGCGAACAGCGTCGGTTCGGCGGCGAAGGCATGCGCGGCGGCAACAGCCAACCCGCCCCGCGCATGCAGGATCACCGGAGCGCCCCCGTGCGCAGCGGCGTGCGCCCGTGCGCAGACGATAATCTCCTCCGCGCGTCGTCCGACCAGCGATTCGCCGAGCAAATAGAGCATGACGCCGATGCCCTCGTCAGTGTACTTCGAACCATAGAAGCGATGCTTACACGCGCTGATCTCGCCGACCGCAGTCAGGTCGGCCGCCATCACGGGGTGGCCGGACGCCAGATAGGACGTGACCGTCTCCACCGCCTGCGTGCGGCCGCCTTCCGCAAGCACCAGCACGGGCGCACCAGATACTTTTTCCGGAAGCAGCGTGACCGCCGGCCAAGTGAGCCTGTCCGGCAATGCGAAGTGTTGGCGAACGGCGGTAAACCCTTCGCCCGCCTGACGGCCAGTCTCTGTACGCATGGCGTTCAATTCGGCCAGCGGACGGATGCCCGCCAACTCACGGACTTTGCGGGCACGCGCATCGCCAACCAGCGGCGTACGCCGTTTCTCAATGGCGGCCAGTTCGTCGCGCATGATGTCGTAGACCGAGCGCGCTCCCGGCAGATCGCGTACTTGGCCGGTCGGCGTGACCCACGCATCCGGTTCTTGCAGCCCGCAGTCCGCGCTTTTTTCATCATAAGATGCACACGACGCACGCAGTGCCGGCAGATCCAGCGGCAGCGCCGCAGTCTCGTCACGTAGCCACCGGCGCATCCACTGGACCGATCCCACGCGATTGCCCTCTTTCCAGCCGTGCGGACCGGGCACGTCCAACATCGCCACGCGTTCGCCCCAACCGAAGCGCTCGAACACGGCGCGCGCCGTGGCGTAACTTTTCTCACTGCCGGCGAACGGGAAGAAGTCGCCGTGCGCACAGTTCAAGCAGACCGGCATCGGCGCGCGCGCCAGCAGATAGCCGACATGGTTCATGCCGAAGGCGAGTTGCCCGAAGAAATTCTGCTCCGCATCCTGCGGACCGCAGCGGTCGCAGACATCGCGCAGCGTGGAGATGTAGCAGGAGGGCGCGCCAGCACCGATCCGATCGTCCAGCGCCATGATGTAGGACGAGAGCGTACCGCCGCCGCTGTTGCCCATCACCCCCAACCGCTGCTTGTCAATCTCCGGCCGCTCCTGCAGATAGTCCAGCGCGCGCATGCCGTCCCAGATCCTGAAGCGCGCCGTGTTCCAGCCCAGCAGCATGGCGCTGACGCCGGTGATGTTATGGCCATGGACATTGTGGGGCGGTTTTTTACCGGGCAGTTGCAACCGCTCGCCTTGGTCGATCGGATCATAAATCAGTGCCGCAAGACCGGCCTCTGCGGCCAGCACTGCGCCGCGCTGGTAACCCTTGGAGGCTTTGCCGTTGCCGCTATGACCGCAGCAGATCAAAACCGCCGGGAAAGGCGGTTTGAAAGCCGGAGCCTGGGGCAAAAAAAGGTGCCCGGTGACAAAGTGACCGGGCTGGCTTTCGAGCAGAATTTTTTCGATCTTGTAGCCTTCGCGGTCCACGCTACCGGTGACGCGCGCGTTGAGCGGCGTACGCGCCGGGAAGCCGCCGAACGAGGCCATCCAGCGTTCACGCAACTGTTTTTGGTGTGCGGCAAGTGCTTCTTTGGTCGTCAATGTGCCCCACGCCCTGTCAGCCGCTTCATCTGCGGCGAGCACCTGGCTGAACACCGCCTCGTGCGAAACCAGACCGGTCGTGACCAACACCGGCACGGCCAGCGCGTCAGCCACCGCGCCCGGCTGGGGTGCCGCCGTGACCGTGCCAGCCGCCATCGCGACGATCAACGTGTGTATTACAATCCGTCGTGTCATTGGCATTCTCTCAGTTACGCAATCGGTTGGCGGCAGGGGTGACGCGAGTTGAATGCGCGTTTTGTGTGTTCGTAGTCGGGAGCGCGGGCGTCCCCGCCCGTTTTTCTTGAGCGTTGAGCGTTTTGCTGGGGGGCGGCGTGACCGCCGCCGGATGACAGCCTGGCGCGGAGCGGCACCCGCAGGATCCGCAGTCCCGGCAGGATCGGCAGTGCCGCGCACTCCAGATTGCTGCGGGGACTGCGGGCACTGCCGGTACTGCGGTCGTGGGCGGCGCATGCGCCGCCGGGCAAGCAGACACTTGCCCCGGCGCTCCGCAATGAAACCTGAAATCAAGGGAAGAGTGCGCATCAGCCTTTTGCTCCCGACTCGCCATCCCGCTTTTCACCAGAAACGCACGACCTTCGTGCGCCCCTGCCATCAACCGGTTGCTCGGTTACAGACTGACCCACTGTCCGCTGGCTGCCGACTTCAGCACCGCGTCGCAGACCCGGGAGGTCTCGTACGCATCGCGGAAGGTCGGACGCGCATTCTCGCCCTTGGCTGCGGCCTCGAGGAAATCGGCGACCTGATGCACGAAGCTGTGCTCGTAACCGATCTGCAGGCCGGGCACCCACCAGTGACTCATGTAGGGCTGGTCGCCGTCGCTGACGTGGATGGAGCGCCAACCGCGCACGATCCCCGCGTCGCTGTGATCGAAGTACTGCAAGCGGTGCAGGTCGTGCAGGTCCCACTTGATCGAGGCCTTCTCGCCATTGATCTCGAAGGTGAAGAGCGCCTTGTGTCCGCGCGCGTAACGGGTGGACTCGAAGTTGCCGAGCGAGCCATTCGCGAA
>JAPXSY010000071.1:0-14413 GCA_033812795.1 Kiritimatiellia bacterium
CCGGGGCTTTGTCGCCAGAGCCATCGTGACAGGCAATGCACTTCGCATCGAGGATCGGCTGGATCAGGCGTGTGAAACTGAAGCCGTCGTTCTGCTCCGTATCCACCACCGCCTTGGTCCGGTTGAGCCCCATCCAGTTGTCCAGACTCGCCAGCGGACCTTCCTTCTCCAGTGCCGCGAGGTATGGGTGCACGTCACCGCCGGGCAGGACAGGCTTCAGCGTCTGCGGCGCGCGCCGCAGAGCGATCGCCTGTGCGGAGTCGATACCCGCCTGATGCGGATGTTCGTGGCAGCCGACGCAACCGTTGATCTCGCCGGGTTGCAGCGTGGACCAGCTCCGCATCGTCTGGATGCAGCAGCCGTCCTTATCGATGAGCTGGAAGTAGAGCGGCGTGCGCGCTGGAGCCCTAAAGCTGCAACTGCCATCGGCCTCCACGTCCGCCTCGCCGAGGACGTGCTTCACGTCGTACGCGCCGTTGCCTACGGCGATGGGTGTGCCGATCTTGCCCTGCGTGGAGTGCCAGCCGTACTGCCAGTTCCAGCCGATGTGGACGGGACGGTATTCGAGGCCGATCACGCGCACCCTCTTGACGCAGCCTGTTGGCGCGCCCGCCATGGCCGCGCCCTCGTAAACGTTCTGCACATAGTAGGTGCCGAAACCCTGCGAATAATCGATGTCCGCCAGACGCCGCGTCGGCGGCACGCGCTTTTTGACGGGGATCGGCTGCATGCAGTGCTGGCCCCAGTCGAAGGCGAGCAGTTCGCGGCGGCCTGTCTCGTCCATCGCATAGACGCCAAAGCGCGAGGAGTACGGTCCTCGGTAGTAGCGGCATCCCTCCGGCATGAATGAGACGAGGAAGCGTCCGCCGCCGAGCGGGAACGGATACGCCCACTGCGGACCGAACTGCGTGTGTACGTCAAAAACGTTGTAGTGGTAGTCGCGCGGCATTCTGACAGGCTGCACGCCGGGGCTGGCATCCATTGCCGCGCCGGCCACGTAGTACATGCCCGGCATGTTGGGAACGGCGGGTCCGCTGGGATTGTCCCACTGCGACCATGGAATGATCATCTTGCGGTTGCCGGGAAAGTGCATCACGACGGGGTTCGTGTTCATGCCCCACACGCACTTCGCGGGGTCGTAGGTGGAGTTCGCGTAGTCATCGGCTTCGGCGAGGAGTGCCTTTGCCAGACGGCCTTTCTGCGCCACATGGTGTCCGCAGGAGAGCATCATGATGTCGCGCGTGCCGGGGATGCCGCGCGTGTGCATGAGCGAGAAGGGAAACTCGCTGTTGTTCGCGAAGAGGCCGGTCTGTCGCGTGCCGTCCGGGTTCATCGCGAAGAGCTGCTGCAAGCCGGACGCACTGCGGTCGTTGTACTCCCAGCGCGTGTAGCATACGCGGCCGTCTTCCAGCAACTGCGGATAGAAGGTCTGCACTTGGTCAAATCCCAGACGGCGGATGTTCTTGCCGTCCGCATCGCAGCGGAAAAGGTTAGAGACCGGTAGCGGCCAACAGTCCACCGAGTGGCCGCAGCGCGTGGACTGGAAGACGATCGAGCCGTCCGGCAGCCAGCACGGTTCAATGTCGCTGCATGGCATATCGAAGTCGGCGGTCTGTCCCTTCACGGCTTCCTTTTTGAGCAGGCCATTGAACGTGAGTTGCTTCAGTTCGCGCGTCTCCAGATTCAGCGTCCAGAGGTGGTAGTCATCTTTTTCGAGGCTGCGCCGCTTCGCGAACACCAGCATCTTTGCGTCAAATGAAAGGTCCGGGTCACGGATGATGCCGTCGGGCTCTTCCAGCAGCACCTCCTGTGAAACGGAGCCGTCCTCCGCGAGCGTGGCCAAAATCAGTTGCGAGGTGCCGAAACGGTAGTCGGGCACGCTGCGCCACTCTTGGTACGACGCATCCGATAGATCGTCCGTCGCGTGCATGATGGAGTTGCCCATCACGATGTGTTTGACGTAGACGAACTGCTTGAACTCCTTGCGGAACGCCGCGAGAAACGCCTTCCGCTTGGCCATGCGCGCGTCGCGCCATGCCGGGTCGCGGCCGTTGTCGGTCGCGCGCATGACGGTCGAGATGTCTTCGCCCAGCGGATCAGGCTGGGTGGTGTCAGGCTCCACGTTGGCGCAATGCGAGATGTTGGAGACAGCGCAACTCTGGCACATCCAGTCACGGATGAGCCGGGCGGCGGGATAGGCCATCTTCTCATCTTGATTCGGCAACGGCAGGTCTGCCGGCTGATCCGCACCGAAGAAAGCGATTTCGGCGATCTGTACGGTGGGCGATTTTCCCGAGAACAAGGGGTACGGGGGCGTGTCGAGAAGTTTCGGCAGCATCGGCGTTGCCGCCTGCGTATATCCCGAGTAGTAGTTTGGCTTGAAGTCGTAGGTGTCCTCGATCACCATCCTGACCTTGCGGCATGTCACGGGTTTCCAAGTGGCGACATTCTCCTTGTAGGTGTGCGACGGACGGAACGCCACATGCTCGGCCAGCGGCGTGATCTGAGCACCCGCACCCTCGAAGCGCGGCACAGCATAGAATGAAGCGGTCTTCACGCCGCAGTTGACCCACGAACGGCCGGCCATGATACGGACGCCGCCGATGTCGCGCTCCTCGCCAAAATCAAAATCCACGGTAATCGGCTTTTTCTGCCAACGCCACGCGCAGGTGGGGTTGATGACGCCATCGGTCAAACGTTCGACACCCTGCCCGGGCAGCGTCTCGCCGTCCGACACAGGCATGGCGGTTTTGACCGGCAACGTTCCCGGCGGCACGAGTTCCGTCCAATCGTACTCTTGTAGCGCACCCCACACGCCGACCGCATAGGAATCTGCACGCGGATCGGGGTTCATCAGCATGTCAGTCCACGAGGGCGGCGCGTCATCAAGACGGATGGATGAGAAGAGCTGCGGCTCGGCCGCGAACGCATGCGCGGCGGCAATGCAGTCGGCACCCTTTGCGGTGAGCGGCACGGGCTTCCCGCCGTTCGCCTTCACGTCAGCCGCGGCTTTCCTGAGCAGGGCCTCGGCCTTCACGCCCACGCGCGAACGTCCGAGCGTCGCGAGAATCGCGGTATGGTTTTCAGCGAGCGTCCCTTCGAGCCCCTTCAGATACCACCATTTAAAATTGTGGTCGAACGTCGTTTCATCTGTCGGCGGCAGTTCGGCGAGCGACCGGATGCCCGCCCGCCGCCGGACGATGGCGCGCAGGTCGCGCTTGCCCGACGCACGGGCTTTAGCCAGCCGATCCGCTTCTTCGGCGACGAGCGTGTAGATCGATTTGAATCCCGGCAGGTCGCGCACTTGACCGCTCTTGAGCACCCATCCCTTCTCCATCGGGAACGGCAGATCCTCCGTGCCGTATTTGAAATCGCCGGGGATCTTGCGCAGTTCCGCTACGTCGAGGAACACCTTGCCGTCCTTCTTGCCGCAGTACGGTGTCGTCTCGCCTTTCACATGGTAGCGGAGCCAGGCCAAAGCTGCTTGGCGTGAGGATTCGGCCCAGCCATGCGGACCGTCGCAACTGTAGAGCGCCACGCTGTTGGACGCGCCGATACGCTTGTGGAGACCTTCGAGGACGCTGAAGGTTGAGCGCACGCCCGCGATCGGAAAGTAGTCTGCGTGGCGCGCGCCGATCAGCAGGTCCACACGCGGCTGACCGAGCGCAACAAGCGCGGCGTGGTTGAATCCATTCGCCAACTGTCCGTAGAAGAACTGCTCTGAATCGTGACAACCCCGCTCGCGGATCACCTCGCGCAGGGATGAGATGTAGCAGTTCGGACAAGCCACCTTGATTCGTTCGTCGAACGCTTGGAGGTATGCGCTCATCGTGCCGCCGCCAGAGTTACCCACCACCGCGAGCTTCGAAAGATCGAGTTCCTCACGCGTCGCCATGTAGTCGATCGCCCGCACCGCGTCCCAGAGGCGGAAGCGCGCAAAGTTCCAGCCCACCAGCCACGACCGCGCACCGATCGACGTGTGCTCCACGGAGCAATTCTCTTGCGTGTCGTATTTCGCCGCGCATTGTCGCCGCTCACCTTGGCTGATCGGGTCTGGCGCGAACACGCCGAACCCCGCCTTCACCGCGAGAGTCGCCATACGGCGGTAGCCATCGCGCAATTTGCCCTCGTTCGAGTGGCCGTGTACAACCAGCAACCCCGGATACGGCGCTTTGAACTTTGGGTCGGTCGGCAGATACAGCAACCCTGTCACGTACACGCCCGGCTGCGACTGGAACACGACCTTCTCGATGCGGTAGCCCTCACACTGAATCACGCCCGTCGTGCGGTCTTCGAGCGGCGTTCGCTCCGGCAGGCCGCCGAGGCTCTCCAGCCACGTCGCACGCCACGCCCGCTGCTTCGCGGCCAGTTCCTCCGGCGTGCGGATTGCCGCTACAGCGGCGTCCGCCGCCTCGTCACAGGCGACAACGCGCGCCATTAGTTCGCGCCGTGCGTCCGGCGCGGCAAGAGCCGCGCAGACGGTTAAAAAGGTAAAGAAGATGATTAGAGTAGGTTTCATTAGCATCCCACTGGCACATTCGGACTCCGTCTCCGCGCCACGCAGAATTCCGCCAAATAAAACACGGCGGTGCTGACACAATGGACTGAAATTGTTTTCATTGCAGTTTTTCCATGTCTGCGCGTTACGACCCGATGATGATTACGGCTCTTTTTTACATGCTGGCGCAGCGTTTTGCAAGGATTTCCAGATTACACTGCGGATTTTTGGCTGCGCGGACAGCGCGCTTGACTTCTCTGCGGACGAATCGGTATAGTACATCCGTTTTTCAAGCCAACGTAGCTCAGCTGGTAGAGCAGATCATTCGTAATGATCAGGTCGTCCGTTCGATCCGGATCGTTGGCTCCATTTGAAACCCCGAAACCCGGTATCCGCGATTTTCGGGGTTTCGCCTTTTTCACAGGGTTATCATGACCACATCGCGCCATCCGCCGCTGCGGCGGTTCATCACATCGGTGCTCGTGCCCGACCGCGTCGGGTTGTTGCGGGACATTACCCAGGCCGTGTTCGCGCTCGAAGGCAACATCGGAGGGATCCGCCAGACATTGGTCGACGGCTTTTTCAATCTGGTCTTCACCTCCGAACATCCCGCCGCTGTGACACCTGAGAACCTGCGCGCCCTGTTGGACGCCGCGCTGGAGTCCGAAGCGGTTGTGACCGTGCTCGACCGCCCGGAAACCCCGTTACCGGTTCTCGCGGATGGTGCCCGCTTTGTGGTGATGACGCGTGGAGAGGACAAACCGGGAACGATTCTGGCCATCACCTCGTTTCTGGTCGCGCGCGGGATCAACATTGAAGACTGGATGGTGGAACTGGAGGCCGGCAGCGTGATCTACCTCGCCCAAGTGACGGTGCCCGAGTCCGCAGACTTCCGCCAGCTTCAAACCGCGTTCCGGCAGGAGATGGCCGAGCGCGGCCTGAACGCGCTGCTCTGCCACGAAAACATCTTCCGCGCCACCAACGAGATCGGCCCGATCCGGGCGCTGATCAGCAACAGGGTGCGCGATGCCGGGCCGTCAGAACAAACACCCCCCGTGCAGAACTGCAATCCGAAACCTGAAACCTGTAACGTGTAACCTGCCGGATATCCCTATGCTAGCCAGACAAGACGTGCTCTCCACCCTCCGCATGGTGCGCGAGGAACATCTCGATGTGCGGGCCGTGACCCTCGGCATCAACCTCAACGTATGCGCCAACCCCGATCCGGAACGCCTCGCCTGCGGGGTGTATGAACGAATCGTCGCGAAGGCCGGTCCGCTGGTTCGGTTCTGCGATGAGGTAAGCGACAAGTACGCGCTGCCAATCGTCAACAAACGCATCGCGGTCTCGCCAGTGAGCCTGCTGCTCGAAGGCCACACGCCGGAAACTGCCGTACGGGTCTGCCAGGCGCTCGATGCGGCAGCCGAAGCGGTGCAGATCGATTTGCTCGGCGGCTTTTCAGCCCTGGTGCAAAAGGGGATGACCCCCGGCGAACAGACCCTGGTCGAAGCCCTGCCGCAGGCTCTGACCGCAACCCGTCGTGTCTGCTCCTCATTTAACGTGGGCACCACCCGGACAGGTATTCAGGTGGATGCCGTGAACCGGATCGCGCGCAAAATCATCGAGACCGCACAAGCCAGCCGCGCAACGCGCGGCTTCGGCTGCGCCAAGATCGTGGTCTTCGCCAACATGCCTGAGGACAACCCCTTCATGGCCGGCGCGCTGCTCGGCCCCGGTGAACCGGAGTGCGTCATCAATGTCGGTGTCAGTGGACCCGGCGTGGTCAAACGCGCCGTGGACCGGCTGTTGCAGAATCATCCGGCGGCATCGCTTGATGAGATCGCCGAGGAGATCAAACACACCGCCTTCCGCGTGACGCGCACCGGCGAACTGATCGGCCGCGAAGTGGCCGAACGCCTCGGTATCCCGTTCGGCGTGGTGGATCTTTCGCTCGCACCCACACCGCGGATCGGTGATTCGGTGGGCGAGATCTACCAAAGCATGGGAATCAGTCAGATCGGCGCGCCGGGTACCACTGCGGCGGTGATGCTGCTCAACGACGCCGTCAAAAAGGGCGGGGCCTTCGCTTCCAGCTCGGTCGGCGGACTTTCCGGCGCCTTCATTCCGGTGATGGAGGATCACGCCCTCTCCCGGGCCGTCACCGAGGGCACCCTGACGCTGGAGAAACTCGAGGCCATGACTGCGGTCTGTTCCGTGGGGCTGGACATGATCCTGCTGCCCGGCGACACTTCCGCCGAAACCGTTGCGGGGATCATTCTCGACGAGGCCGCTATCGGAATCGCCAACCGCAAAACCACCGGGGTGCGCGTCATCCCGGTACCCGGCGCGGCATGCGGCGAGTTTGTGGATTTCGGTGGCCTGTTCGGGTCCGGCGTGGTGACGCGCCCGGCCTGCCCCACGGGTGCCGCGGCCTTCGTGCGGCGCGGTGGACGAATCCCGGCGCCGATCCACAGCATGATGAACTGAAACGGACGGGGATGTCGATCGACTGCGGACAGCGCTTTGCGCAGGCGCCGCACCGGATGCAGCCCGAAGCCTTTTCGTTCGGCAGAAAACTACGGTAGAGGGCTGGTTGCAGCGTGTGCTTGCGGTCGACCAGCAGGTGCCTGTTGTAGATTAGGCATAGGCGGTGTCGATGTAGTTGATGCCTCCGTCCAAGCCGGTTTCGATCAAATCGATTGCGCGGGGCAGGTCAATGTGCCCTTCGCTTTGCGGCAGGCGCATCGCGCCGAACCCGAGCGCGGAGACCAGCACCCCGGTCCGGGTTCCGAAGGGCCGGTATCGCATCGCCGGATTGTAATTGAGAATCCCCATGTCCGCCGTTGGGACGCGGCAGGCGCCCGTCAGCGCTCCGCCATCGGTTTGTAGGGCCGCCGCTCAAAAACCGCCTTGTACGCCGGCCGGATGATGGGCCCGCCGTTGAGCAGCTCCTCAATCCGGTGGGCGCACCAGCCGACCACGCGCGAAATGGCGAAGATCGGCGTGTAGAGATCAATCGGGATGTTGAGCATGTCGTAGACGAATCCCGAGTAGAAATCCACGTTGGCACACAAATCACGCGGTTTGGCGCGGTTACGGTTGAAGATCTCGGGACCGATGCGCTCGATGGTCTCGTACAGCGCCATCTCCTCATCGCGCCCTTTGGTCTTGGCCAGCGCGCGCGCCTTCTCGCGCAGCATTTCGGTCCGCGGATCGGAGAGCGTGTAAACCGCGTGGCCCAACCCGTAGATCAGTCCACTACCGTCACCCGCCTCCCGATTCAGGATCTTGACGAGGTAATCGGCAACCTCGCCCTCCCGGTCCCAGTTCTCCACATTCTCCTTGATCTCGCGCATCTGTTTCATCACGCGAAGGTTGGCACCGCCGTGACGCGTCCCTTTGAGCGAGAGCGTGGCCGCAGCGACCGCCGCATAGCAGTCGGTGAACGCCGAGGTCACCACATGCGTGGTGAAGGCCGAGTTGTTGCCGCCGCCGTGCTCCGCGTGCAGCACCAGACACAGGTCCAGCAGCTCCGCCTCCAACTGCGTGTAGAGGCTGTCCTCGCGAATCAGCATCAGGAAATTCTCGGCCGTACTCTTGCCCTTCTCCGGATACCGCACCATCAGGCTCTGCCTCAGGTGGTAGTGAGCCTTGGCCTGATAAGCGTACGCGGCGATGGTCGGGAACTGGGCGATGAGTTCAATACTCTGCCGCAGCGCATTCTCGATGTCCAGATTGTCGGGATCCGAATCGTAGATATAGCCCATCAGCACCGCACGCGCGATGCTGTTCATGATGTCTTTCCCCGGTGTGCGAATGATCGCGTTCTCTTTGAAGTCATTCGGCAACCGACGGTACGCGTCCAGCGTCTCCTGCCACACTTCCAACTGCCGCGAGTCCGGCAACTCGCCGAAAAGCAGCAGATAGGCACACTCCTCAAACCCGAAACGCTTCTCGCTCTGGAAGCCTTCCACGAGATCATTGACGTCGATGCCCCGGTAAAAGAGTTGGCCCGGCACGGAGACCTTCTCGCTCTCGGAGATCACATAGCCGTGCACATTCCCGATGCGGGTCAGTCCCACCAGCACACCCGTGCTATCCGCGTTACGCAATCCGCGCTTGACATTGAACTTCTCGTATAGTGCCGGATCGATTCGTCCCGTGGCGCGGATCTGATCCGCATAGCCCTTCAGAACCGTCCCATCCACCATCAGATGTTCGGATTGCTCTGTCTTCATCCCTGCCTCCTTTTGCGGAAAAATACCCGTGTTTACCTATCGGGACAAACACTACCCGCTTTTAAGGAGCCGTGAGTGTAGCGGGTTCCCCAGGAGGGGTCAACTCTTTCTCGCGGATGAATCGCGAAAAATCACGCTTGCCGAACGGCCCCCTCTTTGGCATCATGTACTGCACTTTTTGGGATTCATGGGGCGGTAGCTCAGTTGGTAGAGCATCACGTTCGCAACGTGGGGGTCAGGAGTTCGAATCTCCTTCGCTCCACCATGATGAAAGGGCCGCCGCTCGGCGGTCTTTTTTTGTGTGGTGAGACCTGACGCGGTCGCGGATGAAAGGAGCGCTGGTGTTTCTCATCTTTATTTTGCTGGCTGTCGTCGTTGCAGCCTTGAGCGGTCTGCCCGGCATTCTGCTGCGGCGGTCTGACGATGGCGGTGAACGGATATCCTCAATCTCCATGGTGTGCGCCGCGTGCATGGGCTTGATCGGCGCTGTGGGCGGCCTGCTGGGGTATAACGGCAAGTCGCTTGCGCTGAAGTGGCCGGCTGTCGGCGGCGGAAGCGTGGGACTCGACGCGCTGAGCGCATTCTTTCTGGTCCCGGTTTTTTTAATCGGTGGCCTGGGTGCTGTCTATGGACTCAGTTACTGGCCGCATCGCCGCCATCCGGTAAGCGGGCTTCGTCTGCGGTTCTTTTGGGGAATGCTGGTTGCGGGCATGGCGCTGCTGATCATTGCGCGTCATGCGATGATCTTCCTGTTGGGCTGGGAGATCATGGCGTTCTCAGCCTTCTTTCTGGTCACCGCCGAAGGGCATCGCATCGCGAGTCGGCAGGCGGGCTGGATCTATTTGATTTCAACCCATGTGAGTGTGCTGGCGCTGTTTGCGCTGTTCGCGATATGGCGGCATGTTACCGGTTCATTCAACATGACGCCAGCGGCACCGCAGGCGTTGAGCCAAGGGGTGACGGCCCTTTGCATGGTGCTGGTTCTGGTGGGGTTCGGTCTCAAGGCCGGCGTGATGCCGTTGCATTTTTGGTTGCCCGGCGCACACGCCAACGCCCCCAGCCATGTTTCGGCGATCATGTCGGGCGTCGTTATCAAAACCGGGATCTACGGGATGATCCGGTGGAGCGCGTTGTTGCCGGATGTGCCGGTCGCATGGGGCGCGCTGGTCTTGCTGCTGGGCGCACTGAGCGGCGTGCTCGGCGTGTTGTTCGCCCTCGGGCAACACGACTTCAAACGCCTGTTGGCCTATCACAGTGTCGAGAACATCGGCATCATCCTGATGGGTTTCGGCGTCGCGTTGCTGGGGCGTGCCGTACAGCGTCCGGAGTGGGTCACGCTGGGTTTCGGCGCCTGCCTGCTGCATGTGTGGAATCACGGCTTGTTCAAGCCGCTGCTCTTCTTCTGCGCTGGCGCGGTGATGCGGGTGACCGGCACGCGCCAGATGGATCAACTGGGCGGCCTCGCCAAACGGATGCCGTGGACGGCCGCCGCTTTTCTTGTTGGTGCCGTGGCGATTTGCGGACTGCCGCCCCTCAATGGCTTCGTCAGCGAATGGCTGCTGTATCTCGGCCTGTTGAAGGGGGCGGCCGGCACGGCGGGCGGCGCGCTTGCGGCTCTGGTTGGCGTGCCGACGTTGGCGCTAATCGGTGCGCTGGCGCTGGCGTGCTTCGTGAAGGTCATGGGGACGGTTTTTCTCGGTGCGCCGCGCACGCAGCCCGCAGCGGATGCGCACGAGGTGTCGCGCCTTGAACTCGTGCCGATGGCCGTGCTGGTTGCCGGATGCGCGCTCATTGGCGTGTTTCCCTCGGCGGTGGCGTTCGCGCTGGACGCGGCTACCGGCTGCTGGTTGCAGAGTACGGGCGCGACTGCGATACCCGTCGCGCAAACAGCGCCGCTGGGCATAATCTCGCTGCTCGCCCTGTTGCTGCTCGCCTGTGTGGCGGGAATCATCTGGCGGATGCGGATCAAGGAAGTCGTCACGGCGGCGCGCCGCAGCCTCACCTGGGATTGCGGCTACGCGCGGCCGGACGCACGCATGCAGTACACCGCCGGATCGTTCGCGCGCATGCTGGTGTTGATTTTCCGCGGGGTGTTGCGGCCGGCCGACCACCCGCCGCAGGTGACGAAGCTCTTCCCGGTGCCGACGCGCGCGCACAGCCATGTTGATGATGCGGTGCTGGATCGGGTCTTACTGCCGGCGGGAAGAAAAATCGAAGAGGGCTTTGCCTGGTTCCACCGTTTTCACCGCGGCCTGACGCAGCACTACGTTTTGTATGTGCTCGTGATCCTGCTGATTCTGATGTGTACGCTCTTCCCGTTCAAGAACCTATTCGCAATCTGGTGTAATCGGTTAGTGACGACAGGGGAGTGCGAAGACAATGCGTTTCTGGTGAAAAGGGGAGCAGAGAGTCGGGAGCGCGGGCGTCCTCGCCCGCAGCAGCGTGTCTTGCGGTTTATGGTTTTTTGACAGGATTACATGATTGACATGATTGTTGTGCCGCGCATAGCGCGGCGGAAAAATTTGGAGTGCGGTGACATGAGCCGCGCTGTGCGCGGGTCGCGGCACCGCTTTCTCGCCGCGCCGTGCGCGGAGACACTCTTAGTCCCCACACTTAGTCGGTTGCGCCAGCGACGAAGTGTCTCGACGAAGTGTGTTGGACGAGGTGTCTCGACGAAGTGTGTTGGGCGAAGTGTAGAGTCGAAGTGTCGGGACGTGTGGCCCGCGGCACCGCTTTTGCACACACCTTGCCGCTACACTTTTGCTCAAAAAGCGGCGTCGCGCGGAATACCGCTTGCCGCCGCACTCCAAATCCTTTCATCAGACTTGCAATCACGACGCCATCCCATAAAAATCTCTGCGTCTCCGCGTCTCTGCGTTAAAAAACTTTCCACGTTCAATTTTCTGCGGGCGGGGACGCCCGCGCTCCCGACTGCGCACACACAAAACACGCGATCGACTCGCATGACCCCTGTCACGAACCGATTACGTGGAAAGGGTTTTTAATTCATGCTCGAAACCTTGATTCATATCGCCGTGCTGTTGCTGCTGCCGCCGCTTCTGCCGGGCGTGATCGCCAAGACCAAGGCGTGGTTCGCGGGACGCACCGGGCCGTCGGTGTTCCAGCCTTACTATGACATCGTCAAGTGCCTGCAGCGCGGCTGGGTGCTCAGCGAAACCACGACTTGGATCTTTTGGACCGGCCCGGTCATCACGCTGGCGGCAACCCTGCTGGCGGGCCTGATGGTGCCGCTGGGCCGGGCATCCGCGCCGATCGCCTTCACGGGCGACCTGATTCTTTTCGCCTATCTTTTCGCGCTGGCGCGTTTCTTCACCACGTCGGCCGCGCTGGACACCGGATCGGCGTTTGAGGGGATGGGGGCCGCGCGCGAGGTGACCTTCGCCTGTATCTCTGAGCCAGCGCTGTTCTTCGCCTTTATGGTGCTGGCCAAAATCTCGGGGACGCTCTCGCTGACGCCGATGCTGCATGCGCCGGTGACCGCTTTTTCTGCGGGAATCACCGCGCCGCTGATGCTGATCCTCATCGGGCTTTTCATTGTGTTGCTGGCGGAGACCTGCCGCGTTCCGGTTGATGATCCCAACACGCATCTGGAACTGACGATGATTCACGAAGCGATGATCCTCGATCACAGCGGGCCGCTGTACGGCATCATTCTCTATGGCTCGGCGATGAAAATGCTGGTGCTCGGTTCGATGGTGCTGCAGGTGCTGCTGGCCTTCCTGCCGGAGCGCGAGATGTTGCGCGGGCCGCTCTTCTTGGTCCTGCTGGTGCTTTTGGCGGTGGTGATTGGCATCGTGGAGTCGGTCATGGCGCGTCTGAAGATGCTGCATGTGCCGTATTTACTCATCAGCGCGCTGCTCTTTTGCAGTTTCGCTTTCATTCTTTTGATCAGGTGATGGCATGTCAAATTTCCTCAATCCGATACTCGTGGTCGTCCTGCTGCTGAATCTCTTTGCGTTAGGAACCAGCCGGATCACTTCGGTGATCCGTGCGGTGGCCCTACAAGGGGCTTTGATCGGCATGCTGCCGCTGCTGTTGCCCGGTCATGTGTCGGGCGGTACGCTCCTGATGGCTGTGCTGACCGTCGTGCTGAAAGGTGTGGTGATTCCCGTCATGATGAACCGTGCGTTGCGCGATGTGGAGATCAAGCGTGAGGTCGAACCGTTGATCGGCTTTCAGGCCTCGGTGATCCTGGGAGCGTTGGGTGCCGTCTGGGCGCTGCTGTTCGCCGGACGCTTGCCGCTCACTGAGGCGCATGCCGACAGCTTGGTGGTGCCCGCTTCGCTCGCGACCGTTCTGACCGGTTTCATCCTGCTGATCACACGCTTCAAAGCGTTGACGCAGGTCATGGGGTATCTGGTTCTTGAAAACGGCGTCTTCATTTTCGGTATGCTGCTGGTGCAGGCTATGCCGCTCGTGGTGGAGATGGGGGCGCTGCTGGACTTGTTTGTTGCTGTTTTTGTGATCTGCATTATTGTCAATCACATCAACCGCGCCTTTTCCACGCTTGACACGCGCCAGTTGGCGTCGCTCAAGGAGTAGTTGTCCATGTCCATGGTTCCCCTTTTTCTCATCGTTCCCGCTGTGGCGGCTGTGCTCGCGGCACTGATTCCTTCCAATCGGTGGCGTCCGTGGCTGCTGCCGGTGGCGGGCACCCTGCATGCCGCCTTGACCGGCGTGGCGTTGGTGCGGCCGGAACCGCTGTCCTCGACGGCCTGGCTTGCGCTTGACCCGCTGGGTAAGGTGATCCTGCTGGTGGTGAGCCTGCTCTTTCTCTGCTGCTCGTATTATGCGGCCGGTTATCTGCGCAGTCGCAGCGAGCAGCCCAACCGAGTCTTCTGCATCTGCCTGCTGTTCTTTCTGAGCACCGCCAGTCTGGTGGCGTGGTCGCGCCATCTAGGGTTGCTGTGGGTGGCGGTCGAAGGCTTGACGCTGGTTACCGCGCCGTTGATTTTTTTCAACCACACGCAGCAAAGCATCGAAGCCACATGGAAGTACATGGTGGTCGGTTCGGTCGGTATCGCGCTGGCGCTACTGGGCACCTTCTTCCTAGCATATTCGGCGCAACATGCGGGACACGGTGCGTCGCTGATGGTGAGCGATCTGCTTCAGTACGCGCCCGCCCTTTCCAAGCCTTGGCTACATGCGGCGTTCGTGCTGCTGCTGGTCGGTTACGGCACGAAAATGGGGCTGGCCCCCATGCACACCTGGAAGCCCGATGCCTACGGCGAGGCTCCCTGCGTGGTCGGTGCCCTGCTGTCGGGCGGCGTGACCAGTTGCGCGTTTCTCGCGCTCTTGCGCGCCTACCACATCAGCGTGGCTGCGGGCGAAGCAGCCTATGTCTGCCGTCTGCTGCTCTTCATGGGGTTGCTCTCGATGGCGACCGCCAGTCTGTTTATGGTCGGGCAGCGCGATATGAAACGGATGCTCGCCTACTCCAGTGTGGAACACATGGGGATTCTGGTGTTGGGGCTCGGTCTAGGCGCGCCGGCGCTGTTCGGCACACTGCTGCATGTGGTGAACAACGGCTTGACCAAGGGCGTCCTGTTCCTCTCGGCCGGTAACATCCACCGTGCCTACCACAGCAAAAGCACCGAGCAGGTGAGCGGCGCGATGCAGCGGGTGCCGCTCTCCGGCACACTCTTTTTCCTCGGGT
>JAPXSY010000072.1:0-13597 GCA_033812795.1 Kiritimatiellia bacterium
CCCTCCGGCGGCGTGAACGTGAACCACTCTCCTCCCGGGTGTGTCGTCCACGCCATAACGGCTGAGCCGAACCGAGCGGCTTGTATGTGCTTCGATTCGGTTGTGATCCGTTCATACGGCAGGCCATCCGTGAGCGCCACAGCCGTGTAAAGGGCGGCTTCGGCCGGGAAATGGGCGATCGGGATGTCACCGCCATCCGACGTCTTCACCCACGGGACAAGATGCGCGATCTGTAAGTAGTTTGTGGCCGATCCAGCCCAGGCCGTTAACTTTGCGACCGTATCCGCCTGCCACCGTCTGGCATCGTCACCGTGGCTACACCGTGCCCCGCATTCACCCAGATAAAAAAGCTTGTCGTTCTCTCGTCCTAACGCAGAGCGATAAGCGGTTTCCACGCCACACCCCGATTCGTTTCCGGAATTCGCGACATGGCGGTCATCTAATTTTGGCGGATATTTGGGATATGCATGCACATCCCAAACGTCCACATACCGTTCCATTCCATTCGTGAGACACCCTTTGAACCAGTCGCTGTTGCCAACGCGAACGAACGACCCTCCAGTGTAGACCGCATCCGGCCTGATTGCCTTCACCGCCTCGTATTCCATCTTCGTGCGCGCCGTCCAAAGCTCCGGAGTCTTCTTAAACTGCGGCCTCGATATGTCGATCTCATTCCAAGCCTTGAAAATCCGTGCGTACGGCGCGGCGTTGCTCACCGCCGCAAGTTTGCCGATGAAATTTTCCGACCCCCAAGGATCGAGGAAATCGGCCGTCATGGTGATCCCCTTCGCCGCCGCCTTCGACCAGATGTTTGTGTCGGACGCCGAGCCGCCAACGTTGTGGAGAATTCCCATGCGATCCATCCACGTGAAGATGCCGTCGGAGTTCGCGCCGTTCACCCAGTAGAAACAGCTCGCGGTCTTCATCTTCCCTGCGCGGTAACGTTTCCGCATGGACACCGTACCGCCAATCACCGAGAAGCCGTCCGCAGGGAAGACGAAGAGCCTCCGTCCTTCCGTGTCTTTGATTGTTGTGTGGACCGAATAATACCCCGTCTCACCAGCCGTGCAAAGGGCTGCCATGTTCGTGCCGGGAACCGTGATCGGATACGTGATGCGCGCTGTCTCCCGGCCGTCGAAATCACGCACGACCTGTTCGACAACCGCGTCAAACGTTTCCGGACATGCAGGAGTTACGATCTCCTGCCGTGTGTCTTTCTTTGTGGATTTTGGCCTTTTGTGCTTCCGCCACGGATAATGGATCGCTGTCGTCACCGACAGTTTCTCGCCCGGATGCGGCAGGTTTGCCACCGCGGAAACATTTACGCTCGCGTACATCTGCCCGAGCGCATTGTGCTTAACGGGATCCGTTTCCGGATCGTTCACATCTGAAGCGAGCCCGGCCGCATCTTTGAATTCTGCATCGAAGAATACGCGCTCGCCTGCCTGCTGCCGGGTGTAGAGCTTGAGCATCACGAAATTGACTCCCGCCTTGAGGGGGATCGGGAGCGTGCTCGTAAGACGTCCGACCTCGGTATCGACCGTTAGTTCATTGCCTTGGTCGGTGATGCCGACGGTTTTTTCCTTTCGTTTCCGCCAGAGGCGATTCGTCTCTCTCACGAGCACACCGTTCACGAACGCGCGTGTTTCGTATCCGCTTTGAGTCACTTCCAGATCAACTGTTTTCGCCTCGTCCGATTTCACATACAACGCCGCATAGGAACAACCCTTTGCCCATGTGAAGTCGCCGCCTTTCTCTGCGATGACGTATCCCGCATCAGTTCGCACAATCCCCGTCCAGTTGGTCCAGCATGTCTCATCAAACCGTTTCACCGGCACGACATCACCCGCACACGGCCGCACTTCGTTGTCGGCATCGATACCCAGAAGCGTCAGTCCCGCCGGTCCCGCCCACGTCCCGGCGCACAACCACTCCTCCGCATGCCCATCCGTGATCGGCCTCATCCCCGCATTAACGCCAACACACAGGATGACGGAAGCGATCGCGGCGGTCCCTGCATATCGAAACATAAGAAGCCTTCCATTATCGGATGCTGATCAAAAATCCATTTAGGAGAACTTCGTAACGGATGATCACGACACCGCTTCCACCCATAGCCCCGGCTGCAGCTGTGTGCACCGAATGCCCGCCTCCGCCTCCTCCGCCGCCTGTGCCCGGCGTACCCTCTACCGCTGCGACGGAAAGCGCGATCCCGCCGTCGCCGCCGCCGCCGAGACCTCCTTTGGGATGGATCCCTCCGGAACCGTGTCCGCCGCCACCGCCGCCGCCGTACCATTTCAGCTCGCCGGAGAAATCGCACGCCATGCCGTCACCACCGACTTCCCTGGTTCCGATGCCGCCCGCGCCGCCGCCAGACCCGCCGTATGCGTTCACATTACTACTGTCGTATGTTCCCTTGCAACCGCCGAACCCGCCCCACTCTTCACGTCCTGATCCCGCATTGGGCACACTCGCTTCTGACTGGTTGCTCCGTCCACCGCCACCACCGGAAGCGCCGATGCCGCCATTGACGTTACAACAACCGCCGTATCCGCCTCCCGGAACATAATAGTTCGCAAAAATCGAGGCTCCACCAGACTCGCCGCTGGTAGTGCCGCCAATAGGATTTGCAGATCCCGCGCCGCCTCCCAGACCGCCGGTGCCGACCGTAACGGGATACGTTCGCGGTGAAAGAACGAGATTCGTAACAATCAGAACACCACCGCCACCGCCACCGCCACCACCGTTGTTGCCACCGCCGCCACCGCCACCCACGACGAGCAGTGAGACACGGCCCCACGCGGGCATCGTGAACGTGCCGTTCCCGGTGAATGTGTGGACACGATACCGGTGCCCGTTTTCCGAATACGACGAAATCTCGCCGCCCTGCGCCTCCCGCGTCAGGTCGGGATAACCGAACCCAGCCTCACAGTAGCGGACGACGACCTGACCGGAACCGCCGGTTCCAGCGACCCCGGCCGCCCAACCCTGGTTCATCGCCTGTCCCGTCCCTCCTCCCCCTCCTCCAGAGAACGGTTCGGCGTCTTCGCCGATCGTTTGGGAAATCCCGCGTCCGCCGCCTCCCGGCACCCATGTGCGGTTCTGCGTGCCGTTGCCGCCCCCCGCGTAGTAAAAGGCATGGCCGGAAACACGGTATAGCATGCCCGTTCCACCTGCGCCGCTGTTGATTGTATTTCCGCTTGTGACATTGCCTCCCGGGCTTCCTATCCCGCCACCGCCGCCCGCACCGCCGTTGTTGTATCCCGTGCCGCCGATATTCCCTTGTCCCTCCGTACACGCGCCGCCCGGGGATGTCGTGCCGTTGTTGCGCGCGCCGCCGCCCCCTCCGGAACCGCCGGCTGCACCGCCAACGTTCGCACTGCCGCCGTGGCCGCCGCCGACCGCCGTGAACCCCAGCGCGACCGAGTTTTCACCGTTGGTGCCGGCTCCGCCACCTCTGCCGACGATGATGTTATAGGTGCCTGCAGGAACCATCAGCGCGTTCGTGTAAATAACGCCGCCCGCGCCTCCTCCGCCGCCGCGCGAACCGTTCGATCCTCCGCCGCCGCCTGCGACCATGAGGAGTTCCACTTCCGTTTCCTCCGAGAACGTGAGCTGTCCATCTAAAACGAACGACCTCGAGATGTATCCGTCGTCCCACACCGCAGTACCGCCCCAGGCCGTCACCTTCCCCGTCGACACATCGGCGCGCGAGGTGTTCTTCCAACGCAACATCACGACCCCCGAACCGCCCGGACCGCCAGGGTATCCCGTATTGGCGTTCCGTCCGCCACCGCCTCCTCCGCCGCCGGTCAGGTTCTCACCCGCTCCGCCGGTTCTCGTGGAATATGCGCCGGCACCGCCGCCGCCCAAACCGCCGGACCCGGCGACGGAAGAATTGCCGTTACCGGTTCCGCCGCCGCCGCCGCCGCCATAATATTTTTCGAGGCCGGTTATTGCACAGGCGAACCCGTTGCCGCCGTTCCCGCACTTGTAGACAGTGGTCGTCGTCGCGAAGTCCTCGCTGATGACGAGGGTAACGGTAGCGTCGCTGCCCGGACCGCCGCCGCCACCCCCGCCGCCACCGACCGCAGGGCTGGTAAACGATGACGCTGTGTTGTTGTTCGTGCTTGCGCCGCCGTTGTATCCCTGCCCGTCAGTGCCGGTTCCGCCTGGAAATGCTCTTTTGATGTTGTGGACGCCCCCGTTACCGGCGCCGCCGCCACCGCCGGAACCGCCGTTGCCACCGGCCGCCGCGACACCCCCGCCTTTACCGCCGCCGACCGCCGTCCACCCGAAAATCGAGGAGTCGCCGCCGTTGACGTCACTTACACCGCCTGTACCCACACACACGGTGTAGTCGCCGCAAGAAACCAGATGATTCGTTATGTAAAAAACGCCCCCTCCGCCACCACCGCCGCCCGAATGCGAACCGCCGCCACCGCCCCCCGCGACCACGAGGACATCCACCTCGCCCGGGCTCGTCACCGTAAACGACCCGTTGTTCGTGAACGTGAGGAGGTCGTATTCACCAACCTGCGTCAGCACGGCCGTATCCGGGATATTCGCAACTTCGATGTTGCCGCCGAACACACCGCACGTACATACAACCATCATTGTTCCGCACACAATTGCTTTCTTCATCATGCGCCTCTCTGGTATTCCTTTGATGCTTTCGGTGACATGCCGAAGCACAAAACATCGTGATAAAGAATACTCGCACATTCCGAGGCGTTTGTCTATCCCGCCCTTTTTGAAAAATCGTTTCATGGTATTGTTTTGCAACATGTTACACATTAAAATTACTGGCTGTTGACGTCCGGGGCTTGCATCCCGTTCCGTACCCCGGTATGCTTCCGTTTTTCGTATTCCCCACCCTTCTCACATTATGAAGAATGCTTTTCTCGCTTCCGAATGTCCCCCGGTCCCGGCCGATGACGCCGCCTTTCATGTGATCCCCGCACCGATGGAACTCAGCGTCTCGTACGGGCAGGGCACCCGACTGGGCCCGTCCGCAATTTTGGCAGCCTCGCAACAACTCGAAGCCTGCGACGCCGAAGGACGCCTCACCCCCGCGCGTATCCATACACAGCGTGCGGTGTCCTCGCGCAGCCGCGACCCGGAGGTCTGGATCGCGGCGGTTGAGAAGCGGGTGGCGCAGACCCTCGCCTGCCGGTCCGTTCCGGTTCTGCTCGGGGGCGAGCACACGGTGTCGCTCGGCGCGGCGCGCGCTTTCCACGCGGCGCGCGATCTCGTCGGGTTCATCCAGTTCGACGCGCACGCCGACCTGCGCGGCACATATGAGGGTTCGCCGCTGTCGCATGCCTGCGTGATGCGGCGCATTCACGAGTTGGGGTTCCCCTGCCTGCAGATCGCCACCCGCGCGGTCTCACCCGAAGAGCAGGAGTACCGGAAGGCCCATCGTTCCTCGATCTCGTTTTATGACGCGCGTGTCATCGCGGACGACGGCATGAGCCGTCACTTCATTCCGCGCGGTTTTCCGAAACGGGTTTATATCACCTTTGATCTGGACGGGCTTGACCCCGCCGTGCTGCCAGCCACCGGCACACCGGTACCCGGCGGGCTTTTCTGGTATGACGCGATCCGCATCCTGCGCCGCATCGCTGCCACGCGTGATATCGTGGGTCTGGATGTGGTCGAACTCGCACCGAACCGCGCGAGCCCGCATGCTGATTTCACTGCCGCGCTGTTGACGCAAACCCTGATGGGGTTCGCCGCGGCATCCCCCACGCGTTAACCCCGGAACCGCTCGATGGCCCTGATTTCCCTCAGAAAGGTGAGTGTCCAATACGGCGGACCGGCCGTATTGGACCAGATCAGCCTCAGCATCGAACCGGGTGAACGCGCCTGTGTCACCGGTCGTAACGGCGAAGGCAAATCGACCCTGCTGAAGCTGCTCGCGGGCCTGATCGTCCCGGACACTGGGGAAAGAATCATCCAGCCCGACCTGCGGGTGGCCTACCTCTCCCAAGATGTGCCGGGCGATCTGGACGGCACGGTGGCCGAAATCGCCGGGTCTGGAGTCGTCGACAACGGGGCTTGCCATGCCCATCATCCCGGTGCGGCGATGTACCTTTCCCAACTGAAGTTGGACGGCGCGGAGCAATTCAACACGCTCTCGGGCGGCCTGCGACGGCGCGCACTGCTCGCACGGGCACTCGCTGCGGAGCCGCACCTGCTATTACTCGACGAGCCAACCAACCATCTCGACATCGAGACGATCGAGTGGATAGAAACCTTCTTACAGCGCAGCCCCTGCGCCTGCCTCTTCGTGACGCATGACCGCGCCTTCCTGAAGCGCGTCGCCACGCGGGTGTTGGATCTCGACCGCGGCCGACTGATAGGATGGGATTGCGATTACGACACTTTCCTGCGGCGGAAACAGGAACAGCTCGATGACGAGGCCGTGTACTGGTCGCGCCAGACCCGTAAACTCGAACAGGAGGAGGCTTGGCTCCGGCGCGGGGTCAAAGCCCGCACAACCCGCAATGAGGGACGCGTGGCCGCACTGCTCCAGTTACGCGAAACCTTCCGTCAGCGCCGTACCGCACCAGGCGTCAGCCGGTTCCAGCTTGATCTGGAGACCTCTTCGGGCGAACAGGTGCTCAAGGTTTCAGATGTCTCCTTCGCCTATCCCGGAGGGGCGCCGGTGGTCTGCGGGTTCTCCGCCAAGATTCTCCGCGGCGAACGGATCGGGATCATCGGCCCCAACGGATCGGGGAAAACCACCCTGCTCAACCTGCTGTGCGGTCACCTCACTCCGGATTCTGGCTACGTCCAACCCGGCGCGCGGGTGGAAATCGCCCTGTTCGACCAGCTCCGCAGCGCTCTCGATCTCGACCGGACCGTCCAGCAGAATCTGGCGGAAGACCGCGAGGAGGTGATGGTCGGCGGTGTGCGTAAACACGTGTTCGGTTACCTCAGTGATTTTCTCTTCACCCCGGATCGGGCGCGGACGCCCGTGCGGGCGCTCTCCGGCGGGGAACGCGCCCGGCTGATGCTGGCCAAACTTTTTCTGCAACCCGGCAACCTGCTGGTCATGGACGAGCCGACCAACGATCTGGACATGGAGACGCTGGAGTTGCTGGAAGAGCAGTTGATGAATTATGACGGCACGCTCCTGTTGGTCAGCCATGATCGGACTTTTCTCGATAATGTGGTCACGGGCACCTTCGTGCTGGACGGGAGCGGCAAGGTCGAACTCTATCCCGGCGGATACTCCGATTGGCTGCGCCAACGTCCCGCGCCGTCAACCCTCCCGGCCGTGGAACCGGACGAGGCGTCGGTCGCGCTCCCGGCACGCACACCGCCCTCGGAACGCCGACGCGAACGCCTCACCTTTAAACAGCAGCGCGATCGGCAGATGCTCCCCCAACAGATCGAGTCGCTGGAAACCGAGATCGCCTCGCTGCACGCCGTCCTGAGCGACCCGGAACACTACCGGCGGGAGCCGGACGCGACCCGCGAGGCCACCCGCCGCCTCGCGCAGGCCGAGGCTGAACTGGAAGCCGCATTCAAACAGTGGGTGGAACTCGAAACCCTTGCCGAACGGTTGGAAAAATGAAACCGTGATCGCCGCACGCCATCCTTGTCCGGGGTGGGCCGCTGTGTTATCATTTGCTGAATGATTGCCGAATGTTTCGGCCCTCTGACCCCGGCCCATTTGACCGGTGCCGCGATGACAAGGAGAAGCAATGAACCGACACCCCGACACCCTTTGCGTGCAGGAGGGCTGGCAGCCGAAAAACGGCGAACCGCGTGTGCTGCCCATCATTCAGAGCACGACCTTCAAGTACGACAGCAGCGAGCACGTCGGCGACCTCTTGGACCTGAAGGTGCCCGGCCACTTCTACACCCGGCTCAGCAATCCCACAACCGAGGCGGTCGAGAACAAGCTCGCCGCGCTGGAAGGCGGCGTCGGCGCGCTGATGACCGCGGCGGGCCAGTCCGCATCGCTGATCGCCATTCTCAACCTCTGCAACAGCGGTGACCACTTCATCGCCTCGAGTGCCATCTACGGCGGCACCACCAACCTCTTCAGCGTCACACTCAAGAAACTGGGTATCGAGGTCACCTATGTAGATTCCCATGCCACCGACGAGGAGATCCGGGCCGCCTTCCGTCCCACCACCCGCGCGGTCTTCGGCGAGACTATCGCCAACCCCGCGCTGACGGTCTTCGACATCGAGCGCTTTGCGCACGTGGCGCATGCCAACGGGGTGCCCCTGATCGTCGACAACACCTTCCCGACCGCCGTGCTCTGCCGTCCCTTCGACTTCGGCGCGGACATCGTTGTCTACTCGACCTCCAAATATCTCGATGGCCATGCTGTCGCGTTGGGCGGCATGATTGTGGACAGCGGGCGCTTCGACTGGCGTGCGGGCGGCAAGTTCCCCGGGCTCACCGAGCCCGACCCCTCCTACCACGGCATTGTCTATGCCGACGCCTTCGGCCCGTCCGCCTTTATCGTCAAGGCCCGCGTCCAGCTCATGCGCGACCTCGGCGCGGCCCCCTCGCCGACGAACGCCTTTCTGCTCAACCTCGGCATGGAGACGCTGCACCTGCGCATGGAGCGCCACTGCCGCAACGCCGAGGCCGTGGCCGCCTTTCTCGAGAAGCACCCCGCGGTCGCCTGGATCAACTACCCCGGTCTGCCGAGCTCAAGGGATGCCGCCCTCGTCAGGAAATACCTGCCGCGCGGCACTTGCGGCGTGATCTCCTTCGGCGTCAGGGGCGGACGGGATGCCGCCATGCGCTTCATGGACAGCCTCAAGCTCGCCGCGATCGTCGTGCATGTCGCCGACGTCCGCACCAGCGTGCTGCACCCTGCCAGCACCACCCACCGCCAACTCACGGACGCGCAACTCACCGCAACCGGCATCCGCCCGGAAATGATCCGCCTCTCGGTCGGCATCGAACATCCGGATGACCTCATCGCGGATATCGAGCAGGCCCTGGCAGTCTGCTGAAGGTGAGCAATCACGATGCCGCACCCGGGCGACAATGTACAATGTGAGGATAATTGGAACGCTGAACGTCGGACAAGGAACGTTGAATTTCTCGTTACGCCAACGGTAGGGACGCTTCCCCAAGGCGTCCGCAGCGGTTTCGGGGAAACCACCCCGCCTTTTTCAATACGGCCTTCGTGTGACAGAATGGCCAGATTATGGTACTGACATGCCCTCTCCCCGTTATCTTTTCGGTCCTGTCACCTCCCGGCGTTACGGCCGTTCGTTGGGTGTCGACCTCGCCGCACCCAAGACCTGCACCCTCAACTGCCGGTTCTGCCAACTCGGCCCCACATCCGCCACGACGGTGACCCGCACCGATTCCCCGCCCATCGGCGAGGTGATCGGGGAGTTGCGCGTCTGGTTGGCGTCGGGACAGACCGCGGCGTTCATCACGGCCAGCGGTTCAGGCGAACCCACTCTGCACCGCAGGTTCGGCGATCTGCTGCGTTTCGCGCGCGACGAGACGCCCTGCCGCTCTCTGCTGCTTTCCAACGGAACCCTGTTTGGCCTGCCGGAGGTCCGGCGCGAAGCGGCTCAGGCGGATGTGGTCAAACTCTCCCTGCACGCGTGGGATCAAGCCTCCTTTGAACAGATCACGCGACCGCATCCGTCACTCCGGTTCGAAACGATTCTCAACGGATACCGGGCGTTCCGTCAGGAGTTCGGCGGGCAAATTGATCTCGAGGTTTTTCTCATCCACGGGGTGAACGACAGCCCCGAACAGGCGCAACGGATCGCCGCTCTCGCCCGGCAGTTCGGTCCGGATACCCTGACACTCAACACGGCGGTGCGGCCGCCCGCTGACTCCGGCGTCACCGCCTGTCCGCAAGACCGTATGCGCGCGCTCGCGCCGGAATTCGGGCCGGACACCCGGATCAGCGGCGCAGAGCCGCCCACTTCCCCTGTGGCGTTCACCACAGAGGCGCTCGCGTCCCTGGTCAGCCGCCATCCGGTTTCGCTGAATTCTCTGGCCGCGACGTTCGCGCTGACGGAAGAGGAGATGAGCGCGCGCTTGGCCCCGCTCGTCGCGCAACGCGCCATCCGCCTGTTTGAAACCCGCGGCGTGGTCTTCGCCGGGCCCCCGGTATCAGAAGATCAGGAGCCCGACGATGGCCCCCCCCAGTAGAACCAAAACCGGCGAAACGCGGGTCAGAACGGTCAGGAGAAACGCCACGACCAGCAACACGCCAGCGCGGACATCCGGTGACTGAGACAACCATTCGCGGACCGGATCGGCCCAGAGGCAGTTCACCCCCAACAACAGAGCGGCGTGGATCACCAGACCGGTCACCAGCGGACGCAGGAAGGTGAAAACACTCACAAGACACGGGTGTTCCCGGTTCCGCATCCAGAAGGCCCCGAGCAAATTGATGCAGAGAAGTGAAGGGGCGCACACCGCCAGCGTTGCGACCACGGATCCGGCCACCGCCAGCCAGACCGCGCCGGGATATTCAGTACCGACCACACGATACCCGACAAACGTCGCCATGTTGACCGACATGGGGCCAGGTGTCATTTGCGCGATGCCGAGAATGTCCAGAAACTGGCGGTTAGTCAGCCACCCCCGTCCAACCATCTCCTGCTGGACGATCGGAATCATCGCCAGCCCGCCCCCCACGGTCAACAGACCGATCTTAAAAAAGACCGAAGCGAGTTTGAGCAGCAGGTTCACGGCTGCCCCCCGCTGTTTTCCGCATCAGAAACGGATCCGCGCAACCCCTTCCGCACCCCGTATCCGACCAGCCCGGCCGTGACGCCCAACAGGATGACGGCCACCGCGCTCACTCCGGCCCCCAAGACCAGCGCCGTGGTCACCAGACACACCGTCAACCCCAACCGCGTCCGGCGGGTCCGGTTGAACATCGTGTACGCGATACCCAGCATCATCCCCGCCACAGCGGGCCGCAACCCCGCCAGGGCACGCTCCAGAAACGGCATCCCCGCCAACCGGTCCACAGCCACCGCATACGCCAGAATCACAAAAAAGGGCGCGCACACCACACCGAGCATCGCCGCCGCGGCCCCGCGGAATCCACGCAGACGGTGTCCGATCAGCATCGCCGTGTTCACCGCGATCACCCCGGGCACCAACTGAGCCATCGCGTAATAATCCGCCATCTCCTCAAAGCGGCACCACCCGCGCCGGTTGACCACTTCCCGCTCGATCAACGGAAGCATCGCATATCCGCCCCCGAACAGGAACGCGCCCACATGCGCGAAACTCGTGAAAATCGCCGCGAGTCGCGGGTCTTCCGTTTCCTGCGTCATTCATCCCCCCGAACGTAAGAGACCGGTTCCTCTTTCACCGCTTTCACGGCGATCAGAGCGCCGTCTTTTACGCTGAACGACAAAACGGTGGAGGGCCGGACACCCATCCGGTCACGCAAAGCTTTTGGAATGGTTACCTGTCCCCGTTCGGCGACAATCGCTGTGTGCATCATTCACCTCCATGAAGTATAGGAATGCTTCGGGATAACCACCCTGTTTCCGTCCCTATACCGCGCTCACGCGCCGCGGAAGATCGGTTTCAGGTGCCTTGTCAGCAGGTTTTCCGTAACATGACGCGCAACGGTTTCGCGGTTTTCATCCAACGCCGTCAAGTACCGCTCCCCCAATTCAGCAGCCACTTTGTAGGCCACATGGATGAATTGGCGGAAGTCCGGATTGAAGTGCGCGTCGCCCGGCACATTCCGCAACGAGGCCGCGAACCGTCCGCCGTTCCAGGACGCCACCTCATCCGGCGAGGGCAACCGTTCCGGAGAGATGTCCAGCACCGTTGCGTAGGGGCCGCACAACTCATCAAAGCGCGGCAGGGCTTTCAGGTAGATTTCCTTGGCGATCGCCAGCCCCTCGCCGCCGGACACGGCCAGCCCCGTGACCTCTTCCAGCCAAGTGGTACCCGCCGTCTTCACATGCACCCCGGCATCGCGCGCCTGAAGCGTTCGGGCCACATACGGGTAGATCGAAAACTTGTCGCTGCCGGAATGGATACTGAGTTTCAGATTCCGGGGCAGACCGAAATGCTGAACCGCATACCGCACGACACACACATCCGCATCAAACTCGCGGCCGAACAACGCCGCGTCACCGGCATAATCCACCCCCTTGTTGAACCGCCCGGTGAATTTCGGCGCGATCGTCTGCGCCGGAATTTGCTCTTCAGCGACCACCGCCAAAATGACCAGCAGCATCTCGGGAGTCTGCGGCTGCGTTGTCTCGTCCATCGAGATCTCTGTGATGAACGGCTCCGAGCCTTTTTGTTCCGCAATGTGCCGGTAGAGCCGTCCCGCCTGACGGATCGCAAACAACGTACCGCGCACAATCTCCGCCATCTGCGGCTTGGTCAGGGTCACGGGCGACTCCAGCCCCTCGATGGCATGCGACCCGATCAGTTCCTCGTGCCGCGCCACAAACCCGTAGATCTCCGCCTCATCGGTCGTCTCCCCCATGTAACCGGCCACATCCAGAGTGAAAAAGTCGGAAGACGCGATAAAGCCGTCAACCGTGGCGAGACGGATATGATCCGCATCCACATGATACGGTGCCGTCCACCCCACTTTCGCCGCCGCCGCATCCGCCTCCTGACGCACCGACTCCGGCCGGGTGCCGATCGTCTTGTGCTCCCGGTCGGATTTGTTCCAGACCGGCACCACCTCCACCCCGCATTGCTCGCGGAACCGCTTGAACGCCTCAAGCTGCGCCTCGCCCTGACGCCCGAACCGATCACCGATCCCCATTGAATATTTCGCCAACGCTTTCATCTCTCTCACCCTCAACCCGCCGGAAAAGACTCATTCAATCCGCCGGAAACGTGATACAGTGTCGCATATCTTTCCAAACGGGGCAATCCCGCCCGATGACGGAATCGGTTCGTGACGATAAGGCATGCTGTGTTATACTGTTGACACCCTGAGTTTGTTTTTCAAATACGTGAGGTGAAAAAATGACAAGAGGGCATGGGGCATGGTGGGGTGGTGCAGCGGTCGCCGGATGGCTGGCGCTGGCGACACAGGCGGCACCGGTGACCGAAAAGGTCGATGTCATCGACTTGATCCGGCAAAAGCAGACTGAGGTGCATCTGGGGCCGAAGTCCGAATTCTCAGATAAGCCCAGCGAGATCTTTCAGGTCCGTGAGGACGGGATGCTGCACATCAGCGGACGCGGCTACGGTTACCTCGCGACGCAGCAAGCCTATCAGGATTACCATCTTGTCGTTGAGTTCAGGTGGACCGGAGCCACCTGCGGCAAACGCGTCGACAAGGCGCGCGATAACGGCATTCTGGTGCACGCGCACGGCCCGCACGGCAGTTGCGGCGGGGTCTGGATCGCAAGTGTGGAGGCGCAGATCATCGAAGGCGGCATGGGCGACATCATTGTGGTCAGTGGCAAGCAGCCGGACGGCACGCCGGTCACGACCAGCATTGAGGCTGAAATCGAGTTGGATCGCGACGGTGAAAAACGCTGGAAGAAAGGCGCTCCGCGCCAAACCTTGACGGGCGGTCGCGTGAACTGGGAAAAGCGGGATGAGGATTGGAAGGACCTGCTCGGTTTCCGCGGTCTGTATG
>JAPXSY010000073.1:0-13512 GCA_033812795.1 Kiritimatiellia bacterium
CACTCTTGGGACGTATATACCCGCGTCCTGCAGGCATTGTTCGGATCGTTGGACTCTGTCGTGCCCACAATCTCAAACTGGTCTGGGTTATATTTGTCGAGGAATGTGATGGGGACGCCCATCACCCCATCGTAATCGCTTGGGATTTCCTTATAGGCAGCGACTTCAATCGCGTCGTAGTTATCGTACCGGTCATAAGTGGTCTTTCCTCTCAGATTCCTGCTGAATTTCAGATTCTCGGCCATAGTCATCAGGCTCAATGGTTGATGGCGACGGCCATGGTCCATGTTTGTGTACCAGCACGAAGAGGAAACGCGGGCGATCTTTTTCCCCGTCTCCTGATCGATGTGATGAAAATGTCCCCAGTGATCAGGCACCTCAAAAAACATTCCGACGTTGAAGTTCGTGCAGCCTAGCCACATCCCGTTGTTCTTGATAAGCGGGAAAATGTCTTTGTATGTGATCGAATTGGTGTTCCCGATGATCAGAAACTTCTTCCCGTGTTCCACGAGTTGGGCGACGTGCTCGCGGAAGAGGGAAAAGGGCGGGTTGGTGACAACGATGTCCGCCTCTTTCAAAAACGCGACGCATTCGGCGCTGCGGAAATCGCCGCCCGGATACATGCCGTCTCCTTTCAAGGCGATCCGAGCGGCCTTGTTCCGCTTCAGAAACAACTCAACGTCGGCCACATTGGCCGCGCCGCCTCCGTCCTCATCTTTCACATGGTCGATGATCACGGCGAGCGCGTCGGGCTTCTTGCGCTTGCCGGCGCCTTCATTGTGCTCCGGGAACAACGTGAGGTGGCCCGCGATAGGTGAGCCGTCGTAGCTGGTGCTGATGAGCCGCTTGAGTCCGAGCGTGTTGAATTTGGCAGCGAAATACTTGAAAAAATTGCTCTCGAATGGGTCGTCACAGTTGCAGTAGATAACCTTGTCGCGAAAGGCATCGGGGTCAAACTCCAGATAGGCCTCGACCTCCTTCTGGATGTCAACGTACCGGGTGTAAAACTCGTCCTGCTTGGCTTTCTTCGCAGCGGTCAGACCTTGATTCAGCGAATTTTTCTTCATGCAAGGATCAAAGGACAAAAGGTTTTCCCACGGGCACCTCAGCCGCCAGCCGCACGTCCCCTCCCCGAACCTTTTTGGTTATTGCTGTAACCTTCTTCATTGCTGTTCTCCTTGTGTGCACCTTTGAGTGCGTTTTACCGTAACGGTAACGGTTTCAGGCATTATGCCAGAAACCTTTCACAAGGAGAACAGCCTTCTCATCTTACCTAACGCACTTTTCCCCGTGTCTCTGCTCCGACGGGTTCGGACGATTTCAAGCGTGAGTCCTGACTCTCAGCCGTTCAGCGATCCACACCTTAATGACGGCCTGCCGGGGAACACCGAGCCGTTGGGCTTCCTTGTCGAGAGATTGAACCATCCACATGGGAAAATCAACGTTGACTCGCTTCAGCTCTCTTCCGGGGCGGGTTGCCTTGGAAAAATTCAGATACTTTGACACGTCGTCGCCGTTGTCAAAGGCCTTATCCAAGACTTCAGTTTTCATAGGCGTCCACCTCTTCTTTTCGCGCACGGCGAACCGATATGATCCGGACCGCCTCGCCTCTGTAAGTGAATATGGCTGACCAATGTTTCTGCCCCGTCTTGCCGACCAGCATGTGTCTCGGCCCACCCTGCGTTCTCGCGGGCACAAGAAGTCTGTCGGCATCTTCCCAAAGCGCCTGTGCTTCGAGAAAGCCGGTGCCCTGCTTCTTCAAGTTTGCCGCGCTCTTGTCTGGATCGAACTCAACATTCACGGTATATATTATATACCAAAACGATACCGGATGTCAGTCGGCTTTGTCGTCGGTTTTGATTCCTTCTCGAATCGTCAGCGATCTCCGGTCCCCTGAGCCAAAGGCGAATATGTTCAGTGCATCATCGTTGCTAGGAATAGTCCCTCCTTTTTTTCCAGTCTGGCACGGGAGTTTCTGGAAACCCAAATTCCCTCTCTCCACCTTTACGCTGATTCAGCTTTCGATTCTCTTCTGCCCACATATCATGAGAAGTGGGCAGCCATCCGTATGACCAACGAGATCTAAAACCCAGAACCTGCCTTGATTTTTTCTTTCGTTTCCAACGTATTCTGGTCAAAGGGCAAAAGGGGTTCCCACGGGCACCTCAGCCGCCAGCCGTAACGTCCCCTCCCCGAACCTTTTTGGTTCCGGTGTCATGAATTGTGAGGCAACGCGCGTTGGGCGTTCCCCCCTTTCTTGTTGCGGCTATCCGAGGGCTTCCGGTATGCTTTGTCTTGGGATCGGGTGTGTCCGGTCCGGCCTGAATTCTCATCATGTGGCGACTCCTCTCTATTCTAGGCAGAGTGTGCAGGATTCTCTTCTGGTTGGCGCTGATTCTCGTGCTGGCCGGGATTCTCGTGCTGTACCTGATCGGCCATGACATCCCCGCGCCGTTGGTGCAACGACTCGCGCAGGCGGTTTCGACGGATGACGTGCATGTGCGGATCGGGCGCGCCACCTTCACCCTGGACAAAGGGCTGCGGTTGCTCCATGTGAAGGCTCTGCCCAAGCGCATCGCGGACGGTCCGCTGCTCGCCGTAGAGGAAGTCGCGGTGGCGCTCTCGCTGTTGCCGCAGACTCCCATGCAGGCGCGCATACGTGGCGTTACGCTGAAAAACCTGACTTTCCCGGATTTACCGCCCCCGATGTCCGACCCCCCGCATTCGCTGCCGGAGTTGCCCGATCTGGCCCCGTTTCCGCTGCGCATCGAGCAAGCCGATGTGCTGGGCCTCCGTGTCCGGAGCCTCGTGGCCAACGTGGATGTGGACACGAACCGGGTCGCGGTGTCGGAGGCGCTGATTCACTGGCCCGACAACGTGTTCGGCATGACCGTCACCGGACAGGCCACGCTTGACCTCACCCGCCGTCACGTCAGCGGTTTGGTCGCGGGCAAGGCGTTCCCCGACAACCTCATGCCGCTTTTCGAGATGTTGCACGCGCGGGGCGCGATCCGTCAGATCAACTGCTTCTCCAAGATCGCGCGGCCGGTCGAGGCCGTGTATGCGTTTGACGTGGATATTGATTCCACGGACTTCGCCATGCGGCTGGGTTTGGACGTCGGCCCCTGCGCGTATCGCGGCGTGCCGGTCTCCTATGCCAAAGGAACCCTCTTCCTGTACGGCACCAACATCCACACCACCGTGGTGATCGATCCGCTGGAGGCGCAAACCGCGGACGGCGCGCCAATCACGGGAAGCCTCGCCTATCGAGAGGAGACCGAAGGGTTGGAGATCGATGCCCGAACCGTGATGCATCTGCCCCCCTTCACCACGATCATCAATGTGCTTAACCGGGGAGAACTGGACCGGATCCGCTGCGACACCCCCCCCTCCCTCTCGGTCCGCGGAGCAATCGCCCTCTCATCACAGGAGAGTACGATCACCAACGATCTCCGCGGCCGAGTCGCGCTCGACAAGGGAACGATTTTGAACTTCGGAGTCCGTGACCTGACCGCCGACTTCGACATGCAGGGGTATTCGGCACGTTTCCATCAGGCTGCGGCGCGTTCCGCAAGCGGAGGCCAGGTCAACGGCGAAGTCACCTTCACGTTCCCCGAGTATGCCGCCACCGCCACCGTCTTCTCTGCCGATATCCGCTTTACCGGAGTGGAGCTTGCCGAAATTTCGCAAGCCTTTAATGTGACCAACGAACGCGTCGGTCTGGTCAACGGGAACCTCCATCTCACCGGACCGGCCTACGGGGACACCGTCGCGGGATTGAACGGCAGCGGCCATGCGAATATCCGTAACGGCGTGATCCACCGCATGCGGCTGTTCGCGGGGTTGACCGATTACCTCACGCGCAACATTCCCGGCATCTCCTCGCTCGTCACCCAATCATCAAGCTCTATGGATTTCACCCTCTGCAACGGCGTCTTTGCCACCGAGAACCTCCTGCTGGAGGGAGATCTCGTCAGCATCCGGGGACGCGGCACCTATGACCTCAACACGGACAAACTGGACTTCACGGTGCGCGTCAGCATCTTCCGCCAAAAGACGATTGCCGGACGCATTGTCCGACTGATGACCCTGCCGTTCTCGCGGCTGTTGTTGGAGTTCCGGGTGTTCGGCACGCTTGAACAACCGGAATGGACTTACGTCAACCTCATCGAACGGATCACGGAAGGCTTTTCGGATGCGCCCGGAACCGTTTCGCAACCCAAACCCTGACCCATGCGTTTTCTGCTCCACACCTACGGCTGCCAAATGAACGTGCGCGATTCCGACGCCGCTGCCGCGGTCCTGAAAGCCGCAGGCCACACGCTGGTTGACCGCGAGGCAGATGCCGACCTCATCCTGGTCAACACTTGCAGTGTCCGCGGCAAGGCGGAGGACAAGGCCCTCGGCAAACTCGGTCTGCTCTGCGCGGGGAAACGCGAACAGCCAGAACGGATCGTGGGCGTGATGGGCTGCATGGCGCAGCGTTTGGGAGCGGAGATCTTCACGCGTGTGCGCGGTCTGGATTTTGCGGTGGGCACCCGCCGTGCCGGCGCGATCCCCCGTTTGGTGGCCCGTGTGCTGGCCGGCGAGACCGGACTGGGTGAATGGTCCGCGCCGGACGAACTGCCGGACGTGCCGGACAGCCATGCGGAGTCCGGCTTCTCAGCGCTGGTGACCATTCTGCTCGGCTGCAACCGGCGCTGCGCCTACTGCATCGTCCCGGATGTGCGCGGCACCGAGTACAGCCGCCCCGCCCGCGAGATTCTGGCGGAGATCGACGCGCTCACGCGCAACGGCGTCCGCGAAATCACGTTACTGGGACAGAGCGTCATGAACTACGGCCGTGTCCACACGGTCTGGAATGCGGCGGACGCTCCCTCGCCGGGAGGCTTCCGCGAGCCGTTCGCCCGTCTGCTGGAGGCGGTTGCCGCCGTGCCCGGCATCGCCCGCGTCCGTTTCACATCGAGTCACCCGTCCGGCGTCACGGATGAACTCATCCGCGTCATGCGCCACGTGCCGCAACTCTGTCACCATCTGCACCTGCCCGTCCAGTCCGGTTCCGACCGCATTCTTAAAGCCATGCGCCGCGGGTACACGCGGGCCGGATATCTGGACGCGGTGGCCCGTCTGCGCTCCGCCATGCCGGACCTTGCGCTCACGACCGACGTGATCGTCGGGTTCCCAGGTGAGACCGTGGCTGATTTTGAAGAGACCCGCTCGCTCATGCGGGAGGCGGCGTTTGACAATGCCTTCATCTTCAAATACTCGCCGCGTCCCGGCACCCCGGCCGCCGCACTGGAAGATGATGTCGCGGAGGAGGAGAAGATGCGGCGCAATCAGGTGTTGCTGGCGGATCAGGATCTGCGTGGCGTGGCACTCAACCGTCAACTCGTCGGCACCATACAGGAGGTGCTGGCCGAAGGCCCCAGTCTGCGGAATACCGCGCGGTGGTCGGGCCGAACGCCGGGCAACAAGATCGTGATCTTCGATCCCCCCGCCGATCTGGCGGCGGGCGATGCGGTGCGTGTGCGCATCACCCGTGCGGCACCGCAAACCCTGTACGGTGACCCGCTGCCATGAGTGCCGGCCAAACGCACACCTGCACGATCGAATCTCTCTCTGGCCTGCGGTTATCCCGCAGGCCGGGGTGAAACGCGCGCTTACCGGCGCGGCAGCTTACGCCGGAAGGTGTCGGTGTACAGCCCGATCCGCTCGAACGGGATGCGTTCGAAGGCGGGCAGTTCCGTAAAGAGGCGGGCGTTCCGGCGCAACGCGAAATTCCCGTTCGGCGCATCCTCGAATCCCGGATCGAACGGCTTGTCCGGCGTTCCCGAAACCGTCCGGAACCCCTTGTTGATCCCCTCACGCAGTTTCCCCACCCGGTTCGTGCCGACCGTGTTGACGATCAGGTTGTCCTCAAGCTCCATCTTGTGCAGCAGGTCCATCACCTTGCCGCCGAACGAGCAGGTGTCGACGCAATCCACAAACACGTTGCGGCGGGCCGGGTTGTTGAGCGGTTCGCGGGGACACTCATCCATGATCGAAGCGAGTTTCGGATAGCGCACGCTCCACGGCGGGTTCCGGTAGTCGAACTCTTGGGCTTTGGCATCCAAGCGCCAGTTCGGGTCGTTGGTGTTGTTCCAGTACTTCCAGGTCATTCCGCGTGAATCGATGTGGAGCCCGATCGGGCACTCCACGATCAGATTGTTGATCACCGGATTGTCGCGCCCCCCGCCGATCATGATCGCCCGGCCCGCGCGCCAGAACACATTGCCCTCGATCCGGTCGCCGCAGTCGCAATCGTCGAGATAAAAACCCATGGTGTTGACATGTTTCGCATCGCCCCTGCCCAGCGTGTGGACGAAATTGTGCCGCAGCACATTCCCCTGGCTGGTCCAGTCGCGTCCCGTGTAAAACGCGCCCGCATCCCCCGTCTCCATCACCACGCGGTAGACCTCATTCAACTCCAGCAGGTGCTCGTTCCCGCCGTAGAGGACGGCGTTGTGCGGCGCATCGTGAATGCAGTTGTTGCGCGCGATCTGTCCGCAGCCGCCCAGCGCAATCCCCGCCGCATAGGTCCGCTGGAAGAGCCCGTAGTGGTGGATGTGGTTGTTGACCGCCAGATTCTTCGCGGCGATCAGCTTTTTGCGGTCGCCTCCGTTGAGGGAGAGGCCCGCTTTGCCGAGTTGGTACAGATCGCAAGACCGCACCGTGTTGGCCCTGCCGGAGACGCTGATGCCGCTCCCGGCGTGATTCGCCACCACGCATCCCGCGACTTCCACCTGTTCGCTGTTTTTCAATATGATCACCACGCCCGCGCAGTGCGAATATTCAAACGCCAGATCAAGCACCCGGATATGCGCGGCGTCGGAGACAGCCAACATGGGCTGCGTAAGCGTCGCCAAGACCCATTCGCCCCCCTCCTCCGTCTCCCCCTCCGGATAAACGTAAAGCTGCTTACTTGTCCGATCCAGATACCATTCGCCCGGCGCGTCCAACTCTTCCATGAGATTCAGCGCGAAAAAGCGCCGCACGGCACTGCCCCAGGTTCCCGCGGCGATCCCGTACCCGTGCGGGGCCGCCAGGGCGATCACTTTCTTGTCCGGATCGTACGACGCGATGCGGATCACCTCGCCCGACCAGTCGTGCGTCCAATACCCCATCAGCCAAACCCCCTCTTCCAGATTCCAGCGGGCCGGCCGCGGATCCGCGAACTCGAAGGAGCCCGGGCGCGGCTTTCGCAGAGCGGGATCCGGGGAATCCGGAATCGGCTTGCCCGTTTCCACCGCCTTGGTGAAACCCGCCCACCCTCCCTGCGGGGCGTCCGCGTTGGGCCAGCGCGCCAGCGTCAACGGCTTGCGGTTGTGATACAGCCACGGCGCGGCCGGCGTTCCCGAATAAGCGTTCTTGAACGGTTCAAACCCGCCGGGAACGCGCGACGTGAGATCGCACACCCGGATATGCTCGCGCACGGCGGGGTCGAGCCGGTTCAGAACCGCCCCATTCGTGACCGGCTGAAACGCGTCCGCGGGCAGCGTCAGCCCGCCCCGCAGGCGCGCGCGTCCCCGCTTCGCGGCCCGGTAGACCACCGGCGCGGCCTCGCTGCCGCCATCCTCGCGCGTGAGTTCAAACGATTGCGTCAGCGTATGGACCCCGGGCTCCAGCAGCACCGTGACCGGCTCATCCCGCGCGATCAGCCCCTCCTTACGCGCCGCCCGGATATGATCCCGAGCCTGCTCCAGCGTCGCGTACGGCGAACGCCGCCGCCCGTCCCCCCCGGCAGGCGCATTGGGCGCCACATGGATCGTGACCTCGGCCCACACACCGGAAACCAACCCCAACACCATCCCCATCATCGCGAAACGCATGCGTCCTCCCTTGTTGTTCCCCCGGAACCATCCCATCACTCCTCCGGTCCCGTTAAAGTCTGTTCAGTATCTCACAGGATGATCGGCGCCGCAAGACCGACTCGACCGGATCGAACGCCGACCTCAAGTTTTCGGACCATGAAACACATAAAACTTCATGAAATGAAAATGGGCGGAACGGACAGAAAGTCGGGAACGCGGGCGGGGATGCCCGCGCTCGCGACTCACTGCCCCCCTTTTCACCAGAAACGCATTGCCTTCGCACCCCCCTGTCACAAACCGATTACCTATCCCACATTGGATGTTCTGGACAAACGCGTGCGGAAACGAGTAAATTATAAGGCACTTGGGATGGTTTCTCCCTCGCCGTATATATGCCGGTCATACGATCCGAAACGGTGCCGGGGCAACCTGTGGGATGGCAGAGGTTCACCTGTGTATGCAAAGGAGTGGTTCACATGAAGCAACTCATCACGGTCATCACGACGGCCGCTCTCGCGGCGGCGGTTTCGGCCTCGGACGGATACTGGTTCGTCAACCAGATGACATACGCCCCCGACAGCCTCAAATGGAGCAACACCAAGTATTGGCTTGATGGCGTGCCCGCGCAGAACGGGGGCGTGTTCACCCACGCCTCGGCGTCCGACAGCATGAGTCAATGGGTTTCCGCCGGCGTGTATCAGGATGTGGCCGGCCTTGAGATTTCCGGTATGGCGTTTCCGTATTCCGGCGCGTTTCTGCTGGCCGGCAACCAGCCGATCACCTTCGTCGGGGATGCGCCGTATCTGCGTCCGAAAGACGAGGAGGGCAAGTACGTCGACCAGAAAATCCCGTTCCTCGGTAACAACAACGCGTTCGAGAAAACGGGCCGCGGAACGCTCCGCGTATATGACGGCGCGTTCTACAGCGGATTCACCAACGTGACGTTCAAGCACGGCTTGGTCGCGGTTTATGCGAAAAGCGGCACCGCGCTCACCGACGGCCGCGTCACGTTCGAAGGCAACGAAATCAGGTTTGAACCCGTTGCGGCCGAGGGTTCCGCCGCCGCACTCACGATCGCCACAAACAGCGCGGTCGCGCTCAAGGGTTCGGTGCGCTTCAGCCTGAAAAAAGGCTCCAACGCCTCCGCTTCCCTCACAATCGGCGAGGTCGTCCGCGAGGATGTTTTTCCCGGCACGCTGTATCTGGCCCCCAACGGCGGCACGGGCACGCTCGGCACTTCAGAGAAGTTCTTCCTGACAAACCCGGCCGCGCTGGTCCACGCGGGCTCGGGCATGGTCTCGCCGGTCATCGCCCTCGGCGGCCCGAACACCGTCAGCACGCCGGTGTGCTTCGCGCGGTATGACGCGTCCAACGGGCTCGTGCCCGCCACGGACCTCTACCATGACGGGTTCGCCGGAGCGGACTCGAATGCGATCGTGCGCATCACCGCCAACACCACGCTTTCCGCCGACACGGCGATCCACGCGCTGGTCATCGACGGTAACGCGGTGCTGACCCTCAACCCCGGCGTGACGCTGACGATCGGCGACGGCACGTCGCCCGCCGGCATCATCCTGCAAGGGTTCACGACCACCAAGACCTGCATCAGCGGCGGCGCGATCGATTTCCGCGGCTCCGAAGGCATCGTCTGGGTACAGGACAACAACAGCAAAACACTACAGACGATCGATACCGAAATCCGCGGCACGGCGGGCGTCACGTTCACCGGGCGCAACAATGTGGATTACGTCAACACCATATTGAGTGGCACCTATGCCAACAGCGGTGACATCCGGGCCTACTGGGGCCGGGTGCAGCTTTACGCGGACCTCACTTCCGCACCCGCGGTCCGCGTCTTCGGCGACCGCCTCTGCGGCGCCCAATTCCTGAACTATACCAAGACAGCGATCAGCGAACTGAGCCTTGCCGGATTCGGCATCAGCACTTACCACGGGCGGGCCGTGTTCACCGGCACCGGCGAGGACTTTTCGACGAACATCGCCCGGGTGGTGCTGGCGGACGACGCCGGAATCCGGATGAACAAAAACCTGCAATTCGACTGTCCGGTGACCGGCCCCGGCGGACTCGTCATCCTGCAGGATTCCAATAAATTAACTCTGAACAGCACCAACACCTATCTCGGCGTGACCCGGCTGGAGACCGGCACGCTCACGCTCGGAGCCAACGGTACGTTCGGCGCAGGCGAGGTGATCAACAACACCACGATCACGGTCAACAAGAATGCGGATTTCGTTATCTCCAACGCGGTTTCCGGTGTCGGATCCTGGATCAACAGCGGGACGAACACACTTCTTTTCGCCAGCCCTTCGGTGACGATGGGCGGGCTCACGACACAAGGGGATATCGGAATCGCCGGTGCCGCGACCCGACTGGGCAATCTGGCCCAGAGTTCCGAACGCGCGATCACGCCGATCGCCGAAGGCGCGGACGCGCCGGCCATGGCGGAGATCGGAACGTCGTCGGACATCCTATACGGAGGGTACCTTCGCGACAACGGCACCAACCTCATCGGCCTGACCAAAATCGGTTCCGGCACGCTCGGGATCGCCAAACCACAGAGTTATTCCGGTCCGACGGTGGTTCGGGAGGGGACGCTCAAGCTGTACCGGGAGCTGATCCCGTGCGAGGTGGACATCGCGTATCATCTCGACGCGAACGACGCGGCCAGCGTGCAAACGGACGAAACGACCGGCGCAGTGACGGGCTGGGTGGACCGGGTAACGGGCGTCGCCTTCAAACAGACCTGGGATGGCCTGCCGTGCCCGGTCTACTCCAACGGTGTCGGCGGCGCCATCCAGTCCAAGCCCGCAATCTATTTCAACGGTTGGACCAACTGCCTGGTGGCGAACAAGGCCTTTGCCACCAAGACGGTGCTGATCCTCTTCCAGACGACCGGGTACAGTGTTGCCGGTGGCGGCATGGACTGCCTCTGGGCAAACACGCGCGGTGATCATGGCAGCCGTTTTTGCGTCTCGCCAGCGCCACCTCCATCGACACGGGCACAGAAGGCAGCGTGTTCCATTACAGTACGCTGGCAAACCTGAGCATCAACGGCGTCGCCGGGGTCAATACGTTCACGCCGAACGAGCCGACGCTGCTCTCCGCCTTCCGCACCGATGATTTCGGCGCAGGAAACAACGTGATCGGCAACAATTACCAGGGACGTTCGCTCTGCGGGTTCATCGGCGAGGTCATTGCCTTCAGCCGGATTCTGAGCCGGGACGAGATCAAGGCGGTCGAAAATTATATGTGGCAAAAGTGGATGGGGACCGAACTGCACGCGGAGGCGCCCGCACCCGTGCACGGGACCCTGCCGGCCGGGACAACCCTGAGCGTGGAACCCGGGGCGGCGTTCGACCTGAACGGCATAGATCAGACTGTCTCCACCCTGTCCGGCATCGGCGGAAACATCATCAACAGCGGCGCGGAGACCGCCACGCTCACCGTGACGGGAACCAACGGATTCCGCGGCACCATCGGGGAGAAGGTCAACCTCGCGCTGTGCGGCGCGGCGGACATGGCACTGCGCGTGGAAGCGGGGACGGTCTCGTTCGGCGGCGCGTCGGCGGTCACGGTCTTCAATGATCTGCCGCCGCAGGACGGCCTCCAGTACTGGCTGGACGCGACGGACGCGGCAACGGTACGGCGCTCGGCAGACGGCTATGTGACGAACTGGGTTTCCAAAGCAGGAACCGAAGGACTGGCCTTCGGCCTCGAAAAGCAGGCTTGGGACGCGGAGACCTCGCAACCGCCCACCTACACCGGAAGCATCAACGGGCAGAGCGCGGTGTTTTTCGGGAACGCCACCACCAACTGGATGCGCTCCAACAAATCCATCGCGGTTCAGACGCTGGTCATGGTGTTCCAGGCGTTTCAGAACCAGATGAATATGGCTGGGTATTGGGGCGTCAACTCCGGCGGCGACCTCGGAGTCCGAGGCAGTTCGACCAATTTCTCATACGGGACGGTCGGCAACTGTTTCGTCGGCGCGGAGGCGTGGCACAACGGGATCGCGCTCCCGGCTTCCGCCAGCGGTTTCGATTACGCCCTGAACACGCCGGTCACGGCGCACATCGAATCGCCGGTGAAAGCCGGCCCCGGGAACAACGCCATCGGGGGTTTCTACGTCAACTCCCCCACCGATACGCGACGTTTCCGCGGCGCGATCGGCGAGGTCATCGCGTACAACCGGATGCTGACGAAAGCCGAACGGGATCAGTTGGAGCATTATCTCGCGCGGAAATGGCGCACCCCGGGATATACCGTGAACACAGAAGTGTTCGCCGCAGGCTCGGAAGTCACCCTCACGGCCGGCGCCAGCCTGAATCTGCGGGGCGCGCCGCTGGTTGTCGCCCGGCTCACCGGCGGCGGGGAGGTGACCGGTGACGTGACGCTCACGGACACCTATACGGTCACGCTGGACGAAACCGGCGGATGCCCCAATCCGCTCCGGGTCACGGGCGACCTGACGTTTACCGGCTGCAGGCTGGTTGTGGTCGGGACGCTGAAAAACGCCCTTCACAAAGTGAAAATTGCCGAGGCCGACGGAGTTCTTACCGGCCTTCCGTCCTGGGACGAGCCGCAGCCCGGCTGGCAGGTTGTCAGGGAGGGCGGCGCGGTTTACCTTTACAAGGAACTCGGCACGACCGTCATTCTGCGCTGACGTCTGCCCAGAACCATAACAACAGAACGAAACGACAAGGCAGAAGGAGCTATGATCGAGCAATCGGTTCGTGACAGGGGCATGCGAGTTTTGTGCGTGGTTTGCGTGTGCGCAAGTCGGGAGCGCGGGCGTCTTCCGCGCTACGCGTGGATTTAGGAGTTAGGAGTTAGGAGTTTTTTCACTTCGACGTTCTGAGTTCGGCGTTGGGCGTTCGGCGTTCAAAGGCGGCGGCGTGAAACGCCGCCCGGACGAGCAGACGCTCGTCCCTCCCGTCCTGCGGGCAGAACAAAAAATCTGCGAAATCTGTGTAAATCTGCGGATAAAACCAGAAAGCACAAGACACGTTGTTGCGGGCGGGGACGCCCGCGCTCCCGACTCTCTGCATCCCTTTTCACCAGAAACGCATGATCTTCGCACCTCCCTGTCACGAACCGATTACGAGCATAAAGGAACGATTCGTATGAAACAACTCGTCACAGTTATCACGATGGCCACTCTCGCAGTTGGCGTTGCCGCCGCGTCCGAAACGTTGCGGGAAAAGACGTCCGCCGGACTCGGTATCGCGGTGGACGGTTCCGGCCGGATCACCGAGCTTTCCGGTGCCGGTGTGAACCGCCTGCACCCGGATGAACCCGGGTTTCTCATCACCATCCGGGAATACGAGAAGGACGGGGAGTGCTGGAAGGTGTCCGGTAAAACGCTCGTGCCCAAGCGGATGATGCCCGTTGTCGGGGCGCGCGGGAAGGGCAAGGTCTGGGGAATCGAGTTTGACAACGACGCGGCGGTCGCGGTCCGGATCGAAAACCGGGGCCGCTATCTGCGGCTGGAAATTGTGGAGGCGACATCGCCCGCCGGCATCGCCGTCGTGAATTGGGGGCCGTACCCCACCACGCTCCACGATACGGTGGGCCGGTATCTCGGTGTCGTGCGGAACAAGGATTTTGCCATCGGTGCGCTTTCGCTCGGCATCGGCACGGA
>JAPXSY010000074.1:0-13059 GCA_033812795.1 Kiritimatiellia bacterium
CGGTTTTCGACGGCAAGAAGTTCAACTCGCTGGGTTCAAAGCTGGCCGAACGCGCGGGTGTGCCCGTCGTGCCGCTGGCGGTGAAGACCGATTTCCTCCAAACCGGCAAGTGGTTCAAGGACTTCGGCACGGTCGACCCCAACAAGCCGATCCGCTTCGCCTGTGGCCCGGTCCTCCCCGCCATGCTCGGTGCCCGCGCCACGCATGATCAGAGCGTCGCGTTCATTGAATCCAAGCTCAAGGAGTGGGGCCTCCCGACCGCCTGACACCGCACCCCGAATCGACCCGGGTCGAATCAGGGCGAGGCCGCTCGAGTCAGGTCGCCCCGATTCGCCTACTCCGCGATGTTCACCGCAGCGCCGACGGGCAGCAGCACACTGAGTTCCTCGATATCTGAGGTGGCGAACCGGATACGGTCGTCCGTGGCGGGTGTATCCGCCCCGCCGTGCAGGGCGAGTCCCTCTGCCTCGGGTGTCGCGCCGGTCGCCGCCAACATGATCCGCCACACGCCATCAAGCGCGACTTTGCCGCGGAGGGCATAGGTGCCGGAAGGGGCCTTGACCGGGATACCGCCCAGTAGCGGATAGCGCTTGAAGAAGGATCCGTTCAGCGTCAGCACGGCACTCCCGCCGTTCTTGTACACCGTCAGATCGAACACTGGCGCGTCGAGGACCCAGATCTCGCGGCCAATGCGCAGACGCTCGGGACGATCGATCCCGTTGGCCTTCAAAATCAGCTCGGGGGTGTTCCCGTATCGTTTGGCGAGCCGACTGACCACCTCTCCGGATGCGACGCGGTGCTTGACCTTCTCCGGCATCGGCCGGTCGGCGAAGAGCAGCTTGATGTTCAGCCGCCCGATCTCACGCTCGGCAAACGCGCGCACACTGTCGGCATCGCGGCGCAACAGGATCTCGCGCAGAAACCGCCGCGCGCCCACGAGGTCATCCTCCTCCACGCACGCGCCGGCCTGCTCCAGCAACCGACGGATCTCGGGCGACTGCACAAGGGTTTCCGGCGGCGGCGTCACGCCTGCCGTGCGCCAGCCGGAGACCGGTTCCGGGGCCGTCCCGGCATCGGACGGTTTCTCCCGCTGGAACAGCGAAGACCAGAGCGAAGGACGCTCGTGCGGCGTTTCGGACTCAGCCAGCCGGTAATGGGCCGGACCGACCGTTTTCCCGTCGTCCGACTCCGTTTCCCCCTCGTTCCGGCAGCCGCGCGCGAACAGCACCACGACCGCAACCACCGGCAGCAGCGCGACGATCAGCCGCGACACCCGGAAGGATGTTCCGCTCCGCTCGTCGTATTCGATGCCGTATGTGCCGCGCTGCAAAGACATGTGACCCTCTCCGCCGGAGGGGGAATGCTGCCGGGTCCGTGCCCTCCGGACCCGTCACGCATCCTCCCGATTGCCGCCTCCGATCCGTTCCAGCATCTCGCGTGTGGCTTGGGCAAGACCCACGGCGATCGCCCGGCACACGATGCTATGCCCGATGTTCAACGTATCGAGATGCGGTATCTCCAGAATCGCCCCGACGTTCTCGACCGTCAACCCATGGCCCGCGTTGACACGCAGTCCGAACTCGTGTGCGCGGACCGCGGCATGCGCCAGCCGCGCCAACTCCGCTTCGCGTGCCTCGCCCGTGCGCGCGGCAAACGTCCCGGTATGCAACTCAATGAACGGCGCACCGAGCGCCGCCGCAGCCTCCACCTGCCGTTCGTCGGGCTCGATGAACAGACTCACCAGAATCCCCGCCGCGCGCAACGCGGCCACGGTCGGCGCGAGTTGCCCTTGCAGGCCCGCCGCGTCCAGCCCGCCCTCGGTCGTCAGTTCCTGCCGGCGCTCCGGCACGATGCACACCTCATCCGGCCGCACATCGAGCGCTACCGCCAGCACATCGGGGTTGTTCGCCATCTCGAGGTTCAGGCGCGTCTTCAGTGCCGCGCGTAACGCGTACACGTCGGCATCCTGAATGTGGCGGCGGTCCTCGCGCAGATGGATCGTGATGCCGTGCGCACCCGCCTGTTCACAGAGCGCCGCCGCCTCCGTCAAACTCGGATACGTTGTCCCGCGCGCCTGACGCAACGTGGCCACATGATCAATGTTGACTCCCAGCCGAACCATATGGTCCTCCTTCTTTACCTCACAGCATAACACCGTTTTCCGATCCTGTCCCCGATTTCCGCGCCGCGCCGCATCAGGGCCTGGCCAAATCGCTGAGTTCCGCATGGCTGCCCTTAACGCAGGGCCGCATGATGTAGGTGTACGCAAAGGGCCGGGCACGCAGAATGTATTTCTCCATGGGGATCGGGCCGCAGCTCGCGCCGCCGAGACCCATCTGCGCAATGTCCAGCGCGAGGCAGACCTCGGAACGCGGCGTTGGCGGATTGAAGAGGCGCTCCATCCCTTTGCGGTGGCGCGCCCCCTCCAAGTCCTCTGAGGTGTAGTGCAGAGCCGTGACAAAAAGCGGTTGCGGAAACGTGAAATGAATCCCGCGGCCGTTGCGGTCCAGAAACGCGGCCCACCGGACGTCACTCTTGCCGCCGCACTCCTGGGGCCGCACATAGGGCACGTACTGTTCTGTCACCGTGCCGGTGTAGTACCCGATGTCGCTCCCCGTATTACGATCCACGTAGTTCTCCCAAGGGCCGCGCCCATAGTAAGCCATGCGCTCCAGCGCACCGTCCAGCATCATGCGCACGCCCATGCGCGGCAGCGGGGGCAGGCTGCCCGCGGGCGTGATGCGGTTCCGCACCGTAATCGCGCCGTCCCCGGTGATGCGATACTCGGCCTCGTGCGTGAACCGGCCGCTCTTGAAGCCGCATGCCTCAACCGTGGCCCGGACAAGCACCGTGGCATCGTCCACCCGCTCAACCTGCAGCGGCCGCGCGTGATGGCTCATCTGCGACAGGCCGGAATCCATGTACTCGGCGCGCAACCATTTGCCGAATTGGTTATCGTTGTCCACAAAGGCGCGGAAGGTGTTCAGACGCGGACCGTGCGTGATCCCCGCACGGTCGCAGATCACCGTCCGGCCGTCGTACACCAGAGAGGCGAGCGTCCCGGATGCCCGGCTGAAGACCGCCTCGAAGCGCCGACCGCTCACGGTCACCGCCCTGCGGCTTTCACGGACCCGGACGCCGGGCACGGGGCCGCGCGCGGCCGGAGACGGGGACGGCGCGGCTTGCGGCGGGGTGAACGCCAACTGACTGGCCGCGATCTCGTGACCCGTTTCCGCCCACGCCGTCTTCTCGCGGAGATGGAAACTCACGCGGTAGAAATACTCGGCACCGGACCGGGGCGTCACCTTGGGAACCGGCACGGACACGGTGCGGCGCGAGAGCGGCGGCACATCGGGCGCGTCAACCCGGCCTGCGGCGATCTCGCGGCCGTCGCATGCCAGAGACCAGCGCATGTCGAACACGCGTGCGTTGGTGAAGCCGAAGCGGTTCCAGACCTCGACCCGGCCCGCGGCCGCATTCTCGGCCGTGACCACCAGATTCTGATGCACACGCTTGACCTCGATCAGCTTCGGCGTGATCTCACGGGTCGGCCCGATCACGCCGTTGCAGACGAAATTGCCGTCGTTCGGCTGATCATCGAAATCGCCGCCGTAAGCCAGATAGCGCAGCCGCCGGCCATCCGGCCCGACCCGGTCGGTCTCTTTCCACACCGCCTGGTCGATCCAGTCCCAGATGCACCCGCCGGAGAGCGATTCGCTGGAGTAGAAGGCCTCCCAGTATTCCTTAAAGTTGCCGAGCGCGTTGCCCATCGCATGCGCGTATTCGCAGAGGAAGAAGGGCTTGGCGGTGTTTTTGCCGCGTTCGTACAACCATTCGACCGTCGGGTACATGTGGCTGTCGACATCCACGATGTCATTGGCCCGCTCGTAGTGCACGGGCCGCGTGGCATCCCGCGCCTTGACAGCGTCGTACGCGGCTTTGAAGTTCTTGCCGGGACCGGCCTCGTTGCCCAACGACCACATGACAACCGAAGGATGGTTCTTGTAGTTCTCGACGTGGTTCACATTACGTTCAACATGCGCCTTCTCCCATGAGGGCACATGACTGAGCGACTCCTTGCCATACCCCATACCGTGCGACTCGACGTTCGCCTCGGCCACAACATAGATACCGTACCGGTCGCAGAGCTGATACCAGTAATAATGGTCCGGATAGTGCGCCGTGCGGACCGTGTCGATGTTGTGGCGCTTGAAGAGCAGAATATCCCGCAGCATATCCTCCCGGCTGATCGTGCGGCCGTTCTCCGGCGAGGTCTCGTGGCGGTTCACCCCCTTGAACTTGATCGCCCGGCCGTTGAAGAGGAGCTTGCCCTCGCGGATATCAACCCGGCGGAATCCGACCTTGCAGGAGCGGATATCCCGCGAGCCGTCATCACCTTCGAGCGTGAGAACCAGTGTATAGAGGTACGGATCTTCCGCCGACCACAAACGGGGGGGCCGTTCCTTGCCTACGGGCGACTCGACATGCGCCTGCACGTCGGTTCCGTCGGCAGGCAGCGTCAGACGCGTCTCGGGCAACGCGGCCTCGACGGGTTTGTTTTCAGCGTCGTACAATTCGCCCCGCACCGTCGCGGCAACCGCCCGGCCGCCCAAAGCGCGCGCCCGGGATGTGACGCGCAGTACCGCCGTGCGGCAGTCGGCGTCAGGCTGGGCGATCACGAAAAAGTCGCGCAACTCCGCAGTCGGCGGCGAGAAGAGCGAGACATCGCGGTAGATGCCGCTGAAACGGAACATGTCCTGATCCTCGAGATAAGAGCCGTCCGACCAGCGGTACACCTCCACCGCCATCACATTCCCGCCGGGCTTGAGATACCGTGTGAGGTTGAATTCCGCAGGCAGTTTGCTGTCTTCGCTGTATCCGACATACTGACCGTTCACCCAGAGGTAGAAGGCGGAATAGACCCCGTCGAAGCGCACGAACACGGGTCGTCCCGCCCATGTCTCCGGCACGGTGAACCGGGTGCGGTAGGCGCTGACCGGATTGTAGGCCGTGCCGATCTTGGGTGGGGTGCGGGCATGCGGGTACTTGACATTCGTATAGATCGGGATGCCGAACCCCCGCATCTCCACACAACTCGGAACATCCAGCGTGAACCAGCGCGCATCATCAAACTCCGGTTCGTGGAACCCGGCCGGGCGGTCATCAGGGCTCCCGCTCCACTGATAACGCCACATGCCGTTGAGCGACACGCGGAACGGGGTCTGCGGCTCCTCCGGCGTCAGTGCGGCGCGCGCGTCGGCGAGCGGAAAGCCGGCGGCCCGCGCCGGTTCACGGTTCACGGCGTTGACCTGCTCATTCTCCCACTCGCGCGCGTCCGCACCCCTCCCGCACAGGCACAGCCCCCAGACGACAACCACGACCCACCCGATCACGTTCATACCGTATTCTCCTGAAAAGGTTTTCCTAATGCCGTCATTATACCCGATTTCCGTTTATGCGGCCAAGACGCAATGCGATTTCCCTGGTTTCCCTGAAACCTCAAAAAAGACGCCGGAAACCCGAGCGAACCCGCATGGGTAAGGGCTAGCCGTACCGCCTATGGGATGTTCGGGACCCTTTCTAACACGTTTCTTACCGAAACAACGCGTTAGCCTAACAAGAATAGGGTTCATTACCTTCTATCACGTTGGACGCGAATATCGGGAGCGTGTTGTAAAAGAGGAGGGTTGAGATGAGGAGTGTTCTGTTTACACAAAAAATTAAAGTTCTGATGGCTGTTTGCCTGGTTATCTTGGGAACAACGGGCGCAACGTGTGCCGAGGCGTTTCCCGAGATGTACCCCAAGTACGTTTTCCTTTTTATCGGGGACGGCATGGGCGCGACACATGTGCGGGCCACGGAGTGCTATCTTAGAGACGCCCAGATCCAAAGAGGGGTTGCCGCCGGAATGATGAAGGGGCTGATCATGCTGGCTTTGCCGGTGCAGGGCAGGGCGACGACCTTTGCCAAAAACAAAGCGACGACCGACTCGGCGGCTTCGGCCACGGCCTTGTCTTCAGGCTACAAGGCCGATAACGGCGTACTGAACATCGATCTTGAAACCGAGCGCAAGTTTGATGTCATGGCGCAATTTGTGAAGCGTCAGGGCATGAAGATGGGCGTCATTTCAAGTGCCGCGCCGAACCATGCCACGCCGGCCGGTTTTTACGCCCATGCGAAAAATCGAAACATGTACCCGGAGATCGCCATGCAGTTGGCGGTGTGCGGTCTTGATTATGTGGGCGGCCCGCCCATGCTCGGTGTCGAGGATACGGATGCCAAGGCCAAGAAGGCCGCCGCAAACAACGGGCACACGATTGTCGAAGACCGCAAGAGCTTCGACGCCCTGAAACCCGGTGTGAAATGCGTTTGGGTCAGGAGCGACATGCCGCTGGTCATCGACGGCAAGCAGGAGATCCCGCTTGCGGATCATGTGAGCAAGGCGATCGAGTTGCTGGCGGGGCCGGAAGGTTTTTTCATGATGGTCGAAGGCGCGGCCATCGATTGGGCCAGCCATTCCAATGACGGTGCCGCCATGGTGCAGGAGCTGCTGGAGTTCGACCGTGCCATAGCCAGGGCAGTCGAGTTTTACCGGGCGCGGCCCGACGAAGTCTTGATTGTTGTGACAGCGGATCATGAATGCGGCGGGCTGTCGCTGATCGAGGGGCCGCTCACGGCTCCCGGCATGAGCAAGATTCTGGACGGCCAGAAAAAGTCGCGGAACGCCTCCGCCGAAATGTTTAAGAAGTTCGAGAAGGAAAAGATCACGTTTGACGAGGCGTTGCCGCAGATGAAGGCGTTTTTCGGCATACAACACCTGAGCGACGAGGAGCTGGCGAAGTGCCGTGAAATCTTCGACAAGGGCGGCGATGAGCAGGGCAAACATGCGTATGGCGATGAGCGCAGAATCAGCCTGTTCTGGTCGCATCTCGTCAGTGCCCGGGCGGGGTTCATTTGGGGGAGCTTGAACCATACCGACGATCCCGTCCCGGTTTATGCGGTCGGTGTGCAGGCGGCGCGCTTTGCCGGCAGCAGTGACAACGCGCTGATCGGCCGCTACCTCCGCGATCTTATCAGCGGAAAGTAAAGAACGAAAAAGCTATCCTATCCGGTCGCGATACGGTACCCTGTTCACGCTTGATAAATATTCGCGTGTAAGAGGGAAGATCCATGGCTAAGAGAGTTCGCGACGCCTGGGGAAGCCGGATTGGCGTCGTCCTAGCGGCGGCCGGCAGTGCAGTCGGTCTCGGCAACTTCCTGCGTTTCCCCGGCGTGGCCGCGCGTAACGGTGGCGGGGCTTTCATGATCCCGTACTTCATCGCCTTTTTTTTCCTCGCCCTGCCGCTCTGCTGGATGGAGTGGGCCATGGGCCGTTACGGCGGACAGTTCGGCCACGGCAGCGCACCGGGAGTCTTCGATGCGGTGGGCGGTCGCCGCCATCCGGCCCTGAAATACTTCGGCGTGCTCGGTGTCACCGGCGCGCTGGGCATCTTTTTCTATTACATCTATATCGAATCGTGGACACTGGCCTACAGCGTGTTCGCGCTCACCGGCCGCTATGCCGCGATTGAAACGCCGGACTGCATGGGTGCTTTTCTCAGCAGTTATCTGGGTGGTAACGGCGACTTTTTCCAGAGTCGGCTTTCCGCCTACGGCTTTTTTCTGGTGACTTTCGCCGCCAACTTCCGGGTGGTCTATCATGGTATCAGCCACGGCATCGAGCGCTTCTGTAAAATCGCCATGCCGTTGCTCTTCCTCACGGCCGTCGTGCTGGTGGTGCGCGTTTTCACGCTCGGTGCGCCGGTCAATCCAGAGTGGACACTCGACCGCGCTTTGGGGTTCCTGTGGAACCCCGATTTCACCGCGCTCCGTAGCGGGAAGGTCTGGCTGGAAGCCGCAGGCCAGGTCTTCTTCTCAACCTCAGTGGGCATCGGTGTATTGCTGACCTATGCCACATATTTGAAACCGCACGACGATGCGCTGCTCTCCTCCACCACCGCCTCGTTCCTGAACGAATTCGCCGAAGTCGTGCTCGGGGGCTCGATCGTCATCCCCGCCGCCTTTCTTTTCTTTGGGCCGGTCGGCACCACCGAGGCGGTCGAAGGCGGAACCTTCGGCCTTGCCTTCCGCACCACGCCGCTGATTTTCAACCACATGGCGGGCGGCGCTTGGGTTGGGTTCGCCTGGTTCGCACTGCTTTTCATCGCTGGTGTCACCAGCTCGGTCTCGATTCTGCAACCTGCCGTGGCCTTCCTGGAGGAGGAGTTCGGCTTCAACCGCAAGCGCTGCGTGATCGTCATCGGGCTTCTTTGTTTCGTTGTGGCACATCTCGCGATTTTTGGCGACGGTGTCGTGGATGAGATGGACTTTTGGTTCAGCTCGTTCGGCCTGCCGATGTTCGGTTTGATCGAAGTCTGCGTCTTTCTGTTTTTCTTCGGGCCGTCGCGCGGCTGGGACGCGCTGCACACCGGCTCCGTACTGCGGTTGCCGCGCTTCTTCAAATTCGTCATGACCTTCATCACCCCGGTCTTCCTGTTCGCGATCCTCGCGGGGTGGCTGGTGACCGACGGCTGGAAAACGATCTTGATGCGGAAGACGGTTGACGGCCAACTCGTGCCGCTCTACACGCCCGAACAGGTCCCCTGGGTGCTCGCCACGCGTCTCTTCTACCTCGCCCTCGTCGTCGGCACCTGCCTGCTCATCCGCCGCGCGTGGGCGCACCGGAATTGGGTAAAGCATCCGTCCGTTGAACCCCAAAAGAGCCGTTGACCTTTCAACGCCCTTTGGTTTCGGGTTCCAGGGTTCACGCTGCGGACGGTTCGGGGAACCGTCCCTAGCCGCCGCAGGGCGAATGTCGCGGGTCGCAGGTCAACATTAAGACAAGCCAAGATTTCCGAAGTCAGGGAATCGGGGATGCGTCCCGGCGCACCGGCGCCGGCATAGACAAAAGGGCCTTGTTCGATTATTATAGACGGGCTTTTCGGATAACCCCCCCTCACGGGAGCACGATGCAAGCGACAATCCTGGACGGAAAAGTGTTGGCCGCGGAACTGCGGGCGGAGATCGCCCGCGAGACGGCGGAATTTAAACGGCAAAGCGGCCTGACGCCGGGACTCGGCGTGATTCTGATCGGAGCGGATCCTGCATCCGTCTCCTATGTCACCGCCAAAGAAAAGGCATGTGCGGAGGCGGGCATGGTTTCGCAGGATGTGCGTGTGCCAGCCGAGACCACGCAGGCAGAGGTGCTGGCCCTCGTAAACCGCATGAACGAGGATTCCCGCATTCACGGCATCTTGGTCCAGCTTCCGCTCCCCCGTCATATCAACGAATCAGCCGTCCTCAACGCGATCTCCCCGGACAAGGATGTGGACGGATTCACGCCAGCGAACGTCGGACGCATGATCCTTGGCGAACCCTGTTATCTGCCCTGCACCCCGCACGGCATCATCCGGATGCTGCTGAAAGCCGAGATCCAAACCGCAGGCCGGCATGCCGTCGTGGTGGGCCGCAGCAACATCGTGGGTAAACCGGTCGCGCATCTGCTGATGCGCAAAGCCGAGGGCGGCAACGCCACCGTGACGGTCTGCCACACCGGCACGCGCGACCTCGCGGAGCACACGCGCCGGGCCGACATTCTGGTGGTGGCCGCAGGTCGGCCCAACACCGTGACCGGCGACATGATCCGGCCCGGTGCCGTCGTGATTGATGTCGGCGTGAACCGTATCCCCGACCCCTCCCGTCCGAGCGGGTTCCGCCTTGTCGGCGATGTGGACTTCGATTCGGCCCGCCGCGTCGCCTCGCTGATCACCCCGGTTCCCGGAGGCGTGGGGCCGATGACCATCACCATGCTGCTGCATAACACTCTGGAGGCCGCGAGGCGCGCGGCTGCGCACACCGTACCCGGTGGACCTAACCCATGAAACGTCTTGGCGAACCGCTCTTCGCGCGGGATGAGACGGGCCGTCTGAAAACCCGGATCGGCACGTTCTTTCTGCGTACCCCCGGACTGGTCACGCTGCCCGGCGTGCATGCCACGCAGCGTATCGCCTGGCTCAACGAACTCAACCGTGAACGACAGGTCGCCGGGATCCCCGCCCTCTCGGAAGCGGAAAGCGACGCGGAGATCGCGTGTTCGGTGGATTTGCTGTTCAATGACCAGCACGTGCTCATCCGGCCCGATCCCTACGCCGTTGACCTGGCGTTTGAAGCGGACGAGGCGCTTCAGGCGCTGGTTTCCAAGCGTAAGATCCGTTTTCTCAACACGCAGAACGAGATCATCCGCAATGCGTTGCGCGCGCGCGGCGAAAACTGGCGTATGAGCCGGGTTCCGGTTTCGCCGGAAGAGATGAACCGGATGATCGCCCAAGCGCGGGTCGCCATTTCCGGTCTGCCGCTCTATTTCCACAACGCCGCCACGGGCACACGCTTTTTGACGCTGGAAACGTTTGCCTGGCTGGGGACGCAGCCGGACGACGTGTTCCGCAAGCACCTTGCCGAAATCGTGCGCTACAGCTCGCTGCGTAACCGGTTCGGGTACCCTGAAATCGATATCTTCCCCGTAGGCTGTGCCTTCTCCCGTCAGGCGTTCGAGGCCCTGAACGCCGAGGGGCTTGAAATCGGAGCGCTGCGCGCCGCCTACCGGAAGCTGCTCGCGGCCTTCCGCGAAGCCGTCCCGATCGAATTCCACGAGGAAACGTTCGAGAACCTTGATTGGCGCAACCGGCTCTGCTCCACGCTCATCCATCAGCCGAACGCGGTGGCCACCCAAGACCTCCCGGACGGCATGGCCCCCGAATTCCATTTGCAGATCGAGTGGCTACCGGGCTGCCGGATTGATGAGGGCGAACTGATCTTTGATCCGGTCTACGAAGAGTTGGACCTGATGCCGGAGGATGCCGAACTGCGCGCCTTTTGCGATCCGCGGGCCAGAGAGATCATCTTCAATTACGTGCGGGAGTTCACCACCATCGAATTCATCAACGTCGGGCGCATCACGCGCTCCCTGTCCCGTCGCGTGCAGACCGGCGAACACCGTACCGACGTCTACGTTGTGCAGATCAAGGAAACCGGAAAACCCAAGCCGGAACTTTGCATCCTTCGTTTTCAGAAATGGGGGGTCTGCGAACATCTGGATGAGGGCAAAGACATGGTCCGCTCGATCATGGAGGCGGTGGATTACACCGACTACGTGCTCGACCGCCGCCTCGGATGCCGCCAGCTTGGCATGAATCTGCCCGAGAAAGTCTCGACCGGCCGGATGCCGACCCTGTACACCGGCTCGAACTCCTTGTACAAAGGAGCCAAATGCTGGACCGTGTATTTCGAGCGCCAGTACATCCCCGGACAAGTGACCGACAAGATCCTGACGCGGCACTACGCGAACCCGGAATTCAACCTGCTTCTGGCCCGGCTGTTGGGCGAGGCCGCCGTGGTCAACTGCGTGGTCGGCCGGGCCAATACGGAGGGACAGGTCCTCTTCGATGACGGCGACGAAGTGATCACGCTGGATCAGGCGGGTATGCCGGAACGCTTGACCGTCTCGGACCATACCGGTGCCTTCACCCTTTACGAAGAGCCGCTGGAGCAAATGGCGGAGGCCTATGCGGATCCGGTCAACAAGCGAATCGCGCTCATGCCCAATCCGGAGGCTTTTGCCGAAACCTACCTCGCGTCGTTCCGGCAGCGGTTCGTGACGTTGCAGCAGGAGTACCGGCGGCGGCGTCACGCATTCGACAAACTGTTCAAACACCGGCCGGTTGATCCGGCAGGCAGTCTCGCCTACCGCTGGCAATGTATTCTGGCGCGGCTCGACGCCACAGACGCCGAAACGCTGACAGAGGCCATTCGCAGTCAGATCCGGGGACTGCACCCATGAAACAGTGCCTGTGTTTCCGGGATGAGCGGTTGTGGATCCGGCGTTCGCCCGCAGGAACCGAATGGCTGTTCGAGACCAACCCGAACGCGCAGATCCTGCCCGTCGAACCGCTACCGGACGGCACCTGGGCCGCTGAGTCGGAGTCTGCACCTGTCCCCGGCGCGGAGTCCATCGGGTTGCGCGAACTGTTCGATCTGGTGTCAGCCGAAACCTCGCAGAACGCAGGCATGGCTCGGCAACTCCTGCACTGGCGGCGGTCACACCGTTTCTGCAGCGTGTGCGCCGCGCCGCTGGAGCGCCACCCCACTGAACGCGCCATGTATTGCCTGGCCTGCGGACATCTCGCTTATCCCCGGATCAACCCGGTTGCCATCACCCTGATTCATCGGGGGCGCGAGGTGCTGCTCGCGCGGAAAGCCGGGAACCAGTACCCTTTCTGGAGCCTGATCGCCGGTTTCGTGGAGGTCGGGGAGACTCTGGAACAAACCGTCCGACGCGAAGTGCACGAAGAGGTGGGTCTGCGTGTGCGCGACATCCGCTATGCCACCAGCCAAGCCTGGGCCGACCCCAGCAACCTGATGATCGGCTTCACCGCGTCGTACGATGGCGGCGAGATCCTTCCCGACGGCAGGGAGATCGCCGAGGCCGACTGGTTCGGATGCTCGTGTCTGCCGCCGATCCCGTCACGCATCAGCATCGCCCGCCGCCTGATCGATGCTTTTTTCACGGCATGAAACAGGGCGCAGCCTGCGGCCGGGAGCAACGAGCGTCTGCCCGTCCGGGCAAGTGCGGCGGGGCTGACGTATTGAGATGCGGGCGAAACCCGCAACCTCAAAGGCGGTGAGGTTGTGAGACGGTGAGGCGGTGAGGCTGTGAGACTGTGAGGCGGTTGTGTTCTGTGGTGAAACAGTCGATCCCGATCCCGACCCCGACCCCGATTTGGATGAAACCTTGAAACCCTGAAACCCAGAAACCCTGAAACCTTGAAACCCAGAAACCCTGAAACCCGATAGCGATCCCGATCCCGATCCCGACCCCGACCCCGATTTGGATGAAACCATGAAACCCTGAAACCCTGAAACCAGAAACCCAAGAGCGTTGAAGGTTCAACTGCTCTTTTTAGGTTCATGGTAGGGACGCCTCCCCGAGGCGTCCGCGGACGGTTCGGGGAACCGTCCCTACCA
>JAPXSY010000075.1:0-12945 GCA_033812795.1 Kiritimatiellia bacterium
CCGTCGTTGGCTGTGAGCTTGGCCTGCCGGGTCCACGTTGTGCCGGAGCGGGTGAAGACGTAGGCGCTGCCGGAATTGTCGCCCTTGTCGTCGTCCTGGTACGCGCCGACGAGGGCGGTGTCGCCCGCGAGTGCCACCGAATAGCCGAAATAGTCCAAAGCCGTGCCGTCGTCGGCTGTGAGCTTGGCCTGCCGGGACCAGGTGGTGCCGTCGCGGGTGAAGACGTAGGCGCTGCCGGAATTGGCGCCCTTGTCGTCGTCCTGATACGCGCCGACGAGGGCGGTGTCGCCGGAGATCGCGACCGAGTAGCCAAAACAATCTTCAGCCGCGCCGTCGCCGGTCACCTCCGGCCCCAGCTTGGCCTGCTGCGCGGTGATAAACGGATCGATCGTGACGGGATAGCGCGCCCCGGCGTCGGCCACGACGAGGACGACGGCGCCGTCCCCGACCTCCATGCGCGACGCGAGTACCCGGCCGTCGGCGTCCCACGCCTTGAGCTTGGCATATCGCAGGAGAACGTTCCCCTGCCCGTCAGCCAGTTCGGCCGCGTCGCCATCGCTCGAGAGCCTGGGCTGAAGGCCGCCGACCGCCACCCGCAGCCGCACGTCGGGGCCCGCCCCTGCGGGGCGCGTCTTCAGGATGAAACCGTGCTCGACGCCTCCGGCCTGATTGTCGTACCATTCGATGAGGCTGCCGCGGTCGTATTCCATGCGCGTGCCGCGGCAGACGACAGCGGCGGGCTGCCCTGCGGTGCCGTCCAGCGCGAAAAAGGCCTGCCACGCCGCGTTCGTGCCGGACGGGGCGACGCTCACAGCGTTTGGCATGAAGCGGACCGCGAGCCTCTGCCCCGGGTTGTGCGCGCGCAGCAGCGCGCCGTCCGCAGCGTCGCCGACGGCGCCGATTTCGCGGCGGGCTTCGGAGAGCGCGGCCCAGAGGGACTGGCTGTCCGCCGCCGATAGGTTCGCGGTCCGGAACGCGCCGGGGGCGGACGTTTCCGGTTCACTTGTCCCTGAAGCGGGACACGTCAGCGCCAGCGCCTCGCTTGGCAGGGGTTTGTCCAGAGACACGACGGGCGACTCGACCCGCGCACACAGATGACCCGTGGCCACCATCAACCCGACTGCGCCAGCGATGATCCTCATACGCCCCGCCTTTCCCTTTGCAGATGGCGACTTCCATCCATGCCATTCCATTGGAACGGCTTTCGAGTTATAAAGGTGCTTGCAGAACCTCTGCAAACGCCATGTGCCACGTTTCTAATTTTATGATGCCTGACGCAGTCCACGAAGTCAAGCACCAAGCCCCTGCCGCTGCAGTTTTTCCTTGCTCCCGACTTTCCACCCCTCCCTTTTTGCTTTCACATGTGTTTCAGGGTACGAACTGAGAATTGCGCGTCCTTCCCGTTCCAATCCCCCACCTCTCCTCTCCTGTCTTCTACTGCGGGCTTTGGCCGCATCTGACAAGCCGACGCTTGCCTCTCCCGTTCCGAATTTGTTATCACTCTGGTGTATAAAGAGAGGAGAATGAGATGAATTTTTCACGAGGGGTTTTCATGGACGCGGGTGTCGCGTTTCTCGCGGCGAGCGGCGCGAAAGGGGCGGAAACATCCAAGCCGAAGATTCCGGAGACCAAACTGTAAACGCACGGAAGAGAAGGTTCCGTTATGATGGATGCGGCAATGACTTTCGAAGAACTCGAGACACGATTCTTTTCCCTGCTTGAAATCCGCCCTCTCCCGGTTACGGATCTGTTGCCCCTGCTTCAGGCGATCACGACCACCACAGACGCGGGTAAAGCTGAAGAATGGACCATGCTGCTCATCGAGGAACTGGTCGACGCAACGGATTTCCGCGGTCTCTTCCTGACTGTCATGGATCAGGTGGAGCCGCTTTCCTGCGCCCTCGCACCCGATGCGATCCTGCGCCTGTTCAAGCAGACCTGCCCGGACCGCCTCACCGATGTGATGCTGGATGTAGCCCAGTTCGGAGAGAAGCCGCTTTACGAAGCGTTGAAACGCCTCGGCACCCTGCTCGCGTTGGAACCGGGCACACAGGTCATCGATCCAGCGTGGGGGTTCGGGGTCATTCAGGAGGCGGACAGCTTCTATAAACGTTTCATCGTGGACTTTACCCGGAAACCGCGCCATGAAATCCCCTTTGCCACAGCCTGCGATAGCCTCGTGCCCGCCCCGCAAGATCATCTGCTCACCGTGCGCCATAACGATCCCGGAGGTTTCGCGCAGATCGTAAGAGAGCAGCCCGGCGAACTACTCCGGCTGACCTTGCGGAGTTACGGCGACCTGACCGCGGTCAGGATCGAAGACCTGCTCGTCCAGGAAAAGATTCTCGCCCCGGACGAGTGGAAAGGGTTTTGGGACGCGGCGCGCAAGGCGCTGAAACAGGATCCGCTGGTCGTCTTCCCCGCTAAAAAAAGCGAACCGCTCCGTCTGCTGACCGAAGCCGAGTCGTACGGCGATGCCTGGTTCGCCACCTTCAGCGCGACCAAAAACCCGGAGCGCCTCCTTACGCAGGCGATCGAGCTTGAGACTGCCGGCCGGATCGAAAATCTAGATGCGGCCCAGCGCGCCATTCTGGAAGAGCGGCTCCATTTCGCCCTCGGCGCCGCGCATCAGTCCGATGCGGCACTGTACGCCCGCCTGGCCGTCATGCTCTCGCGCTTCGGATTTCTGACCCCGCCGACCGATCAGTTGCGCGCGCACCTCTGGGAAGAGCACCGTTTCCTCCGCGCATCCGAAGCCCTGACCGTCAAAGACACCGCAGACCTCGCGACCTTCCTGCTCGCGGAAGGCTCCGCCGCCGCGCAACGATTGCTGGACGCCCTGCCGCAGATGCCGTTCTCCCTGCTCAACGAGGTGTTGAACCGGCTGAACACTTCGGCCGAGGCGGAGGAGGCGTGCCGCAGACTGCTGACTCAGCCCAAGGCGCCGCCCACGCTCGTTTATTGGGCCTTCCGCAACCGCGACACGCCCGGCTGGCGGCTGCCGCCGCTGCACGAACTGCTGGATCATGCGATCCAGATTGTCGAAAGCCGCCTCTCCGGCGAGGCACTGCGCATGCAGAACCAACTCAAACGCCTTTTCGGCCAAACCTCATGGCTGGAATCGGTGTTCGCGGAACTGGACATGCCCCAACGCCAACGGATCTTTGAGCGCATTCAGGCCTCGCCCGCCTGGGATCCCGCAACACACCGTTCCCTGTTGGGACGCATGCTGCAACTTGATCCGTCCCTGACCGAACGCAAAAAAGCCGCCCCGGCCCCAACGCGGGAGAGTGTGCGCTGGACCTCCTGGCGCTCTCTGGCTGAACGGCAGTTCCAGTACAAAAAACTGATCGAGGTCGACCTCCTGAAGAACAGCCGGGACATCGCCATCGCCCGGAGTTACGGCGACTTGCGTGAGAATTTCGAGTATCAGGCCGCCAAGGACTTTCAGCGGCAACTGTTACAGCGTCAGGCTGAAATACAGCAGGAACTCCAACTCGTCAAAGGGACCGACTTCGCCGACGCGCCGCACGAAACGGCAGGTCCCGGAACACGCGTGGCGCTATGTCTGGCCGACAATACGCATATCGTGTACACGATCCTCGGAGAGTGGGACCGTGATGAGGCATTGAACATCATTTCCAGCCGATCGCGTCTCGCCCTCTGCCTCACGGGGCGAACCGCAGGCGACTCGGTGCGTATACCCGGACCGTCCGGCGAGGAAACTGCCCGGATCGAGGCGGTTCTGCCCTTGGACGAACCCATCCGCGAATGGATCCGCACACCTCCCCCCGCGATGTCTTGAAACGCGATTCGACCCGGGGAGCCTTTGGGATCAAGAGAATCCGCCCGGTCGGATTCGGGGCTTGTGATCCCGCGTCTTGCCCTGTATAATGCGCCATTCTTCACTGCAAAACGGATTATCGAGAGAGCGAGGTGTCCGATGGCAACTACCCGTAAAACCAAGACCGGCTCCACCAAGAAGAGCCCCCCCAAGCCCGTGCAGAAAGCCACGGCCAAACGTGCCGCCCCGGCCAAACGCGCCGCCCCGGCCAAACGCGCCACTGCGGCCAAACGCGCCGCCCCGGCCAAACGCGCCGCCCCGGCCAAACGCGCCACTGCGGCCATAGCGAAAAAGCCCGCGGCACGGAAACCGGCTGCGCAGGCGAAACCTGCGCGGACCGCGAAGACCCCCCCCATAACCCAATCCCGAACCGTTGTCCGCAAGTCCGCTGTAAAACGGGGCACCTCAACCGAAGCGCCCGTGAAAAAAGGACCGCCGTCTTATAAGCTCGTAGCCAAGAAGCCCGTGCGCGGTAGCCCCCACTTCAGCAAACGCGACCTGAACGCATTCAAACGCGACCTGCTCTCCATGCGCGAACGCATCACCGGACAGTCGGGTGCCATGCGCCACGCCGCGCTACAGCGCACCGACGAGACCAACCCGGAAGAGGACGGGACCAACGCCTTCATGCGCCTGCAAACCCTGGAACAGGTCAGCAGCCAACTGCAAACCATCACGAATATCGATGAGGCGTTGCGGTCGATCGAGAAGGGGAATTACGGCGTGTGCGATACCTGCGGCGAGTTGATCAGTAAACTCCGTCTGGCCGTGTTGCCGTTCGCCAAGAACTGCATCCGCTGCCAATCTGAAATGGAAAAACAGTTCCGTTTCCGCGGACGCAGATAAGGTTTTGAGATGCGCGTTCTCCTCCTCGCGGCCCTGCTGGTGGCGGCCGACCAGATTTCAAAATATTGGGCGGTCGTCCGGCTTCAGGCGGTGAGATCGGTGTCGGTGATCCCCGGCCTGTTCAGCTTCAGCTACGTGGAGAATCAGGGCGCGGCGTGGGGAATGCTCGCCGGACGCCAAGCCTTCCTGATCGGTTTTTCGATCGCCACCCTGATCTTCATGATCTGGCGTCGCCGCGCGCTCTTCGGCGCATTACGCGGCCGGACGGTGATCATGTCCCTGCTCTTCGGCGGTGTGGTCGGTAACCTCATTGACCGGTTGCGTCTGGGGCATGTCATCGATTTTCTCGATTTCCATTGGGGCGACGCGCATTTCCCCGCCTTCAATGTGGCGGATTCGGCAATCTGCTGCGGCGTCTTCCTCTACCTCATCATGCAGTGGCGCCATGACCGACATATGGCGCGGGACCAGATGACGGAACCGGAAACAGGGGACTGACAACCCGATGACCCTCGCTTGGACACTGGCCGGCGCGACGGCCACAGGCAAGAGCGCCGCCGCACAACTCTTGGCGGAACGATTGGAAATCGCGATCCTCTCCGCCGACGCCATGCTGGTTTATCGCGGCATGGATATCGGCACCGCCAAACCCTCCGCGGCAGAACGTGCGCGGGTGACCTATTTCGGCGTGGACCTTGTGACGCCGGATCAACCCTTCAGTACCGGCGCCTGGTTGCGAGAGGCGGCCCGCGCCGTCGCGCATACGAATGCCGCTGACTCCGACGGGAAGGCTGTCCCCTCCCTGCTGGTGGTGGGAGGCACAGGCCTCTACTTCAAAGCCCTCACCCGCGGATTGGACAGCGCGATGGCCGACCCCGCGCGCCGCGCTCATTGGCAGGCGCGCTTGGAAACGGAAGGAGTCGGAGCCCTGCGCGAGGCTCTCGCCGCTCTGGACCCCCAGGCGCTGGCCTCCCTCTCCGACCCCTCCAATCCGCGCCGCCTGATCCGCGCGATCGAACAACTCGAGAGCCTCCGCAGCCTGCCGCAAAACTGGAAACAGCCCGCACCCGACGCGCCGTTGACGGTTCTGCGCATGCCGCGCGAGCAGCTCCACCGGCGTATCCGAACGCGGGTTGAGGCCATGTTCGCGCAGGGTCTCGTGGAGGAAGTCCGCTCGCTCCGCCGCCATTACCCAGTCTGGTCCGCCAGCGCGGCGCAGGCGATCGGATACGCCGAAAGTTGCGCCCTTCTGGACGGCACGCTCTCACAGGCCGAGGCCTTTGAACGGATCGTGATCCGTACGCGGCAGCTCGCTAAACGACAGGAAACCTGGTTCCGCCACCAGACACAAGCGGTTTGGATCGATACCGACGAGCGCGACCCGCCCGAGCGGATCGCGGAACGGATTCTCAAAGCATGGAGGCAACATGGAGCAACCCCCCTGCCCTTCTGACCAACGTACCGTCTATCCCGATGCGGCGCCGCCGATGCGCGACCTGCCGGTAGAGATGCGCCCACGCGAGGAACTCCAGCGGCGTGGCGCGGAAAACCTGCCGGACGAACTGCTTTTGGCGATTCTGTTACGCTCCGGTCTTCCCGGCAAGAACGTGACCGAACTCGCCCGCGAGATTCTGCTCCGGTACGGTGGCCTCGCCGCGCTTTCGAAAACCACCTTCGAAGAGCTGTTGCACAACCGGATCAAGGGCCTCGGGAAGGTCAAGGCTCTTGAACTCTCGGCCGCGCTCGAACTCGGACGCCGTGCCGCCCAACAGGGTCCGCGCCATGACACGCCCGTGATCCGTGACCCGGAGGCGGCCTACCGGGTACTGCTCCCGCTCACGCGCACCCTGCAGCAGGAGATCTTTTGGACTCTGTTATTGGACACCAAGAGTCGGTTGATCGGCCAGCCGATCGAAACGTCCCGCGGCCTGTTGGACTCCAGTCCGGTCCACCCGCGTGAGGTCTTCAACAAAGCCGTACGCTACAGCGCGGCCTCCATGATTCTGGCCCACAACCATCCGTCGGGCGATCCGATCCCCTCCAAAGAGGACATTGAAGTCACGCGGCGGCTGGTTGAAGCGGCGCGCATTTTAGGCATCCGGGTGGTCGATCACCTGATTGTGGGCAAACCCTCCGCCGTCTCGCCCGGATACGTCAGCCTGCGCGAAAGAAATTTGGTGGCGTTCGAATAGGCGCGGGGTCTCGCCACCTGTTTATGCGGCCTTTCGCCTTTCCGGATGCGTCAGCCCGCCATATCCATCAACTGCCGGATCTCCTGTTCCCAGATCGTCTCGTCCGGCGTCTCCAGCACGAGGGGCATGTTCTCAAAGCGCGCATCCGTCAAGATGCAGGAGAAGACATCGAGACCGAGCAGCCCCGCGCCGAGCGACGCATGCCGGTCCACACGCGAACCGAGCGCGACCTTGGAATCGTTCAGGTGCAGGCCCCGCAGATACGCCATGCCCACCGTCTGATCGAAATGCTCCATGGTCTTGAGGAACCCGTCGCGCGTGCGGATATCGAATCCGGCCGCGAACGCATGCATGGTGTCAAGGCAGACGCCCACGCGGGATTTGTCGTCAACCCCCTCGATTATCGTGCGGATCTCCTCGAACACCGCCCCGAGATTCCCGCCGCTCCCCGCCGTATTCTCGATCACGAGGGTCACGCCCTCCGTCTGATTCAGCGCCCGGTTGATTGACTGTGCCACGCGTTCGCAGGCCGCCTGAGGCGTGATCAGACGCAGATGGCTGCCCGGGTGAAGGTTGAGTTTATCAAGTCCGAGCGCCATGCAACGGCGCAACTCATCCAATAGCGCAGTCATGGATTTCGCATGGGCCGTCTCATCCGGATTCGCAAGGTTGATGAGATATCCGGCGTGCGGCATCACCTGCGCCGCCGTGTAGCCGTCTGCGGCCATCTGCCGCCGAAACGCCTCGATATCCGCTGCGGCATACGGCGCGGCCGTCCACTGCCGCTGGTTTTTGACGAACATGCCGAAACCGGTCGCGCCCAGCGCTTTCGCGTTTTTCGGCGCATTCGCCACCCCGCCCCCGATCGACACATGCGGCCCGATGAAATACATCATCCCTCCCTTCGGCTCGACAATCATCTTACGGCTTTTTTATCGCACAGGCTACCGGCTATTGCAACACTTTCAACGTTTTAGTTCAGAGGATGTTACGCTTTCCCGATCCACCGAAAACGTTTGCCTGTGGGGGTTTTCGTTGAATCGAAAAAGCTTACTTGTTGACGTTCAGCGGGTTAAAGGTGTTGCAACAGCTAATGGCTAACGCGTACCCCCCCCTTGCCCACATCTCATGAGAAGTGGGCATGGGGGCATCTGTTCTCCACAACGTCAAGAAGATCTCGTTTCAGGCCGGACAGCCTTCGCCGGGCCATCACCTTCCACACACCGCCCTTCGTCGGGACGACAAGTCCCGTACGGCGCAATGTTTCCAAATGGCGACCGACCGCCTGTCGGCTGATGCGGGTCCCGGCTGCGATCTCTTCGTGTGTCGCGCCACCTTTCCTGACAAGAAAACCGAGCAGGGTCAAGCGCCGGGAATGGGTGAACGCCCGCAATGTCTCCATCACTTGTCCCGTATCGCCGCATCTTCTCCATTCGAGGCGGAGGGCTTGCAAAACTGCGGCCGCATGTTCGACCAGCGGGTCTGCCTCGGCATCATACCGGATCCATCTCCCGTCGCGTCGGGCCGCAAGTAATCCCCGGGCCTGAAGCGCACGCAGATTAATGCTGGCCTGATTCTCGGGAATCTCCGCCATCCGGGCAATTTCCCCGACAGACAAACCCGGATTCGCCAACACGACCGATAAACATGCCAAACGCCGTTCATTCATCAGCGCACGGCAGGTACGCCACAACGTCGGATGATAAACTGCCTGTCCACTTCTCATGAGATGTGGACAACATACCACCCGCTCTTCAGGACGTCAAACCCGATGTCCGCCCGCCGTGTAATCGGTTCGTGACAGGGGTGCGATCGAAGGTCTCATGCGTTTCAGGGTTCCATTGCGGCGCCATCGGTATCGCCATCGGGATCGGAATCGCCGCCGTCATTACACTTGTCGCTGCAAGCCACTGCGTGGGCGCAACAGTCGATTTCGAACCCGATAGCGACACCGAACCCGATAGCGATACCGATTTGGATGAAACCTTGAAACCTGAAACCCAGAAACCTTGAAACCCTGAAACCAGAAACCCTGAAACCCAAGAAAGTGTCCCGTGGTGAAACAGCCGAACCCGATAGCGATCCCGATCCCGATTTAGATGAAACCTTGAAACCATGAAACCCAAGAAAGCAGGGACATCTTGGTGTTCAAAGCGCAATGCTGTTTGTGGCCGGATTCGTATCATGAGATGTGGACAACACACCACCCGTTCCCTAGGGCGTCAAACCCGATGTCCGTCCGCCGTCCCCATCGCGACCGGGATCACTGTCTTCACACGGATAAGCAACACTCACTTCAACGGCCGCCCTTCACGGTTTGCCCGGCCCGTTCGTTTCTTCCGTTCCGCAGGGCGCCGGTCTGCCCACTTATCATGAGATGTGGACAGACCCCACCTCTTTTTCCCTTACTCCGGTTACCCTATAACCGGCAGTTGAACGGGCAGAATTCGAACAAAGCCTCGCAAACATCGGCTTTCGTCGTGATCCGCGAAGTGTTTGGACTAGGTAACTCGTGGAGACTCTCGCCCCCCAAAAACCTGCGTCCATCTACGTAATCTGCGGATGAAACTTGAAGCCCGAAATCTGAACGTCACAGGTCACGTTCAGCGTTCCGGGCACTCTTGTTCTCTGCCGCTCCAAGGCAAACCCAACCGGTCAGCCCCGGACACGATACCGCTCACACGCTCTGCACGCCCATGGCATACCGATCCCGACCCGAATCATCTTGCATAATGGCCACTTCCGTAAAACCATACTCGTCGAGCAACGCACGTAACGCAGGGCCCTGCTCATCCCCGATTTCAAAAAAAACCGCGCCCCCGGGTTTCAGCACCATCACTGCATCAAGCAGCAGCGCGCGGAAAAATGTCAGCCCATCCGGCCCGCCATCAAGCGCCAGACGAGGCTCATGATCGCGGATGTGCGGTTCGAGACCGTCCACGATGTGCGAAGGAATGTAGGGGGGATTCGAGACCAGCACATCCACGCTTGCGGGATCGAATTCGCCGCAACCGTCACTCTGCGCGAACAACACCCGTCCGGCCAACCCGGTCAACTCTGCATTCTCCTGCGCCAAGGCCAGCGCATCCGCGCAGATGTCCAGCCCCACAAAAACCCCACGCCCCAGCTCCTGCGCCAAACTCAGAATGATGCACCCCGTGCCGGTGCCGACATCCACCACCAACGGCTTCACCGTGTCCCGCACCTGCGGGGAACGTAAAACCAGACCGACCAGTTGCTCCGTTTCGGGCCGCGGGATCAGTGCCCGCCGATCCACTTTGAGCGTCAGGTTACGGAAGGCCCATTGGCCCAGCACATACTGTACCGGTTCCCCTCCAGCCACACGTTGCAGACCGCGCCGTAACGCATCCACTAGACGCGTTTCCGGAATCGTGTCGAGATGGCGGTACAAATCCAGACGGGCACACCGGAAAAGCCGTGCCGCCAACAGTTCGCAGGCCACGCGGGAATCAGGAACGTTCCGCTTAGCGAGATAGGCGTCACCCAACGCAATTAACTCACGGAGTTTTTTTTGTTCTTCGGCCATTCGTTCCGCATCCGCATGGTCGGGGCAGGAATCAATCCTCCAGGCCTTGCCCGTCTTGAAAAGGAAGGTCCGTATCACCGACCGGCAATCAGAACGGCGTCGGGTCATCGAACGGCGTCAGCGGCTCCGCGTCCTCATAGGACACGGAAGACCCGTCCATCTCCAATTTGTCGATGCGGAAGGCCTCCAGATCCGTATAGTATCTCTCCTTGTACTCCCGACTCCGAATCCGGAACCCCACCTTGACACGCTCTCCCACCGCCACATGTTCCAACAGGGCCGTCCGATCTTTCACACAGGCGAATTTGACATCCTGCGGATAGTCATCTTCCATGGTGAGAATGAATTCGCGTTTCGTGAAACCACTCGCAAAGGTCATCGGCTCCAAAATCGTCTTGATGCTCCCCGTCATCTCATAGGTCGTTCCAGCCATATCCCAAAGTCCTCGCTTGTCTATACCTTCAATCAGAAACCTTGTTGATTCCTGACTTTTCTTAACATTGAACGTTCCCGTTGCCCTCTCGTTTTCGCCCACCCCGGATGGTTGGCCTGCCGTTTTCTTACGGTGCGGCCATTAAACCAAACCGGAGCGTTGCGGGCAACACCGGAAGCGGCTCACGCCATCATTTCGGGGCTCCGGTTTCAGGGAAACAGCGCACGGATCGTATCCAGAGTCCGTTCCACCAGAATCTGCCCGCCTTCGGGGCCGACCGGCGTGGACTGCGGCACAGCGCTGTATCCTCCGCCTTTGACCGCCCGCTCGGAAGGCAGATAGGAGTGAGTCACATCCGCCGGACTGGCCAGTTGGACCAGCATCGTTTGGCCCGCAGGACTGCGCCCGTGCATGCGCATCGCATAATCCGCGAACAGTTCGAACGGATTGGTCGCCAGCGCCAGATCACCCACGCGCAGAACGTGGATTTCAAGTGTGTTGACCGGATCGCTCTTCTGCTGCGCCTCATACCGATCCAACGTCCGCTTGTACCAACGCTTGCGGCTATACACCGCTGGCTCTTTCTCGTCACGCTTGGCGTAGGACTCATATCCCTTTTTTGCCTCTTCGTACTCCTGATCGGTCAGCTTACGGCCGGGCACCTGAAAGCGCTCCACGCGGTGGGCAAACGGCACATCCGTACGCAGATCGGAACGGATCACCTCCCACGTCTCATCAAACGCCGCCGCGATCCGGCGTCCCAGTTCCTGCTTGCGCGACAGTTTGCGCAAACGCTCCATGCGCGCCTCGGCCGCGCCGCGCAACATGGGACGCGGCACTTGGTCACCCGCAGGCCCGCAGAAGCCCAAGACCACCAAACCCTCGCCATACTTCGCCTTCAGGCGCTCGCGAACGTGGTGCCAGTAGTCGGCGCTCACCTCGTGCAAGCCCTCCACCGTTTGGGAGGGACACGGCACCGCCAGCACCGCCGCGATCAACCGCTTCTCGGCATCCGTGAAGCACAGCACATCCACAGCGTGGTCCTCCCAGCCTTCAAGCCCGCGGAAGTCCGGCCTGTCGGCCTTGCCGTACATCACCGCCGTGCCGTCGGCATACACCACGCGCCGGTTGTGCCCAACCACCGCATGCCCCAACCCCCATGCCACAGCGCCCGGTTTGCGGCCTTCCCAAGCCTTGGCCACCGTATCGGTCAGCCGATCTAGCATGAAAGGCACATACTCTTTGGGCTGCATGGCATTGCCATAGTCGTTGAAGCGGTCTTGATTGAGCGTCGGTCCGGTATGCGTGTGCGTGGCCGCCAAGAAGAGCATGTTGGTGTCAAAGCCCGCAAGTCTTGCCCCCAGACGCGCCCGCAGGTCGCACTGGATTTCGAATGGGATCGACACAACGTCCAGCACCACGAGGATCGCTTGACCGACCGGCTTGTCCCCCTCACGCGCCTCCAGCGCCAACACATTCGCCATGCACGGACTCTTGACCTTTTTCGATATTCGCTGCTGAAACTGTCCCGCGAGCGAGACCGGGCGGTCCGGCGTGATCGAAACCTCCGCCGCGCCGACCCACAACTCCGCAGCCTGGACGGCCCCCGCCGCCAAGACCGCCAACACTGCAACACCTTTGCACATCTGTTTCATTACGCCTCCTTTATTCGATCGCCGACAAAACATGTTTCTCACTTTTTAAACAGCGCACCGATGGCCTCCAGCGTGCGCTCCACCAGCACCTTCCCCCCCTCGGGTCCGACCAGACTGGACTCTGGCACGGCGCTGTAACCGCCGCCCTTGACGGCACGCTCCGAAGGCAGGTAGGTCGATGCATCTACCGGACTGGCCAACTGAACCAACATGGTCTGACCGGCCGGACTGCGCGCCTGAATGCGCATCCCGTAATCCAGATACAGCTCGAACGGGTTGGTGGCGATCGCGAGATCCCCCAACCGGATCGCGTGCAGTTCGACAGCATAGCGCTTCGCCCCGTCCTTCGACTGTCCATCGTAACGCTCCACCGTTCGCTTGTACCAATTTTTACGCGCAGGCTCGCCGCCCACAAGTTTCTCTTTGGC
>JAPXSY010000076.1:0-12823 GCA_033812795.1 Kiritimatiellia bacterium
AACTCGGTGCCGTACGGCGTTTGCGCGCACAACTCAAGTCCGTCAACCCCCATCTTGTCTGCCGCGGTGTGCGCCAATTCGACAAACTGGATTGGGATCCTGTGCTGGACGTGACCGTGATCACGCCGCCGAAGGCCGGCATTCCGTACTTGGTCAATCCGAACCGCCCTAAGAACGACGGGCCCGAGCACCATCTTATCAATGCGAACGCGCTGGGTATCCGCGTGGAGTACGGCAAGGTCTCCTACCAGATCGTCGGCGACATTCAGGCTGACTATGAAAAGGCATTCCTCCTGCCCACGCTGCCAGATAAGTTCAAGACGTGTGACATCCTTATGCCGTGTTCACACGGCATCCACGCGACGGACGAGGCGGCGAACGTGTTCCGCCCGAAAGTGGCCATCGGCACGGTGTACGCCGACGGTGCCGCGGACGGGTGGAGCCGCACATGGGCGTTCACCCTGCCCATCTGGAACGTCTACAGAAAAGTGGGCGCAGAGGTCTACGTCTCGGGAGTCGACGGCGACGTGACGGCGTCTTCTGACGGGAAAACATGGCGCGTGACGACTGAGTTCGGAGCGAACCGCCGCGTGAATCCCTTCTCCCGCCCGGCACGGCGTTGATGACTTCCCCAAACAAAAAACCGCGAAAACATGAGCGTTTTCGTGGATTTGCACTCTGAAAAATTGGTCGGAGCGGAGGGATTTGAACCCTCGACCTTTTGGTCCCGAACCAAACGCGCTACCAGGCTGCGCTACGCTCCGAGAAAAACCGTAAACCGGCGCATACATTAGCCGAACCGCAGGTAAAGTCAAATCGAAAAAGGAGCGTGGAAACGATTTTTTGTACCGAGGTCTTTCCAATCGGCGGCAAACATGATTAACTACGCGTCAATTGTTTGACGCCGCAGGGTATGCGGGGTCTTGGCCGCAGGCGTAAAGAAAAAAGGGGGAAGGGTGAAGCGGGTTCTGCTCATGTTGTTGGCTATGGGGTGTTGCATCGGGGACGTGTGGGCGCAGGGCGCAAAAACGACAAGACGCGCACCCGCCAAAAAAACGGCCGCGCCCGCCCAACCTCAGAAAGTCAAGGGATGCATTTCCCGGTCGCCCTATATCGGTGCCGTGATTTTGGACGCGGATTCCGGAGCGGTGTTATTTGAGGAGCGCGCCAATGTTCCGGGATACCCGGCGAGCACACTGAAACTGATGACCTTGCTGGTGATTCAGGAGAAGATCGAGGCGGGGCAGATCCGGTTGGATGATCAGGTGAAGGTTTCGGTCGAGGCGTACAAAACCGGCGGTTCGCAGGTTTATCTCGATCCCAAGGAGACGTTCACGGTGGAGGAGATGCTGTACGCCATGATCATCCAATCCGCCAACGATGCGGCAGTTGCGCTGGCCGAACACGTTGCGGGTAGCAAGGAGGCGTTTCTCGTGCTGATGAATGCCCGTGCGGAAGCGCTCGGGATGCGGGATACGCGATTCGCCTCCGTGCACGGACTGCCGCCGTCCGCAGGGCAGCGGCACGATGTCTCGACCGCCCGTGATATGGCCATCCTCGCGCGGGAACTGTGCCGGTATCCGGCGATCTTCGCCTACACGTCGGCGACCTACCGGCAACTTCGCGCCAATACGCCTAACCCGTTTGACATGCGCACGCACAACCCGTTTCTCAAAGAGGGTGTGGAGGGATGCGACGGGTTCAAGACCGGATACACCGCGACCGCGGGATGGTCGATTGTGGTCACGGCGAAGCGGAACGGAAGACGCGTGATTGTGGTGGTGCTGGGTAGCGAGGGACGTAAACAGCGGGATGCCGAGGCCCGCGCGTTGCTGAACCGGGCTTTCACGCTGTTGCAGCCGGAGGGAGCCCCGGCGCAAGCCGTGCCGCATCCCGCCTCAGTCGCGCGCTGACCTCTTCAGTTTGTCGCGAGCGGGAACAGACTTGCGGCACGGTAGATCGGGCCGCGGGGCGAGGGACGGCTCTCGTACAGCGTGACGCGTGTGACCCGCCACGAGCCAAAATCCGTTTGATCTTCGGCATCCATGGCTTCGATCAGGCGCAGGTTGCGCGCGCCTTTGCGGCAACGTCCCAGTGTGATGTGAGGGCGGAAGTGGGTTTCGTTATCCGCGAAACCGAATTTCGGCAGCGTCTGCCAGATTGCCTCCTGCAGCGCCATTAGCTCCGGTATCGGATCGACCCCGGCCCAAAGGGTTCGGGGGGAACGCTTAGAACCGAAGAACCCGAAACCGTACGCACGGCAGGAGAAGGACGGACATGCGGAGCAGACGCGTTCGCAGGCGGCAGTCAGGTGCGGAAGAATAGCCGGTGCGGTGTCGCCCAGAAAGGCAAGGGTCACATGGAACTGGTCTCTGCGGCACCAGGCCACATCCGTAGCCTCAGGTTCCAACCGACGCACGGCATCGGTCAGGCGGGAGGCAACGGAGTCGGGCAGGGACAAGGCAAGGAAAAGGCGCATATGTCGTAGAATACATCAAGTCCGCCGGGGTTTCAATGACGACCTTGTCGTACCGATGATCCAGAATGAAGTTCCGTATTGTGTTAAAAAAAGAGAACAGTACTTTTATACCCGCCGCCGTTGCAAACTACTGCGTGGTCTCAACTGGTTCCAGTCGACACCGATGACACCCAACCCCTAAGGAATGCCCCGACCTGTCTCCAAGAAGGACAGGAGACATCGGCAGCGCTCTTTATCTCATTATCCTTCACGTTCAAAGCGATAAACGTAACGCTCTCGGCACCGAGAACCTTTACGGCGGCATCTCGCATGCCGATGTCATCTTCTGTGTCACCGATCACCACTGCCCGGTCATATGCTCTGCCCATCAACAATTCGCGCACCTGCAAAGCCTTCTCCGCGCGAGTCATGGGCACCTCAATGCGCCAGCCTGCACCGCCGCATCGCACACGCGTGCCGACAACTTGCAGATGCACACCACGTGTCGCCGCTCGCTGCCGGACTTTCTCCAGAAGAAAATCGAAGGATTTACTGACCACCGCAAAATCGCAATCGCCACGAACAGCACTCAACGCACGCCAAGCCGACGGGTAACACAACCGAGATACCAGCGCGGCAGCCTGATCCAGTACGGTAGGCGTACAACACATCATTATCCGGTGTGTGAAAAAGCGTATCAGTCGTCCATCTGCACTGGAAAGGCTGAGTCGCTTTTCCGTGTAGGCACGGGCTAGCCGCTGTTGTAACTTCTGGAGCCGCGTGGCTTCACGCAAGAGCCGAAAGAAGCAGCGGGGGCGCGACAGATTGATCAGGCAGAGCGCAACCAGCAGGTCGGCATTCGCGATGCCGCGACACAGCGCGGGACACAACCCGCGGTAGAGGGTGCCGTCAAAATCCAGAATGACGATGGCTTTATGCGCTGCGGGTCTTATCACTTGATCTTTCCCTTATCCAGTCGCACAAGCTTGTAAAAGACCTGTCCGTCTTTGATCTTTATAACGCGGAAGGCATGCGGATGTTCAGCCAAGCTGGGCGCGCACAGTTGCGTGATGTTTCCCCGCGTCCGGCAGTAATCTGTGTGGGAGTGCCCGCAGAGCACCATCCATCGCGCACCGGAGGTGTCCATCGCTTCGACGATTTTTTCCCGGTCCGGATCAAGAACGGAGCAGCCGTGATACCGTCTGGCCAAAGCATCCATCAGACGCGGTGCCCACAGCATTCTGTGCAGACAGAAAAAATGAATTTTGTCCCGACGGGAAACGGTACGCATGGCTTGCAGAGTATCGGCGAAGGCGGTTTCGTCTTTCACGAACGGCAGAAAGAAAAAGCGCGTGTTGTTGACAAGTGTGCAACCGTGCGTCGTATCGAACAAGTCGTTCCAGACCGTGCCATTCTCCTTCCGTCTCGGAATGTCATGGTCGCCTTGAACGACGACAACCGGACATTGAAGACGGCTCAAAATGGAAACGCCGCGTCTTAACGCCTCGATGTCGTCTCCGCGGTTCACGACATCGCCGGTGATCACGACAACATCCGGTTTGACCGTGTCCCGAATTTGTGAGACCGCCTGCTCCAGATACTCAAAGGCTCTTCCGGTACAGGGCCGATGCAGCCGGTAACCGCCCACAGCAATCCTGTGTGTCCACGGTGTATGCGTGACTTTGCCCTGTGTGTCCAGATGCAGGTCAGTCAGATGAACGACCGTCAACTCGGCCTTTTCAGGCAGACGTCTGTCACTCATGCTTGAGTGCCCAAAACACACTCCAAGAAAGAGGATGACAGCTCCCCAGAAAAGCCACTGCTTTTTGTTGTTTCTTCGTGTTGACATTTTCGGGGTATAGTGCTCCACAATGCGGGAACATACGCTTCGTCGCTTACGCTTAGCCCAGATGCTCATTCCAGCCGCCTCGTCGCTGTTACTTTACCGGAACAGCCGTCTAAATGCAATCGACCAAAGTGGTCGTCGAACGTCCTCGCGGGAGGCTAGTCGAATTCCCTTCGCATTTCCGCGTACGTGAACGTGTGCGACGGCATCCGAGGATATGCGTTTGCTTGCCCGTGAGGACGGTTCGCCGAACCGTCCGCGGACGCCCCGGGGAGGTGTCCCTGCCGGAGCCCGGCACGGTTGGTTTCGGCGGCCCAGCGCCGCGCCGGTGGCGCCGTAGCTGTGGACGTCCCGCCGTACTGGCAGGAACCGTCCGCAGTTCGCGGGGACGCCCGTGGGGATAATAAATGTCCACGTTATCGGTGGAAAGGGCGAGTTCCGGAACCTGAGTTTTCAACGCGCAGTGACTTGGGGAGATGTCCGCCGGACTTGCGGAGGCGCGGCATGGAGAGTATAGTACCGATGCGATGCAGGGAGTGGAAAACACGATCGAGGCTTTGAATGGCAAAGCATTTTTCGCGCTATCTCCATCCAGCACATTCACACACTTAGGATGCGGGCTCTGCCCGCGTTAGGAGTCGCCATGTGCAAATCTTTTTTAAAACGCTTGCTGCCGGTTGTTGTTTGTGGTCTGTCCGCATGCGGGCATGCCGCTCCAACCAAGACTCTGGTGGCCTGGGTCTACCTTGACAATACCACTCAGCAAGGCGGCAGCGCGTTGACGATCCAGCGTGGCAAACAGTTTGATGCCATCGTGTTTGGCGAGAAGGCGGCAGGCAAATGGATGGCGGGCAGCAACTATTTCCGGCGTACGCAGGACGACCAGCAAAGCAATGCCGCGGAAACGGCCGCAGCCGACACCTTGATCCAAATGGCCATCGTCTATACCGAGCAGCGCATAACCATCTGGCGCAATGGCGAGATGTACGCGGATTACGCGGCGGCCAACATCGATCTGCTCAGCGCCCCCGACAATATCGCGGTTTTCGGATTGCGGCACGAAGGCGCCACCACTAGGCAAACGCTAGCCGGCAAAATCGAAGACGCACGTATCTATGACCGCGCCCTGACACAGGCTGAAATCAGCGCATTGCGCCCCGACCAGCCCTCGACGATCAAACCCTATGCCTGGTGGACCTTTGAGCCGGGGCAGGAAACCGACCGGGCGGGACGCTTCGCAATAAACGTTTTGTCCGGCGGCGCAAAAATCGAGGACGGCATGCTGAAACTGCAATCCGGCGGCAAACTGGTGGCTCATATGCCAGCCAGCTCCGTTCCTCCCGAACAACTCGCCATGCCGGAAAACCCTCCCGCCACTTGGCTGACTTACCATCTGGCCCACCCGGGACCCAGCGGTGCGCGTCCGGGCGATCCCAATCCGGCTTTCTATTACAGAGGCAGATATCATCTGCACTACATCTACAACCATAAAGACGGCTTCGCCTACGCGCATGTTTCCAGTACGGATATGGTGCACTGGAAATGGCATCCAACCACAATCACCCCAAAAACGATGGGGCACGGCATGTTCAGCGGCACCGGTTTCTTCACCCGAAATGGAACACCGGCCATGATCTACCACGGTCATGGCTCCGGCCGCAACCAGCTTGCGTTTGCACTGGACGACAACTTGGAGCACTGGTCCCAGCCCCAGGCGATCGAGCCTTTTACCGCTGCCGGTGAAAAGCCGAAGATGCGGCATTGGGATCCGGACTGCTGGTTCATGGACAATGCCTTTTATGCATTGAGCGGCGGCGAGAACCCGAAACTGATGAAATCTGCCGACCTCCGGAACTGGTTGTACCTTGGCGATCTCTTCCATGAATCGTTCTCCACCGATCTGGGTGTCGCCAAAGGCGAGGATGTCTCATGCGCCAACATGTTCCGGTTAGGCAACAAGTGGATGTTGCTCTGCATCAGCCACGGTCTGGGTACCCGCTACTATCTGGGCGACTTCATCGACGAGAAGTACCTGCCCAGCCATCACGGAATGATGAACTGGGCCAAATGGGACTGCTTCGCTCCGGAGTCGCTCTTGACCCCAGACGGGCGTCGTGTCATGTGGGCCTGGTGCACACCCTGGACGAATACTATGCAGCGTGTCGGGCGCTCCAAAAATTTCGATGCGCTGCTGAATCAAGCCGTCTTTCAGCAGGGCATCCAGTCATTGCCGCGCGAACTGAGCCTCCCGGAAGACGGTGTTCTGCGCATTAAACCATTGCGCGAACTGGAGGCGTTGCGGTATGACCGGCAAGAGCAGAGAAAGATCACCGTGCCCGGAGAGGCGCAACAGTTGCTGTCGGGGATCAGCGGAGACACGTTGGAACTGGAGGTGGTTTTTTCCGCGCGGCAAGCACAGAAGTTCGGCATCAACCTTTTGTGCGACGCCAAGGGTGATAATGGATTTAAGATTTCTTGTGACGCTGTCAGCGGCAATCTGAACGTTGGTTATGTTACCCCGTCTTTTCAGGTCAAAGCCTCCGAGGACCTGACCCTGCGGCTCTTCATCGACAAAAGCATGATCGAGGTTTTTGTCAACGAACGCCACGCCGTCGTGGCATGGCATGAGTATCCGCCCGACAACCGGCATATCAGCCTGTTTGCCAAAGGCGGCAACCTGCTTGTTAAAAAAATGACCGCCTGGAAACTCAAGTCGATTTATGCGGGTAATTGCGTGTTTGACCCGGCCGCCTCAAAAAAACAGTGATTGAAATCACGTAGCGATATGGATTCCGGTGTCAGCTGGTTTGGGCTTTGGGATCGAAGTCGACACGCTTGACTTGACACTGCGCGGTTACCGCGTGCGACCGATCTGCACGTCACGTCCGGGCGCAACGGTCAACGGCCAGTGACTCGGGGGGTGTCCACCGGACTTGCGGAGGCGCGGTACGGGGAGTATAGTACAGATGTGATGCAAGGAATGGAAAACACGATCGAGGCGAGGGTGGTGGAGATTTGCCGGGAGCGGAAACAAACGCTGGTTACGGCGGAGTCCTGTACGGGCGGTCTGGTGGCCTGTCGGATCACGTCCGTACCGGGGGCTTCGGATATTTATCTCGGTAGCGTTGTGAGTTACGCCAATGCGGTCAAATGCGGCATGTTGGGCGTCACGCCGGAGATTCTGGCGCGGGACGGTGCGGTCAGCGCGGTCTGTGCGGAGGCCATGGCCTGCGGGGTGCGCGAACGGCTGGGTGCCGATCTGGCAGTCGCGGTCACGGGAGTTGCGGGGCCGGACGGCGGCACGCTTCAAAAGCCGGTCGGGCTGGTGTTTTTAGCGGTGGCAACCACTGCGGGCGTGCGCTCCGAGGCCTGTCGGTTTGGCGGTAACCGCGCGGAGGTGAGGATGCGGGCAGCGGATCGGGCCCTGACTCTGGTTCTGGAGAGTTTGGGTTGAACGGATGGGATTGCGCTGTTGGTCGTCCCGGAAAGGGGGGCTCCTGTTTTTCATCGACTTGGGCAATAAAATATATCAAACTACATTATTTACACGGGATTCTCTTTTTTCCCGAAGCGGAATGCGGTTATGAAGTGTTTTGAATTTGTTGAAGGCGGGGTTACGGCGGCGCGCGGGTTTCGCGCGTGCGGGATCGAGGCGGGCATCAAGGACGCCGGGCGTAAGGACTTGGCGATGCTGGTGGCTGACGCGCCAGCGGCGGTGGCGGCCGTGTACACGACCAATAAGGTTGCGGCGGCGCCGGTTCGGATCGACCGGGAGCGGACGCCTGCCGGGCAGGCTCAGGCGGTAGTCATCAACAGCGGCTGCGCGAACGCCTGTACCGGCGAGACCGGGTTGCAGAACGCACGCGAAATGGCCCGCCTGACCGGTGAGGCGCTGGGCATCGACGAGCAGCTTGTGCTGGTTTGTTCAACCGGCGTGATCGGCGTGCACCTGCCGATGGAGCGTATCGCGAAGGGCATCAAGAAGGCGGTCGGCGCCTTGAGTTCCACAGGAGGCAGTGATGCCGCGTATGCGATTATGACAACCGACACTGTGGACAAGCAGGTGGCGGTGGAACTTGATGTTGACGGCAAGACGGTGATGATCGGCGGCATGTGCAAAGGATCCGGCATGATCGAGCCCGACATGGCGACGATGTTGGGGTTCATCACGACGGATGCCGATGTGCATCCGAAAGCTTTGGATCAGGCTTTGCGCGAGGCGGTGGAGGTAAGTTTCAACCGGGTTGTGGTGGACGGCGACCGCAGCACCAACGACACGGTGATCCTGATGGCCAGCGGCGAGGCTGGCAATGAGACGCTGACGCCGTACCATCCGCAGTGGCAGTATTTCGTGGACGCACTGATGACGGTCTGTCTGGAACTCGGTAAGAAGATGGTGCTGGACGGCGAGGGCGCGACCAAGTTCGTGACGGTGCGCGTGCTCGGAGCGCGGACCGAGCAGGACGCACAGGCGGCGGCGCGCGCGGTGGCCAAGTCGGCGTTGGTCAAAACCTCGTGGTTTGGGCTCGACCCCAACTGGGGGCGTGTAATCGCGGCGGTCGGCTATTCCGGCGCGGAGGTCGATGACCAGAAGGCACAGGTCTATTACGGCGATATCTGCGCGTATGACCAAGGGCATGTGGCGGATAAGGCACTGCTCAAGGCCATGCAGGATGTGATGCGCAAGCGGGCCTTTGACGTGACGGTAGACCTGCATCTCGGTGAGGGTGAGGATACGATTTATACGTGCGATCTCTCGTGTGATTACGTGAAGATCAACGCCGAATACACGACTTAAGCTGAGCGGAAGCATGGCGACCCCGGGATTCGGACGACAACGAGGGATAAGTTTAGCCAGGATTACAGGATTTACAGGATGGGGTTTCTGATCATGGGAATTCTGTAATCTTGTCAATTTATCGGTAAGGCGGATAGGGAGCATGACGCAGAAGGCGTTTTACGATTGGCAGACAGCGGGCGGAGGCGGGGACGTGATGCGTCTCGTCTCCGTGCTCGAGCGGCTGGATGTGCCTTGGTGCGTGATCGGCGGCATCGCGGTCAACCACTGGGTGGAAGAGCCGATGGTGACGGCCGATGTCGATCTGGTGATTGCTCTGGATCGCGTCGAGGAGGCGGTCAGCGCGTTGGAAAAGGAAGGGTTCAAAGCGGAGCGTTTCCCTGGGGCTGTCAATTTGAAAGGCAACTCGAAGGTCAGTGTCCAGATTTCCACCGAAGAGCGCTACCGGCAGTTTCCGGCGCGTGCTGTGGCTGCGGATGTGTGGGGCATGCTGATGCGCGTGGCTTCGCTGGAAGATACGCTGGCGGGTAAGCTGGCCGCGTATGCCGATGAAAGTCGGCGGCCCAGTAAGCGGCAGAAGGACTGGCTGGATATCCTGCGCTTGGTCGAGAGCCATCCGGAACTTGCGGATAAGTTGCCGGACGGGATCAGGGCGAAGTTGAAGGAGGTTGGGCCATTTTGACATGATTGACATGCAAGAAAAAGGGCGGCAGGACAGGAGCATGCAGAAGTTCATCGAGAAGGCGGCGGTGCTGACCGAGGCACTGCCGTACATTCAGGATTTCAAAGGCTCGGTCGTGCTGGTGAAGGTCGGCGGCAGTGTCATGGAGGTCGAGGAGAACCTCGATCGCCTGCTAACAGACATCGCGTTCATGAACGCGGTAGGTATGAAGACGGTGCTGGTGCATGGCGGCGGCAAGGCGATCTCGCGCGGCATGGAGGCTGCGGGCGTCACGCCGCTGTTCGTGCAGGGCCTGCGCGTCACCACCGAGGAGGCCATGCGGGTCGTCGAGCGGGTGATCAAGGACGAGGTGAACGCCAAGGTGGTGCGGATGTTGCATCGGCACTTTGCGAACGCGCGACCTCTGCACGGCGATTGGATTTTCGGCGTCGTGAAGAAGACCGGGACGGATCCGGTCAGCGGAGCGGAGTTGGATTGGGGATTTGTGGGCGAGCCGGTGTCGATTGATGTCCGGCCGGTCGCGGAGATGCTGGACGCGGGTATCGTGCCGGTGGTGACGCCGCTGGGCACGGGGCCGGACGGCAAGGTGTATAACGTCAATGCGGACACGGCTGCGGCGGCTCTGGCCAAGGCCATGAAAGTACGCAAGCTGGCGTTTGTTTCGGATGTGCCGGGACTGCTGATGGACGTGAATGACCCCGCGTCCCTGCTGGCCACGCTGCGGATCGGCAGTGTGCGCAAGCTGAAGGAGACCGGCGTTGTGGGCGGCGGCATGTTGCCGAAGCTGGATAGTTGTGTGGAGGCGATCCAGGCCGGTGTGGGCAAGGTCCATCTGGTCGACGGCCGCATGCCGCATTCGTTGTTGTTGGAGATTTTCACGAAAAAAGGTGTAGGAACGGAGATTATTGCAGATGAGTAAGAGTGACGACATTGCCGCTTTGTTTAACCAGTATGTGATGCATACCTATGCGCCGACCGTGACGTTGACCAGCGGCAGCGGCTGCAAGGTCCGCGATCCGGATGGCATGATGTATCTGGATTTCACGGCCGGGATCGCGGTCCATAATGTGGGCCACTGTCATCCCAAGGTGGTCAAGGCGGTGCAGGATCAGGTGGCCACGCTGGGGCACTGCTCCAACCTCTTTTACAATGCGAGCCAGGCACTGTTGGCGCAGAAGCTTTCCAAACTCTCTTTGAACGGGAAGTGCTTTTTCTGTAATTCCGGCGCGGAAGCCAACGAAGCGATGATCAAGCTGGCGCGGCTGTGGGGCAACGCGAAGGGCAAATACGAGATCATCTGTATGCAGAACTCTTTTCACGGGCGCACATTAGCCACTGTGGCGGCAACCGGGCAGGCTAAAATCCAGAAGGGGTTTGACCCGTTGCCGATAGGTTTCACTTTCGCCGAGTTCAACAATCTCGACTCAGTGAAAGCCGCTGTCAACGAACGGACTGTGGCTGTGATGCTTGAGGCGGTGCAGGGCGAAGGCGGTGTTATGCCGACCACCGAAGAGTTCATGGTCGGCGTCCGCAAGCTTTGCGACGAAAAAGGCCTGCTGATGTTGTGCGACGAGGTGCAGTGCGGCATGGGGCGTACCGGCAAGTGGTTCGCCTGGCAGCACTTCCCGGTTAAGCCGGACGCTTTCACGTTGGCCAAATCGCTGGCGGACGGGATTCCGATGGGTGCGCTGGTGGCATCCCCCGCGTTGTCGGACCTTTTTCAACCGGGCCACCACGCTTCGACGTTCGGCGGCAATCCGGTGTCGAGCGCCGCGGCGTTGGCGGTGATGGAAGTTATCGAAGAAGAGGCGCTGGTCACACAGGCGGAAAATGCGGGCACCCTGTTCGTCGAGGGACTCGCGATGTTTGTCGAAAAGTACGATCAGGTGCTGGAGGTGCGCGGCAAAGGGTTGATGGTCGGCATGGTGGTCGAGGGATCCGCCAAAGAGGTCGTGGACGCCTGCCGCGAGATGGGTCTGCTCTGTTGTGTGGCTGGCGAGCATGTGGTGCGTTTCCTGCCGCCGCTAAACGTGAAAGACAGCGATCTGGAGGAAGCACTGGAGATGATCGGCGATGCGTTGGATCAACTTTTCGGCGGGGCGGAGGAGGCCTGACCTCGTCTCGGCTATAACCTCAATGCCGTATCTTCTTCTGGAGACAACCGGACAAAGTGAGGTTGTTTTGACTTTGAGCAGATGGTTGAAAAAACTGATCGGGATGAGTCTGCTGGCGATGGTTCCGTTGCTCCGTGCAGACGTACAGGTGATCGAGACGGTTTGTCCTAATGGCGCCAAGGCCCGTTATTTCGAAGAGATGGTGCCCATGCCGGATGGCGTGAAGCTGTACACGTACGGAGCCGTGCCGCCTGACGGCATGAAGTGCCCGATTGTCATCCAGCGTAACCCGTATGTCAAAGACGAGCGGGTCAAGCCCGAGACGTTCGCCGGTCAGAGGTGGACCCCGGACAGCTATGTCTGGATTACGCAGCATTGCCGGGGGTGCGGACGCAGCGAGGGCGACTGGATCCCTTATGCCACGGAACGCGCGGACGGACTGGCGTTTCTGGAGTGGATACGGAAGCTGCCCTTTTACAACGGCGAGATTTTTTTGAGCGGCGGAAGCTATCTGTCCAGTGTCCATTTCCTGTATATCGACACCAACCCGCCGGATATCAAAGGCGCCGTCCTGGCGATTCAGGACTGCAACCGGTACAACATTGTCTATCGGAACGGTTTTTTTAAGATCGGATTGCACGGCAACTGGTTCATCGGCGGCTACAAGAAAAAGAACACGCAGTTGCAACGCGACCGCTCCGTGTCGTTCCGCGACTTGCCGCTCTGCGATTTTTCCAAACGCTATTTCGGCGAAGCGGTGCCGTGGCTCGACTCGGTGTTCGCGCATCCCCGCGAAGACGATCCGTTCTGGAAGACCGTCGAGGGCGGTTACGACTCCTACGAGGCGGTCACCAAAGCCACCTTCCCCATTTTGCTGACAACCGGCATGTACGACATCTATACCGGCGGCATCTTCGACATGTGG
>JAPXSY010000077.1:0-12651 GCA_033812795.1 Kiritimatiellia bacterium
CGCGAGGAATTCGGCGGGGAAGCCTCCGGACGCGGCGTCCAGCGGGATGACGCCGCCGTCCAGCCTGACCCGCCGCTCCGGGTCCGGCATGAGCGCCCCCGCGCCCCGCGCCAGCTCGCGCTCCAGCTTCAGAGCCATCTCCAGCGGGGTGGCGGGCGTCTTGCACGCGGAAGCGGGGCGGGAGGCGGGTGCCTGCTCCGCGTTTTCCTGTGCCAACGCGTGTCTCGATGCGAAGATGACTCCCGCGGACGCGCACGCCGCCGCGACAAGAAGCACAAGGCTTTTCTTTCTGTTACTTGTCCTATCGCTTTCCATTGCCGTCCCTTTCCCGGCATATAAAGTAAAGGGCGCGGACCCCGGTTCGTGCCCCTCAAGAGGGACCGCTAAGACCCTAAGCGAAGCCCGAGACAGGGGCCGCGCCACAGGGGCGCGTCCCCGCGTATCTCGCTTCGCTTGATGAAAATTAGCGGTTTTCTTGAGAAGCGTAATGCGCGAAAGCGCAAAATCGGAACCGGTCTGGAATCACCCTCTACATGCCGTGTTTCTCCCCGCGCAAGACGGGAACACTCCTTTCGTTCACGTTTTCATTTTACTCTTTTGCCGAATCCCGCGCAACCCCGCTTTTGTCGAAAACAAAGCTTTTTCCATCAGCCGGCCGTATGTATTCGATCTGGATTCACGCTCTTCGCATGCTGGCCATCTTGACCCTGCGGGGAGGTTCGGATACAGTCATTACGGTTGTCGCGTGTGTGCGGGGAGATCCCAACGGTTACGCAGGCAACCTTCATCAAAAAAGGGGGGACGATGACGAAGGTATGGAGGAGCGTGCTGTTGATCGGTGTGGGCCTGCTTGCCGGGGATGCCTGGACGGCTGAACAGGATCCGGCTGACCTGTTGGCGGAAACCATTCTTCGGAAAATTGACACGGTTCTCGCGCCGGTTCGTGAGCGCGCGTCCGGTCTGCGTCCTGCCGCACCGGACAAGGCGCTTGTTCGCACAGAGGTCTGGCGGGAGTGGCGTATGGATGAGTCCGGTGCGCTGTGTCAGGTATGCGTGACCGGGGAGATCTGGACTGCCGCGATTCAACAGGCGCTCGAGACGCGCGGATGCGTGCGGCTCCCGGAACGGGGGATGCCGTATTACATCGACGCACCGATCCTGCTCTCCTCCGGCCAACTCTTCCGTGCAGACCCCCAAGCCGAAATCCGTCTGAAACCGAACTCGAACACGTGTATGATCCGCAACCGGAACGTGGTCGGCATGCGTGAGGGCGGCGTGATTCCGCCGGTGCCGTACGATACCGGCATCGTGGTCGAGGGCGGCATCTGGACCACGCTCCGCATCGGACGCAAGGAGAGCAACGGCAACAACCGCGGCCATCCGTCCCGAACGGATCGCGCGTTCGAAAGCGGACACGGTGTGGTGCTGATGAATCATGCGGACGGACTGATCCTCTGGAACCTTACGATCCGGCAGTCCCAAGTTCACGGGCTGCAACTCTCGAATGTGCGCCACTTTCACGTGGAGGGGATCCGTTTCGAAGAGCACGGGCGCGATGGCGTGCATGTCCACGGTGCCTCTGAGTACGGGGTGATCCGCGATGTCCGCGGGGCCACCTACGATGATTTCATCGCGCTCAATGCCTGGGACTGGCGCAACACCACGCCAGCCTACGGACCGATCCGGCATGTGCTGGTGGAAGAGGTCGGCGGCAGTGCGGAGGATCCGTTGCGGAGGGCCGGAAGCGCGGCAATCCGTCTCCTGCCTGGGACGCGCACTTGGGCGGACGGCTCAAAGACCGCGTGTCCGATCGAGTTCTGCGTGTTGCGTCGACTCACCGCGATCCAGACCTTCAAGGTCTATGATCAGCCGAATCTGGAACTGGGCCGCGACCGGGATTTCAGTGATCCGATCGGGACGGTGCGCGATCTCTTTGTCCGGTCGCTGAACTGCCCTGCCCCTTGCAGCATCGAAATCGCCGCGCATGTCAGCAATTTCTCGGTGGAGGATGTCACATTCCGGTTTCCGCCTGCCGAGGGATACCGCCTGATCCGGGTCGGCCCGAAATCCGGCACGTACAAGCCCCGCTCGACGGACCCCTCAACTTGGGTGGAACTGTTTTCTCCGGATAAGGACATCACCGTCCGAGCTCTCTCCCTGCGCCGTGTCCGTGTCGAAACTGCAGGCAAGTGTGCGGAGATTGAGGACCCCGAGCGCCGCTTCGTCGTGTTTGAGGATCAGCGGCCCAATCCCGATTATCCGAAAACCACCCCGAAGGGCGGCCGCGGCCGCGTCATCCGGTTACCCTAAACCTGAAACCAAAGTGGTGCGCCTACGGCGCGTAGCGTAGCCGTCCCGCCGTGCTGGAGGAGACCGTCTGTTTGCCCGTAACCCGGAGGGCCAGGGGTGAAACGCGGGGTCTCCGTTTGGCCCGGGTTCAGGACTCATCGACCGCGAGCGTGATCGCGTCGAGATAGAGACAGCCTTCGGTGTGATCCGGCAGAATGATGCCGAGCCAGCCCACCTGTTCGAACGTTTTTTTGCCGAACGGCAGGGACAGCGTTTTCTCGCCTTCAGGGGTACGGATGCTGAGTGTATAGCCGTCCGTCCGGTTTGAGCCCAGCGTGAACGCGATTTCAAACCGGTTCCATGCGCCGGGCATGAGCGTGCCGACCGGTTTGCCGTTCGCCCGGATCGCGCCGTCGCGCCCTACGGCGATCGAGGGCCCGGTGTCGGTCTGACCCGCGCCGCGGAACTCGACGATGCAGGAGGCCGCGCCACGCTCCGGATGCCGGAGCGCGAAGGTGAAGGTGACGCGCCCGCTCTTCAGCCCGCGTGGCGCAAGATGCATGTAGGGGTAGAACGATTGCGAGAGTCCCGGTTTGTCCGTGGCTTTTAGGCAGTGCGCGCCGGTCATGCCGGCGACCTCGCGCGTGACGGCGAACCCCGCCCCCTTCTGATCGGTCACCCGGAAGACATCCGGCCCGTCGCCGGGTTTCATCAGGTTGAAGTCCAGTTCGAAGGCATGACCCAGTTTCCGGAAGTCCACCTCGTCCCACACGGCGGAGGGCACACGCGCCGGATAACGGGACGCCGTGGTGCGCCAGGCCTTGTCGCCGTAAAGACCGGCCTTGCGGATTTCGGTAGTGAACGGCGTGAACCCGATCAGGCGGCAGGCGGGTGCGTTTGGCTCGAGCGAGAAATCAAATGCGGCGGGGTTGCGGCAACCCGGATCCGCGGTCACCGAATCTTTGTCATACCCCTCGGCCTGCCATTCCGCGAACTCCTTGCCCGCAAAAGTCAGCGTGTTGGTGGTGAGTGTGTGGTAGAGATTGCGCGTGAGGACTGGCGCCCTGAGGCCAGGTTGCCAGCCGCTGCGGATCGCCACCGCATTGCTGCTGATGTAGAGATTGCGGCTGGCCTCCAGATAATTGGTCTTCCAGGTTTCATTCAGGCTGCCGCGACCGAGAAAGCCGTCGCGGGCGAAGGCCCCGATATTGTTGCGGAAGATGTTGTCCGTGCCCTTGTGTTGGAAATAGGCGAACCACTCGGTGTTGTAAACAAGGTTGTTTTCCACCACCGCGCCACGCGACTGCTCATCCAGATAGATGCCGGCAAACCCGCAGATGTAGGGATAGGCCACGGCGTCATGGATGAGGTTGTGGTGGATGTGCGTGTCGAGCGGACCGTACTGATAGATCCCCGCCGCATCGGTATGGTAACGCAGTCCGAGGTGGTGCAGGTGGTTGTAGGCCACCACGGTGCCGGAGGAATAGTTCTCGCCTTTCCAATTCCAGCGCGCGTCGAGGCCGATGGCGTCCCAGTGGATATCGTAGATCTCGTTGTGTGTGATCCGCGAGTGCGAGGCGAAGCGGTTGACGATCCCGTAGCAGCCATGCCAAATCGTGCCGAGGCGGTGGATGCAGTTGTTGTCGATGACGAGGCCCGTCACGAAACGCGGGTTGCTCAAAGGATCCTCCATCGGGTGGGGCGGGGTCTTCGAACCCGTTGTCTTGCCACGCGGACGGTCCGGGTTCGGGGAAGTGTCCCGGCCGTGCAGCAGCGTACGGAGGTCGGTGACGCCGAGTTGGAGCGCGCCCGCGCCGAGGTCCCAAAGGTGGCACTGCCGCACCGTCACGTCACGGCAGCCGTCGGCCAACTCCAGCGCGTACTCGCCGAGCTGCGCGAACTCGCAGCGCTCGAACGAGGCATGGCGCAGCCCGTGCGCGACGACCGCAGAGGACAGGAACATGTGGCCCTGGCGGTAGACGCCGTTGTGTTTGTCCATGTCGCCGTCAAGGTGGCGGAACGCGAGGTCGCGGAAATGCAGATGTTCGATAAGCCGCCCGCTTTCGGGATCGCCCTCAAAGGTGACCATGTTGGAGCGCAGGACCGGCGCGATGACCTCAGCCGAAGCCATTTCCTCGCCCGGCATGGGATAATAGTAAAGCGTTCCGGTGTGGCGATTGAGATACCACTCGCCCGGCTGGTCGAGCGCTTCGAACACGTTGCTGAGGTAGTAACGGAAATTGCGCTCCCAGGCATCGACGGGACGGTTGTGGGCGCTGAAAAAGCGCACCGCGCGGCGCTCGGGAACGATCTCGTTGATACGGTGGATTGTGGGCGTCCACGAGCAGAGCAGCACCACGTCGATATCGGTCGGATTCGACCAGGCCGGGTTCACGTCACCCGCGAAATAACGCAGCGCCTGGCGCGAGTCGCCGCCGGGCTCGCGGCCCTCGGCGCGCAGAACTTTTCCGCCCCAGTTCGGGAAGCGGGCACGTTCGCGCGATTGGCCGTTGACAAAGAGCGAATAAAAAACCCATCCGCTGTTGCGGGCACGCGGAATATCGAGTTGCCAGTAGGGTTTGCCCGGCGTCTGCGTCCATGTGCCGCTGAGCCGTTCACCGCTGCTTAGGACTGCCTGTTCGCCGGGATAGGAGGCAACCGTCAGCGGCGCGTTGGAGGTTCCGGAATCATCCGGCGTGAAGAGGATCGGCTTGCGCACCGCATAGGTCCCGCCGCGCAGATACACGGTGACCGGTCCGGACGGAAGTCCGGCCTGGCGTAGATCGCGCACGCTGGACAGGGCGCGCGGCAGCGTCGCAAAGGGCCGGGACTTCGTGCCGGGGTTGGCGTCATTACCGTCCGGCGCGACGAAGACCGTCCGCATCGGCGTGGCGCAGCCGGCAAAAAGAAGGGAGGCGAGAATGAGAAGCGAACTCTTGTTTTTCATAGGTGTCCTGTCCTTAATCATAAACACTACCATCCCATAGGGTAGACCGGCAACCCACCGGCCCCATGGTTGGTACGCATTATGCGGGGGGGGGTAAAAGTCAACCCTAAAATTTTTCAGAAAAGTGTCGGCTTCGGAGGCGTCTGCCTGTAACCTACAGGCGCATGAAAAAGTTAATCCCCCAATTGCTTGGGTTCGCGCCTCCGAAACCAACGAAGACAGTGTACACCGTGCTGCGGCAGCTCGTCCAGTGGATTCCCGCCGGGATGATCCAGCGGCTCGCCGAAGAGTACAAGCTCGACATCCGCAAGTGGTCGGCGGTGAGCCATGTGGTCGCGCTGATGTACGGCCAGCTCGCGGGCTGCGACAGCCTCAACGGGATCGTGGACGCGGCGCGCGTCCACGAGAGCGAGTGGCGCAACATCCGGGGGGCGCAGCCGCCGAAGCGCAGCACGTTCTCCAACGCGAACCGGCGCCGCGACGCGGCCATGGCCGAGCGGCTGTACTGGGAGGTCTTCGACCATCTGGCCGCCGTCTGTCCGGGGTTCGGGCAGTACAAGAGGCACAAGGGCTTCCTCGCGCGGATGAAGCGCGGCATCTTCGCCATCGACTCCAGCACGATCAGGCTGTGCCTGAACTGCATCGACTGGGCGCGGCACCGCAGGAAGAAGGCGGCGGCGAAGCTGCACATGAGCCTCGACGTGGGCAGCCGCCTGCCGGCGTTCGCGGTCGTGGAGGACGCCGGCCACCACGACTCCACCCGCGCGAAGGCGCTCTGCGCCGGGATGAAGGCGGGCGACGTGTGCCTCGCCGACCGGGCCTACACGGACTTCTCCTTCCTCGACGGCCTGCGGGCGCGCGGCATCTTCTTCGTGGTCAGGCAGAAAACGAACATGAAGTTCAAGCGCGTCAAGCGCCTGCCGGAGAGCCGGGACGCGAGCATCGTCGGCGACGAACTCGTCGAGCCCGCCCTCGCCCGCTCCAAGAAACTCTATCCCGTCCCCCTGCGCCGCGTGACCGCGAACGTCGAGGTGGACGGCAAGATGAGGGAGATGACCTTCCTGACGAACAACCTCGCCTGGAGCGCGCGGACCATCGCGGAACTGTACCGGGCGAGGTGGGCCGTCGAGCTGTTCTTCAAGGAGCTCAAGCAGACCTGCCAGATCCGCGACTTCGTCGGGTACAACGAGAACGCGGTCAAGTGGCAGGTCTGGACGGGGATGCTCGTGCATCTCCTGCTGCGGTTCATGAGCCATGTCGCGGACTGGAAGCTGAGCTTCTCGCGCCTCGCGGGCGTCGCGCGCGCGGCGGTGTGGGTCAAGCGCGACCTGATCGAGATCCTCAAAATCTATGGGACAGCACCGCGGCCCAAACCGGGTGAACCCCGCGAAAAACCCCCGCCTTTACAGGCCTTTTTCGATTTCTGGCGGCTCGACTATGGGACAGCAGGGCCGTAAAACCCAGTAAAAACGCGAAACGGCCGGCCGCTCCGGGAAAACCTCAAACCTGAAACCTCAAAAAAGACATCAAAAACCCAAGCAAATCCACATGGGTAAGGGTGAATTATGCCGCCTATGGGATGCTAGTGAATCATAAATCCTGTTCATTCCGGTTTTCTCCCCGCCGAAGCGAAACTGTCGGGAATCCCGGCTTGTCTTTACGTTGACCATTCCAGTTTCCCTCTCGTTTTCGCCCGGAACCCCGGGGCTTGGTTTACCTCGGCACCGCCTTCGCTCCAAAGTGCAGCGTCACCGGCCCGAGCAGGCCGGAAGGTGTGGCTTCGACGGGTGTGCGGTAACGGGTCGGGATCGTCTGATAGTGGTTGTTGAGTGTGTTGTAGACTGTGATAGCCAACTGGTTGTCGCCGGCTTTCACGCGGTCCGTGAGGTCCACCCGCCACGGCGGGCAGACCAGCACGCGCACAGGTTCGCCGTTGACGGCGACCTCGCAGGTGACGCCGACGCCGCCGAGATCGAGCACGACGGGCCCCTTCGCGTCGTTCTGCGTGAGCGTCACCTGCCGCGCATAGACCGCGCCGCCGGAATAGCACCTCAGCGCATCGACGCGCGCCCAGTCGCCGACCGTCATTTTTCCGGTGCCGCACGTCAACTTCACCGGTTCAGGGAAGGCCGCGCCGCCGGTGTGGCCGGGCGCGTGTTTGACGGTAAGGCGGACGACGACAGGCCGGGGATTGGGAGCGGGGGGCTGGGCTACCTGTCCGCCGGGCGTCACGCGGTACACGCGCACGCTGTTGAGGTCGCGGAGCAGCGTGACGACGGCGTCTTGGTTGCCGAAGGTCGCGGCGAGCAAACCGCCGCGCAGCGTCACTTCAGCGGAGGCGAGCGCGGGCGGCGCTTGGAAGGAGTAGGTGGCTTGCGTCAAACCGCCGTCAAAGCAGTCGAAGGGCAAGACTGCCGGATCGCCGAACCAGCGCATGGCCAGCGGATGAGCAGGGCGGTCGGTGTCGATGTCCGCGCGGCGCAGAACGAGCGCCGCGCGCCCGAAGGCGTCGTAACGCACCAGCAGCGGTGTGCGTCCGGCACGCAATGCCACGGTGTCGCCCGGGGCATGCCGCACGCCTCCGAGCCAGACAGCGGTCGGCGCGACGCCGCTGGATACGATCTCCGCGCGGCAAGGTTCGGCGGCGAAAACGGTGGTCTGATACACACGCGTTTCCGGTGCGGCGTCGTCCGGCATTTTCACGTCGTAAAGATTGCGGTCGTAGTTGCCGAGCACAAAAAACTCATCGCCGACTTTGCGGTTGAGCCCATGATGCCAGTTCTGATAAGCGGGGTGGTTCTCGACGCCCTCGCGCCACGAGAAACAGAACGGCTGCCATGTGTAGGCGCGGCCGTTCACGGTGACGGTTGTGTCGGGCGCAAGTGATGTGGAGGAGGCCAGTGCCTGCACCAGCGCGTCGGTCTCCGCTCCGGGCGGGAGCGGCCCGAAGGCGCGGAATTGCGGGCCGTGCGAGTAGGTCATGCGCGACGGCATGCCGGGAACATCCCAAGTAAGATGTCGCGCTTCAGCGCCGATCAAACCGTCGAAGGCCGGCAAGCGGAAGTCGCCCCATCGGTTGTCACAGGTGGGGATGAGCGTGAAGTCCCATTCGCCATCGAGCGCAAGCGTACGGGAGGTTTGCGGCGCGGGCGGGACGGCAGCGGGTGGAGGCGGTGCGTCGGTGAAGGCCAGCAGCAGCGGCGAGCCGTCGGCGTCGAGATGCACGGAGGTCGTGCCGTTTGTGTGGGCGATGGCACCGGCGATGGGGGTTTGTTCGCCGGTCCACGCATTCCAGCGCTCGGGGGTGCCGTGCGCGCGGAACGTGCAGACGGCGGGTTCGCGCAGGTCCATGATGAAGTAGACGTCGGTACGGCCGATGCGGCGGTGCAGGGCTTTCGCTCCGGCGGGACCGCTGAAATCAGGGGTGCCGATCAGGGCGCGGATGGCGTGCGCCGCAGCGGGTTGCGGTGCGGGCGGCGGAGTCCAGTGAAGGGCGCCGGAGTCCGGGGCGAGCAGCCGCTTGACGAGGGCGGCGGTTTGCGGGTCGTCGCTGCCCGCGCGGTCGGTGGCTTCGGGAAGTTCCCCGAGCGCGATCACGCGTCCGCCAGCCTGCTGGAAGGCCAGCGCCTTCTCAAGGGATGCGTGGCGGATCGCGAACATGCCGGGCAGCACCAGCGCACGGTAGGCTTCACCGGCCACGCAGAGGCGTGCGTGTGTATCTGGGCGGAGGCGTGTGCGTGACTCGCCCGGCGGCACGATCTCGGCGCGAGCGAGCGATTCGGCATCGATGAAATCAAAGTCGATCTGCTGTGCGATCAGGTCGGCGGCCAGGGCATAGGCGCAGGATTGCGCCGTTTTACCGCGTGCCGGATCGACCACCAGGGGCTCGTGCGGCTGGATGATCGCGACGTCCGCGACGTGATCGCCTTGGCTGAGCAGGTAGCTGAGGCGCTCGAAGTATTTGAAGAACACCGGCATGTGACGCCAGTAGGGCATGCGGAAGTGGTAGCAGGGCGGTGCCCACTCCCACCAGCCGCCGAAGGTGGTGTAGTAAAGTCCGTGCAGGTTGAGGAGGGTTGAACCGTAGAGGAAGTTGCGGTTGCTCGAATCGAAAAGCACGGTCGGCGAGGCTTGCCAGCCGAGACTGTGATAGCCCTCGACCCAGACGCGGGGGCGCTGATACAGGTGGGCGATTGATGAGCCGACCTTGTTCTTGATCAGGTCGGCGCTGGAGCCGGGCGTGTCGAAACCCGGCGCGGTGTACCAGCGCATGGTGCGCATGTAGTCGCCGAACTCCATCGGGTCGCGACCGCGCGAGGCCGGGTCACATGCGTAGATCATGCCGCGGCTGTTATGCCACTCGAAGATCGGTTTGAAGTAGTAGGCTTCGCTGAGCGAGACCATCACGTCGTTGAAGTCGAGCCGGACTTTGGCGGTCTCAGGGCCGATGTCCATAAAGAGCGCAGCCAGTTTCGGACGAACGTCATACCCCTTGCGTGTTTTGAACTGAGCGGCGAACTCCGTGCTCCAGAGATGCTTGTCGCCGGCAAGGCGCAACTCATCCTGAAAGAAGTAGTTCAGCGCGCTGCGGGCCTCGGGCGGTGTGCGCGCGAGGAACCGATCGAAGAAACGCTTGATCACGCGCTGGCCGGACTCGGGGTTGAGCGGGTCGAGCGTCGCGGGGCGCAGCGCGGCGGTAACGGTGACGATGCGCCATGCGCCCTGCGGTAGTTCCCACTGCGCGGCTTGGGGATCAAGCGAACGCGCGGTACCCGGCACAATACGGCCTTCCTTCAGTTCGAAGGCGGTGGCGGAAACCGCGTCGGTGCCCGGCCCTGCGGGCATACGGCCGCCGGTCACATCGCGCGTCGCCGCACTCAAGACGCGGGCGTGGAGGTCATCACCGGTGATACCGAGTTGACGGAAGAGGTTGTCGCGGCCCGGCCAGTCGAGCGTATAACCGCTCATTCCGATACCCATGCCGCGCTTGGCTGATTCTTTGGCCATAAAGACGAACACATCCCACCACGCTTCGGAGAAGATCGGGGGCTCCACCGTCTCGGTTTTCCAGCCGTCCGAGCGCGTGTGCGCGTAGTTGATCTGCGTGCCGGAGATTCCGGCCTTATGCAGCTGCTCCAACTGCCAGAGCAGGCGCTCCTTGTCCAGCCGCTCGCCGGTCCACCACCAGAAAGGCACTTCACCATAACCTGGCGGCGGCGTGACGAACGCACGGCGGATGTCGGCATCCGGCCCGCGACTTGGGAACCCCGCGCCTTGTGAACCCAAGCCGCTGGTCGCCACAGTCAGAAGGGCCGCCAGACATGTGGCCGTCCCGAAAGAAACTTGGTAAAGGCCCTCCGTTTTTTTCCGTCGGTTACACATGTCTGGTCCTTTCGTTCTGCTAGTTCAGGAACAGAACCGAACCTTTACTCTTCCATCCACCGCTTCTCGCCTTTCGTCGGCTCATGCTTGCCGATGTCAGGCGTTTGTCCTGTTCTGTCTGAAGCAAAGCAGGGTCGGCTATGCGGAAACCGGTTCAAGCCGCTCGAGGCCGCGCAGGTAAGGGCGGATCGCCTCGGGCAGCACCACGGAGCCGTCGGCCTGCTGGAACTGTTCCAGAATCGCGATCATCAGGCGCGGCAGCGCCACACCCGAGCCGTTGAGCGTATGCACGAGGCGCGTCTTGCCGTTCGCATCGCGGTAACGGCAGTTCAGGCGGCGGGCCTGGAAGTCCTCGAAGTTCGAGCAGGAGGAGACCTCCAGCCAGGCCTGCTGGCCCGGTGCCCACAACTCGATGTCGTAGCACTTCGCGGCCGCGAAGCTGATGTCGCCTGAGCAGAGTTCAAGGATGCGGTAGTGCAGGCCCAGTCCTGTGAGCACGTCCTCGGCGTTCGCGACCAGGGTCTCCAACTCGGCGTACGAGGTTTCCGGCTCCACGAACTTTACCATCTCCACCTTGTCGAACTGGTGCACGCGCAGGATCCCGCGCGTATCTTTGCCCGCCGAACCCGCCTCACGGCGGAAGCAAGGCGTGTAGGCGGTAAAGTAGATCGGGAGCGGGCGGTCGATGATCTCGTCGCGGTAATAGTTGGTCACCGGCACTTCGGCTGTGGGGATCAGCCAGAAGTCATCGATCTCGCAGTGGTACATGTCCTCTGCCATCTTGGGCAATTGACCCGTGCCGCGCATGGAGGCGGTGTTGACGAGAAAGGGCGGCAGCATCTCGGTGTAGCCGTGGCGTTCGGTGTGCAGGTCCAGCATATACTGGATCAGCGCGCGCTGGAGTTTGGAGCCGTTGCCCAACAGCAGCGGGAACCCCGAGCCCGTGAGCTTCACGCCACGCGGCAGATCGAAGAGGCCGAGCTTTTCTCCCAGTGCGATATGGTCGAGCGGCTTGAAATCGAACGTTTTGGCGGTTCCCTGTACCTTTGCCACGCGGTTGGCCGAGGCGTCCGGCCCGGTCGGGATGGTGGCGCACGGCACATTCGGGATCATCAGCATGGCCTTTTCCAACGCCTCCTCGACGGTGCGGATTTGGGCATCAAGATCCGTGATCCGGTCCCCGATCGCGCGCACCTCGGCCTGCACCACCGCTGTATCCTGTCCGGCTTTTTTGAGTGCGCCGATCTCTTTCGATCGCGCGTTACGAAGCGTTTTGAGTTCGTCCGTCTGCGTGACCAGCGTTCGCCTCTGCGCATCCAGATCGCGGGCGCTTTCCGCCAACGCCACTGGTGCGCCACGCCGGCGCAAGCCCTCGGCAACCTCATCGAAATGCTCTCGGATCCGTTTGATGTCTAACATAGAAAACCTCGCGTTTTTGAAAAGAAAAGTATATTCCATCCTCCCTCTCCGCGCAAGCTTATGACTGCGCCTGCCGCCGTGACCTCACTTGGCAAAGTAAATGCGACTGGGGTGGTCGCATTCACTTCTTCCGAACGGGGTTGATGCGACCAGTGACATTTAGTTGCTCCAGGGAGGGGCGGGGGGCGGCGGAGAGGGACGGGCGGGATGCCTTCCCTTCCCCCATGGGGGAAGGTCGCATTTACTTTGAGAATCTCGTTGTTGCCTTTTCAGGGTAATCGGTTAGTAACAGGGGTGCGATCAAAGGTCATGCGTTTCAGGGGTTCCATTGCGGTGCCATCGCTATCGCCATCGGGATCGGGATCGGGATCGCCGCCATCATTACACTTGTCGCTGCGAGCCACTGCGTGGGCGCAACAGTCGATTTCGAACCCGATAGCGATAGCGATACCGACACCGATCTGGAGAACGTGAACGTACACCGCTGCGCTGTGAACGTGAACGTTGGCCATACCCCGTTCACGTACTCGTACGCGACAACTCTTCCCCCTGTCACTAACCGATTGCCTTTTCCGGCTTGTCTCAGAGTGTAAATCTGGCTACCCTCTATCCGC